>NZ_CP141588.1:1447500-2047500 GCF_035594035.1 Sphingomonas sp. LY54
CGTGATCCGCGGCCACGGGCCCGGCAGCCCGATCGGCCCGGACCTCACCCATTTCGGCGCGCGGCGTTCGCTCGGCGCCGGCACCCTGCCGATGCGGCGCGACGCGATCGCCGCCTTCATCCGCAATCCCGCCGCCGCCAAGCCGGGGGCCTTGATGCCGGCCTTCCCCGGAATGCCGCCGGCCGACGCGGCGGCGATCGCGGCCTATCTGGAGGCGCTGCGCTGATGGCCGATCCGGCAATCGCCATCCCCGACCAGGGCGATCCCGCCGTCCGCGCCGCCCAGGAGGATCGGCTGCGCGCGGTCTGGGCGGCGCCGCGCGGCCTGTTCTTCCGCTGGACCGACACCAACAACAATGCGGTCGGCATCTGGTACGTGCTCACCGCCTTCGGGATGATGCTGTTCGCCGGCGTGCTGGCGCTGATCATGCGCGCCCAGCTCGCGGTCCCCGACAACGACCTCGTCTCGGCGGGGACCTTCAACCAGCTGTTCACGCTGCACGGCTCGATGATGATGTTCCTGTTCGCGGTGCCGATGTTCGAGGCGGTGTCGGTGCTGATCCTGCCGCAATTGCTCGGCGCGCGCGACCTGCCGTTCCCGCGCCTCTCCGCCTTCGGCTATTGGAGCTTCCTGATCGGCGGCGTCTTCGTCGGCGGCTCGATCTTCTTCAACGCCGCGCCCGACGGCGGCTGGTTCATGTATCCGCCGCTGTCGACCGATCCGACGCTGAGCGGGATCGGCGCCGATATCTGGATGCTGGGCCTGTCGTTCATCGAGGTGTCGTCGATCGCCGCCGCGGTCGAATTGATCGTCGGGGTGCTCAAATGCCGGCCGCCCGGCATGGGCCTCAACCTGATGCCGCTCTACGCCTGGTACATATTGGTGGTGGCGGTGATGATCCTGTTCGCCTTCCCGCCGCTCATCGCCGGCGACATATTGTTCGAGATGCAGCGGCTGCTCGACTGGCCGTTCTTCGATCCCGCGCGCGGCGGCGATCCGATACTGTGGCAGCACCTGTTCTGGATCTTCGGCCACCCCGAAGTCTATATCGTCTTCCTGCCCTCGATCGCGATCTTCGCGATGGTGGTGCCGACCTTCGCGCAGCGCCATTTGCTCGGCTATCCGTGGATCGTGCTCGCCGCGGTCGGGACCGGCTTCCTGAGCTTCGGCCTGTGGGCGCACCACATGTTCACGATCGGGCTGCCCAATATCAGCATCGGCTTCTTCGCGGCCGCCTCGGAGGCGGTGGCGATCCCCACCGGCGTGCAGATCTTCGTGTTCATCGCCACGATCTGGGCGGGGCGGGTGATCTGGTCGACGCCGATGCTCTATGCCGCGGGCGCGCTCGCCATCTTCGTTGTCGGCGGCCTCACCGGGGTGATGGTCGCCAACGCCCCGTTCGACTGGCAGGCGCACGACACCTATTTCATCGTCGCCCACCTCCATTACGTCCTCGTCGGCGGCGTGCTCTTCCCGCTCTTCGCCGGCCTCTATTATTATTGGCCGCTGGTCACGGCCAAGAAGCTGTCGGACCGGCTCGGCCGAATCGCCTTCTGGTTCCTGTTCGTCGGCTTCAACATCGGCTTCTTCCCGATGCACTTCACCGGCCTGATGGGCATGCCGCGCCGGGTCTACACCTATCCGGCCGAGCTCGGCCTCGGCACGCTAAACCTCGTCTCGACGATCGGCGCCTTCCTGTTCGCCGCCGGGGTCGCGATCATCCTCGTCGACCTGTTCCTGTCGCCGCGGCGGCCGCGGGTGGCGCGCAACATCTGGAACGCCGGCACGCTCGAATGGCTCGCCGTCCCCAAGACGCCGGACGAGGATTGGGGGGTGCGCTCGATCCCGGTGATCGAGAGCCGCTATCCGCTCTGGGACCAGCCCGATTTCGTCCGCAAGGTCGACGAAGGCCGCTATTTCCTGCCCGACGCCGAGGAGGGCGAGCGCGAGCTCATCGTCACCACCGTGCTCGACGCCAAGCCCTTGCAGGTCGCGCGGATCGGCGGCCCGACCGTGGTGCCGATGCTGGCCGCGGCGACGCTCGGCGGCTTCTTCATCCTCACCACCTTCCACCTCTACTGGGCGGCCTTGGTCTCCGCGGCGGCGGCGCTCGGCGTGATCCTGTGGTGGCTGTGGACCGGGACCGGCATCATCCCCGAAAAGGCCGAGAAACATGCCGGGCTCGGCGTGGTGCTGCCGCTCTACGCGTCGGGGCCGGCCTCGCCGGGCTGGTGGGCGATGTTCATCACGATGGTCGGCGATGCGACCGCGTTCGGCAGCCTGATCTTCGGCTATTTCTTCTACTGGACGATCCACAGCGATTTCCCGCCCGCGCCCGCGCCGGGCCTCGACGGCCCCGGCCTGTTCTGGCCGATGGTTGCACTCGCGCTGATCCTGGCCGGCTGGGCGCTCACCATCGCGGCGCGCGAGAGCAACGCCCGTGGCCGGGTCGGCATCGCCCGTCTCGCGCTCCTGCTCGCCGCCGCCGCGACCGGCGCCGGCGCGCTCGCCAGCCTCGCCGGCCCGTGGACGACCGGGCTCGATCCCAGGCTGCACGTCTATCCGGCGATCGTCTGGATCCTCGTCCTGTGGATCGCCGCCCACGCCGCGGTCGGCGTGATCATGCAGCTCTACGCGCTCGGCCGCAGCCTCGCCGGGCGGATGACGCCCACTTATGACGGGGATGTGCGCAACATCGCCGTCTTCCACCATTTCCTGGCGCTGAGCGCGCTCATCACCTTCCTGACGATCGCCTTCTTCCCGAGGCTCGTATGAGGCGCAAACTGTTCGATCGCGCCCAGCAGCGCGCCGCCACCCTGTGGGCGCTGGTCGCCCCGCCGACCGTCTGGGCGCTGCATTTCCTGCTCTGCTATGTATATGCGGCGGTGCGCTGCGCCAAGGCAGGGCCGCTGCAGCCGCTCGACGATGTCCGGATCGTCGTCGCCGTCGCCACCCTGGTCGCGCTCGGGCTGGTCGCGGCCACCGGCTATATCGCCTGGGCGCAGGAGCGGCTGGAAGGCGGCACCGCGCCCCACGACGAGAGCACGCGCGAGGATCGCCATCGTTTCCTCGCCGCGGCGAAATTGCTGCTGGCGGCGCTGAGCTTCGTCGCGATCGTCTACACCGCGATTCCCGCCTTCATGTTCCCGGATTGCCGATGAAACGGGTCTCGCTCCTCTCCGGCATCCTCGTGCTGGTCGCGGCCTGGGCCGTGGCCGCGGCGCACCTCGGCATGACCGGCCACATGGCCGCCCATATGGCCGCGGTCGCGGTCGCCGCGCCGCTCGTCGCCTGGGGCATTGCCGGCACGCGGCTCGATCCGGCCGCGCGCTGGCCGGCCTTGGTCGGCCCGCTGCAGATGTCGGTGGTCGAACTGCTCGTCGTCTGGGGCTGGCACCTTCCCGCCCTGCGCCAGTTCGCGGCGACCAGCGCGCTTGGCCTTATCCTCGAGCAGGCGATGTTCTTCGCCGCCGGCCTTCTGCTGTGGAGCGCCTGCCTCGGCACCCGCGATTCCGCCAGCGGCGTGCGCCGCGCCGCCGGGGTCGGGGCCTTGCTGCTGACGACGATCCACATGACCTTGCTCGGCGTCCTCGTCGCGCTCGCGCCCCGCCTCCTGTTCGGCACCCACGGCTCGGATCTGTTCGGCATGGGCCTTTCGCCGATGCACGACCAGCAGATCGGCGGCGTGATCATGCTGCTGGTGGGCGCGGGCAGCTACCTGCTCGGCGGGCTCCTGCTGCTCGGCCGGCTGCTGCGCGACCAGAATATTCGCACGGTGCAGCCATGATTGTGAGGATCACCTGGCTGCGCGTCGTGCTGACGATCGTGGTGCTGGCGACGCTCGGCACGACGGTCGCCTGGCTCGGCATCATCAATATCGGTGCGTCGACCGGCCATTGGGCGATCACCGACAAGTTCCTGCACTGGTCGATGCGCAATGCCGTGCGCACGCAATCGGCGCTGACCATCGCCGAGCCGGCGCTCGACCCGAGCGGCATCACCTCGGCCGCCGGCCATTATGCGGCGACCTGCGCCTTTTGCCACGGCGCTCCGGGCGAGCCGCTGGCGCCGTCGATGCAG
Organism: Sphingomonas sp. LY54; assembly: GCF_035594035.1. Taxonomy (NCBI): domain Bacteria; kingdom Pseudomonadati; phylum Pseudomonadota; class Alphaproteobacteria; order Sphingomonadales; family Sphingomonadaceae; genus Sphingomonas; species Sphingosinicella wutangchuni. The sequence goes on from NZ_CP141588.1 coordinate 1,451,581, forward strand.
TCGGCGACGCCGCCCGCGCCGGACCTCCGCGACACCGCCGGCGAATGGAACGACCGCCAGCTCCACTGGATCGTCAAGCATGGCGTGAAGTTCACCGCGATGCCGGCTTGGCCCGCGCAGCAGCGCAGAGACGAGGTCCGCCGCATGGCCGCCTTCGTCCGCCTGCTGCCGGACATGAGTCCGGTCCGCTACCGCGAACTCGCTTATGGCGGGCCGGGCGGTCGCGTCGTCGGCGGACGGGCGCTGACGCTCGAGGGTGCCCTGCCCGATTGCGCGCGCTGCCACGGCGCCGACGGCCGCGGCCGCGGCCAGCCCGACATCCCGATCCTGGGCGGCCAGCACCCAGCTTATTTGTTCGCGTCGCTGGAGGGCTATGCCGACGGCCGTCGCCACAGCGCGGTGATGCAGACGGCCGCGGTCCGCGTCGGCCGCGAAGCGCGGGCCGCGCTGGCGCGCCATTATGCGGCGCTGCCCGGCCTCGCCGCGCCGCAATCCCCGCCGCCCCCGGCCCGGACGGAGGCCGAGCGCCTGGCCGAGCGCGTCGTCGCCTCGGGGCTGCGCGAAGCCAATCTCCCGGCCTGCGCAAGCTGCCATTCCGGCCGCGGCCGCCGTCTCTATCCCGTGCTGGCCGGCCAGAGAGCGCCCTATCTCGCCCAGCGCCTGCGCCTGTGGCGCGGCGAGCCGGGCATGGTCGAGGCGAAGCGCCCCAACGAGCCGATGGCGGTCATCGCCCGCCGCATCCCCGAAGAACTGATCGAGCCGCTCGCGCTATATTATTCCCGCCAGGCGCCCTGAGGTCCTCCTGCCTGGTTGCGTCCCGATCCGAGCCGTTGCGGAGGTGAGAGCGGGATGACAGGATGGCATTTCGCAGATTTTCACCTTCGCATTCTCGCGACCACCAGGGGGCATGACCGCTATGCAGAAGCTGCTCGACCGTCCGCGCCTGCTGGGGCTGGTTTGTGCGAGCGGCGCGGTAGGCCTCGGGCTCGCCTACATGGCCGCGGCCGGCGCGCCGGCGCGCTACATGATTGTCAATCTGGCGGCCTTGCTGCTGGGCGCGATGATGTGGCTCGGCCTCGGTCCTCGCGCGGGCGCATGGCTGGCGCGCAGCGGCTGGCCCGTCGTGGCGCTGGCCCTGTCCCTGCTCGCCACGGCGCTGTTCGGCGCCGCAGTCGATGGCGCTGCGCGCTGGGTGCGCATCGGGCCGATCAACGTGCAGATCAGCCTGGTGGTCCTGCCGGCGCTCATCATCCTGTACGCGCGGCGCCCGAACGCAATCGGAACCGTCGGGGTCGGGCTGGCGGCGCTTGCCCTGGCGGTCCAGCCCGATCGGGCAATGGCCGGCGTGTTGGCCGCGGGAATGGCCTCCGTCCTGTTCGCCGCGCGGGATCGGCGTTCCGCGCTCGTTCTCATCATGGCCGCGGCGGCGTTCGTCGCGACCTTGCTCCGGCCGGACGCGCTCCCCGCCGTCCCCTACGTCGATCGCATCCTCTACACGGCCTTCGACGTCGATGCGGCGGCCGGGGTGGCGGTGGTGGCGGGCTGCCTGATGCTCGTCCTGCCGGGCTTCAGTCGCGGCTTCGAAGGCGAAAATCAGCGCGCGGCCATCTTTGCCTTCGGCGCCTGTTGGGCGGCCGTGGCGATCGCCGCGGCGCTCGGCAATTATCCGACCCCGCTCGTGGGCTACGGCGGGAGCGCCGTGCTCGGCTATCTGCTCAGCGCGGCGCTGCTTCCGGCTGGACGGAGGCACGAAACGGCATCGACGTCGCGGTCATCGCCCGGCCGCACTGCAGCCGATCAGGATATGCGCGAGCCCGTCAGCTGAAAGAACAGGCCGTCGAGGCGGCGCCGCAGGTCGGCGATCGAAAACGGCTTGCGGATGAAGCTGTTGACGCCGAGCTCCGAGGCTCTCCGCACCACCTCCTCGTCGGCGACGCCGCTCAGCAGGATGAAGCCGACCTTGCGCAGCAGCGGGTCGGCGCGCAGCGCGGTGACGAGCGCGAGGCCGTCCATGCCGGGCATGTCGTAATCCGAAATGACGATATGGGGCCGCCGCGCCCGCGCCAGGGTCAGCGCCTCCGCGCCGTCGCGCGCCTCGGAAATCTGGGAGAAGCCCATATGCTTGAGCGAGCGCTGCATCAGCGAGCGCATCATCGCCTCGTCGTCGCAAACAAGCAGCCTGACGTCGGATGCCTGGATCATGAGCTTCCCTTTCCGGCCGCGCGTGCAGGCGGGTCGCCATTGCGGTGATCGTCACTGGAGATGACCGCCAGACTATTGCCGGAGCCTTACCGAAGGGCCAGTGGTTTCTGCAGGTCGGGCCGGCGCGCCCGGACCGTCGGTACGATCAGCGGCAAGAGGGATCAGGGTGAACGAGATATTCCAGGCCAACACTTTCAATATCCTGCCGCACGCCGTGGCCATGCTGTGCGCCTATCTGTTGGCTTTCCCGCTGGGCTGGAACCGCGAGCGCGAGGAGCGCAGCGCGGGTCTCCGCACCTTTCCCCTGGTCGCAATCGCGAGCTGCGGCTTCATCCAGGCGGCCGAGACGATCACCACCGGCAGTCCCGAAGCGATGGCGCGGATCGTCGAGGGGCTGATCACCGGCATGGGCTTCATCGGCGGCGGCGCGATCCTGCGTCTGAAGGACAGCGTGAAGGGCACCGCGACCGCGGCCAGCCTGTGGGTGACCGGCGCGATCGGCGTCGCCGTCGGCCTCGGCAGCTACGACGTCGCGATCATGCTCTCGCTCGCCGCCTTCGTGACTCTGTGGTTCCTCTCGCCCCTGAAACGCATCGCCGCCCCCGAAGAAGCCGGCACGGGCGACATCAGCTAAACAGATGTGTCGAAACCGGCCCTCCCGATCATAGCCGGCGCCACGAATTTCTGCGCGAGCAGCCGGATGAGTTCAGCCTGAGGTTGTGCAGACCCTCTTTTGCCGGATTGGCAATACACGGTCTTCCATTAGGAACGCTGCGCTGTTTGTAAGAATTCGACAAAGGATCTAATTAACTTTGCACGACTAAGTCGCGAAGGGACAGGCAGTCGCGCCGGCATTTCAGCGGGACGGGGACTGTAGAGCAGAGCGACTATTGAGGGGGACATCATGAGCGAAGCTGGCGGCGCCGCAACAGGTGCGTTCAAGGTCAATTCGCTGACGGGTCTCGACCGGGCGAGTCCGGTCGAGGGCAAGGTCGTTTGGGACCCGCCCCGCTCGCTCTGGAATGCCTTCATGCTGGCCGGCGCGCTGGTCCTCGCGCCGCTCACCTTCACCTGGAGCGCCTTCGGCATCTTCCTCGCCTGTTCGGCCGTCACATTGTGCGCGGGCCACTCGGTCGGGTTTCACCGGCGGCTCATCCATCGCAGCTTCGAATGCCCGAAATGGGTGGACTATGCGATGATGTGGCTCGGTACCGCTGTCGGCATCGGCGGTCCGATCTGGACGATCCGGCTCCACGACAGCCGCGACTGGGCGCAACGCCAGCCGGACTGCCACTGGTTCCTGCGCCATGCCAGGTCGCCGCTCGTCGACGGCTTCTTCTATCTCAACTTCAAGCTTGTGCTCGACCGGCCGCCGGGCTTCGACGCGGGCCCGGGAATCGCGGACGATCGCTTCTACCGGTTTCTCGACCGCACCTGGATGCTGCAGCAAGCGCCGATCGCGGGGCTGCTCTGGCTCGGCGGCGGCTGGGCGTGGGTCGTATGGGGCGTGTGCGTACGGGTGTCGGCCTGCACGATCATGCACTGGGGCATTTCCTATTTTGCCCATACGCGCGGGCCGAGCGACTGGACGGTCGACGGCGCGGTGATCCAGGCGCACAACGTGCCGATCATGGCCATTCCCACCATGGGCGAGAGCTGGCACGGCAACCACCACGCCTTTCCAAGCTCGGCCCGGCACGGCCTTTACCCGGGACAAATCGATATCGGCTATCGGTTCGTCCAGATGCTGGAGCTTCTGGGCCTCGCATGGAACGTCAAGCTGCCGTCGCGACTGCCTCCCCGTCCCGGGATCACGCCGACGACCGCGCGCGCCCTCGATATCGCCGCGCCCGGCCAGGCGGAACTCTGCGCACCTCCGTGCGACTAAGCCGCGAGGAGGCGCTAGCCCGATTGGAAGCGGCCGCGGGCGAAGAGGACAGGGCCGCCCACTGGAATTGCCCGGTCGGCCCGATCACCTTCACCTTTCCCAATTTCGCCTGGCGCCGCCGCGCGCTGCGCGCTCATGATCTGCATCACGAGATGACCGGATATCCGATGACGATGCGCGGCGAGTTTCAGATGGCTGCCTGGGAATTCGGCGCCGGCCGCTACCCGCACTGGGGCGCTACTCTTTTCTGCGGGCCGCTGATTCTGCTCGGCTTGTGCTCGTCTCCGACCGCTATTTGGCGGGCATGGCGGGCCGGGTGCAGCAGCCGCAGCCTCTACCCGAAACCTGGCGACACTGCGACACATCCGCTCCCGGATGCAGCACCTGACGGCGACTTGCTTATCAGCGATGATCCGGTTGGTTCACCCTAGGGGGTGGTGGAGCCGAGGGGAATCGAACCCCTGACCTCTGCAGTGCGATTGCAGCGCTCTCCCATCTGAGCTACGGCCCCGCGCCTTCGGCGAAGGCGCCCCCAATAACCGTGCAGCGCACGCGACGCAACGGGCCAATTGGCCTTGCCCGCACCCGGCGGCGATCGCGCCGGTCGTTCCGCCGCCGTGACGCCACGGGCCGCCTCCCCCGCCGGAACGCGCCGCGCCCATCCTTCGTTTTTGCTGAACGGATCTGGGGCGCAGGAAAATTGCGCCGCATCACCCTTTGGACCAGCAAGAGGAGGACAGGATGGCCCATCGCGACAGGACTTACGGCAGCAGCACCCACGGGGATCGCGGCCGCGACGACCGCTGGGGCGGCGGCAGCGGCCATCGCGCGCGCCGCGACGACGATCACCGCAGCCTGCTCGAACGGATCGAGGCCAAACTCAACCGCCTGTTCGGCGACGACGACGACCAACACCGCAGCCGCTATCAGGGCGGCGGCTACGAAGGCACCCGCTCCTATGGCGATCGCGGCGGCCGCTTCGAGAGCCGGCCCGGCTGGGGCGACGAGCGCACTGGCTACGCGATGAGCGAGGGCGAGCGCGACGAGGACCCGTTCACCCCCGCCCATCGCGTCGATGCGCCCGGCTATGATGCAAGCTTCGCCGGGCCGCGTTTCGACCGGGTCGACGTCGGCAGCACCGGCACCCACGGCGCCCATCCGGTGTCGTCCGTCTATGGCGCGGGCTATGGCATCGCCGCGATGGGCGGCGCCGGCGGCGGTGATTATGCGCGCGAACGGATGATGCGCCAGCGCAGCCGCGGCGACCGCGGCGGCGGCATCAGCGACCATTCCTATTCGGAGTGGCGCCGCCGCCAGATCGAGGCGCTCGACAGCGACTATGACGAATATCGCCGCGAGCATCAGTCGAAATTCGAGCAGGAATTCCATGGCTGGCGCGAGAAGAGGCAGGGCCAGCGCTCGTCGATGGGCCGCGTCACCGAGCATATGGAGGTGCTCGGATCGGACGGCAGCCATGTCGGCACGGTCGACGCGGTGAAGGGCGATCGCATCATCCTCACCAAGAGCGACGAGGCCGCCGGCGGCCGCCACCACTCGATCCCTTGTTCGTGGATCGAAAGCGTCGACGACAAGGTGACGATCAACAAGAGCGCCGACGAAGCGCACCGGGCCTGGCGCGACGAGGAGAATAACCGCGCTCTGTTCGAACGCGAGGACCAGGGCAGCGAGGGCCCGCACGTGCTCGACCGCAGCTTCCGCGGCACCTACTGATCGCTTCTCTCGCGAGGCGCGACGGGGCCCGGCCGGCAACGGCCGGGCCTTTTGTTGTCAGCCGCCGGGGACTAGCAAGGGGACAACAAAGGAGACGAAAATGACCGGCACGCGCGCATGGCATTTGAAGGCGAGGCCCACAGGCCTGCCGACGATGGACAATTTCGAGCTGAAGGAGCTGCCGGCCGAGCCGCTCGGCGACAATATGGTCCGCGTCGCCAATGGGTGGCTGTCGGTCGACCCCTATATGCGCGGCCGCATGAACGACGTGAAGAGCTACGTGCCCCCGTTCGAGGTCGGCGCTCCGCTCCAGGGCGGCGCGGTCGGGACCGTGGTCGAATCGCGCTCGCCCGATTTCCGGGAAGGCGACAAGGTCTTCCACATGCTCGGCTGGCGCGAGCAGGCGACCGGCCCCGCCGAGGCCTTCCACAAGGTGCCCGCAATGGGCGTCGCGGATTCGCAATGGCTCGGCAATCTCGGCCTGACCGGCGCGACCGCTTATTTCGGCCTCCTCCGCGTCGCCGAGGCGAAGGAAGGCGACATCGTCTTCGTCTCCGCCGCGGCCGGCGCGGTCGGATCGGCCGTGGTCCAGATCGCCAAGGCCAAGGGCATGACCGTCATCGGCTCGGCCGGCGGCGCCGACAAATGCGAATGGGTGAAGGCGCTCGGCGCCGACGCGGTGGTCGACTACAAGGCGCAGCCGATCGTGAAGGGCCTGATGGAAGCCGCGCCCAAGGGAATCGACGTCTATTTCGACAATGTCGGCGGCGATCATCTCGACGCCGCCTTCGCCGCCGCGCGCAACAATGCCCGCTTCGCCATCTGCGGCATGATCGAGGGCTACAATGCCGGGCCGCCGCCCGCCTTCCGCTACATCATGCGGGTGATCGCCGCGCGCATCCGCATGCAGGGCTTCATCTACACCGATTATCTGGCCGAAATGCCCGATTTCTATCGCGACATGGGCAGCTGGACCGCAGCGGGCAAGATGCAGTCGCGCGAGACGATCCGCGACGGCATCGATGCGACGCCCCAGGCTTTCCTCGATCTGTTCAGCGGCGGCAATACCGGCAAGATGCTGGTCCGGCTCTAGGCGCGGGAGGAGGCGATGCCGAGGATCGAAGGGCTGCTCGAGACCGCGCTCTACGTCGCCGACCTCGACCGCTCGGCCGCCTTCTTCCGCGACGTGATCGGCCTCGCGCCGATGTTCGAGAATGAGCGGCTGGTCGCCTTCGACGCCGGCCGGCAGGGCGTGCTGCTGCTGTTCCACGAGGGCGCGTCGCGCGACGACATGGAGAGCCGAAGCGGGGTCGTGCCCGGCCATGACGGGCGCGGCCCGCTCCACATGGCGTTCGCGATTGCCGAGGATTCCTATGACGAATGGCACCGCCACCTCGTCGCGCGCGACATCCCGATCCGCGGCGAGATGCGCTGGCCGCGCGGCGGCCGCAGCCTCTATTTCGAGGATCCCGACGGCCACGTCCTCGAAGTCGCCACCCCGGGCCTCTGGCCGAATTACTAATCCGTGCGGGCGAGCGCCCTGGCGCGCTCGCCGATGCCGCGCAGGTCGGCGACGAAGCGCGCATATTCCTCCTCGCGATTGTCGCGGACGCGCAGCAGGAAGCTCGGGTGGACGGTGATCCAAGCCTCGTCGCCGTTGGGCGCCTGGTGCGCGCGGCCGCGCATGGCGCCGATCGTCACCGTCTTGCCGAAGATCGATCGAGCGGCGGTGGCGCCGAGCGCGACCGTCAGTGGCGGCCGGATCAAGGCCCGCTCCTGCTCGATCCACCAGCGGCAGGCGTCGATCTCCCCGCCATTGGGCTTGGCGTGGATGCGGCGCTTGCCGCGCTGCTCGAACTTGAAATGCTTGACCGCATTGGTGACGTAGGCGGCGGATCGGTCCACGCCGGCCTCCGCCAGCGCGCGGTCGAACAATTGCCCGGCCGGGCCGACGAACGGACGGCCGGCCAGATCCTCCTGGTCGCCCGGCTGCTCGCCGACGAACAGGATCCTGGCGTCGAGCGGCCCTTCGCCGAACACGGTCTGGGTGCCGCACCGGTAGAGGTCGCAGCGGGTGCAGCCCCGCGCCTCGACCAGCAAAGCCTCCCAGGCGGCGCGGACGTTGCCGCCCGGCTCGATCCTCTTCTCGGCGGCCGCCGCGCGGGCGAGCCCGCCTTCCGCCGCCTTGCTGCGTGACCGCTCCACCATCTCCGCCTCGCGCGCCTGCGCTCCTGCCAGCAACTGCCCGACCAACGCGGTCTCGGGCATGTTTTTCCAATATTTGCGCGGCATCTCCTTGGTCATCGCCTTCACCTTCACCCGCGCCGGATTGAAGATCGAAGCGTAATAGGTCTTCCACGTCTCCTCGACAGGATCGCCGTCCGGCGCGTCGGCGCGCGTGGCGCCGGGCGAGAAGCTCAGCCCCGCCCCGTCCCAATGCGCACACAATTCCGGCGTCAGGATCGACCAGGCCATGTTGGCGAAGCGGCGGACGAAGAAGCCCGCGTTGGCGCGGACGATATGGTGGTCCGGCTCGAACCAGGCGACGTAGCGCGTGCCGCCCTCGCTCTCGACCTCGCGGAAGCGGACGAAGGCGTGCATCTTGTGCATGTCGCGGCGCACGTCCTTGGCCATCAGCTCGAGATTGCGCAGCAGCGGGTCGGCCTGGTCCTCCATCGCGTGCGGGTGGGCACGAACGCGCAGCAGCAAGGCATAGAGCAAGGCGAAGCGCACGGGATCCGAATGGCAGATCGCGGCGCGGGCGAGTTCGACGAACGGTCGCGGCACCGCGAAGGCCGGCGCGCCCGCCGCCGGCACGATGGCCTCATCGCCGAACAGGTCGCCCCCATCCGCACCAACCTGCCAGCTCACCTCGGCAGCCGGCACGCCCGCCAGCGCGAGCGCCCGCGCCGCGTCGCGCCAGCCGTCGAAATCTTCCTCATGGGCGAGCCGAACCGAGCGCATGGCCGATCAAGCCCTGAACAGCTCCAGCTGTTCCGTCTTCGGCCGCAGGCGCTGGCGCAGGTCGGCGCGGTCGGTGAGTGCCACCGGTTGCCAGCCCTCGGCGCAGATGAACGGCCGGATCTTCGCCACCGACACGGTCAGCCGGCCGACATCGTCGAGGGTGAGCCGCCGCCAGCGCCGCGACGCGACGATCTTGTCGACTGCCTTCACCCCCAGGCCGGGCACGCGCAGCAGCATCTCGCGCGGCGCGCGATTGACGTCGACCGGGAATTGCCCGCGATATTTCAGGGCCCAGGCGAGCTTGGGATCGATATCGAGCGGCAGCATGCCGTCCGCATCGGTCGCCGCCACCACTTCGGCCGGCTTGAAGCCGTAGAAGCGCATCAGCCAGTCCGACTGGTAGAGCCGGTGCTCGCGCATCAAAGGCGGCCGCTTCAGCGGCAGGATCGCGCTCGCGTCGGGGATCGGGCTGAACGCGGAATAATAGACGCGCCGCAGCGCGAAGCGGTCGTAGAGGCCGCTCGCGCGCTGCACGATCTCGCCGTCATTGGCGCTGTCCGCTCCCACGATCATCTGCGTCGATTGCCCCGCCGGAGCAAAGGCGGGCGCGGCCTTGAAGCGCTTCTTCTCGTCATGGCCGGCCTCGATCGACGCCTTCATTCCGTCCATCGCGCTTTCGATCCTCACCCCGTCCTTCTCGGGCGCCAGCCGCTTCAGGCCGCTTTCTGTCGGGAGCTCGACGTTGATCGACACGCGATCGGCATGGAGCCCGGCCTTGTGCACCAGCTCCGGATCGGCGTCCGGGATCGTCTTCAGATGGATGTAGCCGCGGAAATCATGGTCCTCGCGCAGGCTGCGCGCGACCTCGACGATTTGCTCCATCGTGTAGTTGGACGAGCGGATGATACCCGATGAGAGGAAGAGCCCCTCGATATAATTGCGCCGGTAGAAAGCGAGCGTGAGCTGGACCACTTCCGCGGCGGTGAAGCGCGCTCGCCGCACGTTCGAGCTCTTGCGGTTGATGCAATAATGGCAGTCGAAGATGCAGCTGTTGGTCAGCAATATCTTCAGCAGCGAGATGCAGCGGCCGTCGGGCGCATAAGCGTGGCAGATGCCCATCCCTTCGGTCGACCCGATCCCCTTGCCGCCGACGCTGTTGCGTTTCACCGACCCCGACGAGGCGCAGGACGCATCATATTTGGCCGCGTCGGCCAGGATGGCGAGTTTCTCGCGTGTATCGAGCCGGGACATGCGTTCTCTTTATGTTCCAGCAACTTGCAAGTCCAACAAAAAAGGGCGGCCCCGCAGGACCGCCCTTCCTTTTCGCTCGGCGCGCCGCTTAGAAGCGGAAGCCGACGCCGACCAGGTTCTGGTGGTACTTCACACCGGAATCGTAGTTCGCGTAGCGATGCTCGAACTTGACGAACGCCTGCTCGGTGACGGCAACTTCGACGCCGGCGCCGATCTTGAAGCCTTCGAAGTTGAAGCCGGCGGCGTTGAGGTTGGTGTAGCCGCCCAGGATGTAGACGAGGGCCGTGTTGTTAACGAGGCCGCCGACGCGGGCGGTCAGGGCCAGCTCGCGGCCGGTGTCGTCCGTGTCCTGGATCTCGGCGGTGATGCCGACGATCGCATTTTCGGCGAGCGCGTGGTCGTAACCGACCTCGGCGCCGTAGGTGAAAGCGCCGTCACCGACGAGCTTCTCGTCGGCCAGGCCGACATTGCCGCCGACGCGCGGGCCGGTGAAATCGGCCGCGAAAGACGGCGTAGCGAAAGCGAGCGCCGCAACGGACGCGAGAACAATCTTCTTCATGGATCCCCCTCAGGAACTCTGGAATGTACAAAACGGGCCGAGGACCGGCCAGTCGGGCGCCCCTCTAGCCACAATTCGTGTGTTCACAAGCCTTTGGAGGCCTGTACCATGCAAATGACACACCATTGTCACCAAACGGCAACAGTCTGCCTTACGGCGCTACCGCCACCGCGATGCCGAGGCACAGGGCCGCGATCAGGGCCGCCGCCCGAGATGTGGGCGGGATCGCCCCCCGCCGGGCGGCGCGTATGATCAGCATGGCGCTTCCGTTACGCCGGCAGCGGCGCCGGCTCCGCCTGGATCAGGTGCTTGGCGAGGAACAGTTTGAACAGCAGGAACACCGCGCCGGCGGTCGCGGCGAAGCCGGCATGCATCAGCCAGAAGCTGGTCGTCGGCATCTGCTCGAACCAGCTACCGACCCAGCCGACCAGCGCATTGGCCGCGAAGCATGCCGTAATAGGAGAAACGCTCCCAGGTCTCGCTGGAGGCGAGATAGCCGAGGCCCTTGGGATGGCCGAGGAAGGCGCGGTCATTGCGCCCGGCGACGGCGTCGAGCTCCGGAGTGGCTTCGGCAACGGTCATCTGCAGGCTCCCTCCCAGGTCGCCCGCACCCTATCGGCAAACAGGTGCCGTGCCAGACCCTTTTTGAGCCGCTTAATCGGCGAGCGTGAAGCCGATCCGCAGCGTCACCTGGTAATGCGCGACCTTGCCGCCCTCGACATGGCCGCGCGTCTCCTTGACCTCGAACCAGCGTATGTCGCGGATCGTGGTGGCCGCGCGGCTCACCGCGCCCGAGATCGCGTCCTCGATGCTCGTCGCCGAGCTGCCGACGATCTCGATGATCTTGTAAACATTGTCGCTCATGGTCCCGCTCTCCTCCGCGCTTGGCGAAGGGGTAACAAGCGGGGCGGGCGTTCGTTTCCGCGCAGCCTTACTGGTTGCGCTCGACCGCCTCGGCCTCGGCGTCGATCCGGCTCAGCCGCTCCTGGCGCGCTTCCTCGATCAGCCGGTTCCAGTTGACCGAGTCGCTGCTGGCGCGCTCGGCGCGGGCGGCGCGGACGACGTCCTCGAAGCAGCCGATCATGCCGCCCGGGCCGACCGGCGAGCAGCTGCCGATGCCGGAGCGGCCGACATATTGCAGTTCGGTCGCCTTCTCGGTCCAGGTCTGGTTGCGCGGATCGTTGGGATCGCTGCGCAGCGGCTCGGGGATGCGGTAGCGCTCGCTCTCGGGCTTGCGCGCGCAGACCGTGATCGTGTCCTCGGTCGAGGCGGGGCACGGATCGTCGCCATAGACGACCAGCGCCTGGACCTTGCTGTCGTCGGGGGTCGATTGGGCCGCGGCGGGGGCGGCGAGGGCTGCAGCGGTCGCGGTCGCGGCGAGGAGAAGAAGCTTCATGGTCAGATCCTCTTGGAAAGTGCGATGGCGGCGCGGCAGCCGGCGCGGATGAAGGCGGAAAGAACGGGATAGCCCAGCGCCTGCTCGGCGCCGGCGGCGATCGCGGTCTCGCGATGTTCCAGTTCCTCGGCCTGGAATTCGGCGATCGTCGCCGACAGGTCGGGATCGTCGTTGCCAAGCGCCTCGAGCTGGTCGGCATAATGTTTGTCGATCTCGGTCTCGACCGCGGCGGTGCAGGCCATGGCCGCGTTCGGGCTCAGAAAGGCGGTCACCGCGCCGAGCGCGTGGCCGGCGACGTTCCAGACCGGCTGGAGCAATGTCGGTCGGACGCCGCGATCGTGGATCATCGCGTCGAAATGGCGCAGGTGGCGTTCCTCCTGCGCCGCCATGCGGGCGATCGAGCGCGCCGCCGGGTGGCGGTTGCCGAGCACGGCGAGATGGCCGGCATAGATGCGGGTCGCGCCATATTCGCCGGCCTGGTCGACGCGGATCATAGAGCCGATGTCGGCGCGCGCGTCGCCGGGGCGCCAGCCGGGCGGGCGCGGGTTCATATTGTTGCCGCCGGGCGCGGCCGCCTGAGGCTCAGCCATAGGATCACCATTGCCGCACCGATCGACAGGATGGCGTTCCACCCTGCCATCGAGATGCCGAGAAACGAAAACTGCACCTGATCGCAACGAACGAGCGGCGTCGCCATAATATCCGCGAGGATGTCCTGCGCCGATCCAGCCGCGCCGATCGAACTGCACTGGGTCAGGCCTTCGAAGATGCCCGCCTCGACGCCGGCATGATAGACGCCGACCAGACCGCTGACGAGGATCGCCAGGCCGGCCAGCCAGACGAAGCTGCGGCCCTTGTCGGCGCTGCCGCGCAGCGCGAACGACGCCAGCGCCAGCGCGACCGCGGCATAATGGGGCCAGCGCTGCCAGTGGCACATCTCGCACGGGTGGAGGCCGCCAATATATTGCGAGCCGAGCGCGCCGGCGAGCAAGGCCGCCGGCACGAACAAGGCGAGCGCCCTGGCTTTGTCGAGACTGGTCACGGGCTGCTCGTACTCCTCGCGCTGCGTCGCATCGCCCTAGACCATCGCGCCCCGAAGCTGCAAATGGCCTGAACGAGCGCGTGCCGTGCGGGAGCGTAAGCGGAGACCGGGCGCCGTGCCCGGTCCCCGCCGTCCCTCATTTCAGCTTGAGCTCGCGCAGCAGCATCGCGCCCATGATCTTGCGCATCGTCCCGCGCTGCCCGGTCTCGACGTCGAGTTGACGGGCATTCTTCTTCGCCCACGCTTCATATTCGCGTTGGCGCTTGAGGTCCTCGGCCGCGTCGGGAAGCTTGTCGAACACGGTGATCAGGTAGAGATCGGGCTCGCCGTGACGCGGATAGGCATTGGCCAGCACGAAATAGTCGCGGATCCACTTTTGCGACTTGGCATATTCCTGGTTCCGTTTCCACTCGGAGGCGACAAAGTCGATGTAGGATTCCGCCTTGCCGTCCTCGACGTCGATCATGCCGACGTCCCAATAGGTGCCGGGCGTATAGCTGCTTTCCTGGGCGGCGGCGGGCGCGGCCCAGATGGCAGCGGCGCAGGCGGCTGCGATCAATATGTTCTTCATGCTCATTCCCCTGTTGGAGCGGCCGGCACAGGCGCCGCCGCACGCGAAGCAAAGCTACGGGGACAGGGAGCCCGCCGAACGCGCGGCGGCTCCGGAACGCAGATGAACATAGATCAAGTTTCGGGGCAAGCGGCTCCGCCCCGATGAACCGCGGCTAACGGCTTCATACGGTCCCCATTCACCGCGAGTGCTCGAAAGGAGCGGCGCTGCCCGCCCCCGAGGGTGGTTTGCCCCCGCCGCCGGTTGCTTGTGTCGCGGCGGGGGCCAGTTGCGTCGCGACCGCGGCACCAAAGCCGCCGTCGCGCTTTATCCCCGCCATGACCGCAAAGAAGAAGTCCGCCCGCGCCGGCCAGGCGCTGCTCGATGCCGATGCCGCCGCCGTCGACGCGGTCGAGCCCTATCGCCACGCGCCCCCGGTGAAGGCGCTCGCCTGGTATAGCGAGCTTGGCGACCAGCCCCAGATGCTCAGCCTTTCCGGAGCCGTGCTCGCCGCCGGCCTCGTCCGCCGCGACGCCCGCATGGCACGCGCCGGCGGGCGGATGATCGCCGCCCACCTGCTCGCCACCGCGGCCAAGAATTTCGTCAAGCACAGGATCGACCGGACGCGGCCACGCGGCGCCGTCGTCGCGCGCGGCGACCACAAGCCCAAGACCGGGCGCAACCGCGCCAAGGAGGAAACCAGTTTCCCCTCCGGCCACAGCGCCGGCGCGATCGCGGTCGCCCGCGCCTTTTCCCGCGAATATCCCGAGTACCAGGGCGCGGCGCTTGCGGCCGCCGGCCTGATCGCGCTCGCCCAGATCCCGCGCTGCGCCCATTATCCCACCGACGTCGCGGCCGGCCTTGCCCTCGGCGCCGCCGCGGAAAGCGCCGTCGACCGCCTGTGGCCGGCCGACCCCGGGTCCGCCGCATCTTCCAAAGCCGCGCCCGTCCCCGCATAAGGGGACATGGTTCTCGCGTCTTTGTCCGCGCTCTCGCTCGTCGCCGCCGCGCCGGCGCCCGCCGCGTCCCCGGAAGCACTGCCGCCGCCGGTGCGCGCGATGATCGACGCCGCCATCGCCGCCGGCGACGCCCCGAGCGTGGCGGCCGTGATCCGCTTCGCCCGCGAAACCAATCCGGCGGCCGTCGCCGAGATCGACGCGATCGACGCCGCCTGGCAGGCCGACGTCGCCGCGCGCGAAGCCGAAGCCGCCGAGGCGCGCAAGCAGAGCCTCGCTGCGGCCGGCCCGCTCGAACATTGGAAGGGGCAACTGGAACTGGGCGCCTCGCGCTCGACCGGTAACAGCAACAGCCTCGGCCTCTACGGCGCGCTCTCGGCCGAGCGATCCGGCCTCGAATGGCGCCACAAGCTCACCGGCCGGGCCGACGTGCAGGAGACCAACGGCAACACCACCACGCAGCGCGTCCTCGCCTCGTGGCAGCCCAATTACCGCTTCGACGACCGGTTCTACGCGTTCGGCCTCGCCCAGTACGAGCATGACAAGTTCCTGGGCTATTCGGACCGCTACACCGCCTCTGGCGGCGTCGGCGTCGGCCTGGTCGCCTCGCCGCGGCTCAAGCTCGACTTCGAGGGCGGTCCCGCCTTCCGCCGCACCGCCTTCACCGACGGCAGCGCGGCCTCGACGCTGGCCGGCCGCGCCTCGCTCGATTTCAACTGGAAGATCGCGCCGACCCTCCAGCTCACCCAGAACAGCGCGCTCTACGTCGAATCGGGCGACACCAGCGCCAGCGCTTTGACCGCACTCGACACCACCCTGCTCGGCGCGCTCAAGGCGCGCTTCTCCTACAATATTCAATATGAGCGCAACGCCCCGCCGGGCGTGAAGCCGGTCGACACTCTGAGCCGCGCGACCCTGATCTACAGCTTCTGACGGCGCGGCGAGCGTTGCTGAAACAGCAACGCTGCAATGACGGCGACGCGACTTCCGGCCCCTCCCTTTTTGCTCCAGATAGCCATCAAGGGCGATCGAGACAGGGGAATGAAGGTGAACGCACCGGCGCATAAACAATGGCAGGACGCCGACGGCATCTTCACGCCGCTCGAACTCCGGGTGATCGCATTGGCTGCCGCCACCCCCGGCGACTGCACCATCGCCGGCCCGCCGGAAAGCTGGGTCGGCCGCGTCGCCCGCCGGATCGGCCGCGCCTTCGCGCTGCATGAGCCCGGTCCGCTCGCCAACCCGCGGCTCGAGGCGCTGCGCCGCGTCGCCTGCAGCAGTTTCGCCCGCAACGGCCGCCTCGAAGAAGGCGAGACCGAAGCGGCCCTTGCCGCCGGCCTCAGCCGGCTGCAGATTGACAATCTTGCGTTGATGGCGGCCACCTGGCGGCCCGCGCACAACAGAAGGAAATTTTGAACGTGCGCAAATCCATGATCATCGCCGCGGCCGCTTTGGCCGCCGTCACCGGCCATGCCGTGGCCCAGCAGGCGCCCGCGCCGGCCAGCCAGGCGGTCGCCGCCGCCTCGGTCCAGTCGGGCGACTATGCGCTCGACAAGGGCCACGCCAAGATCCTGTGGTCGGTCTCGCATTTCGGCTTCTCGACTTACTATGGCGAGTTCACCGATTTCGACGCGAAGCTGACGCTCGACGGCGCCAATCCGGCGGCGAGCAAGCTCTCGGTCACCGTCCAGACGGCTTCGGCCAACGGCCACAATCCGGCGCTCGAAAAGCATCTGCAGAGCCCCGATTTCTTCAACACGGCCAAGTATCCGACCGCGACCTTCGTCTCGACCGCGGTCAAGCCGACCAGCGCGACCACCGCGGACGTGACCGGCGACTTCACCCTGCTCGGCGTCACCAAGCCGCTGACGCTGAAGGTCACCTTCAACAAGGCCGCCGAGAATATGGCGAAGAAGTACACGACCGGCTTCTCGGCCGAAGGCGTCGTCAAGCGCAGCGAGTTCGGCATGGGCTATGCCGCGCCGGCCCTCGGCGACGACGTCAAGCTCGTCATCAGCGGCGAGTTCAACAAGATCTGATCGGCCGGCCGGGCGGCTCCTCCCCGCCCGGCTTCGCTTGCGGCACGCCGAGCCTCCCATTAGCGTGCGCGGCTCCCCGCCCGCATCCGATGGAATTGCCCCGTGTCCTTTGCTCCCGTCCGTACGTCCGTCCTGGCGCTCGCCGCCGCCTTTCTCGCCGCCGGTTGCACCACGATTGGCACCAACGCCGCGCCCGCCGCCGACTCCGCCGCGCGCATGGTCGCTCCGGTCCTCACCACCGCCGACGCGCGCGACGCCAAGAGCTATGCCCGCCCCGAAGTCGCCCGCGTCACCCATGTCGCGCTCGATCTCGTCGCCGATTTCGCGGCCAAGCGCATGATCGGCACGGCGACGCTCGACGTCCAGGCCCGGGCCGGCGCCCCCGAAATCATTCTCGACAGCAAGGGGCTCGAGATCGAGTCGGTGACCGACCAGTCCGGCCGCGCGCTTCCCTTCACGCTCGGCGCGAATAACGCCGCCATGGGCCAGCCGCTCGCCATCCAGCTCAACGGCGCCCGCCAGATCCGCATCGCCTATCGCAGCGCGCCCGGCGCAGAGGCCCTGCAATGGCTCGCGCCTGAGCAGACCGCGGGCAAGCAGCATCCGTTCCTGTTCAGCCAGGGCCAGGCGATCCTCAACCGCACCTGGATCCCGACCCAGGACAGCCCCGGCATCCGCCAGACCTGGGAAGCGCGCATCGTCGCGCCCGAGCCGCTCACCGTGGTGATGAGCGGCGAGCGCCTGACGCCCGAGGGCGAGGCCGCCGGCGAGCGCCGCCGCGCCTTCCGCTTCCGCATGGACAAGCCGGTCGCACCCTATCTGATCGCGATCGCCGCCGGCGACCTCGCCTTCCAGCCGCTCGGCCCCCGCACCGGCGTCTATGCCGAGCCGGCGACGCTCCCCGCGGCCGCGGCCGAACTGGCCGACACCGAGAAGATGGTCGCCGCCGCCGAGGCGCTCTACGGCCCCTATCGCTGGGGCCGCTACGACATGATCGTCCTCCCGCCGGCCTTCCCTTATGGCGGCATGGAGAATCCGACCCTCACCTTCCTCACCCCCACCTTCATCGCCGGCGACCGCAGCCTCAACGGCCTCGTCGCGCACGAGCTGGCGCACAGCTGGTCGGGCAATCTCGTCACCAACGCGGTCTGGCCGGACGGCTGGCTCAACGAGGGTTTCACCTCCTATTTCGAGAACAGGATCATGGAGGCGCTCTACGGCAAGACGCGCGCCAGTCAGGAAGAGGCCCTGTCCTTCGCCGAGATCGAGACCGCGCTGAAGGAACTCGGCGCCGCCGCGCCCGGCACCCGCCTCCACGACGACAGCGAGGCCGATTCCAGCGGCATCGTCTACGACAAGGGCTCGGCCTTCCTGCGCACGATCGAGCGCACCGTCGGCCGCGAGCGCTTCGACGCCTATCTCCGCTCCTATTTCGACCGCCACGCCTTCCAGCCGATGACCTCGGCCCTCTTCCTCGCCGATCTGCGCGCCAATCTGATCCGCGGCGACCAGGCGCTCGAGCAAGAATTGCGGCTCGACGAATGGGTCTATCAGCCCGGCCTTCCCGCCAATGTCGCGCGTCCCGATCCGAAGGCCCTCGCCCCGATCGACGCCGCGCTGGCCGCGTTCAATGCCGGCGGCGCGGCGGCCGCCGTGCCCTATGGCGGCTGGACCACGGCCGAGCGGCTGCGCTTCCTCAACGGCCTCCAGCGCGATCTCAGCCAGGCCCGCCTCGCCGAGCTCGACCGCGCCTTCGGCCTGTCGAAGAGCGGCAATTCGGAAACCCTGTTCGCCTGGCTGCAGCTCGCGCTCGCCAACCGCTACGAGCCGGCCGTGCCCGCCGCCGAGCGCTTCCTGCTCGGCATGGGCCGCCGCAAGTTCGTCTCGCCTCTGTTCGAGACCTTGATGAAGCAGGGCGAATGGGGCCGCCCCATCGCGCAGCGCATCTACGCCAAGGCGCGCCCCACCTACCACGCCGTCACCACCAGCGCCGTCGACAAGGTGATGAAGGGGAGCTGAGATGGTACGGCCTAAGCGGAGGGGACCATGGCTGTCAGCGGTTTAAGTAAGGATCGCATCGAGATCCATTTCGATGTTCACGAACCCGTCGAATTGACGGAGATGACACTCGCCTTCCAAGGATTGAGCCGGGACTATAAGCGTTTTCTTAAAGAAAAGGTTCAGAACGAAGGCGGCAAAATTGGCGACGAGGACATTAAGCTCTACATCACCAAGATAGAGTCGAACTGCATTCTCGCCGAATTTGCCGGAGCCTCTAGCATCGTTGGGGCATATTTCAGTCTTCTTGATTACCAGAACATTTTTATCGAGTATGTGAAGCATTTCGACGTCGTCACGAGCTATTTTAAAACCTTAGCCGGACGGAAAGATCTTCGTTCAGCCGACATCGAGTGCACAAAGGCTGGTGCGCAGGCGATTGAAAGCGTCATGGCATTGGTTGCTAAGACTAAAAAGGGCAGGTTTGCCCTGAGGGCCCGGGCGGGCTCGGAAACGGGAAGCGGCCACAAGGTCTACGCCGAGGTAGAGCTGAGTAGCAACGACGCGGCCGAAGTTCAGCGAGGGGCATTAATCGCCCAAAAGGTCTTAGATTATCGCGGCGATGCCGATCACAAGAACGTCCTGATGTATTTTCAACGGACCAGCACCGACGACGCAAAAGCTCAAGGCAGGACAGACGACAAGGCGATTATACGCTCGATTTCGGAGAAACCGCTGCCCGTGCACTTTGCCTCCCAACTAGACCAAGAGCGGATCAATGATCTCAAAAGTGATCCGAAGGCCAACCCGTTCAAAGCGGCATATCGTGTGGACGTCAATGTGGAGACTGATCGTAAGGGGATTGCGCGATTTTACCGTGTCGTACACCTTCATGAAATCTTGCCAGAAGAAGAGGACGATGACGCGGCGTAATCGGGGCTGACGGCCATCTGGGTACGGAGCGCTCGACCACATCCACAGGATCATCGCCTTGCCGAGCGCGACGTGGCAGCGGCGGAACTCGCGATCGAGACAGGGGTGGGCGCCTCGTCCCTCCCCCATTTCCGCCGCGTGTTCAAGCGCTTCGCCTGTTACGGGCACGCACCAACGCCCGCCGGTCTTAACACTCCATCAAACAGTCTGCGGCTAGTACGGAGGGAACCGAGCTGCCGGCATTGGATGTCCATGTATCACACCCCCGTTCCCGCAGATTCCGATCCAGAAGAGAACGGGCCGGCGGACTATCCGGACGCCGTCGAGCTGCCGTCGGATGCCGGCAACCACCGCCTGCGCGAGGCGCATCTCCACAATGCCCAGGCCCGCACCACGGCCCTGTTCGCCTCCTATTTCGCGGGCGCCGGCGCCGGCGCGGCCGCGCTCGTCGCCTGGACGATGTTCGGCCATGTCGCCTTCAGCCTGCTCGGTCCCTGGGCCGGGATGGTCGCCATCGCTTTCTGGCTGACGTGGCGGCGCGCGATCGAGCAGGGCAATGTCGCCGGCAGCCGCAGCGCGCGCATCCAGCCGCACTGGCGGCCGGTAGTCGAGGCGGTCGGCCTCGCCGCGCTCTGGGCCTCGCTGCCCACTTACGCTTTCCCCGGCCTGCCGCTCGCCGATCAGGTCGTGATCGCCGGCGCGATGGGCGCCCTGATCATCGCCGCGATCGGCCTCGCCGCCGTGCCCGCCGCCGCGACCGCCTGGATCAGCACGATGACGCTAGGCCTGTGCGTCGCTTATTGGCACGGCAGCCCGGAGATCGATCCCAAGCTCGCCGTCACCATCATCGGCGTCGCCGCGATCGCGATCCTCGGCGTCGGCCGCCTGACGCGCTGGACCTTCGACCAGTTGCAGGAAATGGCGCGCGTCCGCACCCAGGCGGAATCCGTGCGGCTCTTGCTGCGCGAATATGAGCATCGCGGCGTCGGCTGGCTGTGGCAGGTCGATAGCGAGAATCGCGTCGTCTACATCTCGTCGCGGATGACCGGCCTGCTCGGCCGCTCGACCAGCCAGTTGGTCGGCCATTCGCTGCCCGCCTCGCTGGGCGGCAACAGCGCGCTCGGCCGCACCCTGCTCGCCCGCCAGCCTTTCTCGAACCTCGAGATGGAGCTTCGCACCCGCCGCGGCGCGCGCTGGATCAGCCTTGCCGGCGATCCGATCATCGACATGGGCGGCCAGTTCCAGGGCTTCCGCGGCGTCGGCTCGGACATCACCGAGGTGAGGAAGACGCAGGAGCGCCTGACCAACCTCGCCAATATGGACGTGCTCTCCGGCCTGCCCAATCGCGGCCGCGTCCGCCAGCTGCTGGGCGAAGCCTTGTCGAACGCGCAGGCGACCAATGTGCCCTGCGCGATCATGTTCCTCGATCTCGACGGCTTCAAGCCGGTCAACGACACGTTCGGCCACCCCAAGGGCGATGCGGTGCTGAAGAGCGTCGCCCAGCGCCTCGTCAAGGAGGTCGGCGCGGCCGGCCATGTCGGCCGCATGGGCGGCGACGAGTTCGCGATCGTGATCAAGGACGCGCAGGGCCGCAAGAGCGTCGAGAATATCGCCCAGCGCCTGATCGATTCGGTCGCCGAGCCCTATGTCATCGACCAGGTCGAGATCCGCATCGGCGTCTCGATCGGCTGCGCCTACGGCCCGATCGACGGCCAGAGCGTCGACGACCTCATCCAGAAGGCGGACCTCGCGCTCTATCAGGCCAAGAATGAGGGCCGCGGCACCTGCTGCTATTTCAACTCCGACATGCAGAGCGTCGCCGAGCACAAGATGCGGCTCGAGCAGGACCTCGCCGCCGCGATCGGATCGGGCCAGCTGCGCCTGCTCTACCAGCCGCTCATCTCGGCCGCGGACCAGTCGCTGGTCGGCTTCGAGGCCCTGATCCGCTGGCACCACCCGACCCGCGGCATCGTCTCGCCCAACGATTTCATCCCGCTCGCCGAGGAGACGGGGCTGATCATGCAGCTCGGCGACTGGGTGATCCAGGAGGCGTGCCGCGCCGCCGCCACCTGGCCCGAGAACATTACCGTCGCCGTCAACCTCTCGGCCCGCCAGCTCGTGATGCGCGCGCTCCCCGCGACCGTGAGCGCAGCGCTCGGCAAATACCGCCTGCCCGCCAACCGGCTCGAGCTCGAGGTCACCGAGACCGTCTTCCTCGAGGATTCGGAAGGCTCGCTGGACGTGCTGAAGCGGCTGCGGGCGCTCGGCGTCGGCATCGCGCTCGACGATTTCGGCACCGGCTACTCCTCGCTCGGCTATCTCAACAAGGCGGTCTTCCACAAACTGAAGATCGACGGCTCGTTCGTGCGCGAGGCGGCCAACAACAAGGAGACGGTCGCGATCATCCAGTCGATCGTCCAGCTCGCCAAGAGCTTCCGCATGACGGTCACCGCCGAAGGGGTCGAGACCGCCGACGACTTCACGCGCATGCGCGATCTCGGCTGCCACCAGATCCAGGGCTATCTGTTCGGCCGGCCGATGGATTACGAGCGCGCCAGCGAGCTCGTCCACGGCGCCCAGAGCCGCCTCACCGCGTAACGCGGGAGTCACCCCTCCCCTCGCGGGAGGTTAAGGGGGAGGGGCAATCCGCCCACTCCCCGCACCCGCTATTTCTTGAACATGCCCGTGGCGTATTTGCGCTCGGTGCGGATCTTGGCCGGGGCGCGCGCGCCCTCGCGTTCGGCGCGTTCGCCGACATTGGCGGCGAGCCGGCGGTAGACGCCCGAGGCGCGGCGCAGCCGCATGCGCTCGGCTTCGGTGGTGGCTTCGGCGAGCTGCGCGGTGGCGGCGTCTGCCTGGGCCATGAAATCTT
This sequence comes from Sphingomonas sp. LY54, assembly GCF_035594035.1. Lineage (NCBI taxonomy): Bacteria > Pseudomonadati > Pseudomonadota > Alphaproteobacteria > Sphingomonadales > Sphingomonadaceae > Sphingomonas > Sphingosinicella wutangchuni. The sequence continues at coordinate 1,473,962 of NZ_CP141588.1, forward strand.
CGGCCGTGCTCATCGGCAATGTCCTTATCGGAGGGTCGCCGGCGCGCAGGCCGACATGGTTCGGGCCTGCGCGCTTATCCGCCGCCGCGCAAGCGCATTCGCCCCTAGGCGTCGCTCCCGTCCCCCGAGCCGTGCACCCAGGCCGCCGGGTCGTCGCCCGCGTCGGGGATGACGTCGCCCTCCTCGTCGGGTCCCATCGCCGGCTCGGGCGGTGGGCCTTCCGCCGGCGCGAGCCCGACCAGCCGCAGCCGCTCGGCCACCTCGTCCTCGCCCTTGCCGAGCGCGCAGGCGATGTCCCTGACGCTCACGCCCTCTCCGTGCAGCCCCTTCATCCGCTGCAGGTCTTCGGCATTCCATGCGTCCATCAAAGCCTCTCCTAGCCGAGCCCAAGGCCGCCGACGCGCAGCGGCGCCGAGCCTTGGGCGAAGAGCCGGGGAGAGGCCGGCCAGCCGGCGGCAAAGCCGTCCGGTCTGACGTCACGGGATTCACTCCCGTGACGGCCTCCACTCCGCACCATTCTCCCCCAACGCTTCACCCGCCCCGCATTTTCCATTTTCCTACACATAACCATATCGGTTATACACTCTCCCCATGCAGTACCAAATCCCCGTCGTCTGCGACCGCTGCCGCGCCTCCGGCCGGCCCGGCGCCGATCCGTTCGCCGGCTTCGGCGCCCTGCTCGATTTTACCCCCGTCCCGCGCCGCAACGCCCGCGCCGACGGCTGGGACGCGCAATGCCAGCGCGCCTTCATCGCCGCTCTGTCGCTGACCGGCTCGCCCCGCGCCGCCGCCCGCGCGGTCGGCAAGGCCCAATATGGCGTCACCCAATTGCTGGCCGCGCCCGGCAATGAGGGCTTTTGCGCGGCCTATCGGGAGGCGATGGCGATCGCCGCCGACGAGCGCAGCCGCCGCCTCGTCGAGGGTCTCGGCGCGGTCGCCGCCGAGCAGGCCGGCTGGCGCCCGCCCGACGCCCCCTGGTCCAACGCCAGGACCAGAAATCCTCCCCTTCCTTTCCAGGGGAGGGGGACCGCGCGCAGCGTGGTGGAAAGTCCCGCGGTGGAGGGGCCATCCGACCCCCGCACCCCCGACGACGAGCGCTGGCTCTGGCTCGATCGCCTCGTCCGCACATATCGGATCAAGCTCGAGCAGGAGCGCACCGCGCGCCTCGCCGGCCAGATCGTCGCCGCCGATTTCTATTTGCGCCAGCTCACCTATGTCGAGGTGCTGATCGACCTGGCGGGCACGGACGGATTCCGCATCCTCACCGAGCATCGCGAGCGCGGCACCCCGCTCATCGCCATGGCCGAGACGCCGATGTCGCGCCTGCTCGACGAGGCGCGGCGCGCCAAATGGGCCGAGCTCGGCGAGCCGCCCCGCCCCGCCCCGATCCCGCGCGACCTCCTCGCCGACCACGGCCGCTTCAGCATCGAGCCGCCGGAAGCCACAAGGGGCGGCCTGGATCGCAGCCACGTGGAGCAGCGGGCCGCCTTTGAGAAGCGGCACCGGCAGGCCGCTGCCGACCAGGTCGCCTGGGAGGAGGCGGCGCGCCAAGAGCATGACCGCCGGCGCGACAGCGCCGCCGGATCATGATCGAGAGTCGCGGCACCTGCCCGGACGGCCTGCGCCGCAGGCGACAGGTCCGACGTCACGAGGCCGCCCTCGTGACGCAGCACCAGCCCCACCGAACCTGCGCCACCTTCTGCCGAACCCTATTAGGACACTGAAAGGCCCCGCCAATGCCCCCCGACCAGACCATAAGCGCCCTGCTCGCCGCCGCCGGCCGCTCCGCCGAGGAGGACATCCAGGCGCTCGCCCGCCGCGCCGCCCGCGCCGCCTGGGTCGAGCGCCGCATCGAGGATCTGCGCCGCGCCCAGCGCGAAGCCGACGCCGCCTGGTTCCGCCTGCTCGACGGCCTCCCCGAAGACCTCGACGAGGACGAACTCGACGCCCTCCCCGAGCCCCCCAAACAAGCCGCCCTCGCCGCCATCCACGCCGAGCTGGATGCGGTCAGGTATCATGATCGGTGGCCCGAGGAGCTGTATTGGAGCCTTTAGCGCCGCGCCTAAGGCCGCCGACGCGCAGCGACGCCGGACTTAGGCAAGAGCCGCGACAGGCCGGACGGCCTGCGCCGCAGGCGACAGGACCGACGGCGCAGGCCGCCCTGCGCCCTTACTTCACCTGTAGCGCCCGCGCCGAGCGACGCCCACGCGGCACGCGACGCCGAAGCTCGGCAAGAGAGCGCAAAAGCCAGCCAGCCTGCGCCGCAGGGACTGCGCCGACGGCGATGGACGCCACGCGGCTGCGGACTAGGCTTGCCGCGATTGAAGCGGAGTCTCCAGCGCCGCGCAAAAAACACGACATGGTCCGACTCCGTACTCCACCGATGACCATTTCGACTGTCAAATCTCTTGGATAGAATCATCGAAGGTGGTTTATGATGGGATATTGATGGCGTGAGGCTAGTCGATGAATTCTGCCACCTACACACAAAATCGGCTCCGACAGCTTAAAGGCCTAGTCACCATCGACCCGTGGCACGAGGGCAAACCTCTTCAAGGAAGCGTGGCTCTTCACGCCTACGTTCATTTCGACGAAGCGCGTCTTGGAGGAGAAGCTGGTGACGAAATTTCATTTCGACTGTTCCTACGCAGAGCCGAAATCAAGCTTCTTCAAACGGAGCCGAAATCATTTGAAATTGACCCTCGAGAAATCTGGCGGGGCGATGATGACATCACAGGTAAGATTGTGCACTCGGCGGAAGAAAGGTCCGGCTCCCAAACATTAAAGGCGGCATCGACTGGAATCGGAGCAAGGACACTTCTAAGCGGCGCTGTATCAAAGGCTGCCGATAGCGCGCAGGTTCGTAAAACCGAAATTTCTGCCGAGGGCCCGGTCAAACGCATCGCCATCTCTTTTCAAAGAACGAGCCCAGATCAACCCACGTGGATATTAAGGCCGACCACCAACGCTCCCCACGTCGAAGGTTATCAGATTCTCTCTGGGCGAGCGTGGGATGAGGGCCTCCAACGCCTCCTTACAATGAGAGTTAACCGGCGTCATGCCGCCACGGAGATGCTGGCAGCCATCAAGCTACTCATTCAGTGTCGGCGGGAAGATATAATTTTTAGCGACATTAAAGTCAGGCATTCCGATGGTAGTTACAACGCTCTGTCCGACTCGTCTACTAAACGCCTCGTAGTTCAAGAGTATTTGAAGGACCAGCTTATACGTGAGGGCTTACACGCTGGAGATATGAACGCGCCCTTTTCTGTAGTAGTTCTCGGGGAAGCTACGTCTGAATTTAGGCAAGAACACGATGTGGCAGAATGAACGATTCTGGGACACGAGAATAATCTGTGACATAGTGCACTGCGATAGCGACCAGATAGCTGACCTTATTGCTGCGGCCGAAATTGAACCGACCCATTTTTTCCGGCATGTCGACTTCACGGGAGTTGATCTGAGGGGTCAGGATTTGTCGCCCTTTGACGTTTCTCGTGTATCTTTTGATGGGGCCATTTGCGACAGTACTACCTTAATTGGTGGCAACAAGCGCCCCATAACAGATAGATTGGCGTTCGAGCTGGGCGCGTTACGCGCGATCGACGAAGCTGGCCCAATGTTTGATTTGACTCGGCTACAAAGAGACATATTGGCTTTGTTTTCGAGTTCAGTCCCATTCGGACTGTTCATTGCCAGCTTCGAAGACATGAGATCATTCGTGGCCGATATCTTCCAGAGCAGTGATGATGTCGGGACTTTAGCTGTAAATAGAGGATATATTCGTCGTCAGGTACTTTTCTGGGCGTTGCCAGAAAATACGCGAAATCTACGTGTAGCTCTTAAGCATATGTTGGCCAAGGAATTTCCTGGCATCTTTCCGTCTTCTGCTAGACCGCTCGCCCAGCTCGAGCTGAAGCTTGACAGGACGTCAGATAAGTTGGCGCGTCCTAAGGTTGACACGTTACGAGAATATTTGCAGCTCACCAGGCGGATTGCTGGCGTCACCGACATATGGATACTCGTAAGAGGAAACGACATCGCAAAGCATTTGGGTGATATTAGGAGCATTATATCGGAGCATAGCCGGGTTCATTTTTTTGTTGCGGTAGATAAGGATGAAAGAATTCCGTCACTTGGTATACTCGATGTGTCTCCGCGTTTGTCCTTCAAAAGAATAAGCCTATCAGAATACTCAAGGAGGGGAGTCCGAGGCCACCTTGATGACGTGGAGGATAAAACTGGGCGCTGCGTCCGCTTTACGCCCGCCTTTCGGAAAGGCGCGGAAAGATTTGAGAATTGGGATAGTGTAAAAGGACGAATTCGCTCCATTGTTGCAGAGGAGCTAGAGTCACTGACTGTTAGCCCCTTAGTTGTGGGAAAGCGGCTCTTGGGACGTCTATAAAATGCGCGCATCCGACCCTCGGCGCAACTGAACTCCAGCATGGCAAGGGTTCGACCGACGTGGCCAATTGCGCGCAGCCGGGGCACTCGGCAAACAGGCGTCGAAAGCACGATGCTGCTCAACCACCTTCTTAGTAGTCCTCACCTTCGCCCGTGCAACTATTGCACTATCTGCACTTCATGGTCGATGGAACTGAGCGGAGACGGCCAATGAGCATCGGCAGGATCGAAACCGCGGCGCCGTGCGGGCCCGCCCGGCTCGCCCTCGCCTGGGACGACGACCGCCGCGCCGAACTGGATCTCGCGCCGCTGATCGCGGCCCGGCCGGTGCTGGCCCCGCTCGCCGATCCCGAGACGTTCCGGAACCTCCGTCTCACCGAGGACGGCTGGTCAATCGAATGGCCGGGCTGCGGCATCGATCTCGGCGCCGGCCAGCTTCGCCGCTGGGCCGACGAGCAAGCCGGGGAGGCGATGCCGGCTCCGGCCTTTCGTGCCTGGATGGAGCGCCACGGCCTCACCCTCGACCGCGCCGCCGAAGCGCTCGGCCTCTCGCGCCGCACGGTGGCTTATTATCTGAGCGGCGAGCAGCCGGTGCCCAAGACGGTGATGCTGGCGACCGAAGGCTATGACCGGCGTCAGGCGGCCTAGCGGGGAAAGTCCAGCGGGAGTCGAGCCCGGCCGCTGCCGCCTTTAAACATTTCATCATCCAACCGTTGTCAGACTCGGGCTGACAAAGGGCAAGCCATGATGACCAAGACCCGGCTGGCGATACTCGCCGTGCTTTCCATCGCAACCACGGCCTGCGCCACGCGCTGGGAACCCGAAGATTCGGACCCGCGAACCCTGCCCAGCGCTTGCGCGTCGCACCGCGCGCCCGAAGTAGATACGTTTCCCGCGGGCGGCCTCCGTGCGGCCTACCAGTTCGTGACGCAGGACGCCCCCGAGCGGGAACGGACGGCCTTCATACGCGCTACGGGCATCAACGGCTTCGGTCTTGTCCCGCTGACCATCAACCTCAACGGCAAGGACACGCTGATCGCGTACGGCCCCGCCGTGCTGCAGAATCAAGCAGAGGTCGATGCCGAATTCGCGAAGGCGTGTTCCATGGACCAGGGCCGCGTCTACCTGACGCATGTGAGGCACAATCCAGTGGACGAGGAAGGCCCCGTCCGGGTGCGCTAGGGCCAGTCAGATACGCATGAACTCAAAGCCTAGCCGCGAACTGAATTCGCGGCGTCGAACGGGCTCGGCTGGCCAGGCCAGCCGCCACGCCGGCCGGGCGTTCGGCTGATCCGCGGCCAAGTCGGCGATTGCTGCGCAATCCCCTCCTTAGCCTGGGGCCTTACTCCTCCCCCATCCGCAAGGCAGCAATAAACGCCTCCTGCGGAATGCTCACCGACCCATATTCGCGCATCCGCGCCTTGCCGGCCTTCTGCTTCTCGAGCAGCTTCTTCTTGCGGCTGATGTCGCCGCCATAGCATTTGGCGGTGACGTCCTTGCGCAGCGCCGCGATCGTCTCGCGGGCGATGACCTTGCCGCCGATCGCGGCCTGGATCGGGATCTTGAACAGGTGGCGCGGGATCAGATCCTTCAGCCGCTCGCACATGCCGCGGCCGCGGGTCTCGGCGACTGCGCGGTGGACGATCATCGACAGAGCGTCGACCGGCTCATTGTTGACGAGGATGCTCATCTTGACCAGATCCCCCTCGCGGTGGCCGATCTGGTGATAGTCGAAGCTCGCATAGCCGCGCGAAATCGACTTCAGGCGGTCGTAGAAGTCGAACACCACTTCATTGAGCGGCAGCTCGTAGGTGAGCTGGGCGCGGCCGGCGACATAGGTCAGGTTCTTCTGGATGCCGCGGCGGTCCTGGCAGAGCTTGAGGATCGAGCCGAGATGCTCGTCGGGCACGTAGATGGTCGCCTCGATCCACGGCTCCTCGATGCTCTCGATCCGGTTGGGATCGGGCATGTCGGCCGGGTTGTGGAGCTCGATCGTCTTGGCCGGCTCCTCCTTCGAGTGCGACAAAGCGATATGGTAGACCACGCTCGGCGCGGTCGTGATGAGGTCGAGATCGTACTCGCGGGTGAGCCGCTCCTGGATGATCTCGAGGTGGAGGAGCCCGAGGAAGCCGCAGCGGAAGCCGAAGCCGAGCGCGGCGCTGGTCTCCATCTCGAAGCTGAATGACGCGTCGTTGAGGCGCAGCTTGGAAATGCTCTCGCGCAGTTTCTCGAAGTCGTTGGCGTCGACCGGAAAGAGCCCGCAGAAGACGACCGGCTGGACTTCCTTGAAGCCCGGAAGCGGCGCGGCGGCGGGCTTCTTGGCGTCGGTGATCGTGTCGCCGACGCGGGTCTCGCTGATGTCCTTGATCTGTGCGGTGATGAAGCCGATCTCGCCCGGGCCCAAATCGGGCAATTGCTCGATCTTGGGGCGGAAGGCGCCGACGCGGTCGACCAGGTGGACGGTGCCGGCCTGCATGAACTTGATCTGCTGGCCCTTCTTGATCGCGCCGTCGATGACGCGGATCAGGATGACGACGCCGAGATAGGGGTCGTACCAGGAGTCGACCAGCATCGCTTTCAGCGGCGCGTCCCTATCCCCCTTCGGAGGGGGTATCCTCGTGACGATCGCTTCCAGTATCTCGTCGATGCCGATGCCGCTCTTGGCCGACGCGAGCACGGCGTCGTCGGCGGGGAGGCCGATAATGTCCTCGATCTCCTTCTTGACCTGCTCGGGCTCGGCGGCGGGGAGGTCGATCTTGTTGATCACCGGCACGATCTCGTGATTGTGCTCGATCGACTGGTAGACGTTGGCGAGCGTCTGCGCCTCCACCCCCTGCGCGGCGTCGACCACCAGCAGCGCGCCTTCGCAGGCGGCGAGCGAGCGGCTGACTTCATAGGCGAAATCGACGTGGCCGGGCGTGTCCATGAGGTTCAGGACATAGTCCTTGCCGTCCTTGGCCTTGTAGTCGAGGCGCACGGTCTGCGCCTTGATGGTGATGCCGCGCTCCTTCTCGATGTCCATATTGTCGAGCACCTGCGCCGACATTTCGCGCTCGGTGAGCCCGCCGGTGCGCTGGATCAGCCGGTCGGCGAGCGTCGACTTGCCGTGGTCGATATGGGCGATGATCGAGAAATTGCGTATCCGCTCAAGTTCAGTCACAAAATCAGCCAATTTTCAGGAAGCCGCGAAGGCGTTGCGGCCCGATAGCAAAGAAGCTGGCAAATCCAAAGCGTCGTGGCGCGGCTGGCCGCTAAGGGCGGTCTCAGGCGTTGCAGGGCGAGGTCGCGCCCTTGCCATCCGGGCCCCATTTGCGGAAGCCCTTCGAATCGACGTGGAAGCGGCGGCCGCTGTAGAAGCCGAGGCCGACATCGTAGCCGGCGCCGCGGAAGCCGTGGATTGCGCACAGGCTGCGGATCATGCCGTCGCGGCTCACGGCCCGGAGCGGGGCGAGATCGAGCGCGTAGAAATGGCGGTGGGCGCTTTCGGGCGCGCCGCGGGCGCAGCGGTTCAGTTCGGCATTGCGGTAGCCCGACAGCGCCTCGACCTCGCCCAACACCGGCTGAACGTGGTTCTTCACGAAGCGCAACGTCTTCGCGACATGCTGCCATTCGCCGAAGGGCGCGACCTCGAACCGGGGTCCGTCGCATTCGCGCCACATGCTGGCGGTGCGGACCAGCTGCCAGGTCGGCAGCACGTCCTCGACCTTCTCCATGCCGAGAAACTGCTTGAACGCGATCACCTGCGCCCGCGCCGCCGGGCTCTTGGCGAGCCAGGCATGGTAATCGGCCTCGGCCTGGCCCTCGGCCACCTCCTGCGCGCGCGCAGGCGCGGCGAGCGCCGTCAGGCCGGCGAGAAACAGAAGAAAAGGGCGCAGCATCAAGACGATATAGGCGCAAGGCGCGGTCATTCCAGACCACGCTCGCCGTCATTGCCGCCGAACCGCCGGTCAGGCGGTGAAGAGATTGCAGGTGGAAGGAGTCACTGCCGGCGAGGGATTGGACGGGTTGTTGGCCGGCCTGAGATCGCGCCGGTTGCGCACCAGGAAGGCGTATTTCACGCGAATGGTGGGATCGCCGAACTGGGTCGTGATGAGGTGCCGGTAATTGTAGGTGATCTCGACGAACATCACCGCCGAATTGGCGGGCGCCCTGATCTGTTTGCCAACAGGGCCCATGCCGGTGATGACCGGCCGCCCGAGCGCACCGTCGCCCGCGACCCCATAGGTGGAAGGGTAGTTGGCGAGCCCGACGCAACGCTGCCAGTGGATCCACTGGTTGCCCGCCGAATTCTGCTCGAGGCTCGACAGGATCACGCGTCCTCGCTGGGTAATATCGTAATTGCCGGACTGGAGCCGCACGGCTTCGAACGCATCGTTGATATCGGATTCCCGAATAATGGTCATGCCGAGCGGGCTGGCTTCACCCAGCCGCGACACGGTGTCGGCCAGGTTGGCCGCGACCTGGCTGACCCGCATGTGCGCCAACATCAGATTCGCGGCTTCGAGCCCGAGGACGCCCATCGTCAGCACCAATGGTGCCGCCATCGCGAATTCGGTGAGCGCGAACCCGCCGCGGTCCGCCCAGAGAGCACGCCGGCGCAACGCGCCAAAGATACGGGAAGCAATCATGGGCACACCGCAAAAACAGGACGGGTTTGGTTGCCGTAAGGCTGGTTGCGAAGGACCGTGGACGCCTTCACCTCCTGCGTGGGGGGCAAGCCCACCATCTGCGCCATCGGGAACATCCGCGGATAGGAGATCGTAACGCGGTAGAGCACGGCGTCATGCGCCCCGCCCTGGCCGGTGCGGCCGAGATCGGCATCCCACTGACCGTTGCCATTGACGTCCTCGAAGCATTCGCCCGCATTCCACTGGCCGTTGCCGTTGGTGTCGTTAAACCGCTCCGGATCCCCGACCGAACTGAAGTCGCTGTAGCTCCGTCGCACCGGGACAAAGGTGGCGCCCGACCCCACAATCGTCCGCATCTGGGTCTCGACGTACGTGTCGATCTGGGCGCTGGCGGTCGTTCCCGTTTCGAGCGTGGCCTGACGCGCAACGGTCTGCATCACGCCCTGGAGGACGCTACTCGCATACATCGAATGCGCGACGTCAAAGAAGAACATCAGCATCAGGAAAAAGGTCGGGGCGACCAGCCCGAACTCCATCAGCGCCGCGCCGCGCGCGTCCCTGCGCAAAGTGAGTTTGCGGCGGCTCATCGCGTCAGCCTCAGTTCGGCGATCTGGGAGGCGATCGCGTTGAACTGCTCCATGAGTTGGGCGTCGCTCGATGCGTAGAAGGCCCTTCCGGGGCTAGCGCAATTTTGCAGCCTCGTGGTCATCGTCTGCGCATAGGCCACGACCCACAGAGTGATGTTCTTGCCCTTGATCGTCTCGCACACGGCGCTGAACCGTTCGTTGTGGCGACCCGTCAGGTTTGCGTTGTTGATCGACCCGCCGCTGACTCGCCGGTCAAGTTTCTCGTAGCCGTAAAGCCCATAGACACCGGTGCTTGCGCTCATGTCGCCGTCGGTCATGAAGATGATGTGGCGATTGATCGGACGAGCGTTCGGGGCCGTGGCGTTGCGCGCGGCAAAGATGCCGGTCGGCGAGATGAGACGCCCGCCCCAGATCAAGCCGAAATCGTGATAGGTGCTGCCGTCGGCCCGGAAGTCCGCCGCATTGACGTAGTTCGAAACCTCGGTCTGGGTCATGACGTCAAGATTGAGCGCGGCTTTCGGACATACGGCGGCCAGAGAGTTGCGATTGCTGGTAGACGTTTCATCAGCGAGGCCCGCACGATCATAGGCGACGGTTGGCCATGAAGGCCGCCAGCGCGTAGCGATCGAGTTGGGCGTGCGGTCGATATCGAGGTCGATCGCCCCGCTGGGGATCGAGCTGAACGTGGCTTGGGCAACCGTGTCACGCTCTTCGAGGCAGCCGTTCCAGGTCGAACTGACGTTGGTATAGTTGTTGCCGGTTAGGGTCGTGACCGCATTGCCCAGCTTGAACTGGCTGGTCGGATATTCGACTGCTTTATACCGCCATCTATAATTCGGGGTCCTCGTCACCGTGGTGGTGCGCTGCTCCTGCCGCGTGACAGTCCGGCGCTGGATCGTGCAGCGGGTCGCCGAAGTGTCTCGCCGATATTCCGTGTCGGTCGCCGTCCGCTGGTCGACGGTAACTTCCGTGATCACCCCCGACGAGTTGGTCGTCGTCGTCGTGTTGCTTGTGATCGTGCCGTTGCTGGTGGTCCTGGACGGCACCGAATTGTTACAGCCTGTGTTGGTCAGCCCACTGGTGAACGAATGGAAGACCCAGCTGCCGTTGTTCGTGGACGTCGTCGACCAGCCCGTCGGACCGCTGGTCGACGAACTGTAGCCGGCGATTTCACGCTCGCGTGACTGATAGGTCCAGTTGTCGACGATATAGTCGCTGGGCAGAAGCCTCCCGACATTCACGTTCGAGGAGTAAGGCACGAAGCCGATCCGGAGGCGCGAGCCGACTGCGGTCGCCGTGTTGATCGTGTCATAGAAGTTGACGACCGCCGTGCGGAGCGCCTTGATACGGGCGTTGCTCTTCTCGACGCCGCCATTGTTGCTGCAAGTGGCGGTCGTATCGGCAGCGGCACAGTTCATGGAGCCGGTCACGTCGAGCACGAACATGATGTCGTTGTTCGAGATCTGCAGCTGCGCCTCACAGGTGGCGTTGAGGGTGAATTCATCCCAGTTGAATATGCGGAGCAACGTCGTCGGGACGTGAGTCTGGGCCGTGCCCACGACCGTGCCGTTGGGCGCCCCGTCCACGATCACGTCCTCGATGGCGAAGGTGGTGAGGGTCGAACCGTAATCGCCGGTTTCGCGCGCGCTCGTCGTCGGATCGTCGAGGCCGCGCAGGTTGATATCGAAGAAGTTGCGCGCTTCGGTCCGCGGGTTCGGGCTCCCGGTCGGGTTGCCGTCGAGCGAATTGTTGACCATGACGCGGCGGGCCGCCAGCACGCCGGCATCGCAGGCCTGCTGGAGGCGCGTCTTCACGAGGTAGGCGCGGCCGAAATCCACCGCCCCGCCGACCATGCCCGCCATGGGCACCATCGCCGCGGCGGCGATCACCAAAGTGTTGCCGCGCGTGTCGCGCAACAGGCTCTGGAGGAAGCCGCGCTCGTACCGCTTCGGCGTTTTCCGCCTCTTGCGCATCTTGAGAACGGGCATCGCAACAGTCCCTTTCGATCGGCTAGGTCGGACGTCCAGCCGCCTAGGCCTACGCACGCCGCATTGATGGCGGGTAAGAGACATTGGCTAATGGGCTATTACCCACGTTTTGCGCATATTACGGATATTGGGCCCGGCCACCGTTGCCGTAGCCGGCCCACCGAGGCTAAACCCGGCCCATGGCCAGCAAACCGATGATCGTCGATCTTCCCCACCGCCTCGGCGCCGAAGAGGCGAAAAGGCGCATGCAGGGGGGCATCGGCAAGCTCAAGGACCATGTTCCCGGCGGCGCGGCCGAGGTCGATTCGCGCTGGGACGGCGACCGCATGTATCTGAACGTCCGCGCCATGGGCCAGGAGGTGAGCGGCCATATCGACGTGTTCGAGACAAAGGTTACGCTCGAACTGATGCTGCCGCCGCTCCTCGCCATGCTTGCCGGCAAGATCGAGGGCGTGCTGCGCCGCCGCGGCGCCGACCTGCTCGAGGACAAGTCCAAGGCCTGAGCCGCCGCCACTTGCCTCTCCCTGCCGCCACGCTAGCATCCGCCCCCAAGATGTAAGGGAGGCGGGGATGCGGCATGTCGCGATTATCGGCTCGGGCCCCGCCGGCTATTACAGCGCCGAAGCCTTGCAGAAGGACTATGGCGAGGCCGTCCGGATCGACGTGATCGACCGCCTGCCCGTCCCCTACGGCCTGATCCGCTTCGGCGTCGCCCCCGACCACCAGTCGATCAAGGCGGTCGCCAAGCGCTACGAGAAGGTGGCGCTGACCGACAATGTCCGCTTCGTCGGCAACGTCGCGGTCGGCCACGACATCGGCGTCGACGAGCTCGCCGCGCTCTACGACGCCGTCATCCTTGCCACCGGCGCGCCGACCGACCGGCCGCTCGCCATTCCCGGCGCGGAGCTGCCGGGCGTGATCGGCTCGGCCGCCTTCGTCGGCTGGTATAATGGCCACCCCGATTTCGTCGGCCTCGCGCCCCCGCTCGAGGCCGACACCGCTTTGGTGATCGGCAACGGCAATGTCGCGCTGGACGTCGCCCGCATCCTCGCCAAGACGCCCGCGGAATTCGCCGGATCCGACATTGTCGGCCACGCGCTGGACGCGCTCGCCGCGAGCCGCATCCGCACCATCCGCATCCTCGGCCGGCGCGGCCCTCACCAGATCGCGATGACGCCCAAGGAACTGGGCGAGCTCGGCCATCTCGAGGCCGCCGCGCCGGTGGTCGACGCGGCCGACTTCCCGCCCGAGGCGGAGGATCAGGCGCTAGAGCCGGGCATGCGCAAGTCGGTCGGGCACCTGCGCGCCTTCGCGGCGACGCCCCCGGACAAGGCCAAGACGATCGTCTTCGACTTCTTCGCCCGGCCGGTCGCGATCGAGGGGGACGGACGCGTCGAGCGCGTCGTCGTCGAGCGGACGCGCCTCACCGCCGACGGCCGCGCCGAAGGCACCGGCGAGACGAGCGCCATATCCTGCGGGCTGGTGGTGAGCTGCATCGGCTATCACACGCCGGCGATGGACGGCGTGCCCTTCGATGCCGCGCTCGGCCGCTTCGCCAATCATGACGGCCGCATCGCCCCCGGACTCTATTGCGTCGGCTGGGCCCGGCGCGGCCCGACCGGAACGATCGGCACCAACCGTCCCGACGGCTTCGCGGTCGCCGAGCAGATCCTTGCCAACTTCCCCCCGGGGGAGAGCGACAAGCCCGGCCGGGTGGGTCTCGACGCCCTGCTCGCGGGCCGCGGGGTCGACGTCGTCACCTTCCGCGACTGGCAGAAGATCGAGGCCGCCGAGGCCGCCCGCGCCCGCTCCGGCAGCCCTCGCGAGAAGTTCACCAGCATCGAGGACATGCTGCGCTCGGCCCATCCCGACTGAGCCGGCGCGCCGCTCCGTCAGCGGCGGAACAGAATCGTGCGCGCCCCTGCAAAGCCGGCTTGCGCTCCCCCGATCCGCTGCCTATAGGCCCCTCCACTGTCTCCCGGTTGGCTTCGGCCAGACACACCGGTCGGGGAGTAGCTCAGCCTGGTAGAGCACTGTCTTCGGGAGGCAGGGGCCGGAGGTTCGAATCCTCTCTCCCCGACCATTTTATCGCAGTAGCGACGGATTTCCGCCTTTTAGCATGGTCGCCCTGGCGTGCCGGTCACATGACCGGCCCACATAGGAGCGACACATGCGGGAAGGTGAGACTTCATGTGCCGCATCCCCTATGTCCGCCGTCGCGAGGGCCGCTATGTCTTCCGCCGACGCGTTCATTTCCGAAATCTTATCTCCAAGCCGGTAGCGGTCGCGTTGCAGACGGCCGACCCGGGGCTCGCGCGGCAGCGTGCGGCGCTCCTGTCGGCCCGCTTTGCGATTGTGAAATCGAGCGTGGACAAGATGGTGGAACGTGGACGCGCCCTGACCGGGGCGGAGATCGAGGCCTTATTCCGGGGGGAGCTGGAACGCGAACTCAGGGTCCAGGTCCAGAGCGCTTATGAGAATGGCCAGTGGTCGTCCTCGGCTCTTGAGATCGCGGCGCTCGACGGCGAAGCCTATCGCATCCTCCGCAAGCCCGATCAACTAAACGGCATGCAGGAGGCTGACAGGGCCTCCCTCCGCGCCAAGGGACTCGATGCCGGGATGTGGATGATCGAAGACCTAATCGATCAAATTCACGAGGTTTTCTCCGATGGTTCCGTCGAACAGAAGCTGAAAGACATCGGCGCTCCCGCACATTCCCAGAATGTTGCCGCGGCAAGAACGCACCTCATTCGTGCCCGCGCTGCCGCATGCGCGCGTGTCCAGCGCCTATTCGACGAGAACATCCTAGACGCGGCCGACCCGATCCGCGCGCTCATGGCGGACCTTGGAGAGCCATCTGAGGAGGTTGTCAGGCTTCTTCGCGGAGATGGCGAGAACTCGCCCTCGCCCCGGGCCCCAGCGGCCGCACTTGAAAGCCAATTCCTCATCTACGACGATAGGCGCTTTGGGGACGTCATTGAGCGCGTGATTACGGCGCTAAAAGCTGAGGACGTATGGAAAGAAGGGTACGACCAGAAGCGGCGCATCATGCAGACCTTCGCCTGGATCACCGGCAACCGGGAGCTGGGCTCATACGATCACCGTGACGTCGCGGCCTTCAAAACCGGGCTTATGCAGCTGCCGACGACCTTTCGATTTGGAACGCTCACGAAGGGGGCGATGGCGCGGCCGTTCCATGAAGTCGTGTTGGAGCTTCCCCCGCTCTCACCGGATCAGCGGCGAAACAATAAAACGATCAACCGCGACCTCAGCACCATGAGCACGGTCGCGAAGCATCTGGAGCAGACGGCCTGGAAGCCAAAGGTGTCCGGCGCGAAGGTGATGGATTTCAGCGGCGCGACCATCGCCATCAAGGAAAGCGACAGCACCGACCTGCGGCCGCCGTGGACCACCGCGCACCTGACGTGCCTGTTCAGCTCGCCGCTCTATACCGGCGGCGGCGCCGGGAAGCGGCGGCTCAAGGAGGGGCAGCTCCAGCCACAGGTCTGGCATGACGCCGCCTATTTCGCGCCTCTCATCTGGTACTATACCCACGCTTGCCGGGAGGAAATCTGCGGATTGGAAGTTGCAGACGTCACGAGCGACCATCTGGTCCCGCATATCGACATCCGCGATAACCTGACCCGTGGGCGCGATGGCGAAAAGGCAGGCGAGAAGCGTGCCGCCCGCCGGCGGAAGCTTCCGATCCATCCAGAGCTCATTCGACTCGGATTCCTCGACTATGTGAAGGCGATCGCCGCGGAAGGTCATGTAGCCCTGTTCCCTGAACTCTATCTGTTCGAGGCGAAGCGCGGTGGCGCGCAGTTCTATGACCGCGCTTGGCGCTTCATGGTCGAATGGATCGCTGACCGGCTGACGCTCCCGGTGAACGATCAGGGCAAAATCCCGGATATCCACTCGATCCGGTCGCTCGGCTCCTCATTTTACGAGGTCGACGGCGTCAACGAGATCATGCGCGCCGACATCATGGGACACGCCCGCCAGGGTACGAACGCCAAGCACTACTCCAAGCGTGCCAAGACGGAGGGCCTAGACGTGGTGCTCGTCGAGCGATTCGAGTTTCTGAAGCGCTACGTGCCTGTGATCACGAGCGAACTCCGCGCCGCGCCGATTCAGCTCTTGCATATCGACCAGCGATCGCGGGTCGGCAGTGGCCGCCATCGGCGCATCCGAAACGACGCTGGAACAGGGAGGCATGCTGACAAATGAGGACACCGCGCCGAAACTGCGCGCGCTCCACATGCTGCAAGGGCGACGCTGCGAAAGCCAAGGTAGACGACTAACGGCGGCGGGAGGAAACAAGTGAAAAAAGCTGGAGCTGTCATGTGGGGTAGGGTGGAACGGGCGCGGCTTTCCGGCCCCGCACTGAGGGCGTTCTTTAAGATTGCCGCGGTCTGGCAATTGACGACGATCGAGCAGGCTTCGCTGCTTGGCCTCTCCAGCCCCGCTACGCTCAAGCGGTGGCGGCGGGTTGAGGCGGTTGTGCTTACCCGGAATGCATTGGAACGGATAAGTTACGTGCTTGGGATCTTCAGGGCGATCAACATCCTTATCCCCCGTGCGATGCAGGCGGATAGCTGGATCCGGCGCGCTAATGCCGCTCCCCTCTTCGGCGGCCGCAGCGCTCTCGATCGGATGCTGGGCGGAAACGTTGGCGACTTGTACGCGGTCCGCCACTATCTCGACGCACAGCTCGCAAGCTGAATCCGCCTGCGCCTCCTCCAGGTTTTCTTCAAGCCGCCCGATCTTTGCCGCGGCATTGGCCACGGCTTGCCCTGCCGCGTCATGAAGTCTGAGGGAGCTTGCTGCCTCTTGTCGTGGACCATTCCATAATAGTTGCCCCTTCGGGCGGGTTCCGCACCTTCGGGTCGCCGTTCGCGGCCGTTTCCCACGGGACCGGCGATCCGCGTCTGGCGGTCGTTTCGCGTGGTGCCGAAGGGCAGGCCTCCCACCGGACAAAAACCACACAAATCGCACCGGAGAAACGCGTTTTAGCCAAGGTGCGCCACACAGTTCGGGAATTCTGTTGGGCGTTAGGTGGCAGGCGCAATACCGCTAAGCTGCCGCAGGCACCTTAGCATGCACATTATGTCGCTGGGCAGCGATGATCGCCGTTCGCTGCCGTTTCCCACGGGACCGGCGATCCGCATCTGGCGGTCGTTTCGTGTGGTGCCGGGGTTCATACCCCGACCGGCAAAAACCACACAAATCGCACCCGAGAATCGCGATTTAGCCAAGGCGGGCCACACAAAACGGGGATTCTGTTAGGCGTTAGGTGGCAGGCGCAATACCGCTAAAGTGTGGGACCCCACTTTAACATGCGCATTTCCCGCTAGTCGGCGATGATCCGTCCTCAGCGTGTCCTCGGAAGCTGCCGCTCACTCGCTTCTGGCGGTCGTTTTGTGTGGTGCCGAAGGGCCGTTCTCCACCGGGCAAGAACCACACAAATCCTAACCGGAAATCGCGATTTCCGCCAGGACACGCCACACAAAGCCGGAATTCTGTTGGGTGCCTGGTCTCAGGCGCAATACCGTAAATCTGGGGAACCCAGATTTACACGGGGTCATCTCTACCTGCAGCGAGATAGATCCCTTCTTGCGCTCTCCGAGGATTACCCGCCCCACACCTCGTCGGGGCGAATTGTGACGGGTACGCCGCTCTCGCGTCGGGGCCTCCAGCGCTGCTTCGACAGCGCCACCGGCAGGCGATGCCCCGCCGCTACGCGGCGGCGGCTGGGACCAGAAGTGAAAGGATCGGGAAGGGGCCAGGTGGCCCGCTGGGCCAGATGAAAGGAGGCCGGCTGCCGGCCTCCAGAAACTGGAGAACCCGAAGTGAAACATGTTGTCCTCGATATCGAGACCATCCCCAACGCCGAGGCGATGACGCGCGCCGGCATGGACCCCGACGGCGGCCTTCCGCCGTGGCCGCTCCACCAGATCGCGTGCGCGTCGGTGCTGACGGTCGACCGCGATCATCTGGGCAAGCTGTCCTTCGACGTCCGGACCTTCAGCCGCCGCGCGCTGGGCGAACGCGGCATCGTCGCATCGATCGAGCGCGCAATTGAGGACGCCTTCGAGGTCCAGACCTTCAACGGTGCTGGCTTCGACATCCCGGTCCTGCTCAACCGCGCCGCCGTCACCGGCGAGCCGGCGCCGATCGTTGCCAAGCTTCACGCGCAGCCGCGCTTCAAGCGCAGCGTCCATGTCGATTTTCTGCAAGAAGTCACCGCCTCCGGCGCGGCGCCGCGTGTCCGCCTCGCTGACCTCTGCGCGGCCTACAACATCCCGGTAAAGTTGGATGCTGCGGGCAATCAGGTCGGCGATCTTGTCGCGCAGGGCGCATGGGATCGCGTCGCCAACTATTGCGAGACGGACGTGGTCGCGACCTGGCTGATGGGCCTCTTCTGGCGCTCGGCCGAGCGGTCGTCGCCAGAGCTCATCGTCGAAGGATGGACCGCGCTTGCGCAGTGGATCTGGTCCGACCAGCGTAGGTTGGCCCACCTTATGCCCTACGCCACGGTGCCGCCGCTTTACGAAGGCGACGGGACATTAGCCGACATCGACTTCGCAGAGTACGGCCTGTGATCCACCCCGTCATTAGGCTCCCGTTCGTCTGCGAGCCAGTCGCCCTCCACCAGTTCGGCCGTCCAGATTGCCCCGACGAGCGCCGCACCGCGCTCAGGGAGGCAACCTATATTCGCCGCACGCAATTCACCAAGGAAGGGCGCACGCTCCATGATTTCACGATGCGGGGCGAAGACCTTTTCACGCTCATCCCGATCCTGCCAGACGACGCGCCGGATTGGGTGAACAGGCCGTATCTACGCTGGCAGCTCGCAGACGAAGCGGCAGAGTTGACCGACCGCCCGAACGAGGTCCGCGCTTGGCATGTCTGCGGCGACCTGAAGCCCAGCCTCACGCGGGGCGAGTGGGTCGACCAGGTTGAGGCAATGACGCGGGCGGCGCTGCCGAAAGGCACCGTCGCAGAGATCGCGATCCACGTTCCTCGAGACAAGCCGCCGCATGCTCACGTCCTTGTCGCGGCGCGCTACCCTGCGCGACGCTGTTATGGTCGGCTCTGTCCTGTGCTCGGCACGCAGCTCGGCGATCGTCTTGGAGGTGCCTGGCTGAAGTGGTTGGAGGCGGCTGAGGCCAGGGTCGCACAATGAACAGGAAAATGGAAATGCAGGACGGAGAAGACCGGTTCGGGATTTCGGAAAAGCTGATTAGGAGTGTGATTGCCAAACACGCGGGCCTGATCAGGTTCGGTTGCTATGTTCCAACTCGCAAAGAGGTCGCGACGCAGCCGCCCGAGTGGCTTCACTCGATCGTCAACGATTGGTTCTGGGAAAGTCCAGAGGAACTGGCGCCCGATAGGCAGCAGGTACAGGACGCTATAGCCATTTTGAGGGCTCGCACCGATGCGGATCATGAGCTGATCAGGGCCATCATAGCGGATGCTCCTGATCCTGGCGTCTAAAAGGCTTCATCCGTTCATAACATATACTCGGGGCAGCCTCGCACGGAGCTAATCAATTTGATCGCCCGAACTTACTGTAGCCCCTCGACGGCCATGCCATTCTCCGCGAGCCATGCCTTTCTGCGGGCGAAATCCGGCATGGCTCGCTCCACTCTCAGCCAAAAGTCCGGGGTGTGAAGTCGCTCATGAAGGTGAGCCACTTCATGCACCACGACGTACTCTGCGATCTGGGGCGGAAGGAGGATCGTTTTCCAGTGAAAGGAGATGCGATTCCCCCTGCCGCATGAGCCCCATCGATAGCCGAGATCCTGCACCCGCACTTCGGCGACCTCGGCCTCCATCCGCGACTGATAATCGAGGACCTTGGCGCTGAGCCATTGTCGAGCCCGCCCCGAATACCAGCGGACAAAATGGCGTCGCGCCGATCCCACCGCGTCTCTGCGCAAGTGGAAGCGACCGCCGCTCAGCTTCAGGCAGCGGGGTTGGTCATCCACCAGTCTGAGGCGGTAGCTGCGGCCGAGGTAGAGAAAGCCTTCGCCGTCGACGAATTCCTTCACCGGCAGCGTGTGGCGCAGACGCTCCTTCTCGGCCAGCTGTGTGTAAATCCAGAAACGTTTCTCGGACACGAACGAACTGAGCTGGGCGCGGCTTGCCTTAGGAGGCACCGTCAGCACAAGCGCGCCATCCCGCTCCACTGTGATCTGCATTGTCCGGCGCCGCGGACTCGTCCGCACTGTAAACTCGAGATCGTCAAGAAGTAGCGCGCTCATAGCTGGACCAGGCGATCGTGGTTCGCCCGTGCCTGCTCGATGAGCTTGTCGGTCAAAATTCCGGCCTGATCGGCGCTGCACAGTGCCGGACGCAGGCGCATGACATGATCGAACAGGCGGGCGTTCAGACCTTCCTGGGCCGCGCGCTTCTGAACACTCCAGATGTTCCGATTGCTCTGCAGTTCATCCACGATGAGGTCGACCAGGTCGACGGTGACATCTTGGTAGCGGGCCATCTCCAACGCATTCGGAGTGCCGTCACGCGCCACAGTGCTCACGACCGTCCGCAGGAACGGTCCCACATGCGCGGGCACAGCGGCGGACGCCTCGTCATTCGCGCTTGCGCCGCTTCGGATCTCATTCGCCAGCCTGCCGAGTTCAGCGAGCAGGGCGTCCCACTGGTGCCCCAGGTCCTGAAGGATCTTGTTCAGGCGTTCCGACAGCTTCTTGTAAAGCACCGGATCCTCGTCGAGGTGCTTCCGGATGTGCGAGCGAATTGCATGCTCCATCTCCGAAGCCTTGGCGCGGTCGCCTCCGGTGCTGCCGACATGACCGTCGAAGTTGGCGTCCGTTAGCTGGGTCGGCGCGATCTTCGGGTCGATCCCTAGCGAGATGACGTGCTCATCGATCAGCCGCCGCACCTTGCCGCCGACATCCCGGCCGAGCTGGGGCATGTCCTTGTAGCGGTTGCGCGCCCGCGCATGGATGTAGGCCAGCGTCTTCGCGTCCCTGGAATAGGGCAGCCCCTCCGGCCGCGGCAGGATGGCGTCGAGTGACGTCAGAAACGCCTTCAGCTTCACCGCAAACTCGGCGCGCAGCCGCTCGCTGCAAAGCGCGTTCACCGCCGCTTCGACATCGTCGATCCCGTCGAGGCCGCCCCGGCGGAACAGGTCGATTACGCGCAGATGGCGGTCCCGCAGCACCGGAACCTGATCCTTGATGCTGGTGAGAGCGCCCTCGACGTCCTCATCGGAATAGGCGGCGAGTGCCTCCTTTAGGTGCTTCGCGACTCCGTAATAGTCGACGACGATGCCGAACTGCTTGCCGTGGCCCGTGCGGTTGACGCGGGCGACCGCCTGCAGGAGCTCCGCCTCCCGGATCGGCCGGTCGAGGTAGAGCACGCCTTCGATCGGGGCATCGAAGCCGGTGAGGAGCATCGATTTCACGACCAGAAAGGCCAGGGGGTCCGCCTTGCCAGGCTCGTCGTGCACCAGCGGCTTCTTGAAGCACTTGATGAGCTGCTCCTGGGCGGATCCGTCGGTCCATAGCGTCCAGGCCGGATCGTCGTTGTTGCTGCCCGAGATGATCGGCGCGAACTCGATTCGGCCAAGCAACTCACGACAGCGCCAGGCCCGGATCACCGCCTGCACCGCGATGGCCCGGCGGCAGACGCCCTCCTCGTCAAGAACCTTGTCTTCCGGGCTCAGCCGCTCGGACTCAGCCAGCAGATCGTCGCGAGCGGCGCGGAGGGCCTCGCAGTAGCGGATGGCGGCTAGGCGGCTGCTGGCGACCAACTGCGCCTTCAACCCTTGGGGCAGGATGTTGATAACGTAGTGGCGCAGGATGTCCCGCGCCTTCTCCGCGATCAGCGCCGGGGCTTCGAAGATGTGACTCTTGGTCGCGTACTTATGCTTGATCGCCTCGATCTCGTCCGGCGTTCGCTCGCGGAAGAGGTCCTCGAACAGCTCGTCCATGCTAGCGCCGTCCCTCACGGCTCCTCGCGCGGTGCGGCCTTCATAGAGGATCGGCACCGTGGCCCCGTCCGCTTCCGCGTCAGCGATCGTGTAGCGATCGATGAATTCCCCGAAAATCTCGTGGGTGCGCTTCTTCTGTCCCATGATGATCGGAGTTCCGGTGAACCCGATCCGGGCGCAATTCGGGAGCAATGCGAGCAGAGAAGCGTGGAGATCGCCGGCCTGAGTGCGATGGGCCTCGTCGACGAGGACGAGCACGGCTTCGTCCTCGTTGATCGCGGCCACCCCTTCCGCTGTCTCGTACGGAGCAGCCGCCTCGGCCACACGTGATGGCGTAGGCGGCAGATCCTTCTTCTCCAGCGGCGCTTCGCCGGCAACGTCCGGATTCCGGTACTTCTGAATCGTCGCGAAGATCAGGCCCGGGCCGCGCCGGCCGGCGAGCGCGGCCGCACCGCTGGCGGTGGCGGCCACCTCCACCGCCTCGCCGGTCAGGCTGGCCGTGGCCGAGAGCTGGTATTGCAGGTCCTTGCGGTCCGTGATGACGATGATCTTGAAGCGCCTAAGCTGCG
Source organism: Sphingomonas sp. LY54 (assembly GCF_035594035.1). Classification (NCBI taxonomy): domain Bacteria; kingdom Pseudomonadati; phylum Pseudomonadota; class Alphaproteobacteria; order Sphingomonadales; family Sphingomonadaceae; genus Sphingomonas; species Sphingosinicella wutangchuni. The sequence continues at coordinate 1,496,102 of NZ_CP141588.1, forward strand.
GGTCAGCGCGCATCTTGCGGACGAGGAACACCATTGTCAGGCTCTTGCCCGATCCCTGAGTGTGCCAGATGATGCCGCCGCGCTCGTCATGCTCCCCGTGCTGGCGGCGGGTCTTCCCGGTCTTCAGGCGGACGACCGCCCGGTTTACTGCGCGATATTGCTGGTACCGGCATACCGCCTTCACCATCTGTCCGCCCGCGTCCATGAACAGCATGAAGCTCTTGATGATGTCGAGCAGGTTCGCCTTCTCGAGCATGCCGAGGATCAGCCGCTCCTGTTCCGAGAGGCGCGGCTTGCCGAGGAAGGCTTCCGCGTCGGCCTGGCTGCCGCGGCCGTCAGGGCCAACGACCGTCTTCCAGGGCGCGTAATGGTCCAGCGAGGCGCCGATCGTGCCGACCCGCGCCTCGTCGAAGCTGGTCGCGATCAGCAGCTGGGCGGTCGCAAACAGCGCTTCACTGCCTTCGTTCTCGTCGATCTCGCCCGCCGCGCGTCGCTGGTTAGAGTAGCGGCGCAGCTGGTCGACGGCTTCCGCCAGCGGCTCGGGGCATGACGGGCTCTTGCACTCGACGACCGCGATGGGGATGCCGTTCACCAGCAGCACGAGGTCCGGCACGACGAATACCTTGGCGCTGTTGAAGCCGGGGAGGCAGTCGACGCGATATTGGCTCGCGACTGTGAAGAGATTCTTCTCGGGCCGTTCCCAGTCGATTAAGCGGATCGTTTGTCCGCGCCCGCCGTCCCAGCCAGGCAGCCCTTCGACCACAATGCCGCTGAGGAGAAGCTCAGTGACGCGCTGGTTTCGCTCGATCAGCCCACCGCTGCCGAGCCGACCGAGCGCGGCGACCCCTTGAGAGAGGCGGCCGTCGTCGAGCCATTCGCCGCCGTCCGGGCCTGGGTTGATCTCCCGCAGCTTGCGCCGGAGCGTCTCCTCCTGGAGCACCTCGCCAAAGCCAGCGCGGCCAGTCGCCGAAGGATCGTCAAGATCACCGGCCTCATGGTTCCAGCCGAGGCGCTGGAGCAGTGCTACGAAGGGCGCCTCAACGTCCTCGGCCTCCCACCCCATCAGCCGGCGCCTTGCAGTTCGGGCTCGGGCTCGTCGGCGAGCAGCTGCGTAACTCGGACACGGCCGGTGAGGAGGTCATCGGCGAGAGCTGCCTTGAGGAGTTTCAGCTTCCGCAGCTGATCCTGTTCCGCCGCGATGAGCTGCCGGACCGCCGCCATGCGTTCCAGAATCCGTTGCTGCTCGGGCAGCGGAATGCGCGGTATCTGCAGCGCCCGAACAGTCGCTCCGCTGATCTTCACCATGCTTCCGGAAGTGCCGGAGGCGGCCGCTTGGATCTGACGACGTGCGCTAGAGGCTTGTAGCACAAGCTCCAGAAATTCTGGCGTAGTCTCGTTTGAGACGCGAAGCTTCATCATCAAGTCTGGATAGATGCAGGGATGCCCCACGGAACGGTAGACGCCAGCGAGCCCAACCAGCTGACGCGTGTTAGCCCGACTGATAAGCAAATCTCCGTCGTCGAGCAGGGCAGTCGAAACCCGCGCATCCCCGGTCGGAGCAAACTTAAGCTGGCAGGGGTGGAAGCCGTCAAGGCGCAGACATCCGAGCCCCAACATGTAGGTACCCGCAAACGCCGGTGCCTCCACAGGGGAATAGCCGTTTCGCGGCTTGTCAATCAACCAGCGGTCAAGCGGGCCTACTTTCCAGCTCGTGGGAACGGTGCCCAACGGAGATCGCTGATAGAGATGAGCTGCCACCGACGCTGGTGAGCGCAACTCTCCGTTTGCATCCAAGCCCCTCGTGAGCAGATCGTCCACAAGGCCCTCACGCGCGACGCTCAGCTTGCGAACGTTCGTGGCTGTCGCTGCTATAGCCCGCTGAAGCGAGATCAGCCGGTGAGCGATAGCCGTCTGCTCATCTTCCGATGGGCAGAAGACCTCGGTGTTTCTGAGTTCCTTCCAAGACGTACGCGGCATTTTTGTCCCAGCCGCAGTGCGCTCCGCTACGGCACCGACAGCTTCGCTGCTCAGCATCGCAGCCGCAAACTCCCGATCAACTCCATCGTAAGAGCGTAGCACGATAATGTCAGTTGAGCAGTAGCCGTCGAACGGCGCGAGAACGCATTTCCGCAGGTTCGGCCGAAGCTTACCGAGCAGCACATCACCCTTGCGGAACCGCAAGTTTGTACTAACCGACTTCTCGGCTTGGTCCCAGTCAAGAAGCTCTGTGCCGCGGGATGGAATATGCTCCAAACCGATATAAGGCAGTTCTGGGTCTTTGCCGCTGTCAATTGGTTCGACGACGGGCGTGACCAGGTCAGATAGTTTTCGAAAAGGAATCTTGTCCGTTGATTTAGGAATAACCTAGCTCCTTCAGACATCTAGCGAGCGTGTTCGTAGCGCCGTCCTGCTGGTCCTTGATCTCCCGCAGCGTCACCTTGTACTTGTCCCACCAATTCTCAAACGCAGCGATCACTTGCTTGCGCTGGGCGGCGACGTAGCGGTCGAGGATGGCGCTCATGTCGTGGTGGAGTATGGTCAACATCAGCTCCGCCGCAGTCGGCTCGTCGAGCGCGTCGACGTCGGCGCCAAGGCGGGCGGCGAAGCTCTCGCGCTTCGCCTTGAGCCGCTTCTTCGCGCCGGTCAGCTCCTTCTTCCAAGCCCTGATCTGCGCCTCGTCGACCGGCTCCTCTTCGTCTATTTCTTCGTCGGTCTCCTCGTCCGCGTCCTTCTGCGGCACCGCGGCCTTGACCTTCGCCTCCAGCTCGGCTTTTTTCGCCTCCAGCTCGGCGAACTCATCGACGAAGCCGCTCATCAGGAAGCGGATCAGCTTGTGCTCAAGCGGACTTTGCTTGCTCGCCTTGTCCTCGAGCGCGGTGACAATGCCGGTGCGCCAGGCGTCGACCACGCCTCGGCTGCCACGCGCCATTAGCGTTAGGAAATCGTAGCGGGCGCCGTACCAGAAGCCGGCGACGATTCCTCGCACTTCGAACGGGTCAAGCAGGCCGACCGCTTCGAGCGAGCGACTGAAGCTATCGAGCAGGTCGGCACGCAGCGCGACCAGCGAGCCCGGTTGCCCGAGCTTGCCGGCGAGCTGGGTTACTCGGTCCCGGTGCTGCGCCCACCAGATTTCGAACGCGGCCTTGATCTTGGCTTCCCTGGCGAGCAGCCCCCCATTGCCCTCCACCGCCGTGCGCACATGCGCCCGATTTTCCAGTTCGGGGCGAAAATCGAGATATTCCTCGTCCCGCTCCACGAACAGGGCGCCCGGATCGAGACCGTGCGCGGCGAACAGCTTCGCCTTCGCCTCGACCTCCGTCTTCGGAACACCGCCGACCAGATGGGCGCGCACGTCCTGCGGCTCGGGCGTCGGCGCATTGTCGGCATAGCGGCGGATGTTGAGGTTCCAGCCATTCTGTTTCAGCGTCTCATTATCGACGATCGCCGAGAAGCCAGGCACGGCGCGATAATCGTCGAAGGTCGCGAGGATCTTCTCGATATGCTCGGGCAACAGGTGATTCTGCGCGCGGCCCTCGAAGCATTCGCGGTCCGCATTGATGAAGAGGACCTTCCCGCGCCGCGCCTCCGGCTTGCCGCTGACGCGTTTCGCTCCCTCCTGCATCCGCTGACGCAGCACTAGAATGCAGGCTGGAATCTGCGTGCCATAGAAGAGGTTAGGCGCGAGGCCGATGACGGCCTCGAGCAGATCCTCCTCAATGACCCTGCCGCGGATCGCCTTCTCCTCGCCGGCGCGAAACAGCACGCCATGCGGCATCACGGTGGCGACCATGCCGCCGTCCCGGGTCACCGCCAGCATGTGCTGGAGAAACATGAGGTCCGCTTTCTTGGCGCCGAGCGACACCTCGCCGTAGCGGAACCGTTCGGCCCGGAACTTTGGCGCCCAGACCGGATCGCCGTCGGCGTTCTTTTCCGTGTTGCCCCAGTTGATCGAGAAGGGCGGATTCGTGAGGATCCGGTCGAACCGCATCAGCTCGCCGTCCGCAACGTGCTGCGGTTCGGCGAGGGTGTCCTCGTTGCGGAGGTCGGCCGTGCTGATGCCGTGCAGCAGCATGTTCATCTTAGCGATTGACCAAACGGTGCCGTTATATTCCTGGCCGTAGAGGTTCGCCTTGGTGCCGTCCTCGCCATGCTCGTCCATATATTCCTTGGCGAGGATGAGCATGCCGCCCGAGCCGGCGCAGGGGTCGTAGACATCGTGCCCGACCTCCGGCTTCAACAGCCGCACCATCATCCGAACGACGGGGCGCGGCGTGTAGAACTCGCCGCCTTTCTTGCCCGCGGAATCGGCGAATTCGCCGATCAGATATTCGTAGGCGGCCCCAAGCAGGTCCGGGAATTCGAAGTCCTCATCGCGGAGACGATACTGGCCGAAATGCGTGATCAGCTGGCGGAGCTTGACATTCGGGATCTGGCTCTGGCCCACACGGCGGGTGAAATCTATGTGCGTCAGCACGTCCTCAAGCTTGGTGTTGCCAGACTCGATGCCGCCCAGGGCCTTGTTGAGCTTGTTGGCGATGCCCTCATGGGCCTCGTTGAGCAGCCAGTCGTAGCGGGAGTGCGGCGGAACCCAGAAGGAGCCTTCGACTCGGTACCACCGCTCCATCTCCCCCGATGCTTCGGCCTCGGCTTGGCTCTTCCCGTTATCGCGCTCGAGCCGGATCACCTCCTCACGACGCTGCTCGAATACGTCGGAGCAACGCTTCAGGAAGAGCATCCCGAAAATGTATTCCTTGAACTCAGACGCATCCATCTTCCCGCGCAGGATATCGGCGGCTTTGAAGAGGTGCCTCTCGAGCTGAGAGAGGGTCAGGGGCAACGTACAACTCCGATCATCGTTTAAGCGGCTTGAGGCTTGCGCCAGTGCAATATCAATTCTGGACCAGAGCCACTCTCTTGCCGACGTGGTCGCGCCAGAGGCCCAACCTCTTTATCCGGTAGTCCACCAACTCAGGCGACGTCCCGTATTGGTGAGCGATGTCTATCGAGCTACGGCGCTCTGAAACGGCCTCTATCACTGCCTTCCGTGGTAGCAGCGCTGCTGAAGCGAGGTAGTATGCATCGTGCTCTTCAACGCTGTCATAGGTGCGTCCGTAGGCTTCCGCGACCTTAGAGATCTTCGTAAGTTTATGGCCAAGAAGGATGTGCCAAACCTCTTCAAGAAGAGTGACGCGCTGCCGCTCTATGCTATGGCAATCGTTCAATAAGACTGACCATTGCTCATGAGACTGATCAAGCGGAACGCTCATCGCAGACCACTCGTCACATGCATCTTTGCTAAGTTTAACGCGGGTAGCATGATCTATACATCCACTGTCACGCAAAGGTATTATTTCAACACCCTCGATCTCTAGCAGAAGCGAGTCTAAAGGCTGATTGTCGTGGAGACCCAGGTCTTCCCGAAACTTTTCAGCGGTTCGCTCAAGCTCCTCCTTCGATAGAGAAACAGCTCCGTTTTCGCCGGCGCCAGCAGGCGCCTGCTCTGAGTGCGAAGGAGCAGCGTTTCGCTTCAGGCATTCGGCCGCTCGTAGAAGCGCCTGGACGGTACCTGATCGAACATTCTTGCCCGCTCGGAAGTGTACTAAAGCCACGTTTTCAAAGCTGAGGCCCTCCTCATCGGCGGCAGGGCCGAGCCATTCGAGCAGGCGTATTTTCGAGTTGTTGTCCGGGAGACCCTCGCCGCGTTCGATCCTAGCAAGGGTGGAAAAGCTTATGCCGACGACGGTCGACAAGGCGCGGAGGCTGAGGCCCTCTGCCTCCCGCTTGCGCTTAACGGCTTCGACAAGCCGGGCTTCAAATTGCTTCATGCTGTTCCGTGCTAATCACACATGTTGACACGTATCGTGCTTGCCCGATACTGTGCAGGTCACACAGAGTCGCACAGTACTTGGAGGAAAGCAATCTTGCTGAGCGGGCGCTGTGTCGCAGACGGCAGACACGCGCCAGAGGGGCGCCTACATTTAGGAGGCTGTAATCGTGAAAGTGTATATTCATCCCAGCGTGACCGGGCAATCCCGGGACGAACTTGAAGATCTGCTTGACGAGGCCGAATGCGAGATCGTCGAGGCGCTCGAAGATCTGGAAACCGAAGATGACGCCGGTGAAGAGGCTCCTGTCCACGCCGAGGCCGAGGAGGAAGACGTCGCCGACGACGATGAGGGTGCCGAGGCGCCGCAGGTTGCACCGGCCTGCGTTGTGGTGCTGACGCCGGGGCTCGCCGAGGGTGATCTCGAGCCAGAGCTAACCGAGGCGGTGAAGCGCGGCTGCCGGGTCATCGGCATCTGGGGTTCGGGCGCTGACGGCGAGGGCGACGCTTCGCCCCTCGCTGATTATGGCGCCGACACCGTGCCTTGGGACAGGGCTCGAGTGCGGGATGCCATTTGCGGCGTCCCGCAGCACCAAGGTCCATCCGGTACAAGGATGCCGAAGCCGAAGGGCACGCACGGTGGGTGCTAAGGCATGACCGTCTACAGCTATGTCATAGAGCATGATTACGGGTTTGCTCCGAACCCGTTTCATGGCCCGTGCACGTTGGCCGGATGCAAGCCAGATATCCGCAAAGCGGCAAAGCTGGGTGATCTTATAATCGGCACCGGCGCCGTCTCGACTGGGCTCGAGCGGCACATGGTTTATTGGATGCGAGTCGACGAGATTATCGATTTCGCCCGATATTGGAGGGATCGGCGGTTCCGCGCCAAGCGCCCGGACATGGAGGCGCCAGGGAAAATCGATCGCTTTGGAGACAATATCTACCGGCATGACCCCGAAACGGGCCTTTTCGTCCAAGCTTACTCGTTCCACAGCCACGGGGACGGCAGCTGCAATGAGAAGAATTTGAAGCGGGATACCGGCAAGACGGATCGCGTGCTGATTGGGCGGGACTTCGCCTATTTCGGGGTGAAGGCGCCGGAAATTCCCGAGGAACTGCGCGACCTTATCAAGAAGGGTCCCAGCCACAAGTGCCGGTTCAGTCCGGCGCGCGCCAAAGCCTTCGAGGCTTGGGCGACGGGCCACCCGGAGCGCGGCTATGTCGCTAAGCCAACGCACTGGGCCTCACTGAAGTAGACAGGCCGGTATCAATCCTGCGATAGCGGCGACCCGATTTCCCGCTGTTGAGCCGTCAATCCCAGGACACAATGACCCCCACCGCCGTCTACGACAGCTACTGGCGCTTTGCGGCCGAGCGCCACGCGATCTACGAGCGCCGCCTCACCAATCCGCAAGGGCCTTGGACGGACGATCCGATCCTCGCCGCCCACCGCTTCACCAACACCTATCGCGCCGCCGACCGGGTCAGCCAGTATCTCATCGGCGACGTCCAGTACCGTCCGGACCGGTCACAGGCGCCGGCGGAGCTCTTCTTCCGAACCCTGCTGTTCAAGATCTTCAACAAGATCGAGACGTGGGAGCTGATCGAAAGGCAGCTGGGGCCTGTCTCCTGGCAGAGCATCGATCTCGCCGCCGTCGATGCGCTGCTCGGCGAAGCGATGGGCCGCCGCGCGCGCATTTACTCGGCCGCCTACATCATGCCATCGCCGCAACTCGGCCACGCGCGCAAGCATGCCAACCACCTGGCGCTGCTCGCACGGATGATGGACGATGGGTTGCCGGCGCGCGTGGAACGCGCGCGTAGCCTCGCGGAGGTGTACGAGCTGCTCAGTCCCTATCCTGGGCTCGGGCCGTTCCTCACCTACCAATATGCGATCGACCTCAATTACTCGAACCTGCTCGATTTCTCGGAGGCGGATTTCGTCGTGGCCGGCCCGGGCGCGCTCGACGGCATCGCCAAATGCTTCGAGGACACCGGTGGCCGCTCCGCGCGAGAAGTGATCGAATACATGGCCGACGTGCAGGACCGAGAGTTCGCCGCACGCGGGATTGACTTCAAGGGGCTGTTCGGACGCAAGCTGCAGCTGATCGACTGCCAGAACATCTTCTGTGAAATTTCGAAATATGCGCGGGTCGCGCATCCCGAGGTTCGCGGCGTCAGTGGCCGCACCCGTATCAAGCAGTCGTATCGGCCGTCACCCCGAGCGGAGCCCGCTCCGTTCTTCCCGCCGCGTTGGAAATTAAATGTTCCGCTGAGAGACGCCAGGCTCTTGATGGCAGCGGAGCCGGCCCAAGGGCAGTTGTTCGCGCGCTTCTGATCACTTGACCAAATGAGGGGTCAAAGGCCAGCAAGGGTCATAGGGGAGATGAATTTGGCCTTGTGGGAAATGCTTCGAGGGGAAAAGGGTGATCGGGGACCGAAAGGCGACCCGGGGCCGGCAGGCGGCTTTTGGTCGGCTGAGCGGATCAAGGAACGTCACGAGGCAGACAAGATCTTCTTCATACCAGACCCGGCGAACCTGAACGAAAAGCCGAAGTACGATCTAGACGGGGATTGGTTGCGCGGGGCTTCATACAACCTAAAGATGGGCGGTCAGGCATACGTCACGCCTGTTGAAGAACATGATCCAAAGAGCATTCGGACGCTAGGCTCGGAGGAGGCGTTCGTTATACCAGCAGGACAATTTGCGTTCCTTCTCACACATGAGGCTGTGCACGTTCCTGACAATGCCTTCGCCCTCCTCGCCTTGCGAGCTCGCGAACTACAGTTCAAAGGATTGATTAACGTCTCGGGGTTCCACATCGACCCGGGCTACTGTGGGCGCTTGGTGCTGGCGGTTTACAATGCGGGTCCCGGCGAGGTGCACCTCCGCGAGGGCCAGGTTCTGTTCGAAGTCTTTTTTGCGGATCTCGATCGTACCACCGAGAAGGCCTACGCTAAAAGCAGTAAGAAGAAGCCGCTCTTTAGGATTGAGCCGGAAATCATCTCTTCGATCGCTGGGAGGTTCGAAACGCTACCCGGCTTGAAGAAAAAGATCGAAGAGGTTGAAGCCGACCTTGAGGAACGCATCCACTCCTTGGAGCGTGAGCAGAGCGTCACACGCTGGGCCGCCGCTATTATCCTCGCCTTCCTTATAGCCTTTGGAGTTCGACAGTGCGCTACGAGCGTAGCGTCCGCGCAAACGAGCATCGAGGACGCTGCCTATGGGTGAGAAAGGATCAGGTAAGGGCCTAAAGCCCACGGACAGAGCACGCTGGTTTTTTCGATCGTGGTGGCTGCTCACCGCAACAGCTCCGGTGATAGTGATCATCCTCGTAGCTCACGCCGAGCCGCACCGACTGGCGGAGTTCGCGAAACAGGGGCTGGTGCAGCCCACTATCGCCGCTCTCGTTGCGACGAGCGTCGTTTTGAGTATGCGGATGACGTGGGGTCGATACTCGAATGATAGGCGGAAAGGCAGCATCTCGGCCTCTAGCGCGACAATCGCGGTGAGGCTCTGGGCGATCTGCTTCGCTTTGCTAATGGGGTCGATGCTCCTGACGGCCGTTGTCGCCCGCCTGCCAGACGATCTGTTTGCCCGAACCGACGCGCACGCCAAATCTGTCGAGACCCAGCTGGAAGTGAGCGCCAACCAATCTGCTCCCGCCGTAGCCAGGGCTAAGGTCACCCAGTGACTGCGTTTCTAGCCCTTGAGCAGGTGCGGCGGCAGTTGGCGCCGCGCCGGAACTTCACCGGCGACCTGATGCTCGACGAATATCAGCGATACGCCGGGGCGCTCAACCGGACGGGCCTGAGGGAGGACGCTGCGCGTGATTTCCTCATGATGGGGCTGTTCGGCGAAACCGGAAGCTTGCTCAGCGAGGTGAAGAAGAAGCAGCGGGACAAGCGCGCCTATCTCTCCTACCGCGCCTCCTCCGTGGAGGAGCTGGGCGATGTGCTCTGGTATTTCGCTAATGTGGCGCGGCTGGTTCCGGTCCAGCTGTCGGAACTCGCTGCGCGTGCCGTCCAGAGCCGCGGCTGGGGGTTTAAAGGAACGCAGCATCGCCCCCGCACTTTCGCCGCGCTCCAGCAGGCCGGACGCAATTTCGGCGAGCCGGCAAGCGGGCGGCAGGTCGAGCGTCGCCTGCTCATACTGGCTAGTCGCGTCGGCGCCCTCGTCGAGATCGGCCGCAGCTCGAACGCTGAGCGGGAGACTATCATCCAGTCGATGGTCGAAATTTTACGTGGGCTCATCGCCGCGGCGGATATCGCTCACCTCAGCCTCGACGAAGCCGCTCAGTTCAGCCTTGCCAAGTCTCTCGACCGGTTCCCGGTGGTTCGCGATTGGGGCACATCGTTCGATGACGAATTCGATGCCGACGAGCAGCTCCCGAGGCGGATGGAGATCACTTTTCGGGAGAAGCTGACCTCAAAGGGTGCACCTTATGTCATCCAGCAATGGCACGGCATCAACGTGGGTGACCGGCTGACCGACAATGCGCAGATTCCGGACGATTACCGCTACCACGACGTCTTTCACCTCTCCTACATCGCCTTCCTTGGCTGGTCGCCAGTCATGCGTTCGCTCCTCCGCCTCAAGCGAAAGAGTCGGCCCGAAATCGACGAGCAACAGGATGGGGCGCGCGCGATCATCACCGAGGAAGGCATTTCGAACTGGATATTCGCGCACGGGCTGCGTCATCATGCCTTCGAGGGAGTGACCCGACTGGATTACGGGCTGCTGAAGATGATCCGGCAGATGGTGAAGGGCTACGAAGTCGAGTGCCGGCCGCTGTGGATGTGGGAGGAAGCGGTAATCCGCGGGTTCGAGGTGTTTCGCGAGCTTCGAAAGAACAAGGGCGGCGTCGTCGTCGCCGACATGATCCGCCATCGCCTCATCTACCGGCCGCTGAAGTGAGTGTCGCACCGGCGCTGGAGGAATTCATCCGAGGTGTCGCCGCGCTCCGGATGGACGGCTGCTTCAATCCCTATGCGGACCGTTACGATCCTTTCGACGTCGAAGACGCGCCGATGCTTCGCCGGTCCAATCTGCGGCACGTCCTGGGCGTCGCGGCCAAGACGGGTGTCGCCGATCTTTGGGTCGGCCTTGAACTTGGCCACAACGGAGGACGCCGCACCGGGCTTGCCATGACCGATGACATGCACCTTCACGCGCATGGTGACCGTTTCGGAGTGGCAAACCGGTTGCGTTCTCCGACGAAGGCGGGCCCGGCGAAAGAGATGACCGCCGGCATTGTTTGGGAAGCGCTGAGTAGGATAGAGCGGCCAGTGTTTCTCTGGAACGTTGTTCCAGTTCACCCGCATCGCCCCTCGGAGCCCCTGTCTAACCGCCGGCACACCGCAACCGAGCGGGAAGTCTGCTTGCCTCACCTGCATTTTCTCGTGGAATTGCTGCAGCCGATGCGGATCGTCACAGTGGGCAACGACGCGTCCGCGGCATTGAAGCGGTGCGGCTATCCTCACGTGCCGGTGCGGCATCCCGCCTTCGGGGGAAAGCGCCAGTTTCTCGAGCAAGTTGCCGCTCTCGACTAGTTGCCCGCGGCTTCGAACGAGGGGCTGACTCATCGCTAGACAGGCACACACAACTGCTCCACAAGGGTTCGGCAATTTTGCGAAAACCGCGGAAATCCGTGGCTTTGGGCGAGAGCTATTCTGGTCTGGAATCCTCTCTCCCCGACCATTTTCTTATCCAGCGGCATCATACCGTAACAGCCACAGGCCCGGGTTGAACCGGATGGTAAATGGCCGTGCGCTATCGACGGTCTGCAGCCGGGCTGGTCTGGTCCTATCCGGCGGCGGCGGACCCGAACCCCACTTTGCGGTCCGCCGCCAGCCGCTGCCCTCCCCACCGAAACGCTTCCCAAGCGCGCCGCGGCGCTGATAGAAGCGGCCCACCAGGAAACGGGGAAGTGCACCGCGTGAAGCGCGAACGGCCGGTCATCGGATGGCGCGAATGGGTGCAGCTCCCGGAGCTGCTCGACGTGCCGATCAAAGCCAAGATCGACACTGGCGCGCGCACCTCCTCGATCCACAGTTTCGGCACGCGCCGCTTCACCGAGCGGGGCGCGCCTTGGGTCGAATTCCTGCTCCACCCGTTCCAGCGCCAGGCACGCCCGGAATTCGCGGTTCGGGCCGCGATCAAGGACGAACGGCTGGTGCGCAGCTCCAACGGCGCCGCCGAGGCCCGCATCGTCGTCGAGACGGTCGCTCGGCTCGGCGCAACCGACTGGCCGATCGAGTTGACCCTCGCCGACCGCGACGTCATGGGCTTCCGCATGCTGCTCGGCCGCGAGGCGATCCGACGGCGATTCCTCATCGATCCAGGGCGCAGTTACCGGCAATCCGACCGGCATCTCGCCCCGCACTGTCCGGACCAGCCCATTTCATGAAGATCGCCCTGCTCTGCCGCAGCCCGCAGCTCTATTCCCACCAGAGGATCATGGAGGCGGCGCGGCAGCGCGGTCACGAGATCGATCCAATCAACCATCTGCGCTGCACGATCGACATCGCCTCGCACCGGCCCAAGGTCCATTATCAGGGCCGCACCCTCACCGATTACGATGCGGTGATCCCGCGCATCGGGGCCTCGGTCACGTTCTTCGGAACGGCGGTGGTCCGCCAGTTCGAGATGATGCGCGTTTATTCGGTCAATGAATCGGTCGCGATCTCACGCTCGCGCGACAAGTTGCGCAGTCTGCAATTGCTGTCGCGCAAGGGCATCGGCCTGCCGGTTACCGTCTTCGCCCACAAGACGTCCAACGCCGAGGACATCATCAAGCTCGCGGGCGGCGCGCCGGTGGTGATCAAATTGCTCGAAGGCACGCAGGGGATCGGGGTGGTGCTGGGCGAGACGCCCAAAGCGGCGGAGAGCATCATCCAGGCGTTCGGCGGCGTGAACACGAACATCCTCGTCCAGGAATATATCGAGGAAGCAAAGGGCGAGGACATACGCTGCCTGGTGATCGGAGACCGCGTCGTCGCGTCGATGAAGCGCAGCGGCCGCGAGGGCGAATTCCGCTCCAACCTCCATCGCGGCGGATCGGCCAAGCCGATCAAGATCACCGCGCAGGAACGCACCACCGCGATCGGCGCGGCCAAGGCGATGGGCCTCAACGTGTGCGGCGTCGACATGCTGCGCTCCAACCACGGACCGGTGGTGATGGAGGTCAATAGCTCGCCGGGCCTCGAAGGGGTCGAACAGGCGACCGGCGTCGATGTCGCCGGCAAGATCATCGAATTCATCGAGAAGAATGCCATGCCCGGAAAGACCCGCACGCGCGGGAAGGGCTGAGATGGCGCGGGGGGCGTTCACGATCGGCGAGGAGCAGGTCGCGGCGGGCGAGCAGAGGCTGGTCAGCCTGAAGCTGAGCGCGCTCTCCAACCGCACGCCGATGAACCTGCCGGTTTCGGTGATCCACGGCACCCGCGAGGGCCCGACCCTGTTCGTCAGCGCCGCCGTCCATGGCGACGAGCTTACCGGGGTGGCGATCTGCCGGCGCCTGCTGGCGTCGAAGGCGCTGGCGGTGACCCGCGGCACCCTCCTGATCGTGCCGATCGTCAACGCCTTCGGCTTCATCGGCCACAGCCGCTATCTGCCCGACCGGCGCGATCTCAACCGCAGCTTCCCCGGCAGCCCGCGCGGCTCGCTCGCCGCCCAGCTCGCCCACCTTTTCCTCAACGAGGTGGTGGCGCGGTGCGACTATGGCATCGACCTCCACAGCGCGGCGATCCACCGCGCCAACCTGCCGCAGATCAGGGTCGACAGCCACGACGCGGCCTCGCTCGCCTTCGCTGAAGCCTTCGCCGCGCCGATCATCGTTCACAGCGCATTGCGCGAGGGCTCGCTGCGCCAGGCGGCGCGGGCGCGCGGCGTGCCGGTGATCGTCTATGAAGCCGGCGAAGGGCTGCGCGTGGACGCGCTCTCGGTCAGCGTCGGCCTGCAGGGCGTGCTGCGCGCCATGGCCTTTCTCGGCATGATCCCGAAGCGGAAGGGTCGGCAGAGACCGGCGGTGCTCTCGACCAGCAGCCGCTGGGTCCGCGCCGAGGAAAGCGGCCTCTTCCGCCCGTTCAAGACGACTGGCGCGCATGTCCGCGAGGGTGAGCGCATCGGCGTGGTCGCCGATCCCTATGGCGGCAAGGAAAGCGACCTGTTCGCAAGCCTCACCGGCATCCTCATCGGCCGCGCCAACAACCCCGCGGTCAACCAGGGCGACGCCCTGTTCCACATCGCGATGGTCGAGAATGCCTCGCGGCTCGGCGCGCATTACGAGCGGCTCGAGAAAGAGCTCGATACCGAGCGGCTGCTCGACGAAGACGAGATCCTTTAGGAGGCTACGCCCGGCTTGCGCTGGAGAGCGATCAGGTCGCGAAGTCGGGATCGAGGCGGTAGGCCTTGCGCAGCAGAGCCGGCCAGGCGAGCGCGCCGGCGGCAAGCTTCAGGCCCATCTTGCCCTGCTGGGCGGTAACCTCGGGCGATCCCTGCGGCGGATTATTGATATTCCCCTCGCCGGCCGAGAGCGCCATGATCTGCGCCTGACAGGCGCGTTCGAGGAAATAGAGTTTCAGGAAGGCCTCGCCGACGGTGTCGCCGACTGCGAGCGTGCCGTGGTTGCGCAGCAGCATCGCGCCCTTGTCGCCCAGGTCCGCGACCAGCCGCTCGCGCTCGTCGAGATCGACCGCCACGCCCTCATAATCGTGGAAGGCGACGTCGTCGCGGATCAGCATCGCGGTCTGGGTGAGCGGTAGCAGCCCCTCGGCATGGGCCGACACGGCCTGGCCCTGCGGCGTGTGGAGATGCATCACCGCCTGCGCGTCCTCGCGCGCCATGTGGATCGCCGAATGGATCGTGAAGCCGGCCGGATTGGTGATGAAGGGCGACGGCTCGACCGGCAGCCCGTTCATCTCGACCTTGACCAGGCTGGACGCGGTCACCTCCTCGAACATCAAATTGTACGGGTTGAGCAGGAAATGGTGCTCGGGGCCCGGGATGCGCGCCGATAGGTGGGTGAAGATGAGGTCGTCCCAGCCATAATGAGCGACCAGACGGTAGGCGGCAGCGAGATCGACGCGGATCTTCCACTCCTCGGCGCCGACCTTGCCCTCAAGGCTCGGAATCTCGACCGAGCTGAGCGGCGTCGCCGTCATTCTGGTCATCGCGTCGACGCGGCCCATGCGTTCTCTCCTGTCCTTTTGCCTCGTTCTAGGCCGACGGCGCGGCCGTTGCCACCCGGTCCGGATGGGCGGCGGCGAAGGCTTCGAGCCGGCTCGCCGCGGCATCGGCGGCGACGAGGGTCGGATAATCGTCCAAAGGCACATCGAAACGGCGGGCATTGTAGAGCTGCGGCACCAGGCAGATGTCGGCCAGGCTGGGCTGATCGCCGAACAGGAAGCGGCCGGCGCGCGGCGCGGCCAGCCGCTCGAGCGGGGCGAGCCCTTCGCGCAACCAATGGCGATACCATTCGTCGCGCTCGGCCTGGTCGTGGCCGAGGGGGTTCTTCAAATAGTGGAGGATGCGCAGGTTGTTGACCGGGTGGATGTCGGCGGCGACCGCGAGCGCCAGCGCGAGCACGTGCGCACGGTCGGCCGAAGCGTGGGGGGTCAGCCGGGGCTCGGGCACCGCCGCGTCGAGATAGTCGATGATCGCAAGGCTCTGCGTCAGGCGCAGGCCGTCCATCTCCAGCATCGGCACGAAGCCCTGCGGGTTGCGCCCGACATAGGCCGGATCCTTTTGCGCGCCTTCGAGCAGGTTGACCGGCACGGTCTCGTAATCGACGCCCTTGAGGTTGAGCGCGATACGCACCCGGTAACTGGCCGAGGAGCGCCAATAATCGAACAGAACGGGCTTGGTCATGGGCCTGGAATAGCGCTTCCCATTGGGCCGCGCCATCGGGGCTTATCAGTCCGGCCCAAGCGGGCTAGTGTTACGCCACCAAAACGAAATGGGGGATGGAAATGGGCAAGTTACTCGGCAATCTGAACATGGCGCTGGCGCTCGGCATCATCCTGCTGCTCGCTATGATGTTCGGCTTCCACGCCGACGCGATGGGCGAGGCCGGTTACGCCAATTTCTGGCTGCGCTTCTTCCACGTCATCTCGGGCGTGCTGTGGATCGGGCTGCTTTATTATTTCAACTTCGTCCAGATCCCGACCATGCCCAAGGTCCCGGCCGAACTGAAGGGCGGCGTCAGCAAATATATCGCGCCCGAGGCCCTGTTCTGGTTCCGCTGGTCGGCGCTGGCGACGGTGGTGACCGGCCTGCTGGTCGCCGAGACCACGACCGGCGGCTACATCCCGCGCGCGCTCGGCTTCGCCGAAGGGTTCCGCGTGATCGGCCTCGGCATGTGGCTCGCGCTGATCATGGCCGCCAATGTGTGGTTTGTGATCTGGCCGAACCAGCAGAAGGCGCTGGGCCTGAAGCCGGCCGACGACGAGACCAAGGCCAAGGCCGCGCGCACGGCGATGCTCGCCTCGCGCACCAATTTCGTCCTGTCGATCCCGATGCTCTACGCGATGGTGACGCAGACCTACCTAGCGCGCTGAGCCCACAAAGAAAAAGGGGCGCCCGGCCACGGCCGGTGCGCCCTTTTTTGCGACTTAAGAGGAGCGAGGTCAGGCCGCGTCGGCCCAGTTCGACTTCCTGGCGCGCAGACGGATGCCGGCGCCGCGCATCGTCGCCTCGGCGAGCGGCAGCGCGGTTTCACAGAAGCTACATTCGGCGAGCACGCGGCCGACATACCACTGCGTCCGCCCGCAGCCCGGGCAATGGTTGATCTCATGCTCGCGATAGACGGCGTGATACCCGCGCACCGCGGGGTCATGCGCGAAATGCTCGTCGGGCGTGTGGATGATACCGGTGCTCAGCATGTCGAACCCTTCCTGCCCTCCCTTATATCACTGCAGGGAGCGCACGACGAACTGTTAGATTCTGTCGATGAACCGAATGTGACTGGACGTCACTCCGGAGCAACAGTTTGGGTTAGTCGGATCGCCGCTAAGAAGTGGTTATCAATGCGTTGAGGATAGCCCCACGGGGATTCAGTGGCCGCTCGATTGATAGGCGCCGATGCCGGTTTCCGAGCGGACCTGCTGCTCGTCGAACCCGGCCCGGTCGATCGCGGCGCGCGGGCTGCGGTCGAGCAGCGACACGATCCAGATCGTCGCGAAGGCGAGCGGGACCGAGAAGACGGCAGGCGAGGAATAAGGGAAGATCGCCTCGGCATGACCGAGCACGGTGACCCACACGGCCGGAGACAGGATCGTCAGGACCAAGGCCACGGTGACGCCGAGGAAGCCGCCGACGACGGCCCCGCGGGTCGTCGTTCCCTTCCAGAGAAGCGACAGGAGCAGGACGGGGAAGTTGCCCGACGCCGCCAGCGCGAAGGCGAGCGAGACCATGAAGGCGACATTCTGTTTTTCGAAGGCGATGCCGAGGAGGATCGCGACCAGGCCGAGGACGACCGTCGTGATCCGCGACACGAGCAGTTCCTTGTCCGAACTCACGCCCTTGCGGAACACGGTCGCATAGAGATCGTGCGAGACGGCCGACGCACCGGACAAAGTGAGCCCTGCAACCACCGCCACGATCGTCGCGAAGGCAACCGCGGAGATGAAGCCCAGGAAGACGTCGCCGCCGACCGCGTCGGCGAGGTGGATCGCGGCCATGTTGGCGCCGCCGCGCAGGCCGCCGCCGGCGTCGAGGAACTCGGGGTTGGTGGCGACCATCACGATCGCGCCGAAGCCGATGATGAATGTGAGGAGATAGAAATAGCCGATCCATGTGGTCGCCCACAGCACCGACTTGCGCGCTTCCTTGGCATTGGGAACGGTGAAGAAGCGCATCAATATGTGGGGCAGGCCGGCCGTGCCGAAGATCAGGGCCATGCCGAGCGAGATGGCCGAGATCGGATCCTTGATGAAGCCGCCCGGCCCCATGATCGCGCGCCCGGCCGCGGCGGCGTCTGCGGGCGCGGCGCCCTCGGCCGCGGCGAGGCCCGTCTTCACTTCCACAGCCCGGGCGAACAGGGCCTCCATCGAGAAGTCGAACTGGGCGAGGACCATCACCGACATGAAGGTGGCGCCGCTCAGCAGCATCACCGCCTTGATGATCTGGACCCATGTGGTCGCGGTCATCCCGCCGAACACCACGTAGAGGATCATCAGGGCGCCGACGATCATGACCGCATATTCGTAGGGCAAGCCGAACAGCAATTTGATGAGCTGACCGGCGCCGACCATCTGCGCGATCAGGTAGAACGCGACGACGATCAGCGTCGAAACCGCGGAGAAGGTGCGGATCGGCGGCTGCGCCATCCGGAACGAGGCGACGTCGGCGAAGGTGAAGCGGCCGAGGTTGCGCAGCTTCTCCGCCATCAGGAACAGGATGATCGGCCAGCCGACGAGGAAGCCGGTCGAGTAGATCAGCCCGTCATAGCCGTCGAAGAAGATCTGCGCCGAGATGCCGAGGAAGGACGCCGCCGACATATAGTCCCCGGCAATGGCGAGCCCGTTCTGGAAGCCGGTGATGCCGCCGCCCGCGGTGTAGAAGGAAGCAGCGGTGCGGGTGCGCTTGGCCGCCCAGCGCGTGATCCACAGGGTCAGGATCACGAAGGCGGCGAACATGGCGATCGCCGTCCAGTTCATCGGCTGGCGCTCGGCCTCGCCGGTGAGAGCTTCGGCCCAAGCAGCCGAGGGGAGCGAAGCGAGGCCGAGGGCGGCGAAACCGCGCGCCCTCATTCGCCTTCCTCCGCCAGCAGCGCTTCGAGCAGCGCGTCGAATTCCCGGTTGGCGCGGCGGACGTAGATGGCGGTGAGGAGCACGCCGAGGACGATGATGCCGAAGCCGAGCGGGATGCCGACCGAGGTGACGCCGTCGCCGATCGGACGGGCGAGCAATTCCTTGTCGAACGCGATCAGCAGGACATAGCCGAAATAGGCGAGCAGCATGATAGCGGTCAGCGTCCAGGCGAAGCGGCTGCGGCGCCGCACCAGTGCCTGGTATTTGGGATTGGCCTGCACGCGGGCGATACGATCGGTCATGCGTCCCCCTTCAGTCCGCCCATGACTGAAGGGGGACGGACTCCGCGTCAACGGGGATCAGAACCAGGTGCGAAGGCCGACCAGCAGAGACCAGCCGCCGGCTTCCTCGCCCGCGGCGCGGCGGAAGCGGGCGGTGTCGCCAAACGCGCGCTCGTATTTCACGCCGACATAAGGCGCGAATTCCGGCACGAATTCGTAGCGCAGGCGCAAGCCGAGCTCGGCGGAGCTGAGGCCCGAGCCGACGTCGATCTCCGGCACGTCCTGCGCGGCGAGATCGAACTCGATGTTCGGCTGCAGGATCAGTTTCTGCGTGAGACGCTGGTCATATTCCGCCTCGAAGCGCGCCGAGAGATCGCCCTTGTCCGAGAGGAACAATGCGCCCTCCACCTCGAACCAGTAAGGGGCGAGGCCCTGGAGGCCGAGGACGGCGTAGGTCCGCTCCGGATCGGGCCGGAAATCGTGCCGAACGCCGGCCTGGAGGTTGAACCAGGGGTCGAGCGCGCGGCTGTAGAGCGCCTGCACCTCGACATGCTCCGGACTCTCGCCGAAGCTCCCCTCGCCTTCGCTCTTGAGCCAGATCTTGTGGATGTCGCCGCCATACCAGCCCTGGGCGTCCCACGCGTAGCCGTCGCGGCCGTCGCGGATCAGCGTTTCGAGCTGGTCGACCAGGATTTTCGAGGTGACGATCGCGCCATGCTCCTTGCGCAGCACCTCGCGCGCGTCCGCCATCGGGGCGGCGCCGAACACCGCGTCGGCGGCGTGGCGCGGACCGCTCCGGGCAGCGGCGGACGGCGCCGCCACCGGCGGATCGGGGATGCCCGGCGCGTGGCCGGGCATGGCGTGGCCGGCATGGGGGTCCGCCGGCATGGAGTGACCGGCATGCGGATCGGCAGCCGGCGGGTCCGGCATCTGGTGCGCCGCATGCGGATCGGCAGCCGGCGCCTCAGGCATCTGGTGCCCTGCATGCGGATCGGCAGGAGGAGCCTCGGGCATGTGATGCCCTGCATGCGGGTCGGCCGCGGGCTTCTGGGCAGGCGGCTGGGGCGCCGGCATGGCATGGCCTTCATGCTGGGCCCAGGCCGGCGCGGCGGCGGCGGCGAGGAGACTCGCGATCATCAGGCGCTTCATGCCGCCTCTCCTTCCAGCGGACGCACGGTCACGACGCGGAACATGCCGGCGTGCATGTGGAGCAGCAGGTGGCAGTGGAACGCCCAGTCGCCGGGCGCATCGGCGGTGAGATCGAAGCTGACCTTGCCGCCGGGCAGCACCATCACCGTATGCTTCACCGGATGGCTGCCGGTGTGGCCGTTCACGACCTCGAAGAAATGGCCGTGGAGGTGGATCGGGTGGGTCATCATGCTGTCGTTGATCAGCACGACCCGGGCCCGTTCGTTGCGTTCGAAGCGGATCGGCTCGACCCCGTCGCTATATTTCTCGCCGTCGAACGACCACATGAACCGCTCCATATTGCCGGTCAGGTGGACCTCGACCGTGCGCGTCGGCGGCCGCGTGTCGGGATTGGGCGTGAGCGCCATCAGGTCGCGATAGGTGAGCACCTTGTGGCCGACATTTTCGAGGCCGAGACCGGGTTCGCCGGTGCGGTCGATCGGCGCCATCGCGATCGAATCGACACCGACGCCCACCTTGACGCTCGGCGGGACTTTCGACTTGTCGCGCATGTTCATGGCGCCATGATCCATCGGTGCAGCCGCGCCGTGGCCCATCGCGCCATGGTCCATCGAGCCATGATCCATGCCGCCCATGCCCATGTCCTTCATGGTGAGCGTGGGGCGCTCGCGCAGCGGCGGCACCGGCGCGCTCATGCCGAGCCGCGGCGCCAGCGTCGCGCGGCCCATGCCGGAGCGATCGATCGACTCGGCGACGAAGGTGAAGGCCTTGTCCTCGGCCGGCTGGACGATCACGTCATAGGTCTCGGCATTGCCGATCTGGAACTCGTCGACCGTGACCGGACGGACATTCTGGCCGTCGGCGCTGACCACCGTCATGGCCAGGCCGGGGATGCGGACGTTGAAGATCGTCATCGCCGCGGCGTTGACGATCCGCAGCCGGACGCGTTCGCCGGGCCGGAACAGGCCGGTCCAATTCTCGAGCGGGCCGTGGCCGTTGACGAGATAGGTGTAGGTGGAGGCGGTGACATCCGCGATGTCGGTCGGCTCCATCCGCATCCTGCCCCACATCGCCCGCTCGGAGGCGGTCATGTGTTCCTCGGAACCGCCGCGCAGCTGGCCGAGCAGGGTCTGCTTCTGGCGGTTGAAATAGCCGCCTTCTTGCTTGAGCCGGGTGATGAGCAAATGCGGGTGGAGGAAGCTCCAGTCGCTGAGCACGATGACGTGCTCGCGATCGTAAGCGACCGGATCGGCCCCGGCGGGATCGATGACGAGCGGGCCGTAATGGCCCTGCTGCTCCTGGTGGCCGGAATGGCTGTGATACCAGTAAGTGCCGCTCTGCCGGACCGGGAATTCGTAGGTGAAGGTGGTGCGCGGCTTGATGCCCGGGAAGCTGACGCCGGGCACGCCGTCCATCTGGAAGGGCAGGAGAAGCCCATGCCAGTGGATCGACGTATCCTCGTCCAGCGTGTTTTCCACGTGCAGGCGGACATTCTGGCCCTCGCGCAGCCGGATCAGAGGCGCAGGCAGGACGCCGTTCAGCGTGACGGCATGGCCGGTACGGCCGCCGACCGTGAACGGGCTGTGGCCGACGCGTAGGCGGATATCCTCGCCCGACAGGACGGGCATGGCGGGGACGAGGCCCGGCGTTCCGCTCTGCGCCCAGGCGGGCAGCAGGCCGGCGACGCCGAAGCCAGCTGCGCCGAGCGCGCCGGCGCGGAGCAGCGTGCGCCGCTCGATCAATGGGTTCATCGTCAGATCCTCAGGCGCGTCGGACGCGCGGGACAGTGCGGGAGGCGACGCAGGCCGCCTCCCGATCAACTACGAGCTCAATGCTTGCCGTGGCCCGCGTGAGCATCGGCTTCGCCGGCCTTCTTCTCGCAGCAGTCCATCTTCTTGCCGTCGGCCTTCATCTTCTGGCAGCAGGCCTTGTCCTTGCAGCAATCCTGCTTGTGGCCTTCATGGCCCTTCTGATGCTGGCCATGGTGGCCTGCATGGGCGTCGGCGGGGGCGGCCGGAGCCGTCTGGGCGAAAGCGGGCAGGGCGAAGGTCAGCGCGAGCGCGGTCAGAATCGTCTTCATGTCGAAATCTCCAGAGAAAGAATGGGTCGTTCAGATCTCTGGCAGGATTCGTGGAGGAGGCGTCTCGCTTTCCGGGTGGATGCCGGCGAGCGTGCCAGCCCGGGCCGCCAGCGCGGCGGTGGGCTGCAGCGTTTCCGCGGCGGCGATATAAGGGGCGGCGGCGGGAAGCGCAGTGCAGGCGATCGCGCAGGCGATGTCCATGCCGGGCATGCTTTTGTCCGATTGCGGCGCCTCGCCCATGTCGGCGCAATGATCGCCCGCCATCTCCATGCTCGGCGCGGCCGCGTGCGCCGTACCGGCCATCACGACCGGCGACACGAGCAGGGCCAAGGCGACCCAGAAAGCGGAGATGAGACGGAGCATGCGGCGTCTATAATAGTATTGCTCGCTAGTCCGCGCAACGGAGCCCGCCTCAGCCATCGGCCGGTTCGGCACTGGCGAGGTCGTCGAGGATCGGGCAATCGGGCCGCGCGTCGCCGTGGCAGTGACGGGCGAGCTCCTCGAGCGAGCGGCGCATGGCGCGGATCTCCCTCTCCTTGCGCTTCAGCTCCTCGGCCCGCGCATTGGCCAGCGCCTTGACGTCGGCGCTCGCGCGGCTGCGGTCCTGCCACAAGGCCAGCAGCTGGCCGATCTCCTCGATCGGAAAGCCGAGATCGCGCGCGCGCCGGATGAAGCGCAGAGTGTGGACGTCGCGATCGTCATAGTCGCGATAGCCCGACTCGCGCCGCTTCGCCTTCGGGATCAGGCCGATCGCCTCGTAATGGCGGATCATGCGCTGGCTGACGCCGGACTGCCCGGAAGCCTGGCCGATATTCATGCCACCTTCTCCTGCGACTGCGGGCGCCAGCGGCGCAGCGTGAGCGCGTTGGCGACCACGCTGACGCTCGACAGCGCCATCGCCGCGCCCGCGACGACCGGGCTCAGATAACCAAGCGCGGCGAGCGGCAGGCCGACGACATTGTAGACGAACGCCCAGAACAGGCCTTGCCGGATCTTGGCATAAGTCCGGTCCGAAATCGCCATGGCGTCGGCGACGAGGCGGGGGTCGCCGCGCATCAGGGTGATGTCGGCGCTGTGCATGGCGACGTCGGTGCCGGTCGACATGGCGATGCCGACATCGGCGGCGGCCAGCGCCGGCGCGTCGTTGACGCCGTCGCCGACCATCGCGACGGTGCGGCCCTCCGCCTTCAGCGCCGCGATCCGGGCGACCTTGTCCTCGGGCAGCAGCTCGGCGAAGACCTGGTCGATGCCGAGCCGTGCCGCGACGGCAGCAGCGGCGCCGGCATTGTCGCCGCTCAGCATCGCGGTGCGGATGCCGCGGCGGTGGAGCGTTGCGATCGCGGCGGCGGCGGCCGGCTTGGGCTCGTCGCCGAATGCGAGCAAGCCGATCAGCCGCTTGCCCGGGGCGAGCTCGGCCAGCCACGACACGGTGCGCCCTTCCCCGGCCATCCGCTCCGCGGCCTCGGCCAGATCGGCCCGGGCAATCCCTTCCTCGTCGATCAGCCGGGTGCTGCCGAGGATGAGGCGCCTTTCCCCGACGGTGGCGGAAAGGCCGCGCCCCGGCAACGCCTGGAGGTCGACGGGCGCGGCCGCCGCGATGCCGCGATCGGCCGCGCGCGCCAGCACGGCACGCGCCAACGGATGCTCGCTGCCGGTTTGGAGCGACGCGGCGAGCGACAGCAATCGCTCTTCGTCGAAGCCTGCAGCCGGTACCGCCGCGACCAGCACCGGCCTGCCTTCGGTCAGCGTGCCGGTCTTGTCGAACACCACGGTGTCGACGCGGTGCGCGGTCTCCAGCGCCTCGACGTCCTTGATCAGTACCCCGGCCCGGGCGGCGACACCCGTGCCGGCCATGATCGCGGTCGGCGTGGCGAGGCCGAGCGCGCAAGGGCAGGCGATGACGAGTACCGCGACGGCATTCAGCAATGCGGCCTCGAGGCCGGCGCCGGCGACCAGCCAGCCCGCGAGCGTGACGAGAGCGATGCCGATCACGACCGGCACGAACACGCCGCTCACCTTGTCGACCAGCCGCTGGATCGGGGCCTTGGCGCCCTGCGCGCTTTCGACGAGCCGGACGATGCGGGCGAGCGCCGTCCCCGCGCCGATCGCGGTGGTGCGGACGAGGACGAGCCCTTCGCCGTTGATCGCGCCCCCAGTGACCTTGTCGCCGGCCGCCTTGGCGACCGGCAGGCTCTCGCCTGTCAGCATCGATTCGTCGGCGCTGGTCGCGCCTTCCACGATCACGCCGTCGACGGGGATGCGCTCGCCCGGGCGGATTCGGACGAGATCGCCGACCTTCACGCTCTCGAGCGGGACTTCCGATTCCGATCCGTCTGCGGCCAGCAGCCGCGCCCGGTCCGGACGCAGCGCCGCCAAAGCGCGGATCGCGGCCCCGGTCTGGCGCTTGGCACGGCCCTCGAGCCACTTGCCGAGCAGCACCAGGGTGATCACGACCGCCGACGCTTCGAAATAATAATGGCCGTCCATGCCGCCGCCGCCCGGATGGGCGAGCAGTTGATAGAGGCTGAGGCCGAACGCGGCGGAGGTGCCGAGCGCGACCAGCAGGTCCATATTGCCGGTCCGCGCGCGCAGGGCGCTCCAGGCGCCGCGATAGAAGCGGGCGCCGAGCCAGAATTGCACCGGCGTCGCCAGCAGCAACTGCACCCAGCCGGGCACCTCCATCGCGATGCCGAAGGGCGCGAGAAGCATCGGCAACACCAGCGGCAGGGACAAGACGGCCGCGATCAGGACGTGGCTTTTCTCCCGCGCGGCGGCCGCCTCGCGACGGGTTTCCTGGGCGTCGTCTTTCGGATCGGTCGCGTCCGCCGCCGGCGCGGCCGCATAGCCGGCCTTCTCAACGGCGGCGATCAGGGGCTCGACTGCGGCGGAGATGCTCTCGACATGCGCCCTTTCGGTGGCGAGGTTCACGTCCGCCTTGGTCACGCCCGGGACGGCGCGCAGCGCCTTTTCGACGCGGCCGGCGCAGGAGGCGCAGGTCATCCCCGAAAGGGCGAGCGTGAATGCGTGCCCGACCGGGCGGTAGCCGGCCTTGGCAATCGCTTCCGTGACGGCCGCGGCGTCGCCGCCGCCCGGGCCGAAGCGGACCTCCGCGCGCTCGGTGGCGAGATTGACGGCAACCTCGGCGACTCCCGGCACCTCGCCGATCGCGCGCTCGACCCGGCCGACGCAGGACGCGCAGCTCATTCCCTCGATAGCGACCGCAAGCGTGTCATCATTGGCCGATCCGCCGATCGTCTGCACCGCATCCATTCGTCCGTCTCCTTACGCGAGTCGGCACCTATATGGTGCTTGACACAATGTCAGGGTCAAGGCGGAGAAAGGAGTGTAAAGGACGCTTGACGTAAAGCAGGCTTTCCAGTAAAGCTCCCTTTACACAGCAAGGGGAGTTCCTGTGACACAACGGACTGCAATGAGGCGCTACAACCGGGCGGCGATCGTCCTCTGCCTCGCTTATGTCGTGCTGCTGTTCGCGGCCGAGATCGCGATCGGGAAATCGGGCCTGTCCGGACCGGCAGCCTACGGCGTCGCGATCCTGCCCGCGCTGCCGATCATCGGAATGTTCGGCGCGATCGGTCGCTATCTGATCGAGGAGAGCGACGAATATGTTCGCCTGCTCACCGTGCGGCAGACATTGGTTGCGTCGGGCCTGGCGCTGAGCGTGGCGACCGGATGGGGCTTCCTGGAAAGCTTCGACCTTGCGCCGCATTTCGACGCTTACTGGATCGCGGTGATCTGGTTCGCGGGGCTCGGTGTGGGGTCCTGCGTCAACAAGTTGCTGTGCAGGCGCGGGCTGTGAAGAACCGTCTGAAGGATCTGCGCGCGGAGCACGGATGGAGCCAGCAGGATCTGGGCGAGCGGCTCGCAATCTCGCGGCAGAGCGTCAACGCGATCGAGAATGGCCGCTACGACCCCTCGCTCCCGCTCGCTTTCCGCATTGCCGACCTGTTCGGGCTCGCGATCGAAGACGTGTTCGCGCGCCCGTCCGGCGAGGCAGATGCCTAAGGCTTCAGCCCCGCCGCTTCGCCGAGAAATAGCCGTAGCCGGCGCCGACGACGGCCCCGACCAGCGGCCCCACGAACGGGACGGGAATGGCGATCACAGCGCCGACGGCAGCCGCAATGGCAGTGCGCTTCGCAACAGGGTCCTCAAACATGGCCTCTACCTCCTGATGATGGTGTATTATAGATATAATACAGAGAATGCCATCGAAAAGGGATGCGGGGTCCTACCCGCCTCCCGGAGCCTTGGTGCCCATCGGACGGCTCTCCGGCGCAGCGGTTTCGCTCCGCGTGCCGCGCTTCCAGTCGATCCGGTAGAGGTCGAAACGGCGATCCGAGAGATTGCGCACCGTCCCTTCCGCGCGCGCCCAGGTGAGGTCGGCGAGATTCACGTCGGCGATGGTCAGCGTCTCGATATTCTCGCTCGCTTCGGCAGCGACCCCGTCCCGCGCGAACGGGAAGTCGCACGGCGTGAGGATGCAGGACTGCGCATATTGCACGTCCATATTGTCGACGCCCGGGAGATTGCCGACATTGCCCGAAAGCACGACGAAGCACTGATTCTCGATCGCACGCGCCTGGGCGCAATAGCGCACCCGCATATAGCCCTGGCGGTTGTCGGTGCAGAACGGCACGAAGATGATCCGCGCGCCCTCGTCGACCAAGCGGCGCGCCAGCTCAGGAAACTCGCTGTCGTAACAGATCAGCACGCCGATCGGGCCGACGTCGGTCTGGATCACGTCGACCGAGCTGCCGCCCTTGATCTTCCACCAATAGGCCTCGTTCGGCGTCGGGTGGATCTTCTCCTGGGCGTGGACCGAGCCGTCGCGCAGGCAGACATAGGCGACGTTCTGGACGCTGCCGTCGTCGGTGCGCGTCGGATGCGACCCGCCGACGATGTTGATGTTGTAGCGCAGCGCCATACGCGAAAGCTCGGCGACGATCGGCGCGCGGTGCTCGGTCATCCGATCGATCGCCGCCATTGGCGACAGCGTCTCGGTCTCGAAGGACAGCAACGACATCGTGAACAATTCGGGGAACACGACGAAGTCCGCACGATAGTCCGCGGCGACGTCGACGAAATATTCCACATTCTGCACGAATTCGTCGAAATTCTTCACGGCGCGCGCTTGCAGCTGGACCGTGGCCAGCCGCACGCTCTCGACGCCGCGCGGAACGCGGAAGGCCGGCGGTTCGCTCGGGTCCACATAGGGGTTGCGCCACACCATGTGCGCGGCGAACCCGCCCGACGCGCGATCGAGCGGCAGATAGTCCTTCAGGACGCCGATCGGGGAGAAGCCGTTGGCGAGCTGGAAACCGATCACGGGATCGCGAAGCTTTCCCTCGCCGACCTGAGCGAGATAGTCCTCCGGATCGCCGACCTTCGACCTGGCACGGGCAAAGCCGGGCATGCGGCCGCCGAATACGATGCCGCGCAGTTCCAGCCGTTCGGCGAGCGCGCGGCGCGCCTCGTACAGGCGCTTGCCGATCCGCAGGCCCCGCCGGCGCTCGTCGACCGCCATTTCGATGCCGTAGAGCCAGTCGCCGGTGGCGTCGTGGCGGCTCCCGAAGCCGTTGCCGGTGATCGTCGCCCAGTCGTGCGACCCGAGCGCGACCGCCTCGTCGATGCGAGACGACGCGCAATAGCCGACGATCGTGCCTTCCAGGACGGCGACGAACTGCCCCTCGGGGAAATTGTTGATCTGCCCGAGAATCTGTCCCGTGCTGTAATTCTCGATGCCGGGATAGGCGCGGCTGATCAGCGCCAGGATGCCCGGCGCATCCGTAGGAAGGGCATTGCGCACCTCCAGCCTGGCGGGGCTCTTGCGGGACATCACGCGCTCCTCTTCACCTGGAACCGGCTTATTTGCGGCTCTTTCGCGCCGCATAACGGGCGTCGCGGGCCAGCTTCTTGTCGGCTTCGCTGAGAGGCGCGGGCGCAGAAGCGGCCTTCGACTGGACCTCGGCCTTGGCCGCGGCTTTGGCTTGCTTCGCGGCCTCGGCCGCCGCCTTCCTAGCAGCACGCTTTTCGGCCTCGGCTGCTTCCCGCTTCAGGCGCGCGGCCTGGCGTTCGGCAACGATCTCCTCGTCGACCGCCGGCTTCGCGCGCAGATTATCGAGCGCCTTCTGCTTGGCTTCCGCGGCCCGGCCGACCCTGTCTTGAAAAGACGGCCCACTATATGGCTTCATTGTTCCTGAGCTCCGGTTCAGTAACGTGTGGCGCACCGCGAGGGCAGATCGGTCCGCAGCGCCGGCGCGCTCTTGGACCGATCTCCGCACAAAGTCGATGTCGGCCGCCAAAGGTTCCCTTTAAGCGGGACGCATCCGGCAAGACGGCGCTCTCAGATGCAGGAGAGGCTGGACCCGGGGTCCGCCCTGACACGACAATAGCGCCTGCAGGGAGTTCGGGGAATGGTGCCGCTTAGGTGACTCGAACACCTGACCCCATCATTACGAATGATGTGCTCTACCAGCTGAGCTAAAGCGGCTTATCCCGGCGGGCGGCGCAATATCAGCGGGCTTGCGGAAAGACAAGCGCCGCTTTTCGCGCTTTCCACGAACAGGCTTAACCGATTTGCAACCATGATGGGAGCAGGGTCCGGGCGGCACAGACTGGATGCGAGGACGGCGACTCATGGACGAATTCCGGGCATTCGACGACGATGCCGACGCCGCCGGCGGTGACGTGGCCGCGATCGAGGCGCCGCCCGAGATCGGCACCGACGAGCGCCGCATGCATGTCCGCGCCTACAATTATTGGGTGTCGCTGCTCGACGGGCGCCCCTATCCGTCGATCGCCGACCTCGAGCCCGCCAATCTCGACGATTTCGGGCCGCACAGCGTCCTGCTCGATTTCACGCGCAGCACCGACAATCCCGTGGTCTCCTTCCTCGGCCGCGAACTGCGCGAGGCGTGCGGGCTGGCCGGCGACGTGCGCACCGTGGCCGACGTGCCGAGCCGTTCTCTGCTGTCGCGGCTCACCGACCATTATCTCCAGATCATCGCCAATTGCGCGCCGATCGGCTTCGAGGCCGAGTTCGACGGCCAGAACGGCGCCAACACCATGTATCGCGGCATTTTGATGCCGCTCTCGTCGGACGGTGATTCGATCGACTTCATCTACGGCGTCATCAACTGGAAGGAAGTCGCCGACGGCGACACCGCCGCATCGATCGTCCGCCAGGCCGACCGGTTGCTGAAGGCGCCGGTCCTCGCCAGCCCGGTCTGGGCCGACGGACCGCGCGCCGAGCCGCTCGACGCGCCGCCAGCGGCTGCGGTCGCCGAGGAAGACGAGGACCAGCTCAATTTCGAGCTTGGCCCCGATGCCGGCCTTGCCGACCGGCTCTGCCTCGCCCGCGATTGCGCCGGAGCCCTGCAGGGGATCGAGGCGCGCAGCCGCGCCGCGCTCTACCGCACGCTCGGCCTCGCCTACGATTTCGCCCTCGCGGCCGACGACAATGAAGAAGATTATGCCGAGCTGCTCGACGATGCCGGGCTGAAGGCCCAGGCGCGCGCGCCGATGACGCCGGTCGTCAAGCTCGTCTTCGGCGCCGAGTATGACAAGGGTCGCCTCACCGAATATGCCGCGGCCTTGAGCCACGGCCGGCGCCTCGGCATCGACGCCGGCGGGTTCGCCGCCTTGCTCGAAAGCTTCGAAGGCGGCCTCAAGGGCGTCGTCGCGGCCGAGCGCGCCGCCAAGCGGCCCGCGCCCAAGCCCGACCGCCGCGAGGCCGGCCGCGCCGCGCTGCGCCAGGCGCCGGCGCTGGCCGTGGTCGACGTCGAAGCGAAGGGCGGCGAGTTCGTCCTGTTGCTCGCCCGACGCCAGGCCGACGGGCGGCTCGCGATCGTCGCCCCGGTCGCGGAAGACGACAAGCTGATCGACCAGGCGATCCGTAGGAGCGACGCCTGACTCGTTAAGAGGCGCGTACGGGTCGTCCGGCCTTGCCCCCCTTGATCTCCCGGAGCATATAGCCCGGCATTCCAGCCGGCGCGCGCTAATGACCGGCGGTACGCCTTGGGAGCCTTCTATATGGACGCCGAACGCACGGGCGCGGATCACGCCGCTGACCTGCCCTATCTCAACGCCCTCGCTCATGCTTTGGTCGACCACGCGCTTCCCGACGAGTTAGAAGGCTTCGGCGAAACCAGCCGCCTCGACGCCACCCGCTTCGTCGCCGCCGCTGCCGCGCAGCGCGCCCCCGGCATCCCCGTCATCTGCCTCGAATCCGTCGGTGGAGAGATCGGCCGGCGCCGCATGCGCCTTGCCATCATCAACGACGACATGCCGTTCCTGGTCGATTCGGTGGCCGCGGCGATCGCCGCCAAGGGGTTGATCATCCACCGCCTGCTCCACCCGGTCGTCTGCGTCGAGCGCGACGCCGGCGGGCGCCTGCAATCGGTCCGACCGCTCTGCGACGACGTGAGTAAGCGCGAATCGATCATGTATATCGAGATCGACCGCGCCGACGCGCGCGGTCGCCAGCAGGTCGTGACCGACCTGCACCGCGTGCTCGCCGACGTGCGCGTCGCGGTCAGCGACTGGCAAGCACTCCAGGCGAAGATGCACGCCGACGCCGACACGCTCGACGATCCGGAAGGCGCCGCGCTGCTCCACTGGTTCGCCGACGGCGCGATGACCCTGCTCGGCTATCATGTCGAGCGGCTGGACGGCCAATCCGCCGAAGCGCTCGGACTGTTCCGTCTGCCGGGCGACCCGACCGACGAAGGCGGCGCAGCGGGCGCGATCGCCTGGTTCGAGAAAGGCGGCGCGGCGCCGCTCATCGCTAAGGCCGACCGCATCTCGACCGTGCACCGGCGCGTACCGCTCGACCTCGTAGTCGTGCCGATCCGCGAGAACGGGAAGATCACCGCGATCGGTGTTCATGCCGGCCTGTGGACGAGCCAGGCGCTGATCGTGCCGGCCGAGGACGTGCCTGTGCTGCGCCATCGTCTCGCCGACCTCGACCGCGATTTCGGCTTCGATCCCAAGGGCCATGCCGGGAAGGCGCTGCGCCATGCGATCGCATCGCTGCCGCGCGACCTGCTGATCAACCTCGAGCCGGAATCGGTGCGACAGCTGGTGATCACCGCCATGTCGCTCGCCGACCGGCCGCGGCCGACCCTGGTGCTGGTGCGCAGCAGCCTCAAGGGCCATCTGTTCGCGTTCGTCTGGCTGCCGCGCGACGAGCTCACCACGCGCCGCCGCCTCGCGATCGGCGAGATGATCCGCGAGGCCGCCGACGGCGGCATCTCGAGCTGGTCGGTGGAACTGGGCGACGGCGATCTTTCGCTGATCCGCTACACGCTCAATATCGATCCGACGCGCCCGCTCCCAAACGTGCAGGAGCTCGACCGCCGCCTGGACGAAATGGTCCGCGGCTGGGAGCCCGGCGTCGAGGAAGCGCTCGGCGCGATCGTCGGCCCGGCCCGGGCGACCCGCCTCGCTCTGTCGATCGTCGACGATTTTCCGGAAAGCTACCGGTCTCAGACCGATGCCGAACAGGCGGCGCAGGACGTGCTGCGCATCTCGGGCCTCGACGGCCCCGATGCCCGCGACGCCCGGCTGTTCCACAAGGAAGCCGAAGGCCCGAACCGGCTGCGGCTCAAGACCTATCGCCGTGAGGGCGTGATCCCGCTGTCCGACGCAGTGCCGGTGTTGGAGAATTTCGGCTTCCGCGTGCTCGAGGAGCAGCCGACCCCGATCGAAGGCGGTAAGGTTGGCTACATTCACGATTTCGGCCTCGAACTCCCCGTCGGCGACGCCGCCGAGGTGCTGAAGCGCGGCCCGCTCGTCGAGAAGGCGATCGCGGCCGTGCTCGAAGGCGGCTCGGAGAATGACGTCTTCAACCAGCTTCTGGTCGCGGCCGGGCTCGGGCCGCGCGACGTCGTCCTGTTCCGCGCCTGGTTCCGCTATCTGCGCCAGACCGGCCTGTCCTACTCGATGGTGACGGTCGTCGAGGCGCTGCGGCGCGCGCCCGGCGTGGCCCGCGGCCTCATTTCCCTGTTCGACGCGCAGCACGACCCGGCCCTGGAAGGCGCGCGCGAAAACGCGATCAAGGCGGCCGAGCGCTCGATCAACGATGGGCTCGGCCAAGTCGCGGCGATCGACGAGGACCGCATCCTTCGCCTGATCCGCAGCGTCATCGACGCAACCTTGCGCACCAACGCCTTTGCCGACTCCGGTCGCGAAGCGCTGGCGTTCAAGTTCGATTCCGCGCGCATGGGACACCTGCCTGCGCCCGTCCCCTATCGCGAGATCTGGGTGTACAGCCCCCGCATCGAGGGCATCCACCTGCGCGGCGGTCCGGTCGCCCGCGGCGGCCTGCGCTGGTCCGACCGGCGCGACGATTTCCGCACCGAGATACTCGGCCTGCTGAAGGCCCAGGTGGTGAAGAACGCCGTGATCGTTCCGACCGGTGCCAAGGGCGGCTTCTATCCCAAACAGCTCCCGCCTCCGGGCGACCGCGACGCATGGCTGAAGGAAGGCACCGAGAGCTACCGCATCTTCATCCGCTCGCTGCTGTCGGTCACCGACAATATCGTCGGCGACAAGGTCGTGCATCCCAAGGACGTCACCATCCGCGACACCGCCGACCCCTATTTCGTGGTCGCCGCGGACAAGGGCACGGCCAAGTTCTCCGACGTCGCCAACGCGATCGCGCTGGAGCGCGGCTTTTGGCTCGGCGACGCGTTCGCCTCGGGGGGCAGCGCCGGCTACGACCACAAGGCGATGGGCATTACCGCCCGCGGCGCCTGGGTCTCGGTCCAGCGCCACTTCCGCGAAATGGGCGTCGACGTGCAGACCGATCCGATCCGCGTGGTCGGCTGCGGCGACATGTCGGGCGACGTGTTCGGAAACGGCATGCTGCTGTCCAAGGCGATCAAGCTGGTCGCGGCATTCGACCACCGCCACATCTTCATCGATCCGAACCCGGACCCCGCCCGCAGCTGGGAGGAGCGCAACCGCCTGTTCCAGCTGCCGCGCTCGAGCTGGGACGATTACGACAAGTCGCTCATCTCGGCCGGCGGCGGCGTCTTCCCGCGCACGCAGAAGTCGATCCCGCTTACGCCCGAGATCCAGGAAGCGCTCGACCTGCGCGTGGATGCGATCGACCCGGCCGGACTGATCAGCGCGATCCTGCGTTCGCCGGTGGACCTCATCTGGTTCGGCGGCATCGGCACCTACATCAAGGCCAAGAGCGAGAATAATGCCGAGGTCGGCGATCCGGGCAACGACGTTCTTCGCGTCAATGCCGCCGAGCTTCGCGCCAAGGCGATCGGCGAGGGCGCCAACCTCGCCGTCACCCAGGCCGCGCGCATCGAGTTCGCGGCCCATGGCGGCCGCAGCAACACCGACTTCATCGACAACAGCGCCGGCGTCGATTGCTCGGACAATGAGGTCAACATCAAGATCCCGCTCAATTCGGAGATGCTCGAGGGCCGGCTCGCGCTGGAGGACCGCAACGTCCTCCTCGCCGACATGACCGAGGAGGTCGCGCAGATCGTGCTGGAGGACAACCGCCTCCAGACGCTGGCCTTGTCGATCGCCGAGCGCGGCGGCGCCGGATCGCTGTCGCCGCTGGTCCGCGTGATCGAGATCCTCGAGGAAAGCGGCCGCCTCAACCGAGCGGTCGAAGGGCTCGAGAGCAACGAGGACCTAATGCGCCGCGCGCAGGAGAATCGCGGCCTCACCCGGCCCGAGCTCGCAATCCTGCTCTCGACCTCGAAAATGGCGCTTCAGGCCGCGATCGAGACCGGCAAGCTTACCGAGGATCCGACCCTCACGCCCGAATTGTGCGCTGCTTTCCCGAAGCTGATGCAGGAGAAGCATGGCGACGCCATCCTCCGCCACCGGCTGCGCAAGGAGATCATCGCCACCAAGATCGCCAACCGCTTCGTCAACCGGCTGGGCATCACCGCGCCCTTCTCGCTGACCGAGGAGGAAGGCGCGTCGTTCGGCCAGGCCGCGGCCGCGTTCGTCGCCGCCGAGCGCCTGTTCGGCATGGAAGAATTGTGGAACGAGCTCGACACGATCGAGGTGCCCGAACAGGTCCGCCTCGAATTGTTCGACCAGGCCTCGAAGGCGCTGCAGCTCCACATTGCCGACATCCTGCGCAACACGTCGCCGAACACCAATCTCGCCGAGATGGTCGACAGCCTCGCGCCGGGCCTCGCCAAGCTGAGCGGAGCGGTCGACGACCTGCTGCGGACGGAGGTCGCCAACGAAGCCGCCGCCCGCCGCCAGCGCCTGATCCAACTCGGCGCGCCGCCGGAGATGGCGCATCGCATCGTCCGCCTGTTCGAGCTGAACGGCGCGGTCGGCATCGCGGTGCTCGGCCGCAAGCGCGGCATCGACGAGATCACGCTGACCCACGCTTATACCGGGCTCGGCGAGGCGCTCGGTCTAGATTGGGCCCAGCAGGCCGCCAACCGCTTCGACGCGCGCGACCAGTGGGAGCGCTTGCTCACCGCCGGCCTCGCCCGCGACTTCGAGCAGCTCCGCCTCGACTTCCTCGATCGCCGCAAGGGCGACGATCCCAAGACTGCGGTCGACCAATGGGTGGCGCAACAGGCGGCGCGCATCGACCAGTTCCGCCGGATCGTCGACCGGGCAAGGACGGCACCGGCGACGACCGCGCCGATGCTGGCCCAGATCGCCACCCAGGCACGGGTTCTGCTCGGGCGCTAAGGCGCGAACACCAAAGGCCGAAAAAGGAGGCCTCCCTTCCACGCCGGAAGGGAGGCCTTTTCTTATTCGGCCGGGGCCGGCTCAGCCCGGGCGCGGCGGCGCGCGACATCGGCCCGCCACACCCGCGATTTCAGCCACATCATGATGCCGGTGACCGCGAGTAGCGCCGGCAGGATGCCGCCGATGAAGATCAGGACTTGCCACACGACGCCCATGCCGGTGCCGTCGTGCCAGCGCCGCATCGTGCGGGCGGTGGTCTCGGGCCTGGGGGGCTTGGCCGGCGTCACCGTCCCCTTCTCGTCTGCGACCTTGACCTCGGCGGGCCCGCCGCTGCGGGCGAAGCTCAGCTTCCATTCGGGCGCCTGGTCGGTCGGCCAAGTGACGGAGAGGAGCGGGCCGGTCGCAGCGCCCTGGGCCGCGGCCAGCGCCTGGTCGGCGGTCCTCTCGGTCTCGAGCAATGGCTGCGCGCCCATGCGCCGGATGCGCTCGGCCGGGCTGTCGGGCGCCGGCGCGCCGGACACGGACGCGAAGAAGGCCGGGAAGGAAATCCAGACGCCGGTGAAGGACAGCATCGCCAGCGGCACGCAAACCCAGAAGCCGGTCTGGTGATGGAGGTTCGCGCTGGTCGTCGCCTGGCGCTTCCAGCGCAGCCCGCGCGTCCAGCGACCGCGCAGCGGCCACCACAGCCACAGGCCGGTGAGCGAGGAGATCAGCATCGCCACGCCGATCCAGCCGACGATCTGGCGGCCGAGTCCCGGCACCATCAGGCTGCCGTGGAGGACGTGCATGACGTGAACTGCGCCCTCGTTGCTGGCGCTGCGGTCGAGCACGGCGCCGGTCTCCGGGTGGAGCCAGAGCTGGGTGCGCACGGGACGTCCACCGCCCGGAGCCGGCGGCCGCGCCGCCGCGACCAGGACGGCGCCTTGGCCGTCCGGGTAGGTAATGCTCGCGATCCGCTCTTCGGGCCCAAGCGCGCGCAACGCCGATGCGGCGTAAGCGGCAGGCGGCAGCGCAGGAGCGGCCTCCACCTTCCGCTCGGGATTGAGCGCCTCGTCGAGCCAGTCGTGCCAGACCAAAGCCGACCCCGTCAGCGAGATCGGGATGATCAGGACGGCGAGACAGATGCCGATCCATTTGTGCAGCTGGAACCAGGCGCCGCGGAGGCGCAGAATCGTCGAACCGGCCATGATGTCTCCCGCTTTGCGCGAGGAATGTCACGGCCGCTATTGCAAGTCAATCGCAACAAGCCCTGCGCCGGGCGAACAGCCACACCCGGATGGCACTGGCCAGATTGGGCGGACGGGCGGCCTGGATACGCTCGGCGTCGATGCGGGCGACGAGCGCGTTGAGCGGCAGCGCCTCGTCCTCCGCCGCCGCACGCAACGCCTCCCAGAAAACGGGCTCGAGGCTGATCGACGTCGCATGACCCGCGATCATCATCGAGCGTTTGACCGGTCCTTCGAAAATCCCGGACGACATCAATACATGTGCTGGCCGCCGTTGATCGACAGCGTGGAGCCGGTGACGAAGCCGCCTTCGTCGGCGCAGAGGAAGGCGACACCCCGCGCGATCTCCTCCGCCTTGCCGAGCCGGCCGACGGGGATCTTGGCGACGATCTTCTGCAGCACTTCCTCGGGCACCGCCGCCACCATCTCGGTGTCGATATAGCCGGGCGCGATCGCGTTCACGGTGACGCCGGCGCGCGCACCTTCCTGGGCGAGCGCCTTGGTGAAGCCGTGGATACCGCTCTTGGCCGCGGCATAATTGACCTGGCCGTACTGGCCGGCCTGGCCGTTGATCGACCCGATGTTGACGATGCGCCCGAACTTGCGAGCGGTCATTCCGTCGAACACCGCCTTGGCCATGTTGAAGCAGCCGCCGAGATTGACGTCGATCACGTCGTCCCAGAACTGGCGCGTCATCCGCTTCATCGTGCCGTCGCGGGTGATGCCGGCATTGTTGACGAGCACATCGACCGGGCCAAGTTCGGCCTCGACCTGCTGGACCCCCGCGACGCACGCGTCGAAATCGGCCACGTTCCATTTGTAGGACTTGATGCCCGTGCGTTCCGTGAACTCGCGGGCCTTTTCTTCGTTGCCCGCGTAATTGGCGGCAACGCTCATCCCCGCATCGCGCAGCGCTAGGCTGATCGCTTCGCCGATTCCCCGAGTACCGCCAGTAACGATCGCCACACGCGCCATGGTCATCTCCTCCATTATTATTTTGTAATGCGAAGCTATGCTTGCGCGTTCCAACCTTCAAGTTCGCGGGAAACGATGCGCTCCAGCATGTTCATTCCCGGAACGCTGTCGTTGAGGCACGGCAGGTAGGCGAAATGCGTGCCGCCGGCATCGAGGAAGGTCTGGCGCCCACGGATGGCCAGCTCCTCGAGCGTCTCCAGGCAATCGGCCGAGAAGCCCGGCGCCAGGATCGCGACGCGGCTGATCCCCTGCCCCGGCAGCGCCGCGAGCATCGTATCGGTCGCGGGCTCGAGCCACTTGGCGCGGCCGAAGCGGGACTGGAAGGCGACGAGCAGGTCGCGCCCGAGCGCTTCGCCCAGCAATCGGGCCGTCTTCTGGCAATGGCAATGATAGGGATCGCCGAGCCGGAGCGTCCGCTCGGGCATGCCGTGGAAGGAAGCGATCAGCGCCTGCGGCTGGAAGTCCAGCTCGGCCAGGTTGGTCCGGACGCTCTCCCGCAGCGCGTCGATATAGGCCGGATCGTCATGATAAGGCGGCAGCGTGCGGACGGCCGGCTGCCAGCGCAGCTTCTGGAGATGGCGAAAGGCGTGGTCGTTCGCGGTCGCGGTCGTCGCCGCGCTATATTGCGGGTAGAGCGGCGCGAGCAGGATGCGCTCGCAGCCCTGCGCTTTCAGCGCATCGATCTTCTCCGAGATGGCCGGGCGGCCGTAGCGCATCGCATAGTCGACCAGCACGGTCTCCCCGAACCGCGCCTGCAGCGCGCGGGCCTGCCGGGCCGTGATCGCGGCGAGCGGCGAGCCCTCCTCGGTCCACACCTGCTTGTAGGCGTGCGCGCTCTGCTTGGGGCGGCGGGTGAGGATCAGTCCGCGCAGGATCGGCTGCCAGACGAGCTGCGGGATTTCGATCACGCGCGGGTCCGACAGGAATTCGCGCAGATAGATCTTCACCGCCCCGGGCTCGGGACTGTTGGGCGTGCCGAGATTGATCAGCAGCACCCCGATTTTCGGGGTGGGCACCGGCGGGTGATCGGCGGGCGGCTTCATGCGCCGCTCCCCACGACCAGAGGCAAAGAGCGCAGCCGCTGGCCGGTCGAGGCGAACAAGGCGTTGGCGATGGCCGGCGCGACCGGCGGCACGCCGAGCTCGGTGACGCCGCCGCACGGCTCGTCGCTCTCCAATATCTCCACCGTCACTTCGGGGCTGTCGGCGAGGCGCGGCAGCACTAGGCGGTCGAAATTGTTCATGTCAGGAAGCCCGCCTTCGAAACCGATCGGATCGCCGGTGGCGCCCGAAATGCCGTGGATGATGCCGCCCTCGATCTGCTGGCGGACGATATCAGGATTGATCACGCGACCGCAATCGACCGCCGCCACCGCGCGCGTGACGCGGATGCGCTGGTTCTTGTCGACCTCGGCCTCGACCAGCAAGGCGATATGCGAACCGAAGGCGCTGTGCGCGGCGATGCCCATCGCGCTGCCCGACGCGCCGCCGTCCCATCCGCCCAAGGTGGTCGCAGTCGACAGGCAACGGGCCAAGCGCGGATTGCCGCCCAGCATCTGCATGCGGAAGGAGAAGGGCTCGACCTGCGCGTGGCGCGCGAGCTCGTCGATGAAGCTCTCGGTGAAGAAGGCGGTGTAGCTGTGCGCCGCCGACCGCCAGATCCCGGTGCGCAGGCCGGGATCGACCGGCAGATGGTCGATCGCGATCGCCGGGATGCCGTAAGGCGGGATCGCCCCATCGACGGCCGGCGCATGGGCGCGAGCCGCACCGTTGACGCCGCCGGTGCGAAGCCGCTCGACCAATGCATTCTGGGTGGCAGGGGCGGCGATCCGGGCCTGCCAGCCGGTGATCGCGCCGCCCTGCGGCAGGCTGGCGCTCAGCACCGCCAGCGCCGGCGGGCGGAACGTGTCCTGCACGGTCTCCTCGATCCGCGACCAGACCAGCTGGACCGGGCGCTTCAATGTGCGCACCATGATCGCCGCCTGCTCGATCGCGTCCGTTTCGAGTTTGCGGCCGTAGCCGCCCCCCACCAAAGTGCGGTGGATCGTGATCTGACGCTCGCTCAATCCGCAGGCGCGCGCCGCGGCGGCGCGGGCGAAGGCCGGCGCCTGGGTCGGCGCCCAGATTTCGAGCCGACCGGCCGTCAGCCGCGCCGTGGCGGTCAGCGTCTCGATCGGCGCGTTGGGGGCGACGCCGGCGAGATAGCGGGCGCGGAAGACCGGGGCGCCTTTGTACGCCGCGGCAAGATCGCCCTGGCTAAAGATGCGACTGCCGTCGCCGCCGTCGAGCGCGCCCCATAAGGCCGCATCGATGCTGTCGCTGCTGACGAGGACATGGTCGGTCTGGAAGGCGGGCTTCATCACTTCGATGGCGCGATTGGCCGCCCACCAGTTGGTCGCCGCAGCGCCGACCCAGCCCGGATTTTCGAATACAGCGAGCACGCCCGGCACCGCGTCGGCCGCATCCTTGTCGATCCGCACCAGCCGGCCGCCACCGATCGGGCCCGAGCGGACCGCGGCATAGACCATGTCGGGAAGGCGGATGTCGGCGGCGAACTGCGCCGTGCCGTCGACCTTGGACGGAAGATCAATCCGCGGCAGCGACTGGCCGACGAGGCGGTTATCTAGGCCGCCGCGCATAGGCAGCGAGTCGGGCACTTTCTCTTTGGCCGCCGCCTCGGCCAGCTCGCCGAAGGGAAGCCGCTGGTTGCCCGAGACGACGAAGCCGCCATGCGTGTCGAGCGTTTCCCAATCGGCGTTCCAGCGCTTCGCCGCCGCCTTGCAGAGCAGGGCCTTCGCCGCCGCACCGGCCTCCCGCAGCGCCGGCTCGAACGCACGGACCGAGGTCGATCCGCCTGTAATCATGACGGCGTTGCGCGTGGCATATTCCCGTGCCGCCCACCCGCCGGCGTCGCGCAGCATTTCCGGAAAGCCCGCGTCCGCCCATTGCTCGGCGATCAGCTGGTTGGCGTAGAGCGGGCTGATCGGCGCCGGCTCGACCGCCACCGTCCGCCAGTCGGCGCCAAGCTCGTCGGCCAGGATCTGCGGCAGGCTGGTGTAGACGCCCTGGCCGAGCTCGGCCTGCGGCACCGCGACGATCACCCGCCCGTCGCGGCCGATCTTGAGGTAAGCGTTGAAGAGGGTCTCGCCCGGCGCGGCGCGCAGATTGGGCTCATATTCGCGCGGCCACAGGCCCCAGGCGAGCAGCAGTCCCGCGCCGGTGCCGCCGCCGACGAGCAGGGTGCGCCGGCTGATCCCCTGTCTTGTTCCTGCCGAACCCATGGGCGCGCAATAGACGAGGCGGGCGCGGTCGGGCTAGCGAACTTTGCCGGACACAGGGTCAGGCATGGTCGGCAAGCTCGGAGCGATAGCGGTCGCGCAGGATCACCTTGTCGATCTTGCCGGTGCCGAGCTTTGGCAGCGGCTCGTCGTGGATCCATACATATTCGGGCAGCTTGAACCTGGCGATGCGGCTTTCGAGGAAGGTGCGCAATTGCGCTTCGGTGACGCCCTCCTCGCTGTAGACGACCGCCGCCGGCACCTCGCCCAGTCGCTCGCACGGGACTCCGAATACGCAGGCTTCGGAGACGCGCTCGCAGCCATAGAGCGCGGCCTCGACCTCCTGCGTACTGATATTCTCGCCGCCGCGGATGATGATGTCCTTCTTGCGGTCGACGATGAACAGATAATCATCCTCGTCGAGATAGCCGATGTCGCCGGTGCGGAAGAAGCCGTCGGCGGTGAATGCGGCGCGGGTCGCCTCCGGATCGTTCCAATAGCCGCGCATGTTGCAGACCGATCGGATCGCGATCTCGCCGCGCTCGCCGCGGGGGAGATGGGCGTCGCCCGATCCGAGGATCGCCATCTCGACGAGCGGCTTGTGCGGCCGGCCGGTCGAGGCCGGCTTGTCGGCATAATTGGACCAGAAATTGCTGCAGCCGACGGCGTTGGTCTCGGTCAGGCCGTAGCCCAAAGCCGGCTGGGCCGCGCCGAAGCTCTCCTTGAGCCGGGTCACGTGCGAGACCGGGCGGGCGGCGCCGCCGGCTGCGATGTCGGTCAGCGACGAGAGATCGTATTTGTCGCGGTCGGGATGCTGCATGAGCTCGAGGCTCATCGTCGGCACGCCGACGAAATAGGTGACGTTCTCGGCTTCGATCAGCCGCAGCGCCTCGCCCGCATCCCATTTGGCCATCAGCACCATGCCGCGGCCGATGACGAAGCTGTTCAGGAGCACCGGCACCTCGCCGGTGACGTGGAACAAGGGCACGTTGAGCAGGGTCTTGGGCGGGTTCACCGGCGGCCGGCCTTCGCTCTCCATGATGCCGAGCAGAGTCACGATCCCGATCGCATAGGTATAGACCGCGTTCGTAACGGCACGATGCGTGGAGACGGCGCCCTTGGCCGCACCGGTCGAGCCGGAGGTGAAGAGGATCGTCGCATCGTCGTCGGGAAGTACTTCCGGCAGCTGCCCCTCCGGCCCCTCACGCTCCAGGATGGGAGCTAGCGCTCCGGCCAGATGCTGCTCGATCGGCAGCGTCAGGAGCGTGCAGCCGAGGTCGGCGATCTTCGCGGCGCGCGGGGCATCGGCGAGCACCAGCTTGGGGGATGTCAGCTCCAGCCCGTATCTGAGCTCGTCCGGCTGCCACCAGCCATTGACCAGCACCGCGATGCCGCCCGCCTTCAGCACGGCCATGTAGGTGACAATCCAGCTCGGGCAGTTGCGCATGGCGATGGCGACCCGGTCGCCCTTGGCGATGCCGAAGCCGTGCGCGAGCGCTCGGGCGGTGCGCGTCGCCCATTCGTTCAATTCGGCGAAGGTGAGGCGCTCGTCGCCGGCGACGACGGCCGTGGTTTGGGCATGGAGCGCGCAGAAAGCATCGAACAGGCCCGGCAGCGTCGGCGGCAGGTTGGTCACTACCGCCCGGCCCTGCTCGTCCCGCCCGACCCGGATCCGGCCGGTCTCGGGCGAGGTCACCGCCGCCTGAACAGCATCATATTTCCCGTCGAGCGCGCTCGGCATCGAATCTCCTGCTCTTTCGATTTCTTTTGCGGGCCACTATGAGGGCGGAAATCCTTGGGGGAAAGCCTTGATCCTGCCGCAAATCGCCTCGCTCGCCGCTGACGCTACGGCCGCCATACGTTGGGATCAGCTCGGGCTGGATCCGATCGCTTTGGACCTCGGCTTCTTCCAACTGCGCTGGTATTCGCTGGCCTATCTGGCCGGCATTGTCGTCGGCTGGTGGTATCTGCTGAAATTGCTGAAGCAGCCGGGCGCCCCGATGGCGCGGCGCCATGCCGACGATCTCGTCTTCTACGCCACGCTCGGCATCCTGCTCGGCGGCCGGCTCGGCTACGTCCTGTTCTACCGTCCCGAATTCTACCTCGAGAATCCGGGCGACATCATCCGCCTGTGGGACGGCGGGATGTCGTTCCACGGCGGCGTGATCGGCGTCAGCCTCGGCCTCTTCTACGCCGCCCGGAAGAACGGCCTCGATTGGCTGCGCCTCCATGATTACGTCGCCTGCTGCGTGCCGTTCGGTCTGTTCTTCGGCCGCCTGGCAAACTTCGTGAACGGCGAGCTCTGGGGCCGCCCAACCGACGTTCCCTGGGCGATGATCTTCCCGACCGGCGGGGAGGTCGCGCGGCATCCGAGCCAGCTCTACGAGGCCGGCCTTGAGGGCATCGCCTTGTTCCTCGTCCTCTGGTTCCTGTTCTGGAAGACCGACGCCCGCTACCAGCCGGGCAAGCTCGTCGGCACCTTCCTGTTGGGCTACGGCGTCAGCCGCTTCCTGGTCGAGATGGTGCGCCAGCCCGACGCCGGCCTCGAGAACCTGTCCTGGGGCCTGTCGATGGGCCAGACGCTGACCGTGCCGATGATCCTTGGCGGCTTCTACCTGATCGCCACCGCGAAGGCACGGCGCCAGCGCGTCGAGCCGATCGCCGGCAGCGAAAGTGTCGCCTGAGGCTCCAAAGGTCGCGGATCGCCTCGCCCGGCTGATCGCCGCCAGCGGGCCGATCCCGATCGGCCAATATATGGCCGAGGCCAATGCGCATTATTATGCGACGCGCGACCCGCTCGGCGCGGCTGGCGACTTCGTCACCTCGCCCGAAATCAGCCAGATGTTCGGCGAGCTGATCGGCCTCTGGCTGGCCGATCTCTGGCTGCGCGCGGGCCGGCCGGCGGCGACGCGCTATGTCGAGCTGG
Organism: Sphingomonas sp. LY54; assembly: GCF_035594035.1. NCBI lineage: Bacteria > Pseudomonadati > Pseudomonadota > Alphaproteobacteria > Sphingomonadales > Sphingomonadaceae > Sphingomonas > Sphingosinicella wutangchuni. The sequence goes on from NZ_CP141588.1 coordinate 1,539,304, forward strand.
GGCCTGGCCGGGGCACGCTCGCCGCCGACGCGCTGCGCGCGATGCGCGCGGCCGGGCTCGAGCCGCCGGTCGATCTGGTCGAAACCAGCCCGGCGCTGCGCTCCGCCCAGGCCGAGCGGATCGCCAGCCCCAGATGGCACGACGACACCACCAGCCTGCCCGACACCGGCCCGCTGCTGATCGTCGCCAACGAATTTTTCGACGCGCTTCCGATCCGCCAACTGGTGCGCATGGAGGGGGGTTGGTGCGAGCGGCTGGTCGGACATGACGGGGCCCGCTTCGTTCCCGGCGCCGGGCCGCGCGTGCCGGGCGAAGCGATCCCGGCGCCGCTGCGCGACGCGCCGGCGGGCAGCGTGATCGAGACCTCCCCGGCGTCGGTGGCGATCGTGCGCGATCTTTCCGGCCGGGTGGCTGCGCAGGGCGGCGCAGCCTTGATCGTCGATTACGGCCATGCACGGGCCTCCGTCGGCGACACGTTCCAGGCGGTGGCCGGCCACGCTTATGCCGATCCGTGGCAGGCACCAGGCGACCGCGATCTCACCGCCCATGTCGATTTCGAGGCGCTGGCCATGGCCGCGCGGGCCGAGGGGGTGCGGGTCTGCGGCCCCCTCACCCAGGGCGAATGGCTGCGCGCGATGGGCATCGAGCTGCGCACCGCTTCGCTCGCCAAGGCGTCGCCCGAGCGCAAGGACGAGATCGTCGCCGCGCGCGACCGCCTGGTCGACGCCGCGCAAATGGGCAGCCTGTTCAAGGCGATGGCATTGGTCGCGCCGGACTGGCCGGCACCGGAGGGATTTTGATGGACGTCGAAGTGAATCGGGCCGCCGCGTTGGGCGACATCCCCCACGGCTTTCTCGGCCGGCGCGGCGGCGTCTCGGAAGGGGTGTGCGCAGGCCTGAATGTGGGGCTGGGCTCGGGCGACGACCGTACGGCGATCCAAGCCAATCGCGACCGGGCCGTCGAGGCGGTGGCGCCCGGCGCGCGGCTCGTCACCGTCCACCAGATCCATTCGGCGATCGCCTTGCCGACGACCGGCCCGTGGCCGGACGACGCCCGCCCGCAGGCCGACGCCCTCGTCACCGACCGTCCCGGCCTCGTCCTCGGCATCCTCACCGCCGATTGCACGCCCGTCCTGTTCGCCGATGCCGCCGCCGGCCTGGTCGGCGCGGCCCATGCCGGATGGAAGGGTGCGTTCGGCGGGGTGGTCGAAGCCACGATCGCGGAGATGGAGAAGCTCGGCGCCGCGCGGGATCGCATCGTCGCTGCGGTCGGGCCGACGATCGCGCGCAGATCCTATGAGGTGGACGAGGGCTTCCTGCGCCGCTTCGCCGAACAGGATCCGGCCAACGAGCGCTTCTTTAGCCAAGGGCGCGAGGGCCATCACCAGTTCGACCTTGAAGGCTATGTCGTCGCGCGGCTCGCGGACGCTGGCCTCGCCCGCATCGAGGCGCTCGGCGAGGACACTTATTCCCAGCCCGACCGCTTCTACAGCTATCGCCGCGCGACCCATCGCGGCGAGCCCGATTACGGCCGCCAGATCTCGCTGATCGCGTTGCCGGGCTAGGCGCGCGCGGTCAGCATCCAGCAGGCGGCCGTGAAGCCGACGGCGTCGCCCTCCACGAAGGGTTGGAAGGCTGCGTCGACACGCCCCAAGACTTCGGCCCGGGCAGCGGCGTCGAGGGTCGGGAGGAGATCGCCAAGCGGGCCCATGCGCTGCGCATAAGTCCGCAGATCCTGCCGCTTCATCGTGCAGGTCACGTCGAGCGGCCGGATCGCGATCTCCTGCCAGCCACTGTCTTCCAGGATCCGGCGCACGCGCGCGTCGTCTGCGAAGGCGAACTGGCCGGGGCCGTCCGCGGTGCGGCGGGGCCAATCCGGCAGGAGAGCGGCGGCAGCACGCTCGGCCGCCGTCATGAACGGATTTTCCTCGGCGCTGCGCCACGCGACGCAGGCCAGCTTCGCCCGCGGCCGCGCCGCGCGCTTCAGGTTGCGGAACGCCGCGACCGGATCGGCGAAGAACATCACGCCGAAGCGCGAGACGATCGCGTCGAAGCTCGCCGGAGCGAACGGGTAGGCCTGGGCGTCCGCCTGTACGAATTCCACGTCGGACAGGGCCGCTTGCGCCGCGCGAGCCTTCGCCGCGCCGATCAAAGGAGCGGAAATATCGACTCCGAGACAGCGTCGGCCCCGGCTGCTTTGTCGAGCCGCCGCCAGCGTGACCGCCCCGGCGCCGCAGCCAATATCGAGAAGCGGCCCTCCCCGTCCCGCTCCAGTCAGCAGGGGGACGAACGGCGCGAACAGATTGTCGAGCACGTCGCTCAACTCTGCCCAGGTCCGTCCGGCGCGGGCATTCCAGTGCGCGGCCTGCGCATTATTGTCGCCTTCGGTCTCGATCATTCCTGTTTCCTTTGCGGTTGTTTCGTTCAGCGATTCGGGCAAAGGTACCAGTTCAAGTGAACTTGAGGTCAAGCATGCTGATCGACATTGCGGAAGTGGCGCGGCGTTCGGGCGTGCCGGCGTCGACATTGCGCTTCTACGAGGAAAAGGGGTTGATCGCCTCGGCCGGCCGGCGCGGCCAGCGCCGTCTTTTCGAGCCGGCGGTGGTCGAGCGGCTGGCCTTGGTCGCGTTGGGCCGGGCGGCGGGCTTCTCGCTCGAGGAGATCGGCGAGACTTTCCTCGCCGGCGGCCGCGCGAACGTCGATCGTGACCGCCTAACTGCCAAGGCCGACGAGCTCGAGCGGATGATCACCCGGCTGACCGCGGTCAGCGGCAGCCTCCGCCATGCCGCCGTGTGCCCCGAGCCGAGCCATCTCCACTGTCCGAGCTTCCGCCGCATGCTCGCCCTCGCCCAGTCGGGCGCGCTGCCGCCGCTCGCGCCTTCGCCCGCCGATCGGCGCCGGTCGCCGCATCGGGACTAGCGACGCGCCCTCGTCCTGGGTTAGGGAGCGCGCGGGCAACGGACCTCACCCCCCGGGGCTGCGCGACGCGCGGCCGGTGGGCCTGACCTTCGGCAGGCTCGGTCTCCACGCAGCAAATGCGACTGGCTGAAAGGAGACTTTGTTATGCAAGACGAGAATGACCTCACCGGCGCCACCCCGCGCCGCCGCCCCAAGGCCGACGTGCTCGAGATCGGCGGGCGCAAGCTGAAGCCGTCGACCCTGATGATGGGCCACGGCTTCGATCCGGCATTGTCGGAAGGCTCGCTGAAGCCGCCCATCTTCCTCACGTCGACCTTCGTCTTCGAGAGCGCGGCCGCGGGCAAGCGCCACTTCGAGGGCGTGACCGGCAAGCGCCCGGGCGGGGCCGACGGCCTTGTTTATTCGCGCTTCAACGGCCCCAACCAGGAGATACTCGAGGACCGCCTCAGCCTGTGGGAAGACGCCGAAGACGCGCTGAGCTTCTCGTCCGGCATGTCCGCGATCGCCACCCTGCTGCTGACGTTCGTCCAGCCGGGCGACGTGATCGTCCATTCCGGCCCGCTTTATGCGGCGACCGAGACCTTGATCGGCCGCATCCTCGGCCGCTTCGGTGTGACCTGGCTCGACTTCCCGGCCGGCGCCACCCGCGACGAGATCGAATCGGTCGTCGCCCGCGCCAAGACGCAGGGCCGCGTCTCGCTCATCTATCTTGAAAGCCCGGCCAACCCGACCAACGCCCTGGTCGACGTCCAGGCCGTGGCATCCGTCCGCGACGCCTTGTTCGGCGAGGATGAGCGCCCGCCGATCGCGATCGACAACACCTTCCTCGGCCCGCTCTGGTCGCGTCCGCTCGATCACGGCGCCGACCTGTCGGTCTACTCGCTGACCAAATATGCCGGCGGCCATTCCGACCTTGTCGCCGGGGGCGTCGTCGGCTCGAAGGCGTTGATCAACCCGATCCGCATGATGCGCAACACGATCGGCACGATCACCGACCCGAACAGCGCCTGGATGCTGCTGCGCAGCCTCGAGACGCTGGAGCTGCGCATGAGCCGGGCCGGCGAGAATGCGGCCAAGGTCTGCGCCTTCCTTCGCGGCCATGCCAAGGTCGAGACGGTCGGCTATCTCGGCTTCCTCGAGGATGGCGGCGACGCCCGCCAGGCCGACATCTACCGCCGCCACTGCACCGGCGCGGGCTCGACCTTCTCGCTCTACCTGAAGGGCGGCGAGCGCGAGGCCTTCGCCTTCCTCGATTCGCTCAAGATCGCGAAGCTGGCGGTATCGTTGGGCGGCACCGAGACGCTGGCAAGCGCCCCGGCGGCGATGACCCACCTGTCGGTCCCTGACGAGCGCAAGGCGGCACTCGGCATCAGCGACAACCTCGTCCGCATCTCGATCGGCGTCGAGGATGCCGACGATCTGATCGCCGATTTCGACCAGGCTCTGGCCGCAATCTAAGCGCTTCGTCTCAACCGTAACAATCCTGCAGCGGGCAGTCCCTAGGGACTGTCCGCTCGGGGCGTTTGCGCCCGCCATAGGTAAGCCGCGGAAATCCGCCAATGCGACGAAATTTGGTTTGCCGGACATTTACGGTCTTGCATCCGATTCCGGATCAGGCACAATCAGTGGTGGCGCTACCAAGGGGGTGACGCAACAGATAGTAGGCATTGGCCGTGCCGCCCCGAGCGGGCACGCACCACCCGCCGCTGCCTGTGGATATCGGGGACAACCCGAAATCAATGCCCCGCTCCCTTGAAAAAAGGCCTAGACTCGGATGTAGCCCGGGTTGAACGGAACAAGAACAAGGATAGAGCGATGGACCTTCTGGGCAGCAACGAAATGGGATCGACCGACGTGAGCAACGCCACCGTCGAGACGACGCCTAAGCCCGTCGCCGAGAAGGCCGCCAAGCCGGCCAAGCCCGATTCGAAGAGCGTCGCCGTCCGCCGCTTCACGGTGAAGACCGACGACAGCCGCGATTCGCTGCTCACCGAATTCGGCAAGGACACTCTGCGCGACCGCTACCTCCTTCCCGACGAAAGCTACCAGGACCTGTTCGCGCGCGTCGCCTCGGCTTATGCCGACGATGCCGACCATGCGCAGCGCGTCTACGACTATATCTCGAAATTGTGGTTCATGCCGGCCACCCCGGTCCTTTCGAACGGCGGCACCGGCCGCGGCCTGCCCATCTCCTGCTATCTCAACAGCGTCACCGACAGCCTCAACGGCATTCTCGAGACCTGGAACGAGAATGTCTGGCTCGCCTCGCGCGGCGGCGGCATCGGCACCTATTGGGGCAATGTTCGCGGCATCGGTGAGCCGGTCGGCCTCAACGGCAAGACCAGCGGAATCATCCCGTTCGTCCGCGTCATGGACTCGCTGACGCTCGCGATCAGCCAGGGCTCGCTGCGCCGCGGCTCGGCCGCCTGCTATCTCGACATCTCGCACCCCGAGATCGAGGAGTTCCTCGAGATCCGGAAGCCCTCGGGTGACTTCAACCGCAAGGCGCTGAACCTCCACCACGGCGTGCTCGTCACCGACGAGTTCATGGAGTGCGTCCGCGCCGGCAGCGAGTGGGTCCTGCGCTCGCCCAAGGACGGCTCGGAGCGCGGCACTGTCGATGCCCGCAGCCTGTTCCAGAAGCTGGTCGAGACCCGCCTCCAGACCGGCGAGCCCTACATCATCTTCATCGATCAGGTGAACCGGTCGATGCCCAAGCATCACCGCGATCTCGGCCTCAAGGTCTCGACTTCGAACCTGTGCTCCGAGATCACGCTGCCGACCGGCATCGACCATCTCGGCAACGCCCGCACCGCGGTCTGCTGCCTGTCGTCGCTGAACCTCGAAACCTGGGACCAGTGGAACGGCGACAAGATGTTCATCGAGGACGTCATGCGCTTCCTCGACAACGTCCTCAGCGACTATATCGAGCGCGCGCCCGACGAAATGGCGCGGGCCAAGTACAGCGCCGAGCGTGAGCGCTCGGTCGGCCTCGGCGTGATGGGCTTCCATTCCTTCCTCCAGGCGCGCGGCCTAGCGTTCGAAGGGGCCATGGCGAAGAGCTGGAACCTCAAGATCTTCAAGCACATCGCCCAGCAGGCGCAGGAAGCCTCGATGATGCTCGCCCACGAGCGCGGCCCCTGCCCGGACGCGGCCGACATGGGCGTGATGGAACGCTTTTCGTGCAAGATGGCGATCGCGCCGACCGCCTCGATCTCGATCATCTGCGGCGGCACCTCGGCCTGCATCGAGCCGATCCCGGGCAACATCTACACCCACAAGACGCTGTCGGGCAGCTTCTCGATCCGCAATCCGCATCTCGAGAAGCTGCTGATCGAGAAATCGAAGAACTCGGAAGCAGTGTGGAACTCGATCCTCGAGCAGGGCGGCTCGGTCCAGCATCTCGATTTCCTGACCCAGGAAGAGAAGGACACGTTCAAGACGAGCTTCGAGATCGACCAGCGCTGGCTGCTCGAGCTCGCCGCCGACCGGACGCCCTATATCGACCAGGCGACCTCGCTCAATCTGTTCATCCCGGCCGACGTCGAGAAGTGGGACCTGCTAATGCTCCACTTCCGCGCCTGGGAGCTCGGTGTGAAGTCGCTTTACTATCTGCGCTCCAAGTCGGTGCAGCGCGCCGGCTTCGCGGGCGGCGTCGAGGCCGACAACACGCCCGATCTCAAGCAGATCGAGCTGCAGACCACCGATTATGACGAATGTCTCGCTTGCCAGTGACCCGCTTTCTCCCGGGCGGGAAGCTCGCCGGTTTGTAAGCGTGGGGGTAGCGTAAGCGTATCGGGGCCGGGAAACCGGCCCCGACCTTTTTGGGGCGTCCGCTTATTCGAAGTAAGCGGCGATCACCGCGGCGACATCGGCCGGGTCGAGCGCGTCCAGCGCCACCTCGCGGTCGGGCACCTGGCTGTAGCCCTTCATCGCGCCGTTGCGGTCGAACGTGACCGAGAGCAGCCGCAGCCCGTCCACTTCGCGCACCACAGCCAGCCCGCCCGACGAGGGAAAGCGCTCGGGATCGACGACGATCGTGGCGCTCCCCGGCAGCCCGCCGCCCAAGCTGGGCCTGCAGACCCGCAGCCCATAAGCGCGCGGGCCGGCCGTGCGGGGCGCTTCCACCGACGCGCCGGTCGCCGCCTTGGCGATCAGCCCGTCGGCGAGCGGCGCCCCGAACACCGGCAGCAGCCGAGCCGTTCCCGCTACATCCACAGCGGGAACCGCAGGCTCGGCAATGGCTGCGGGCGCCGCCGGTGCCTCGGCCGGCGCCGCGCCGGCAAGCTGGGCGCGCAATTCCGCCACGCGCGCGCGCGTCTTGGCGATGCGCAGTTCGGGATTGGAAATGCCGTCGAGCAGCGCGTTGAGCGCGCCGGCGGCATGGAGCGCGCGCACCCGATCCCGCAGCCCTGCGACGTTGGCGACATCAAAGATTCGACACAAAGCGGCGACCGTCGCGTCGTTCCAGCGGTCGAGCGTCTTGTGGGCATTCTCGATGCGGGAGAGGATGACGGGCGGAATGCCATAATCCTTGTCGAGCGCGGCGATCGTCAGCGCGGCGTCCGAAGTCCGGCGGTGGCGAAGGGCCGCGCCGAGCAACGCGGCGAAGGTTTCGGCGTCGCGGTCGAAGCTGCGGTCGTCGTGGATCTCCGCGGCCCACGCCGGGAGATCGAAGGCGGGATCGCCGATGTCGACCAGGAGGTCGCTGGGCGCCACGCGAAGTGCTGCGGCGATGCGCACCAGTTCCTCGGCCTTGGCGAAGACCTCGCCGCGCTCGATCTTGGACAATCTTATATAGGGGATGTCCGGCAGCGCCTCGGCCAAGGCGAGCAGCTTGGGATAACCGGCGCGCTTGCGCAGCGCCCGCAGATTATTGGGAAAGACGATCGTCTTGTAGCGATCGATCCGGACGTCGCGCCCTCCGGCGGGCGGCGGCCGCCGCCTCGCACCGGTTATCTTCACGGTGCCCGCCCGTTTTCCGCCCATGACCCGTCCCCCAAGCCCATCCCGAAACGCCCCTATAGGATACCGTAATAACCGATGGTTGGGAGGCTGTCGAGCAGGCCTTCCAGTGGCTTAGTGGAGGGCGAGATCGGGCTCCGGCTCGGCGAGCGCCCAGGGGCCGCTGGCACGGAATGGGAGCAATGCGTCGGCGGGCGCCCGGCGCGCCGCATGGTCGCTGAGCCAGGCGGACGTGAGCGCAGCAGGATGGCCGGGCGAGACGGCAAGCCCCGTGCCGTCGGTCACCACGCCTATGCGTGACGGCACGGCATTGGCCGGCCAGCGTCGCGCGAGATGCAGCGCGACGAGCGGCGCCCGGGCCTTGAGCTCGAGCGCAGCGGCCGCGGCCAGCGGCCGTTCGAACGCTTGGTGCTGAATGGGCGCCCCGACCTGGAAGCTCTGGTCCCATGGCAGGAGTTCGACTTCGCCGGTCCGGCGGTCGGTGACGATGCTGAGCAGCGGCGCGCCGAGATCGGCCATGAGCGCCTGCGCAGGCGCAAGCAGCCGCCGCGCCGCGGTCATCAATGCGGGCTCCGCGCCGCTTTCGGCGCAAGTCCGGTCAAAGGCGGGCGATTCTGCGCCCTCTGTCTTAGGCTTCACTTGGTCGAACCCCTTGTGCTTGCCTCCATTATAGGAGGCCCGCAGGGCTTGGACCGGTTTCCTCCGCGTTCGCGGAGCAGCATTCCTTAATGGATGAGCGAGTTGCCTTCGCCGGATCCCGCCGCCCGCGCGACCGCGCTATCCGTCGCGCTGTCGAGCGCATTGTCGCCCTCAGCGCGGATCGGCCCGGTCGGCGCGATGGCGACGACGCGCGTCAGACGATTATGGGGCTGGTCCATCTCGGGAAGGATGTTGGCCTCGACCGTCTCTACCGGCTTGGCTGCCTTCTTGCGCGGCTTGGCGGCGACCGCGGTCGGCTTGCGGTCCTCGGCCATCATCGCGAACTTGGGATGGCTGGCGGTGAGCTCGCCGATCGTCTTGGCGGCGCGCTTGGTGATCTGGCGGACGCGTTCCTTGGTGAGGCCTGTGTCGGCACCGAGCTCGTCCAGGGTGGCGACGTCGAACACGCGGCGCTCGACAATGGCGCGGTTGCGGGCGAGCTTGGCTTCCAGTTTCTCGAGCTCCTCCGGCTCGATGCCGCGGAAGCGGGCCGGGACGCGGCTCGGGACATTGTCGCGGAGCGCGCCGGGCTGGGTTGCGATGACGCGCTTGGCCCGCGGCCGCTTGCGGAGTTGCTCGAGCCCGACGGTGCGCAGGTGCTCGATATATTCTTCGACCAGGGCGGCGGTCGCGGCCTGGGCCAGATAGGCGGAGGCGCCCGCCTCGACCCGCTCCAGCGCGTCCTCGTCCTCAATGATTGCCTCGATCGTCCCTTCGTCGCCGTCGGCGCCATAAGCAATATTGTGGATGGAGACCGTGGTCGCCTCGACCTTCTTGGCCGACGAACGCTGGTCGGTCATCAGGCGGAAGCGCAGGCTCTGCATCTCACCGCGGATCTGCCAGTTTACGAAAGTGGTGAACTGCGCCTTTTCCGGCTCGTACGCCTCAATCGCGCGGTGCACCGCGATGGCGGCGGCCTGCTCGGCATCTTCCCAGTAAGCGGCGAGGCCGTATTGGCGGATGAAGTGGCGGATGCGAGGCGCGATCAGCTTCAGGATCGAAGCGAAGGCCTTGTCGACATTGTGGCGCTGGCGGACGCTCGGCTTCACGCCCTCGGCCGGCCGGTTGGCGATGACGCTGGCGACCAGGGCTTCCAGCGCGACAGTGGTCTTCGACATGTTCAGTCCCCCCCATCAGGGAGAGCAGCGACCCCCGCGCTCTCCTGTGGTGAGGTCCTTTTGACGGCGAAGGTTTAACGGCCGCGTTATCCTATGCTCCGGACATGTACGTATCTTATAGGATGGCGAACGGCCCACAGTGCTGGGAAAGCCCAGGTTTTCTGCGATTCAGAGGTTAATTTCGCAGCAACGAATAGGATCGGTGGTCGTTGCCGGGCCTCTTAATCCTTATAGGATTGTTGCGGAGCGATTTCCGTTTTCGACCAAAAAAAGCGATTCGGCCGTTCGATTCGAATCACGCCGCCCGAACGCTGGCGACGAAGGCGCTCACTTGCCGGGTCAGCGCGTCGAGGACCGGGCGGAATTCGTCGAGCAAGGCGCGGTCGGCGGGGGTAAAGCCAACGAAGGCGAGGCGGTCGACGAGTTCGGCGCTGACGGTCATTGCATATCCATGGCGGCGGGGGCGGGCCGACTTTGTGTTCGAAGGTGAAACCGCGGGGACAGCTCTACCCTTTATAGGAGGGGGTGCGGCGGGTGGTCCGCCGCCGCGCCAAATATGCCGGTTCAGGCGTCGAAGCGTGCCGGCCGGACGTTGCGCCCGACATAGTTCAGCAGCCAGCCGCGGTGGGCATCGGTCGCGTCGCCGGCGGCGGCGATACGCTGGCCGGCTGCGGCCGCGCCGACCTGGGCGGAGAGCAAGAGGCGCGCGCGCGCCGAATCCAGGCCGCCCTTCATGAACTTGATCGCGTCGCCGACGCCGAGATGGTGGCCGAGATAGGCGGCATGGGCGACGCCCTCCATGCTGTCGCCGACCGCCACCCCCGCCCGGCGCAGCCGATCGAGATTGCCGCGGGCATAATCGGCCGTGGCCTGGATCGAGGCCGCCGGGTCGTAGCGCAAAGCCAGCAGTTCGGAGCGGGCGCCGCGCGCCACTTTGCCGTTTTCGGTCAGCCAGCCGCGCGCCTTCGCCTCTCCATTGAGCCAAGTGCCCGGCCGTTCGGCCTCGCTCTGCCAGGTACCGCTCAAGAACTGGCCGAGCCCCGCCGCGCTGGAGCGCGGGTTGCGGGAATAGGCTTTCCAGCCGCCGTCGCGGTCCTTGGCCGCCTCGGCATCGACGATCGCGGCCAGCGCCGCCGCCGGTATGCCGGTGCGGGCCGCGGCCGCGTTCAGGCTGGCCTCGTGGCGGGCATTGACGCCGAGCCCGCCGGCGCGGCCGACCGCCACCGCGGCTTCCGGCACGCGCGTGTCCTCGACCGCGGGCTGCGCCGCGGGCGCGGCGACCGGCGCCGTCGGCGTACTGGCCGCGGGGCGCGGTGCGCCCAAGGCCGCCAGCAATGAATCGAAATCGGTCATCGCACCGGCGGCTTCGGTCGGCGCCGCTTCGGGACTGCCGAAGTCGCCGCCGTCGCCAAGCGCGGCCCGCCACAGGCGGCTCGTCAGCTCGGAGCGCGCCTGGGTATAGATGAGTTCGGCCTTCTGCTCGGGCCGCATCTGGGCGAGATCGAGACGCGCGATCATCGTCACCGGCCCCCGCTGCCCGCGCGGTTCGCCTTCATCTGGCGCGCGCGCAGGAATGCGGCGCCGGAGAAATCGTCGGCGCGCGCCTGCTCGGCATTGGCGGCGGCCCTTTCCTCCTCGGCGCGGTATCGACCGGCGGCGCCGTCGATCGCCTTGAACGAGCCGTAGGCGGCGAGCGCCTCGGCACGCAGCCGGTCGAGCCGGCCGGCAATGACCTTGCCCTCCTGGTCGAGCCGTACGCGCTCGGCGCGCATTCGCGAGACATAAGCGAAGCTCGACATCATCGGATCGTCGGCAGCGGCGTGGCTTTCGCGGACGACCGCCGCCTCGACCGCGCGCGCCGAATTCTCGACCTGGACGAGCTGGGTGACCTCGATGTTGATCGCGACGCGGACGTCGTCGATCGCGCGCTGCTGGACGCGCAGGGCGCCGTCATAGGGAGTCTTCATTGTTCGGTCTCCGGAGCCGGCTCGGGCTCGGCCAGGATCGTCTGCAGCGATGCGAAGGTTTCGCCCGCATAGCCGCGGTCGCCCTTGCCCTGCTTGAGCAGTTCCTCGATCTGGGGCGCGAGGCGGATGGCCTCATCGACCTCGGCGCGGCTGCCTTCCTTATAGGCGCCGAGCCGGATCATCTCCTCCATGTCGCCATAGGTGGAGAGGGTGCGGCGCGCATCGAGCCGCAGCGCATTCTCCTCCGGCGTGTGACAGTTGGGCAGAGTCCGCGAGATCGATTTCAGCACGTCGATCGCCGGGTAGCGGCCGCGCTCGGCGATACGGCGGGTGATCACCACGTGGCCGTCGAGAATGCCGCGCACGGCGTCGGCGACCGGCTCATTATGATCGTCGCCGTCGACGAGGACGGTGAACAGGCCGGTGATCGACCCCTGGCCGGGCAGGCCGGGGCCGGCGCGCTCGAGCAGCCGCGGCAGCTCGGCGAACACGGTCGGCGTATAGCCCTTGGTAGCGGGTGGCTCGCCGCTGGCGAGGCCGATCTCGCGCTGCGCCATCGCGAAGCGCGTGACCGAATCCATCAGGCACAGGACGTTGAGGCCCTGGTCACGGAAATGCTCGGCGATGGCGAGCGTGGTCCATGCCGCCTGGCGCCGCATCAGCGCGGGCTCGTCCGAAGTCGCGACGACGACGACGCTGCGCGCCATGCCTTCGGGGCCGAGATCGTCCTCTACGAATTCCTGCACCTCGCGGCCGCGTTCGCCGATCAGGCCGATCACGGCGACATCGCATTCGGTCCAGCGCGCGAGCATCGAGAGCAGGACCGACTTGCCGACGCCGGAGCCGGCGAACAGGCCGAGCCGCTGGCCGCGGCACAAAGGCGCAAAGATGTCGAGCGCGCGGACACCGGTCTCGATCTTGGCGCCGACCCGGGCGCGCGCGGCAGCCGGAGGCGGCATGCCCTTGATCAAGCGCGGCAGCTCGCCCGGCTCGAGCGGACCCTTGCCGTCGACCGCACGGCCGAGGCCGTCGACCATGCGGCCAAGCCAGGCTTCGGACGGGCGCAGCACCATCTGGCCGGCGCGCAAATCGGCCCGCGAGCCGGAGGTGACCCCGGTCGGGTCGCTGAACGGCAGGCAGTGGGCGATATTTCGATCGAGCCCGGTCACTTCGGCTTCGACGGCGCCGTTGGTGGCGACGACGCTGATCCTGGAGCCGATCTGGGCGGCGCCGACCAGGCCCTCGACCTCGATCAGCGCGCCGCGCACCGCGACGACGCGGCCGAAGCGCTGGTCGGGCGATAGGCCGCGCAGCGCCGCGGCCGCCGAGGCGAGCGTCGCCATCGAACGATCAGGCGGCGGCGGGCTTCAGGTCGGCACCGAGCGGCGCGTCGGCCGGCGCGGTGCGCGCCAGCGCTTCGGCTTCGTAATCGATCAGCCAGCGGCAATCGACCAGAGCCTTGTAGAATTGGCCGCAGGCGACCTTCTGGGCAAAGGCGATGCAGACCGCCTTCGCTTCGGGCGAGACCAACGCGTCCATCAGTTCGCGGACGAGGCGGATGATGTCGTTCTGGTGCGCGACGAGGTCGCTCTCGTCGATATAGGCCATCATGCAGGCGAAATAGAGCCGGCGGGCTGGCGTGTTCGCCTCCTCGGGCGTCATCACGTCGCGGCCGCGCATGATCGAAGCGCCATTCTCCACGCGCAGGTCGGTACGCCCGACCGAGCGCAGCACGGCGCCGTTCACAATCACTTTCTCGCCGTCGCGCAGGGAAATTCGAAGCGTCATCGCAGTCACCTCATGCCTTTCCCGAATTATAGAAGGGGCTGCGGAGGCCGACCACAAACTAGGCAAAATTTGCCCATTGTTGGAGCGACGCGTGGCTCTTCCTACAATGACTACGAACCTCTCGGCGCGTGCGCAGAACGCAGGCCGAATTCACGTGGCAGGAGAATATCGTTGAGCCTCTATTCCGCTCTTTATGCCGGCGTGTCGGGTCTGTCTGCGCAGTCCAGCGCGATGGCCGGCGTCGCCGACAACATCACCAACATCAACACCGTCGGCTATAAAGGCGTGCAGACCGAGTTCCGCACGCTCGTCACCGACGGCCGCTCCACGACCAGCTATTCGGCCGGCGGCGTCAGCGCCGCTCCGCAGCAGCTGATCTCGAAGCAGGGCATGCTCCAGGCTTCGGCGAGCCAGACCGACATCGCCATCGACGGTGCCGGCTTCTTCGTCACCCGCACCGGTTCGGGCCCGAACAGCGAAGTCGCCTTCACCCGCGCCGGCTCGTTCAAGCCGGACTCCGAGGGCTTCCTGCGCAACACGAGCGGTCTCTACCTCCAGGGCTGGCGCCTCGACGCGCAGGGCAATTTCCTCGACACCGGCAATCTCGACGTGCTCGAGCCGGTCCGCCTCAGCGAGCTGACCGGCACCGCCCAGCCGACGACCAAGATCGAGATCCGCGCCAACCTTCAGTCGACCGCCGCCGCTTATGCCGGGGCGCCGGCTTATACGGTCGGCAGCCTGGCCGACGGCACGGTCACGCCGTCCTTCGAGCGCACGCTCGACATCTATGATGCGCAGGGCGGCGCCCACCGCGTCACCATGGGGTATCTCAAGACCGGCCCGAACACCTGGGAGACCGAGGTCTATGCGGTCCCCGCGAGCGACGTCACCGGCAGCAACCTGTTCGTCAGCGGCACCGTAAAGTTCAACGGCGACGGCAGCCTCGATCGCGCCAACTCGACCCCGGCACTGTTCGGCACGATCACCCCGTCCTGGTCCAACCAGGCCGGATCGCAGCCGATCCAGCTCCGCCTTGGCGACGACGGCGGCCTCAACGGCCTCACCCAGTCGAACGACGCGTCCGCGCTGATCACATCCAACGTCGACGGCGGCATGCTCGGCAATCTCGCCTCGGTCGAGATATCGAAGACCGGTGTGGTCAGCGCCGTGTTCGACGACGGCACGTCGAAGAAGGTGTTCCAGCTGCCGATCGCGACCTTCGCCAATCCGGATGGCCTCGCCCGCCTGTCGGGCAACAGCTACCAGATGTCGGCCGCCTCGGGGAACGTCGCGATCAACAAGCCTGGGGCCCTCGGCGCCGGCGCGATCGCGGGCAGCTCGCTCGAAGCGTCCAACGTCGATCTGGCGCAGGAATTCACCAACATGATCCGCTTCCAGCGGGCCTACAGCGCCTCGTCGAAAATCATCACGACCGTCGACGACATGCTGCAGGAAGTCAGCAACCTGAAGCGCTAACCCGCTTAGGCGGTCCGGCCTTTCGGGTCGGACCGCCACTTTTCTGCCTATCTGAAGGAAGTCCGGCGTGTCCCTGAACGAAATCCTCGGCTCTGCAATGTCCGGCCTGGCGGCTTCGCAGGCGGGCCTGCGCTCGGTTTCGAACAATATCGCCAACGTCGGCACGCCCGGCTACGCCCGCGAGCGCGTCTCGCTCTCGACCGGAGTCACCGCCGGCCGAGTCAGCGGCGTCGTCGTCGGCGAGCCGGAGCGGGTCGCCGATCGCTTCCTCGAACAAAGCGTCTATCGCCGCGCCGGCGACATGGGCCGCAACGAGGCCGTCGCTTCCTATCTCGATCGCGTCCAGGCGCTGCTCGGGGAGCCCGGCTCGGAGGCAGGTTTGCCCGCGCGGCTCGATGCGATCTCCGCATCGGCGGTGCGCCTGACCAGCGGACAGGCCGCGACCCAGAATATCGCCGCCTTCACCGAGGACGTGCAGGACGCGATCGCGTCGCTGAACCAACTCGACGGCGACATCACCAATTTGCGCGCCGACGTCGAATCCGAAGTCGGCTACACGGTCGAGCGGATCAATGGCCTGCTCGTCCGGATTCACGAACTCAACGACACGGTGGCCCGGCTTGATGGCCTGGGCAAAAGCTCGGCCGGCGCGATCGACCAGCGTATGGTCGCACTCGAAGAGTTGAGCGGCTTGGTGAAGGTCACGATCCGCGACCAGATCGACGGCCGCGTCACGATCGAGTCGGCGCAGGGCGCCGTCCTTCTCGACAAACGCCTGCGCCAGCTCAACTATCCCGCACCGGGCATGGGCGTCGCCCAGGATCTCTATCCCACTATCGACATCCGCTTCTCCGACGGCCCGGGTCAGCTCGGCGCCGCCACCGGCGAGAAGCTCGATTCCGCTGCGATCGGGGGCAAGCTCGGCGGTCTCATCGACCTGCGCGATCGGGCGCTTCCGCAATTTTCCGAAAAGCTCGGCGTCCTCTTCGGCGGCCTTGCCGAGACGCTCAACGCTGTCGCCAACGAAGGCACGTCGCTGCCGCCGCCGAGCCGCCTCGACGGGCGCCCGACCGGCCTTGCCGGCAGCGATCGCCTCGGCTTCACCGGCGCCACCGTCTTCGCGGTCACCGGCTACGACGGAACGCTCGTCGCCAAGACGACGGTCGACTTCGCGGCGCTCGGACCGGCGGCGACTGTCGACGACGCGGTCGCAGCGATAAATGCCGGTATCGGGCCCCACGCGACCGCTACCTTCGCCGACGGCCGCCTTACCATCCAGGCGACCGCGGCCGGCAACGGCGTCGCCACCGCCCAGGATCCGACATCGCCTAGCGCGCGCGCCGGCATCGGCTTCTCGCAATATTTCGGGCTGAACGACATGGTGCGGAGCGCCGACAGCATGCTGGTGCCGTCGGGCTTCGTCGCGACCGACCCGCACGGCTTCGCCGCCGGCCAGACGTCGGAGCTGGTGCTGCGCGACGCAACCGGGCGGGCACTCACCCGCTTCACCTTGAACCCCACCCCCGGCGGTACGTTCGGCGACCTCGTCGGCCAGCTCAACGCCAGTCCGCTCGCGTCGTTCGGCAAGTTTGCGCTCGATCCGCGCGGCCGCATCCAGTTCCAGAGCGACCCCGGCATTTCGGGTGCCGCCATCTCCATCACGTCGGATTCGACCGACCGCAACGGCACCGGCCTCTCTTTCTCGGCGCTCTCGGGCCTCACCGGCAAGGCCGCCGGCCTGGCGCGCGCCGAGGTTCGTTCCGAAATTCTCGGCGACACGACCCGGCTGCCGCTCGCCCGGCTCCAACTCGACGTGGCGGTCGGCGACAAGGCGATCGGCCCCGGCGACATTCGCGGCGCCAATGCCTTCGTGCAGCAGCTCGGAAAGGCGATCGACCTCGGCAAGGACGGGGTTTCGACGCTCGAGCGCTTCTCCGGCCTGCTGCTCGGCCGCGCCGGCACCGAGGCGGCGCAGGCTGCCGAAGCCTATCAGGACGCCAGCGCGCGCCGCACGGACGCGATCAACCGCCGCGACAGCTTCGCCGGCGTCAATATCGACGAGGAGCTCGCCCAGATGGTCGTGCTTCAGAACAGCTATTCGGCCGCCGCGCGCGTGATGACGACCGCAAGCCAGATGTACGACACCCTGATCGATATGATCCGCTGAGAGGACAGACTATGAACCGCGTCGCCACCATTCCCATGCAGCGCAACCTCTCGGAAGCGATCCAGCGCAGCCAGCAGAAGCTTTCCGCCACGCAGTTGCAGCTCGCCAACGGCAAGAAGGCGCTCGATTATGCGTCGCTCGGCACCGAGACCGTGCGTCATTTGTCGGCGCGGACGATGGTCGCGCGCCACGAGGCGCACAGCACCGTCTCGAAGCGGCTCACCACCACGCTCGCCATCTACGACGCGCATCTGACCGGGGTCGACACGGCCGTCGGCAGCCTCCGCACCGAGATCCTGACCGCCGTCGGCACGCGCCAGTCGGCGGGCCTTCAGGATGCGATCGAGCAGGCCTTTCACCAGTTCCGCTCCGCCATGAACGGGGATGAGGCGGGCCTGCCGCTGTTCGCCGGCTCGCGCACCGACGAGCTGCCGTTCAAGCCGGCCACGCTTGCCGACACGATCGGCCTCGCCCCGGCTGACGCTTTCTCGAACGACAAGATCAAGGCGTCGGGCCGCGTTTCGGACGGGATCGACGTCGATTATGGGCTTCTCGCCGACGAGGTCGGCACCGATTTGTTCATGGCGTTTCGCAAGCTCGCCGAGGCCGGCCCGATCGGCGACGTCCTGACCGACGCCCAGGTGACCGCACTGGAAGACGCGATCGGCGCGATCGACGTCGGCCTGCGGCAGATGCGGGCGGTCAGCGCCGACAATGGCCGTAAACAGGCGCAGGTCGAGACGCTCGGCATCCGCGCGACCGATCGCACGATCCTGCTGAAGGGTTTGATCTCCGAGAATGAGGATGCCGATCTCGGCCAGGTCGCGGTCGATCTCGCCCAGCAGCAGACGACGCTGCGCGCCTCCTTCTCGGTCTTCTCGCAGCTTTCGACGATGACCCTGTCCGAATATCTGCGCTGATCCCGACCCCGACACAGAAAAGGCGGCGCCCGCACCCGCGGACGCCGCCTTTTTCATGTCCTCGATCCGTCGCGATCAGCCGGCGCGGCTGGCCGGTCGCACGTCGAACAGATCGGCTATCTGCCCGGCCGGGCTCGCCGATGGGATCGCGCCCATCGCCGCGCTCACCTTCTCCGGATCGACCGTTCCCACCGGACTGGTCAAAGCATCGAAGGCGCCCGCCGTGGGCAAAGGCGCGAACGCGCCGGCATAACGGGCGCGGAGCGCGGCCAGATCGTCCTCGCGCCCGGTCATCGCCAGCGCGATCGCGTAGCGCAGCACGATCGCCTGGTTGACCTCGCTCATCCGGTTCGCCGCCGGCAGCGCCGGCCGCGTCGCCTCGGCGAGTGCCGACCAATCGCGCTTCTTCCACAAAATCTCGGCGCGCAGTGCGCCGCCATTGGGCACGCCCTGCAGCACCGCCAGCGCCTCCTCGGTCTTGCCGAGCTGGGCGAGCGCCACCGCTTCCACCCGCTGACGGTCCCACCGCATTTCGGACGGGAAGGCGACGCCGCCGGTCTTGCGCAAGGCGATCAGCGCCCGCTGCGGATGCCCGGCCAGGATGTGCAACGTGGCGACCCGGGCCGAAAGCGGTCCCTGCGCCAGATCGCGCGCGCGGGCGAACAATTGATGCTCGAGCAGATCGGCGGCGCGATCGTACAGGCCCTCGGCCTGGAGCCGGCCGGCGAGCTGGCTGACGAGCAGGTCGCCCTCCGCGCCAAGCGGCGCGAGTTCGCGGAAATCCCAGTAGAGACCGAGCGCCTGATCGAGCGGCAGCCCGTTTTCCGGGTCCAGCGCCGCTGCGAGCTTCTGCTGCAGGCCGGCCGCGAAGGCGGGTCCTTCGGCGCCCATGTCGAAATAATGGAACAGGGTCGCACCGGTGGACAGCATGCCGCGCAGGTCGCGCGCGGCTACGCTGAGCTCGTAGCTCAGCCGCAGCGCCCGCTCTTCGATTTCGCCGCCGCGCCAGACATAGCGAATCTGCTCGAGTTGCTTGATGGCGGCCTCGACCGGCATCTCGCGGCGGCGGACGGCTGCCTCGATGCCCGCGAGCCGCGCGTCCAATTTCTGCTCGTAGCTGCCGTCTTTCTCGACGCGGGCCAGATGCGCCCGTGCGTCCTGGTCCTTGCCGAGTGCGGCCAGGGCGCGGCCGCGCAGCAGGTCGGCCGCGACATCGCCCTTGGGCACCTGCCCCAGCCAAGCGACGGCCTTGCCCGGCTGACCGACGGCAAGCGCCGACCGGGCCGCGGCGCGGACGAACCGCGCCCGCTCCGGCCGCTGCCGCCCCGACAGCGCCGCCTGGGCACAGGCAAGCTGGCCCAGCGCCTGCTCGGCGAGTCCCGCCTCGGCGAGCGTCAGCATGCGCCAGGCGCAGGCCTCGGAATTGCCGACGAGCCCGGGCCCGATCAGTTCTTCCATCGCCTCCACGGACCGGCCCATCTGTGCAAGCGCGGCACCGCGGGCGAGCCGAAAGGAATCGACCAAGGCGAGGTCGGTCTCGTCCTGGCGCATGACCTCCAGAACCCCGAAGGCGTCGGCGCCGCGTCCCCGACCGATCAGGCTGAGCGCAAAGCGCCAGCGCGCTTCCTGGCGGGTGTCGGGGTTGGCGCGGGCGAGCGCGGCCCAGGACTGCGCCTGGGGGACGACGGTCCAGCCGCGCGGCCCGTCGATCACAGGCTGCTGCGACAGGCGCGGTGCGAAGCCGGCGACGTGGGCCTGGCGCCGCGACGTATCGGCGGCCGGCACACCGTTGACGAGGCTTTGCGACTGGGGTGCCGGCACGGCCGGCGGCGGCGCGACCGGCGCGGCGGCTGCGGCCGCGGCGGCGGTGGCCGCCAGCAGGGAGGTCTTCATCGCCACGGCCTCAGAACAGGCCGAGGCTGGCGAAGGCGACGCCGCCGATCGCGCAGCCCAGCACGAACAGCAGCGAGGGAAGCAGCATGCCGCTCGCGCGCGCCGCATCCGGTGCAGCTTCAGTCGGAGGGGCCGTAATCGACCCTTCCAGCGCGCCAAGACCGGCGCGATCGGTGGCGCGGCGCATCGGCGTGGCGGGCAGGCTCCCTGAAACGACTCTGACTTTGCCCGGCTTCTGATCGCGGCTCATGCGCACCCCAATGTAACGATTTGTTTCTATTATAGGAGGAAAGGAGGGTGAGGCGGGCGAATGACCCATCCTTGATTGCTGCTTTTTTGGAGTTCACGATGCGCAAACGTCTGCCGATCGCTGGAGCCGCGCTGGTCGCTGCCGCTGGCGGCAGCCTCGCGCTCGCGTCCGGCAGCAGCGCCCAGGCTGTCCCTGCCGCTGTACCCCACTTCATCACGCTCGATCAGATCACCGTGCCGATCGTCGGCCCCAACCGGGTCGACGGCACGCTGCGGGTCGGGCTGGTGCTGAACGCGACCGACGCTGCAGCAGCAGCGGACCTGACGGAGCAGATGCCGCGCCTGCGCGCCGACATGCTCGCCGCGGCGGTCGAATTCTCGCGTCTCTATGCGTCCGGCTTCTCCGCCGTCGACGTCCGGCAGCTCAGCGCCGACATGACGGCCGCGCTGAAGCGCGAATATCCCGGCATCGGTCAGGTCCTGATCGTCGAGGTCGCCGCGCTCCAGGCCTGACTCGAACGAGGCCGCGCCTCGCGGCACGGCCCTTCTCCATCTCTGTCTAAGCGTTTAGCGGGCGCCGGTCTTGCGCCCGCCCCGAACGTCCTGCCGCGCCAGCGCCATGCTCAACTTGGCCGCCCCTTGCGGGCTCATGCTCGCCAGGATCAGAGCGGTGGAGCGGTCGCGCATGCGTTGCGCGACGCTGACCTGAACGTCCATATCGAGTTGTTCGAACACTTTGGCGGCCTTGGCCGGCTTCATCGTCTGGTAGATGCGCGCCAGCGATTCGAACTGGTCCTCTTCCTCTTCGGCTGGCTTGCCGGCCGATTTCTGCGGCTCGCTTTGCCGCGCCTCGAGGTCGGCCTTGATCCGCGCCTCGGTGGCGCGGGCCGCCTGCTCGCGCAGGTCGAGCGCGCGGTCGCGGCGCGCGGCCGCACTGTCGCGGTCGCTGGCGGCCTGCTTGATCGAGACGCCCATGCGGGTCGACGGGGCGGGTTCAGCCGGGCCGGCGGCGACGGTGGCGCCATGGGCGAGCACGGACAGGCCGGCGGCGCCCGCCATCAGCAGCAGCAAAGACGGCTTGAAGCGAGGCTTGGTCATCCGCGCACCTCGATCGCCGCCGGACCAGGCACCGCCTCGGCGGGTCCATTTTGGGCCGTGGTCATTTTGGTCGTTTTGGTCGATTTGGACGCGGGCTTGGCAGCCTTGGCCTTGGGCGCCGGTACCGTCTCCGCGGTCTTGGCGGCAGCCGGCTTACGCGCCGCCGCGGCCTTCTTCGGCAGCGCCGGGACCTCCGCCTTGTTGTTGGCTTCGACCGTTTCCAGAATCCGCTCGGCCACCGCATTGGCGATGCCGACCATCACGGTCAGTTCCTCGCGCATCGCCTCGCCCTGCGCAACCGTCCTGGCGTGGGCCGTGCCGTCGGTGCGCAGCGTCTCCTTCATCTCGGAGAGGACGGCGCGCGCCTGCCCCGTTGCGGTGTCGAGCGCGGCGACCATATCCTTCAAGCCCCCGTCCTTCACGGCCTGGAAGCTCTTCATCATGCGCACGCTCTGCACGAGCACCGCTCCGCACAGCAGGATGACGATGACGTTGGTGAAAGTGGCGAAGGTCATTTCGGGAGCCCCCTCGAAATATCGTTCAGGATGCGGACGGCGATCGAATTGTTGCGCTGTCCGATATGGGCGCGGCCGAGCGGCACGCCGCCGCAATGGACTTCGAGCGGATCGTCCGGCCCGAGGTTGAGCTGGAGCGTCTGGCCGACTTCGAGGTCCATGACCTCCTTGAGGCGCAGCACCTTCTCGCCGAGCACGACATCGAGCGAGATCTCGGTCTGGCGGATCATCTCCTCGAGGTGCGCTTCCCACATCCGGTCGCGGCCGAGCTTCTCGCCCATGAAGCGCTGCAGCAGCTTGTCGCGCACCGGCTCCATCGTCGCATAGGGGAGGAGCACGCTGAACTTGCCGCCGCGGCCCTCCATGTCGACCCGGAAGGTGGCGACCGCGCAGATGTTGCTGGGCCCCGCGATCGCGGCGAAGCGCGGGCTGGTCTCGATCCGCTCGAGGTCCATCGTGATCGGCGCGATTGGCTCGAACGCGGTGGCGAGATCGGAGAGCACCAGCGCCACCATCTTCGACACCAAAGTGGTCTCGATCGTGGTGAAGCCGCGGCCCTCGATGCGAAGCGTCTCATTGCCCTTGCGGCCGCCGAGCAGCGCATCGACGACGGCGTAGATCAGGCCGGAATCGACGGTCACGACGCCGTAATTCTCCCACTCGCGCACGTTGAACACGCCGATCATCGCGGGCAGCGCCACGTGGTTCATGAAATCGCCGAAGCGGATCGAGGTCACCTCCTCGAGGCTGACGTCGATCGCGTCCGAGGTGAGGTTGCGCATGCTGGTCGCGAACATGCGCACCAGACGGTCGCACACCACCTCGAGCATCGGCAGGCGCTCGTGGTTGATGACGTTGGATTCGATGACGGCGCGAAGGCCGCTCTTCTGGGTCGCACCGAGCGAGGCGTCGAAACCGAACAGCGCGTCGATGTCGGCCTGGTCGAACGCGCCGCCGCTCTCGCCGAGCGCCATTGCCGGCTGATCGGGCAGCGCGAAATCGTCGAAACCGTCGACGGGCGCGGCTCCGGCCTCGGGCATGTCGATGGGCTGGAAGTCGTCGAGCGGCTGGGCCGTCTCGCCCTCGGGCGCCGGTCCGACGCCGTCTTCGCCGCCCATGGAGCGGGCAAAATCGAGCGCCTCCGCGACCGTCGCCGCATCGTCCTCCGGCGCCGCCGGCTGGTCGGACACTTTGAAGCCTTCGAGATCGTCGCTCATTGCTGGACCAGATCCTGGATAAGAACGTCGCTGACCGCGCCCGGGCCGAGCACGCCGGCGGCGCGGACGACCATTTCCTCCTTGAGCCGGAAGACGGCGGCGGAACCGGCCAGATCCTCGGGGCGGAGCTCGCGCAGGAACGGCTGGTAGGCGTCGAGGAGCAACGGAAGCTTCTCCTTCAATGCCTCTTCCTTGCCGGCCTCGCCGGGGACGAGGATGAAGCGCAGTTTGAGGAAACGCTGCTGGCCGTCGGGGCTGCGCAGATTGACCGTCATCGGCGGCACCTCGACATAGGTCGGCGCCGGCTTGGCCTTGGCCTCCTCGGTCACCGCGCTATCGCCAGCGAGGAAATAATAGCCGGCGCCGCCGGCGCCCGCGAGCAGCAAGGCAGCGGCCGCGCCGATGGCCAGGCCGCGCCGGCTCTTGCCCTTCGGCTGCGTCTCGGTTTCCGCGGCCGCGACCGGGGTCTCGGCGATCTCAGTCAACTCGTCTGCCACATGCTGTCCTTTGGGCCGGGACGGCCACCTCCCCTGAAATATGGCCGGGAAGGCGCCGCTCTCGCTCATTCCCCTCTATTATAGGAGGAGCGTGCGGCAATTTCTGCCTAGTGGCACCGGACGCGACATTTTTTGAAGGGTGCCGAAAAATGGACGTCTCCGCTTATGTGTTGCTGAGCCACGAGCAGGCGCTGCGCCGCCGCCTCGACGTCGCGGCCAACAATATGGCCAATACGAGCACGGTCGGCTTCAAGCGCGAGCAGCCGCTTTTCCACGAATATGTCGAGAAGGCGGACGAGGCGCAGGTCAAGGACGCCAAGACCACGTCCTTTGTGCTCGATTACGGCGCGATCCACGACACGAGCCAGGGCGCCTTCCAGCCGACCGGCAACCCGCTCGATGTGATGATCGAAGGGCCGGGCTATCTCACCGTCGAGGCACCGGGCGGGGGCGTCGCCTACACCCGCGCCGGCTTCATCAAGGTGCTCGAGAATGGCGAACTCGCCACCGCCGGCGGCCATCGCATCCTCGGCGAGGGCGAGCGCCCGATCCGCGTTCCGCCCGACCAGGCCGGGCGCCTGGCGGTCACGGCCGACGGCACCGTGGTCGGCGGCCAGGGCGCGGTCGGCCGCCTTGTCGTCACCGTGTTCGACGACGAGCGCACCGTCTCGCCGCGCGGCGATGGCCTGATCACTGGACAGAACGGCCGCGTCCTCGCCGCCGCGGAAACAAGGCTCAAGACCGGGGGTGTCGAAGGTTCGAACGTCCAGCCGATCGTCGAAACAACGGCGATGGTGGAGATCCTCCGCTCCTACCAGACCAGCCAGCGCATGTCGGAAAGCATCAACGAGATGCGCAAAAATGCGATCAGCCGCCTCGGGCGCGTCAACTGATCCTATAATTAGCTGATAGCAAAGAAAGGCCTCTTATGCGCTCTCTCTCGATCGCCGGCACGGGCATGCTCGCGCAGCAGACCAACGTCGATGTCATCTCGAACAACATCGCGAATATGAATACGACCGCGTTCAAGCGGCAGCGCGCCGAATTCCAGGACCTGCTCTACCAGCAGGTTTCGCGTCCCGGCGCGGCCGCGGGCGGCCCCGACAACCGCGCCCCGACCGGCATCCAGATCGGCGCCGGCGTCAAGACCGGCGGCGTCTATCGTATCGCCGAGCAGGGCGCGCTCACCCAGACCTCCAACCGCTACGACATGGCGATCGACGGCCAGGGCTATTTCCAGGTGAACATGCCCAACGGCGACATCGCCTACACCCGCGCCGGTTCGTTCCAGCTGTCCGACCAGGGCGAGCTCGTCACCACCGACGGCTATCCGGTCCAGCCGGGCATCATCGTCCCACAGGGCGCGCTCGACGTCGTGGTCTCGAAGACCGGCCAGGTCCAGGTCAAGGTTGCCGGCGACCCCGAGCTCCAGGTCGTCGGCCAGCTCGAACTCGCCACCTTCGTCAACGAGGCCGGGCTCGAGGCGATCGGATCGAACATGTTCCTGCAGACCGCGGCGTCGGGCCAGCCGACGGTGGCGGCGGCAGGCGAGCCCGGCTTCGGCCTGCTCCAGCAGGGCTTCGTCGAAGCTTCCAACGTCAACCCGGTGTCCGAGATCACGGCGCTCATCACCGCGCAGCGCGCCTACGAGATGAACAGCCGCGTCGTGAAAACCGCCGACGAGATGCTCGCCACCTCGGCCCAGCTGAGGTAAATCCATGCGCCTGCTCCTCGCCGCCGCCCTCGCCTGCACTGCGCTCGCTCCCGCCGCCGCTTCCGCCCAGTCGGCGGGCGCGACGGTGGACACGCCGGTCCTCGCCCGAGCCGTCGATAAGGGACAGTTGCTGTCGGAAGGCGATTTCACCTTCGCCCCGCTCGGCGCGAGCACTGCGCGCGGCGCGCTCGCCGTCGCCGACGCCAGCGGCATGGAAGCAGCACGGCGCCTGCAGGCAGGCGCGCCGGTGCGCGCCACCGACATCATCCGTCCCCAGCTCGTCCGCCGCGGCGAGCCGGTGACGATCATGGTCGTCGATGGCGGCCTCCGCATCTCGGCCCAGGGCCGGGCGCTCTCGAACGGCGCCGCCGGCGACCTCGTCCGCGTCGTCAACCTTTCGAGCAGCCGTACACTCGACGGCATCGTCGAGAAGGCCGGCGTCGTCCGCATTTCCGGCCGCTAGGGCCACGGAGTCACCCATGAAGAAAATCACGTCGCTGCTGCTCGTCTGCACCCTGCTTTCCGGCTGCGGCTCGGTCGGCCGCCTCCAGCAGGTCGGCAAGGCGCCCAAGCTGACGCCGATGGGCGATTCCAGCGCGCCCGACATCGAGCCGTCGCTCGGCGACCGCGGCGCCGCCGGCCGCAACGGCGCGCCGGCGCGCGCCGCCGAAGCGCCCGCAGCCAGCGCCTCCTTGTTCCGCACCGGGGCCGGCGCATTCTTCCGCGACCAGCGCGCCTCGCAGCTCGGCGACATCCTGACGATCCGCATCAACATCACCGACAAGGCGAGCGTCGCCAATTCGACCTCGCGCTCACGCTCGGGCGGCGAGAGCGCCGGCATCGGCGCGCTGCTCGGCCTCGAAAACCCGCTCGGCAAGGTGCTTCCCGGCAATCCCGACACCAGCAAGCTGGTCAACACCAATTCGACCTCGCAATCGAACGGCACGGGCAACACGACGCGCAGCGAGCAGATCAACATGACGATGGCCGCGATCGTCACCGAGGTGTTGCCCAACGGCAATCTCGTCATCCGCGGCAAGCAGGAAGTGCGCGTTAATTTCGAACTTCGCGAACTTGTCGTGACCGGCATCGTCCGGCCGATGGACATCGCCCGCGACAATTCGGTCCGCCACAGCCAGATCGCCGAAGCGCGCGTCATCTACGGCGGCCGCGGCCAGCTCACCGACGTCCAGCAGGCGCGCTGGGGCCAGCAGATTTACGACGCGCTCTTCCCCTTCTGATCCTTCTGCCACGCGCAAACGAAGCGCCCGGCCGGTCCTATCCGGTTCGGGCACTTCTTCGTTATGCGAAGCATAGATGCGGCTCCTCTTAGTTAACGCGATCGCAAGGACGAATAAAATTACGGATCGTTTGGGTCCGTCAAAATTCCTTTCCACAATGGATATGTGGACAGGGAGAAATCCCTGTCCGTCGAGGGCCGGCGCTTCCGGTTCAGACCGCAGAATTCGGTCTTCATCCTAGAAAGGAATTGATCATGGGTTTTTCCGTTAACACGAACACCGGCGCGATGGCCGCTCTCCAGAGCCTCACCGCGACCAACAAGGGCCTGGGCACCGTTCAGAACCGCATCAACACCGGTCTGTCGGTTGCTTCGACCAAGGACGACTCCGCTTCCTTCACGATCGCTCAGACGCTTCGTGGCGAAGTGGGCGGCCTGAAGGCGGTCTCCTCCTCGCTCAACCGCGCCAAGAGCACGGTCGACGTGGCGGTTGCCGGTGCCGAGCAGATCTCCGACATCGTCAACCAGATGAAGTCGAAGGCTCTGGAAGCTTCGGACGATGGCCTCGACGCGAAGAGCCGCGCCGCGATCAACGCCGACTTCACGGCTCTGAAGGAGCAGATCACCACGATCATCAAGTCTTCGGAGTTCAACGGCTCGAACCTGCTCGACTCGGCGTCGACCGCGACTGTCGCTGCTCTGCAGTCGACCGATCCGACCGATACCCTGACGGTCGCCAACCAGGGCCTCGACACGATGCTGACGGCTGATGTCACCACGGCTGACATCAACTCGCAGGCCAATGCCGAGGCGATGGTTGGTGAGCTCGAGACGTTTGCGGGCAACCTCAACACGTCGCTCAGCACCCTGGGTTCGGCGTCGCGCAAGATCGACGGTCAGATCAGCTTCACCAGCAAGCTTTCGGACGTCATCGAGAGCGGCATCGGCAACCTTGTCGACGCCGACCTCGCCAAGGAGTCGGCGAAGCTGCAGGCTCTGCAGGTCAAGCAGCAGCTTGGTCTCCAGGCTCTGTCGATCGCCAACCAGGCGCCGCAGTCGATCATGTCGCTCTTCCGTTAATCGGACGAGTGATGGTTCCCACTTCCCGTGGGAGCGATCGCAAAGGGAGGCCGGGACGGGAAACCGCCCCGGCCTCTTCTTTTCGGGCCTTGCCGGCCGCCAAAATGCGCGGCGGACGCGGCCCCGGCCCGCTCGCCTCTATAATGGCAAGAGAAGCCTGGAGCAGAATGTGTTTCCGAGAATCAGGGAAATTACCGATCCGTTCGGCCTGCGCCTCAGGGTCAGCGTCGAGCCGCATCCGGGCGGCGCCCTCGTCGCGCTCGAACGGCCCGACATTACCCGGCAGCCGCGCATCCTGCTCGACGGCTATGGCGCCGAATTGCTGGCCGGTTTCATCATGGCCGCGCGCCTGGCCCTGCCCCATGCTCTGCCCGAAGAGCAGCTCGACGGCCCGTTCGCAGCGCGCTTCGCGCTCCGCCAGGCGCCCGAGACGTGCATTGCCGTCGCCCAGCCCGGGGCTGCGCCATTCGATATTCCGGCGCCGTTCTGGGACAAGCTCTATGCCGAGCTCTGCCTGGTCGTCGCCCATGCCCGCGAGCTCGGACGGCGCCGCGAGGCGCAGGTCCATTGAGCGCAAGGTAGTGGAAGCCCGGAGTTGCCCGGATCCGAAGAAATGCGCAGTGGCGGCGACGATCGGCCGCGCGTCGAACAGGGGAACTGCCCGTGAATTATGATGCCCAGTTTCGTGTGAGCCTGACCCTCTCGGTGGCCGATGCGGACGCGCTCTGGGTCGCAGCGGTCGACAAGGGCCTTGCCGCCGGCCTCGCCCATGAGGATGTCGAGGAGCTGATCGGCCCGCGCGAAGACCCGGCCCTGGCCGACTGCATCGCGATGCTGACCGCGCCCGCCCCGCTCGCCGGCTGCCGGCTCGGCGACTTCCTTGTCGAGGATCTGGCCGAACGGGCCGCCCCGGCCGCCTCCCGTCCTGCTTCGACCAAGCCGACGCTGGCCGCGGTCAACGACTGCACAGCGCCGCACCGCATGTCGGTCAGCTAAAACCGCACGCATCAAACGCAAAAAGGGGCCGTCGAGACGGCCCCTTTTTCGTGTGCGGAGGGAAAGGCCTCAGCTCGCGGCGGAAAGCGCGATCAGCGCGCTCAGCGGCATGCGCACGCCGTTGAGGCCGAGGCTCACCCGGCTTCCGTCGGTGACCACATCGCGAACGATGCCGACCCCATTGACCGTCACCGGCAGCTGGGCGCCGGCCGCGTCGACCGCTTTCACCGAGAGCAGGTAGGGACCCTCGGGCGCGCGCGTCCCGGCGGCGGTCATACCGTCCCAGGAGAAGCGGCCGTTATTCGCCGCAGGATCGATCGCGACTTCGCGCACGACTTTGCCCGAGCCATCGGTGACGGTCGCGGTCATCGTCACCGCTTTGCCCTCGGGCTGGAAGGTCCAGGTCGCCGGTGTCGAGGCGCCGAGGCCCGAGACCGAAGTGTCGAAGCGGGCTTCGCGGCCGATGAAGTTCGAGGCCTGGGCCATGTCCTGCGCGTTGAGGCGGGCGAGGATGTCCTTCAGCGTGCCGGTCTGCTGCACCGACTGCTCGACCTGCGAATATTGGACGAGCTGCTGCGTATATTGCGACGTGTCCATCGGATCGAGCGGGTCCTGGTGCTGCATCTGGGTGGTGAGCAGCTTCAGGAACATGTTGAAATCGGCACCGATCGTGCTGGTCGCCTTGGCGGCGGCGCCGGAGGCGAGCGCGGCCTGGGTCGCGGCGGCGTCGGTCGAGGTTATGGAAGCCATCTGAAATTCCTTAGGCCATCAAATCGATCTGGCCGCTCGAACGGAGCGGACGGTATTGGGGTTCGTCGCCTTCCGGCGTGTCGGCAGCGGCGGAACGGCCGTCGCCGGAGCGCTGCTCGCCGCCATTCTGCTGGCGCTGCCAGCCCTGGGCGTCGCCACCGCTGCGGCTGTCGAAGCGTAAAGACTGCGCGTCGGAGCGGATGCCGGCGTCCGTGAGCGCGCGGGTGAGATCGGCGGCGTCGCGGCGCAGCATGTCGAGCGCGGCCGGGCTTTCGGCCGCAACGACGGCGCGCAGGCTGCCGGCATCGTCGAACGCCATGCGCACCTCGATCCGGCCCATCTCGATCGGGTTGAGCCGGATCGTCACTTCGTCGCGACCCGCGGACACGCGGCGTGCAATCTCGACGCCCATTTCGTGCCCGATCTGGCCTGGGCGGGCGTTGACGACGGCCGGGGCCTGCGCCTGGGCGGGATAAGGATGGGCAGCGGCCGGCCGCGCGGCCTGCGCCGGCAGCGACTGGCTGAGCAGGGATGAGGGCAGACCATCGGCCTTCGTAACCGCATGGTCGCCACCGTCGACGGCCGCAGAGACGGAAGCCGCGAAGGTCGAGCCGTTGTCGGCGGACGTTGCAGGGGCGGCATCGCTCGGGGTCGAGGAAGTCGGCGCGCTTGCGGCGGACTTCACGCCGGTCGTTACGGGAGCATTCGGCGCGTTCGTCGGGCTATTCCGGGTGGACAGCGCGTGCGGCGTCGGTGCCGGCGCAGCCGTCAGGACAGCGGCCGGCGCTTCGGCCGGCGCGTCCGTGCCGGGCTCCGCCTGGGGCTGAACCGCCGGCTCGATCTCTGCCGTCTCCGCTGGGACCACTGCGGCTGCGACGACGGCTGCCTGCTGCTCGATGGTTGGGAGCGGCGAGGCAACGATGGACGACATCGGATCGGACGGAGCCGCGTTGGCCGCCTTGCTCTCGATCGGCTTGGAGGCGTCGCCAGGCTGCGGCGGTGCGATCGGGTCGGGCTTCATGCCGTCGTTGGCAGCCTGGATCTTCAAATTTGGCTGAGGCACGACGGCGTCCGGAGACAGCGCCGGCATATCGTCGGCCGGCGCGGCTTCCACCGCGGCAGCAATCGGGATTTCGGGCCCGGTGGCCAACATGACGGCCTGGCCATCGGTTGCCGCAACCGGCGTGGTCGCGACCGCTTTGCCCGAAGCCGTCGCAGGGATGAACGCGCTCGCTGCGGCCGGCTGCAGCGTCGCGTCGAGGACCTGGCCGAAGGCGCCGAGCAATGCGGCGCCGGCTGCAGCGTCCGGCGCGGCGGACGGCGTCGCAAATGTGATCGAAGCGATGTTCACGTTCTTATTATCCTCGCCTTCGGGCCCAAGCCCCGGATCATTATAGAGGCAAAGTCGCGGTGCGACGCGGTCAGGCGATCGCGCCCAGCGTGCGGATTCGCGAGCGCACGTGGATCTCGTTCTGCGACAGCACCACCGTCGCCGGCCGCACCCGTTCGATGATCGAGCGCACGAACGGGCGGATCGCGGGGTTGGTCAGCATGCACGGTATCTCGCCTTCCTGGGCAAGCCGGTCATAGGTGTCGCGCACCGAGCCGATGAACGCCTGCAGGCTAGACGGCGCCATGGCGAGATGGCGCTCGTCGCCGATGCCGACGATGCTCTCGGCAAATTCCTGGTCCCAGCGCGGCGACAAAGTGATGATCGGGATCGCGCCGTCGCGGGCCTGCTGCGACGAGATCTGGCGGGCGAGGCGCCCGCGCACATGCTCGGTCATTTGCATCAGATTCTGGGTGAAGACGCTCGCCTCCGCGATGCCTTCGAGAATGGTCGGCACGTCGCGGATCGAGATGCCTTCGGCGAGCAGATTCTGGAGGATGCGCTGCACGCCCGAGATCGAGATTTTCGCCGGCACGATGTCCGCCACCAGTTTCTCGGACTCCTTGTGAATCTCGTTCAGCAGCTTCTGCGTCTCGGTGTAGGAGAGCAGGTCGGCAATATTGTCCTTGATGAGCTCGGTGAGGTGGGTCGTGACGACGGTGCCGCTGTCGACCACGGTGAGGCCGCGGAAGCCGGCTTCGTCGCGCAAATCCTTGTCGATCCACAGAGCAGGCAGATTGAACACCGGCTCCAGCGTCTCGACGCCCGGAATGCCGACATTCTCCCCGCCCGGATTGATGACCAGCAATTTGTCGAGGCGGATCTCGCCGCGCCCGGCCACCGTCTCCTTGATGTAGACGATATATTCGTGGGCCTGCAGCGCCATATTATCGAGGATGCGCACCGCCGGCAGCACGAAGCCGTAATCGATGGCGAACTGGCGCCGAAGCGCGCGCACCTGATCGTCGAGCCGCGGGTCGCTGCTGGAATCGTTGATCAAGGGGAGCAGCCCGTAGCCGAGCTCGATCCGCACTGCGTCGATCGCGAGCGTGCTGGAGATCGGCTCCTCGACCTGCGACGCCTCCAGCTCGCGGCTGGCGTCGGCCATGCGCTCCTGCGCCTCGATCAGCTCGTTGCGCTGGCTCGCCTTCCAGGCAATCCATCCGCACAGGCCGCCCAGCACCGCGAACGGGAGGAAGGGCAGGCCCGGGATCAGCGCCAGCGCGATCATCAGGGCCGCGGCCATGCCGAACGCCTTGGGATAGCGGCCGAGCTGGTCGCCGAGCGCCGCCCCGGCCTTGCCCGCCATGCCGCCCTTGGACACGAGCAGGCCGGCCGCGGTCGAGACGATCAGCGCCGGGATCTGGCTGACGAGGCCGTCGCCGACGGTGAGGATCGTGTAAGTGTGGAAAGCCTCGCTGAACGCGACTCCGTGGATGCCGACGCCGACGATCAGGCCGACGACGATGTTGATCACGGTGATGAGCAGGCCGGCGACGGCGTCGCCCTTCACGAACTTGGAGGCACCGTCCATCGCGCCGAAGAAGCCGCTCTCGGCCTCGATCTCCTCGCGGCGGGCGCGCGCCTGCGCCTCGCTGATCATGCCGGCCGACAGATCGGCGTCGATCGCCATCTGCTTGCCGGGCATCGCATCGAGGCTGAAGCGCGCCGCGACCTCGGCGATGCGGCCGGCGCCCTTGGTGATCACGACGAAATTGATGACGATCAGGATGATGAAGATGGTGAGGCCGATCACGGTCTCGCCGCCCATCAGGAACTCGCCGAACGCCGCAATCACGCCGCCGGCGGCATGGACGCCTTCATGGCCGTGCGACAGGATCAGGCGGGTCGAGGCGATGTTGAGGCCGAGGCGCAGCATCGTCACGATCAGCAGGATCGTCGGGAAGGCGGAGAGCTGGAGCGGCTTTTCGATGAACAACGCCGTCATCAGGATCAGCACCGAGGCGGTGATCGACAGCGACAGGCCGAAATCGAGCAGCCAGCCCGGCACCGGCAGGATCAGCATGGCGATAATCGCCACCACCGTGCCGGCGAGCGCGAGGTCCCGGCTCATGCCGAAACGCTGCATCAAATTGGTCCATTGCGCGGGCATTCAGCTCTCCGGAAGTACGCTCAGAGCGCCGGCGAGACGGGGATCCCCGCCTCGATGAAGGTGCGCAATTTGTTGCGCATCGTGCGCACCGAGATGCCGAGGATGGTCGAGGCCGAAGTGCGGTTGCCGTGGCAGCGCTCGAGCGTGTGCAGGATGAGCTCGCGCTCGACGTCCGCGACGGTGTGGCCGACCAGGGCCTCGACCTCGATCGCGCCGGCGTCCCCGGTGGCGAGCAGGGCGATCGCCGCCGCGATCAGCTCGCGCTCGGGCGGCAGCGGCACATAGTCGCGCGCGCCCGCCCGCACCGCTGCGACCGCGGCCGAGGCCGGCGCGTCGATTCCGCAGGCGAGGACCGGCACCGCGATCTTCTCGGCGCGGAGCTGCTCGAGAAAGGCCGGCACGTCGAAGCAAACGTCGATCATGACGCTGTTGCTGCGGCGCTGGCGCAGATGGGCGACCGCCGCATCGAGGCTGTCGACGGCGACGACTTCCGCGCCGCTCTCGCGCGCCATGGCGGCGGCGAGCTGGAACTCGCT
Organism: Sphingomonas sp. LY54; assembly: GCF_035594035.1. Lineage (NCBI taxonomy): Bacteria > Pseudomonadati > Pseudomonadota > Alphaproteobacteria > Sphingomonadales > Sphingomonadaceae > Sphingomonas > Sphingosinicella wutangchuni. Next base: position 1,572,610 of record NZ_CP141588.1, read on the forward strand.
GCCGGCAGCGCCGACGAGCAGCATCCGGACCAAGGGCGAGCCGAACTCCATCACCGGTCCTGGCGAACGATTTCGGTCAGCGTCACGCCCAGTGCGTTGTCGATCAGCACGACTTCGCCGCGGGCGATCAGCCTGTTGTTGACGAAGATGTCGACTGGTTCGCCCACGCGCCGGTCGAGCTCGACGACGTCGCCGGGCCGCAGCCGCATCAGCTCGCCAATATCCATCCGCGACCGGCCGAGCACCGCCTGGACCTTGACCGGCACGTCGAACACGGCCTCGAGGCCGCTCGCGCCGGCATCGACCGGGCCTTCGATGCCCATGGTCGACCAACCCTCTTCGGCTTGGCTGGCTTCCGCGCCGCCGCTTTGTTCGTCGAGCTCGGCCGGCACCAATTGGCGCGGCGCAATGTCGTCGCTCATCACCTTCTCCATCATGAATTCATCCACTGCCGGACGACCGAAGCCGACTCACCGGGGCTGCCCTTGACCGCCTCGCCGATGCGCTTCAGCGCCGACATCTTGATCCGCCCGTCGACCTGCGCGAGCGCGATTTCCTGATCGATCGAGACCGCATCGTTGCGAGCCTCGAGCTGGCGCATCGCATCTTCGTCGCCATCGGCCGCGCGCGATGCCAAAGCGAGCATCTCCGGATCCTGCGCCGGCGGCAGCGCCGGCTGGGCCTCGGGCACCTCCGCCATGTCGGTGGCGCGGCGCCGCTCGCGATCGCGCAACATCCGCAGCGCCATCAGGCCCACGCCGGCGATGACCAGGATCTTCAACAGGTCGAAGACGTGATCCATCGTCAGACCGCCCAAGAAGCCGGCGTCGGCGCCCGGATCCTCGGGAGTTGCGAAGGTCATGCTTTCGACAACCACGCTGTCGCCGCGCTCGGCGTCGAAGCCGACCGCATTCTCGACCAGGCGATTGAGCCGCTTCAGCTGCGAATCCGGCACGCCCTTGGCTCCGCCGTCGACCAGCACGGCGACGGTCAGGCGGTTGATCTTGCCGGGCGTGCGCACGGTGACGCTCTGCCGGCTGCTATTCTCGTAGGTGATGTCCTCGGACGATTCCGCCTTGGTGGACTGACGCGTGTCGCCACCGCCACCGACGGGCTGGCCCTGGTTCTCCGGGAGCTGGGCAGCGACCGTCACGGCATCGTCGGCGGCATCCTGCTCCTGGTTCTGATCGTTGGATTCGACCGATACCTGATGCTTGATCACCTGCGTGTCAGGATCGAACACATTGGCTTCCTCGCGCGTCTGCTCGCGGTCGATCACCGCCGAGACTTCGGCGCGAACCTTGCCGACGCCGACGATCGGTTCGATCATCGCCTCGATCTGCGAGCGCAGCCGCGCTTCGACCGCCGCCTGGCGCTGCTCGATCTCGCTGGAGCTGGCGCCGCCGCCCTCGCCCGCCCGAGCCAGCAGCGCGCCCGTCTGATCGACGACCGACACGCTTTCCGGCGACAGTTCCGGCACCGAGGAGGCGACGAGATAGCGGATCGCCTGGACCGATTCCCCGGGCAGCGAGCCGCGGGTCTTGACGGTCACGGCGGCGGTCGCCTTGCGCGCTTCGGCGGCGAACATCGCCCGCTCCGGCATCACGATGTGGACGCGCGCCTTGGTGACGCTTTGAAGGCTTTCGATCGACCGGGAGAGCTCGCCTTCGATAGCGCGCGTCTCGTTCATCTTGGCGCGCGACGAGGAGACGCCGAACGGCTCCTCCTGGTCGAGCACGTCGTAGCCGATCTTACCGCCAAGCTGCTCGGAGGCCATGCCCATGCGCAGCTCGGCGAGCTTGTCCTGCGGCGCCAGCACGCCGGTGCCGTCGGCCGAAATCTGGAAGGGGACGTTCTGGGCCTTGAGCTTCTCGGTGATCGACTGCGCCGCAGCCGGATCGAGATCGGTGTAGAGATAGCCCATCTGGCTGCTCGGGCCGCGCAGCGACACCGCCGCCAGCACGGCGAGCAGCGTCACCGCGACGCCGCCCATGATCAGCAGCCGCTTGGTCCCGAGCTGGGCGGCAAAATTACGCAATCCGTTCAAGGGGAGCCCCACAATGACGGCAGGGCGAACATGTCCCTGCCGGGTTCATTATAGGAGGAGCGCTCTAGGCAAGTTCTGCCGGGTAGGAATTTTTTGCCGCCATCGCGCCGACGGCGCTGCGGGCGTCAGCCGAGGAAGGGCGCGAACTCTTCCAGAACGGCGGCACGGCGCGCCTCGGCGTCGAGGCGGAGCCCGCCTTCGTCCCAGCCGATCAGGGCATCTCCGAGCGCGAGGGTGGCGTCGCCGAACACGATCAGCGTCATCCGCCGCCGCTCCTGGCCGATGCGGAAGGCGACCAGCTCCTCCATCCGCTCGACGAGGTCGGGGTGGACGCGGATCTGCAGCTTCGGCCCGCGGCCGACCTGTTCGAGCACCCGCCCCAGCGCCTCGTTGATCGCCTGTTCGGGCGCGCGTTCGAGCGCGCGGCCGGCGAGCATGTCGGCCGCCTCCAGGGCCACGGTCGCGGCGTCGTTGCGCACCGCGGTCTGGACCTCGGTAAAATCCTTTTCGATCTGCTCGACCGCGGCGTGGAGTGCATCGACCGCAGAGAGCAGAGCCGTCTCGCGCTCCGAGCGCGCCTGGGCGAGCCCCGCCTCGAAGCCGTCGGCGCGGGCGCGCGCGAGCGCGTCGTCGCGCTCCAGGTTCAATCGCTCGACCTCGGCGCGCAGGCCGTCGATCTCCATCTCGAGGTCGAGCGCATCGGCGGCCTCGCGCTTGGCCGAAGCGGCGGTGAAAATCCGGTCGAAGGCGAACGGCCTGATCTTGGTCGCTGCATCCATCTCTAGTCTCCTCGAAGCCATCTCTTTCGCCTCGTCAGTAGATCAGGCCGTCGTCGCTCTTGGGATCGACGAGCATGATGTCGCCGCGATCGGCGAGCGACTTGGCGAGACGCACCAGGGCGGTCTGCGCCTCCTCGCAGTCGCGCGACCGGACCGGGCCCATCGCCGTCATCTCCTCGCGCATGAGCTTGGCGGCGCGCTCGGTCATGCTGGCGAAGAAGATCTGCTTCATGCTCTCCGGCGCGCCCTTCAGCGCCAGCGCCATCTCGCGCTTGTCGGCATTGCGGACGATCGTCGCGATCGCGGCCGGCAGCAAATTGGCGAGATCGTCGAACGTGAACATCAGGGCGCGGATGCGTTCGGCCGATTCCGGCGCACGCTCGTCGAGCGCGCCCAGCATCGCTTCCTCAGTCGATCGGTCGAGCGCGTTGAAGATCTCGGCCATGCTCTCGTGCGGATCGCGCCGCTGCGAGCGCGACAAATTGGTCATGAACTCGCTGCGCAGCGTCTGCTCGACCTCGGCGATCACTTCCTTCTGCACCGTGTCCATCCGCAGCATACGCATGATGACGTCGGTGGAGAGATCCTTCGGCAGCTCGGCGAGCACGCGCGCGGCATGGTCGGCGCTCAGCTTGCTGAGGATCACGGCCACCGTCTGCGGATATTCGTTCTTGAGGTAAGCGGCGAGGACGGACTCGTTCACGTTGGAGAGCTTGTCCCACATCGTCCGGCCGGAAGGACCGCGAATGTCCTCCATGATCTCCTTGACCTTCTCGCCGGGAAGCACGCCTTCCAGCAGCCGCTCGGTGGTCTCGTAGGAGCCGTGCAGCGACGACATGGACGAAACCTCGCCCGAAAACTGGACCATCAGATATTCGACCACCGGCGCCGGCACCCGTCCGAGCTGGGCAATGCAGGACGACAGTTCCTTGATCTCGTCGACCGAAAGCTGCTCCCAGATGGCGGCGCCATGCTCCTTGCCGAGCGCCAGCATCAGCATCGATGCGCGCTCCAGGCCGGAATATCTCTTGAGTTCGGGCGGTTCGCCGATCGGCGCCATCACGCTCATGCACTACTCCAAAAAATACGCGGCAAGCGGGTCGGAGCCGTGCCGTTCGTCTATCTTATAGGATGAATGTGCGCGCAGGGAGGCTTGGTTAATCGGCCATGTCGATAAATTTTTCGAACAGCCTCGTGGGGCTCAGCATGCTGACGGGCGACAACAGCCTGTTCGGCCTCGCCTCCTCCATGCGCTTCGAAACGCGCGCCGTGCGGATCGCCAAGGCGCAGTTCACGACGCCGCGGGTAACCGCTCCCTGGCAGCAGCCGGGGCCGAACACGCCGCTTTCCGCGCAGCTGGCAGCGATCAAGCGGCTGTCGACGATCATCGACAAGACCCCGATGCGCAATGCCTCGCTGCCGGCCGACGTCCAGACCAGCTTCGTCGCCTACAAGGCGCTCGAGCAATTGCGCGTCCTGGCCGAAAGCGCCGCGGCCAAGACCACTTCGTCGTCGGCACGGCTGTCGCTCGACGCGATCTTCGCCAAGGGCTTGGGCGACCTCCAGGCTTTCCTCGCGGCCGCCCCGACCGACAAGGTCAAGCTCGCCTTCGACAAGCCGGCGCGGCGCGCCGAGAGCGTCCCGATGACGCCGACGATCGCGCCGACCAAGACGCTTGCCGCCGGCATCCTCGACACGCGCAATGCCGCCATCCCCGGCATCGCCGGCAACGAGCTGCTGAGCGTCAGCCTCTCCAAATATGGCGTGACCGAGAGCGTCACGGTCGACCTGTCGACGGTGACGCAGCCGCCCACGCTCGACGGCATCGCCGCAGCCCTCAATGCCGCCATCGCGTCCGTCCCGATGCGCGACACCAACGGCGCGATCGTGTTCGACGGCGATGGCAACCCGCTCGCCAAATATGCGTCGCGCTTCTCGGTCGAGAAGAATGACGGCAAATGGGGTCTGGCCCTGAACGCGCTGGGGGTCGAGCAGGTCGGCATCGACCAGGTCGGCGCCAAGGACAGTTTGATCGTCGCCAGCGGCCAGACTGCGCTCGACGCGCCCACCACCACCAAGATCCTGCGCTTCGACGACCCGGCCGGCGCGGTCACGCAAAAGACGCTCGGCACGATCGCGGCGGTCGACCGCGACGCCACCGCGGCAGCGGCCCTCACCCCGCCGCCTCCGCCGATCAAGGGCACCACGGCGCCGCAGCCGAAGACGATCTGGGCCGCCACGACGGCACGCGCGATCACCAGCGACGCGCAGGGCAACAGCTATGTCGTCGGCACCACCGGCGGCGACCTCGGCAGCAACCGCGTCGACGGCGCCGAGGACCTGTTCCTCACCAAGCTCGACAGCGAGGGCCGCGTGCTCTGGCAGCGCACGCTCGGCGCGTCCGGCGGCGCCCAGGGCGCAGCGGTCAGCGTCGCCGCCAATGGCGACATCGTCGTTGCCGGCACGGTTTCCGGTCCCTTCAACGGCTCGCTCGGCGCCGACAGCGACATGCTGGTCGTGAAGTTCGACGCCAATGGCGACGAGAAATTCGCCACCGCCGTCCGCGCGCTCGGCAACGAGGAAGCGAGCGCGGTCACGGTCGGCGCCGACGGCACCATCTATGTCGGCGGCCGCAGCGGCACCGGCGGGGGCGATGCCTTCCTCGCCCGGATCAGCACCACCGGCGCGCTCCAGGAACGCCGCACGATCAACAGCGGCGGCAGCGACACGGTGACGGCGCTGGCCATCGACGGCAGCGGCGAATTGCTGGCCCTCACCAAGGAAAACGGCACCGCGACCTTGCGCCGGATCGACGCGCAATCGCTCGCCGGGGACCTCGGATCGCTGGCCCTCGGATCGGCCGACGCGCGCGCGATCGCGGTATCGGAGACCGGCGAGATCGCGGTCGTCGGCGCCACGCTGAGCGCGCTGATCGGAACCCAGGTCAACGCCACGTCGGGCGGCCGCGACGGCTTCGTCGCCCGCATCGACGCCGGGCTCAGCGGTGCAAGCGTCTCCTATCTCGGCAGCGCTGCCGACGACCAGGCCGACAGCGTCACGTTCATGAACGGTTCGCTCTATGTCGGCGGCCGCACCACCGGCGCGATGGACGGTGCGCGCCGCGGCGCCGTCGACGGCTTCATCAGCCGCATCGACACCGCCACCGGCGCGATCCAGAGCACGACCCAGTTCGGCCAGACCGCGCTCCGCACCGAGCCTGTGCGCATCGCCGCCACCACGGGCGGGGCCGGCATCATGGGGGCGCTCGGCCTGCAGCGCGGCACCGTCAACGACAGCGAGTCCACCAAGCTCGTCGCCCAGACCAGCCTGCGGCCCGGCGACGAATTCACGCTCAAGGTCGACGGCAAGACCGCCAAGAAGATCACAGTCACGGCCGACGACACGCTGGCGACGCTCGCCGACCGGATCCGCAAGGCGACCGGCGCCGACATCACGATCACGACCCCGAAGGTCGGCGAGAAGAGCGTGCTGCGCATCGACGCCAAGCCCGGCCACGCGATCGAGCTGGTCGCCGGCGTCGACGGCAAGGACGCGCTCGGCAAGCTCGGCATCGAGCCGCAGCGCCTGTCGGCTCCGCCGGTCGCGCCCAAGAACGCACCCCGAGTCCAGCCCGGCGGCACGTTCGGCCTCGCGCTGAGCGACGCCTACAGCCTCGTCACCATGGAGAGCGCGGCGCTGGCGCTGAAGACGATCGAGTCGGCCATCTCGATGACGCAGACCGCCTATCGCTCGCTCTACTGGGACGACGGCAAAGCCGCGCTCGCCAACGGCACCAGCAACATTTCGGGCGGCGCCTCTGCCTACCAGCAGAAGCAGCTCGCCATGTACCAGGACGCGTTGAGCCGCCTCGGCGGCTCCAACCCCTATTTCTAAGGACGCCCTCATGCCCAACCTTCCGCCCCTGCTGGCCGGCCTCGGCCAGGCCATGCGGCACCTGAGCGAGCGCCAGAAGGTGATCGCGCAGAATGTCGCCAACAGCGAGACGCCCGGATTCAAGGCGCGCGAGCTTGAGAAGCTGGACTTCGGCGCCCTGCTCGCGCCGCACGGCGAGCGCGGCCAGGTCCGCATCGGCAAGCCGCGCGTCACCATCACCAGCGGCATGGCCGCGCTCGGCGCCAGCCAGCCGCGCGGCGGCCACATCATCGCCGACAAGGACGTCACCGAGACCAAGCCCGACGGCAACAACGTGACGCTCGAGGAGCAATTGCTGAAGATGGGCCAGGTGCAGGCGGACTACGCCACCATGACCAATCTCTACCGCAAGCAGATGTCGCTGATGAAGACGGCTACCGGCCGCGGCGGCTAAGCCGGACCGGCCACCTGCGCAGAAAGAAAGGCGCCGCCGGGTTTATCGCCCGGCGGCGCTGCGCGTTTCAGGCGACGAACTCGTAGGTCGTCGGCCCGATCTGGAGATTGTCGACATACATGTCGGCGGCGCCGTTGCCGGAGCCCAAGGCGACCGACCAGCCGATGATCAGGCTGTCCTCGTCGAAACGGATGCCGCCGACCGGGGTGAAGCCGTCCGCGTCGGCCCAGTCGCTGAGCTCGGTCATGTTGACGATCTGATCCCAGTTCATGCCGTTCGAGCGTTGCCACGCCACCCAGTCGTCGCCGGCGAGATCGGCATGCTGCCAGGCATCGGTCGTGGTCGGGCCAAAGCCCTGATAGGCCCATTCGAACACGAGCTCGCCGCGATCAGTGGTGGTCGCGAGATTGCCGTCGGCGTCGATGATCAGGCGGATGACCGGGATCACGTCGGTGCGCTCGGCGCTGTCGATATAATAATCGAATTCGAGCATATCGAGCTCGCCGAGCGTGACCTGCTGGTCGGCGTCCCACAGATTGTTGAGCCGCAGCCGGCCGTTATTGCTGTCGGTGACGAGGTGGAGCGCCTCGTCCGATCCGCCGCCGGGCACGGCGTCGATCGTCACCGATCCGAACCGGGCTTCGCTGTTCATTGCCGATCCGTCGGCCAGCAGGCTGAAGCGGGTCGCCTGGTCGCCGGGGCCGTGATTGACGTTGTTGATGCCCGACAGGAACAATGTCGACCCGTCATGATCGTGATGGTCGTGGCCCTTGCCCTTGCCGTTGCCGTGCTCCTGGTGACCACGGCCGTGACCGCGATGGCCGGACGAGGACGAGTCGATGGCGCCGTCCACGTCGATCTCGAGCGCGCCGAAGCGCAGCACCTCGATGTCTCTCAGGCGATCACTGCCGTCGGGGCCGTTCACGTTCAGCTTGCCCGACGGATGGTCGTGGCCGGTGATCGACGAGCGGAAGAATTCCTGGCTGAACGCCGCCGTGTCTCGGCCCCTGCCGCCGTCGATATCGTCGTTGCCGCCGCCGCCGGTGATGAAGTCGTCGCCGTTGCCGCCGGTGATATGATCGTCCTGGGGCGTGCCCACGATGACGCCGTTGCCGCGAATTCTTGCCATGTTCTGATCCTCCCTGATGGTCCCGGAAGCGGCCGCCATCCCACCGTCACGCCCGATACTGGAGGAAACCTCGGCGTGCTTTCAGGAAGGATGTAAGCGCGGACGACTCGCCCCTGATGCGGGGGACCATAGCATATTAAAGGCAAAGCGTTGGTCAGGCCGCGGCAAGGGCCTCCCGGGCCGGGACCGTCGCTTCGATCCAGCCGCCGCCGAGGACGCGGTCGCCGTCATAGAGCACCGCCGCCTGGCCCGGCGCGACGCCATATTCGGGCTGCAGGAAGTGGATCGCTTCGCCGTCGAAGCGGACCGGCGCCGGCTTGGCGAGCGACCGCACCTTGGCGGTGAGGCCCTCGCGCTGGCCCTCGCCGATCCAGTTGATGTCGGCGAGGCAGGCGGCGCTGACCGCAAGCGCGCGCTTGGGCCCGACGACGACGCGGCGGCTCTCCGGCTCGATGCGGACTACGTAGAGCGGCTCCTTCTGGCCGCCGATCTCGAGCCCGCGGCGCTGGCCGACGGTGAAGTGGATGAGGCCCTTGTGGCGGCCGAGCACGCGGCCCTCGCCGTCGACGATCTCGCCTTCGGCCGCCGCTTCGGGCCGGACCCTCTTCACCACCGAGGCATAATCGCCGTTGGGGACGAAGCAGATATCCTGGCTGTCGGGCTTGTCGGCGACGAGCAGCTGCAGCTCCTTGGCGATCTCGCGCACCACGGGCTTGGGCAAATCGCCGAGCGGGAAGCGCAGATAATCGAGCTGGTCCTGGGTCGTCGCGAAAAGGAAATAGCTCTGGTCGCGGGCCGCGTCGGCCGGGCGATGGAGCTGCGCGCCGCGCGGCCCCATCACGCGGCGCACATAATGGCCGGTAGCGAGGCAGTCGGCGCCAAGATCCCTGGCCAGCGCCAGCAGATCGGTGAATTTCACCCCCTGGTTGCAGCTGATGCAGGGGATCGGCGTCCGCCCCTTCATATATTCGTCGGCGAAGCGGTCGATCACGCTGTCGCGGAAGCGGCTTTCGTAATCGAACACATAATGGGCGATGCCGAGCCGGTCGGCGACGGTGCGCGCGTCGTAAATGTCCTGCCCCGCGCAGCAGCTGCCGGTGCGCTGCACGGCGGCACCATAATCATAGAGCTGCAGCGTCACGCCGATCACTTCCGCGCCGGTGCGGGCGGCGAGCGCAGCCACGACCGAGCTGTCGACGCCGCCCGACATGGCGACGACGATCCGGGCCTCGCTGAGCGGCTTGGCGAGCTGGAAATCCACGTTCATCGCCGCGGCCCATAGCGCAGAGCCCTGCAAAATCACACCCTTGGGTCGACCTTTACGATGGATTCAGCCTGTTCCGGTACGACTCGGACTCATGGAGATGGCTTTCTTCCGCCGCGCGGAGCGAATGCTCGCCGACCGCTCCGCGGCCCGCCTCGATTATGAGGTGCTGGTCGCGAGCCTCGACGCGCTCCAGGCGTCAAGTCCCTGCGCGCGCGCAGCCCGCGCTCGGCAGGGCGATGCCGTGCCCGGGAACTCCGAGCGCGAGCCGCTGGTCGTCCTCCTTCTCGGCGCCCCGGGCTGGGAGCAGGCGGTGCCGCTCCAGGGCGGCTGCTTCCATCGCGAGCCGGTGCCGCTTCCGTACGATCCGAACCGGTGACCGTGAAATTTACCACCCGACTTTAGGCTTCCTTCAACGCATCGGCGGTAAGGCTGAGGCGTGACAAGAGTTGAGCCCCGAAAAGGGGCCTGTTTTTTGAGGTTTGAATGATCGAGAACCAGAAGATCCGCCCCGCCCAGGTGATCGGCCCGCTCGGCGAGCCGCTTACGCTGGACACGCTTCCGCCGCAGTCGACGTCCCGCTGGGTCGTGCGTCGCAAGGCCGAAGTCGTGGCGGCCGTGAATGGCGGGCTTCTGTCGGTCGACGAGGCGTGCGAGCGCTATCGCCTGACGCTCGAGGAATTTGCCAGCTGGCAGCGCGCGGTCGACCGCTCGGGCATGCCCGGCCTGCGCGTCACCCGCATCCAGCATTACAAGTCGCTCTACGAGCGCCAGCAGAAGTTCTGACGAAAAAAGAGGCGTGCCCATACGGGCACGCCTCCAATGTGCGCAGCCTAGGAGGAGTGGGCTGAGGCTGCGTCGCTACCCGCTCACGAAAGCTTGTCCGATGGCTTGGCCGCGAGGTCGGCCAGATCGCGCATCCGATCGAGATGAAGCGCGGTCAGGCTGAAATGCGCGCGCGCCGCCTGAATAGATTGGGCGCTGAGCGCCATGTCGAGTTCTGCGGAGGCCCGGTCGGAGTGGAGCCTGATCTCATCCTCTCTGGTCATGCCCGATCCCCATCTCATGTCCAAAGATGATCAGTCGCGGATCAAAACGATTCGGGCATTCACCTTTGTTATGATTCAGTATTTCTTCGCGAAAGCTTAGGCATCGCCGGTTCCGTCCTTTCCTGCCGCCACCAGCACCCCCATGCATTCCAGCACCTGAGCGACACTGAAGGGTTTCTCGATCTGCGGCACTTCGCGAAACCGGTCGGGCAGGGAGTCGCGCGTATATCCGGATGCGATCAGGAACGGGATGCCGGCCTCGCGGAGCCTGTCCCCAAGCGTGAAGGCCATGCTCCCGCGCAGGTTGAGGTCGATCACGGCATAATCGATCCCGCCCGCGGCGATCAGTTTATCGGCTGCGGCGGCGGTAGCGACCGGTCCCGCTATCTCCGCTCCGCGTCGTTCGAAGGCGCAGGCAAGATCGTCGGCGAGATAATATTCGTCCTCGACGACGAGAATGCGTGCGCCGCTAAAGCCCATATTGTCCATCTGCGCCCTCCGTTCTGGTCCTGGGGACGGCTCGCGTGTAAACAGTCGCTTACCTAACATAGGTGAACAACAGTCCGCGAGGGGCCGCGCTAATGACGGGGACAGTTGACCGCTATGAAATGGTAAATGTCCTGACCCGCCGCATCGAAGCATTCACCAGGCTGTCGCAAGACGATCGCGCAATCCTCGAACGCATGGCGCGTCGCACCATCCGCGAAGTCGGAGCCCGGCGCGATCTCATTCGCGAAGGCGATGCGCCCCGCTCCGTCTTTCTGGTGCTGGACGGATGGGCGTGCCGCTACAAGACGTTGCCGGACGGCCGGCGCCAGATCGTCTCCTTCTTCGTGCCCGGCGACCTTTGCGATCTGCACATCTACATCCTCCGGGAAATGGACCATTCGATCGCTTCCATCACGCCGGTGCGCGTAGCGGAGATTGCGCGCGACGACTTCGAGAAGCTGCTCGCCGATCACCCCCGCCTCGTCCAGGCATTGTGGTGGGATGAACTGGTGACGATGGCGATCCAGCGCGAATGGACGCTCAACCTGGGTCAGCGCACCGCGTTCGAGCGGATCGCCCACCTCCTGTGCGAATTGTACATTCGCATGCAGTCGGTCGGCCAGACCAACGGCAACAGCATCAATTTCCCGCTGACCCAGGTCGACCTGGCGGACGCGACCGGGCTGACCGCCGTGCACGTCAACCGGACGCTGCAGGAACTCCGCAAGGGCGGACTGGTCGAGCTGCAGAGCAAGACCTTGACCATCCCCAACATGGACGCTCTCAAGGATGTCGCCATGTTCAACGACAATTACCTGCACCTCGACCGGGAGGGCAGGCACCTCGACGCCAATGACTGATCGGGGAAACTGGCTGGCCGGCGACGGCGAAATGGCCGAGCGGGTGCGCAGCCACGACTGGACGGCGACTCCCATCGGCCCGATCGCCCAATGGCCGCGCGACCTCAGGACCGCCGTCGGCCTGACGCTTTCCCATCCGCTGCCCATGCTGCTCTGCTGGGGCGAGGACCTGATCCAGATCTACAACGACGCCTACCTGCCGGTGCTGAACGGCAAGCACCCGCGCGCCCTCGGCCAGTCGGCGAGATTGCAAGAAGCCGAAGGCTGGGAGAATGCCGGCGCGCTCTGCGAACGCGTATGGGCAGGGCAGGCGATCTCATCGGACCGGCAACGACGGTCGGTCCTGCGCGACGGGGCGCCGAGCGAGGCCTGGTTCGTCGGCCATCTCGCCCCGCTTCGCGACGCCCACGGCGCCATCGCCGGCGTGCATCTCATTGCACAGGATTTGACCGGGCAGGTCGCCGCCGAAGCCGCCCGCGACCGGGCCGAGGCGGAGGCGCGTGACCGCGAGACCAGGTTCGAGACCGTCGCCGAATTGCTCGGCCTCGGCTGGTCGAGCTGGGAGCCCGGCACGGGCGAGCTCAACTGGGATGCCCGCACCAAGGCCCTGTGGGGCCTCGCGCCTACGTCGACGATCGATCCGAAGCAGGCGGTCGCAGCCATCCATCCCGATGACCGCCATCGCGTGGAGGCCGCCGTTTCGGCCGGATTGATTCCGGGCAACGAACCCGTCACGCTGGAATATCGCGTGATCGGGATCGAAGACGGGGTCGAACGCTGGATCCAGGGCCACGGCCGGGCGTCGTTCGACGGCAGCAGGCCGACCGGGTTCGTGGGCGCCGTGCTCGACATCACCGAGCGCAAGGCGACGGAGCTCGCGCTCCGCGACAGCCAGGCCTGGCTCCAGGAAGGAGTCGAGCTGGCCGGCCTCACCACCTATCGCTGGGATCTGCGTACCGGAAAGCTCGACTGGGACGAGCGCCTGCAAGCCTTGTGGGGCTTGTCCGCCGATCTCGAGCCTAGCTACGAGCGGTGGAAGGAGGGCGTCCATCCTGCCGATCGGGACCGCGTCGTGGCGACCGTCCAGTGCGCGCTCGATCCCGCGGGGACGGGGGTATACGAAGCCGAATATCGCATGCGGAATCGCCAGACCGGCGACATTCGCTGGATCTCCACCCGCGCGCGCAGCCGGTTCCTGGACGGAGAGGCGGTTGCCGTCACCGGGACGGCGCGCGATATCACCGAAAGCAAGCTGGCCGAGGAGCACCAGCGCACGCTCCTCGCCGAGCTGCAGCATCGGGTGCGCAACACGCTCGGCGTCGTCCGGTCGATCGCGCAGCGCACTGCCGCCACCAGCGACAGCGTGGAAGACATGGACATGCACTTGCAGGGCCGGCTCGACGCCTTCTCGCGCGTCCAGTCCGCCGTCACCCGCAACCCCGACGCCGGCGTCGACCTCAAAGGGCTGATCGAGGACGAGCTGCTCGCCCATGCGGCGCGCGAGGGCGACACGTTGGTCGTCCGCGGCCCCGACACGCAGCTCCCGCCCAGGGCCGCCGAGTCGGTCAGCCTGGCGATGCACGAGCTCGCGACCAACGCCGTCAAATATGGCGTGCTGAGCGGCGTCGCGGGCCGGCTGTCGATCGTCTGGGAGACATTGGCCGCGGACGGCGGTGGCAAGGCCCTGCGGCTGGTGTGGAGCGAGACTCTTGGCGAGGCCGGGCTGACCGAGCCGCAGCGCCAGGGGTTCGGCATGGAACTGCTCCAGCGCCGGCTGCCCTACGAGCTCGACGCGCGCACGAGAATCGAATTCCGGCCCGAAGGTCTCCGCTTTACGCTCGAGATGCCGCTGCCGGAGGCTAGCGCCGCCTGAGCCACGCTCCCATCAGTCGACCGCGGACGTAGATTCCTTGTGGACGCCAAAGCCGTTGGCGATGATCAAAGCGGCATATTCATCGGCGAGCTGGCGGTGCACCGCGGCGACGACGGGATTGGACGCGGACTCGGCGCTGCGCCGCTCTGCCTCGAGACGGGCACGGTAGTAAGCGAGATCGTTCCTGGTCATGGCGTTCGATCCCCCCCGGGACTCGGCTTGGTCCGCCAGAATACAGTATCGCAACGAGCCGGTCGAATCCTGCAACCGGCCGCAAGACGGTTCACATCCGGATCAGCTGCCCTATGACAAAGACAGCGACCCGGAGGAAGTGATGACGCGTTTGATGATCCTGGCCATCGTGCCGCTCGCGCTTTCGGGCTGCGTCGTCGGCACCATCGCGAGCACGGCGGTCGACGTCGTCACGCTTCCGGTCAAGGCCGCCTCGAAGGGCGTGGACCTCGCCACCACCAGCCAGTCCGAAGCCGATGAGAAGCGCGGGCGCGCGATCCGCAAGCAGGAGGAATGCGTCGGCAAGGCGCAAAGGCGCGCCGAGCGCCGCGGCGAGGAGCCCGATACGCGCCACTGCTACGACGACTGAACCTTCTCTACGCCCCCGGGTTGGAATTGCGCCAGAATGCAACGGCCCCGCGCCGGAGCGTCGACAATAGACTCGCCTTGAAGCGCGATCTGCATCATCTATGCGGATGAACGGACTGCGCTTTCAGCAGTCCTTTCCAGACATAGCGTGCCGCGCCTGTAGCTAACCTCGGTTGGCCGCGTGGAGGTAATGGAACCCGTTGGAGGCCCGGCATGCTCACTTACGCGCTGCGACTCGCTTATCGATATGACGGCATGGTGCTGGCGACGGTGCCCGACGTCCCGGAAGCGATGGCCGTCGGGCGCGACGACGAGGAAGCGTGCGAGCAGGCGCTGCGCGCGCTGGAATCGGCGCTGGACGATTATGTCGCCCAGGGCCGTCCGTTCCCGCCCGCCCGCACCGCCGGGACGGTGACGGTGACGACCGTCAAGTTCGAGATGCTCACCCCGGCCTGATGAATCCGCAGCGAAGGGCGACCGAACCCCGTCTCATCGAGACGGGGCTCTCGTCCTTGCGCGCTCAGAGCGCGATCGCGACCGTCTTCAGCTCGGTATAGGCCTCGATTCCGTAGCGGCCGGATTCGCGTCCGAAGCCCGATTGCTTGAAGCCGCCGAACGGGATCGAGGTGTCGGCCGCGCTGTTGGTGTTGCCCCACACCATGCCCGCCTTGATGCGCGCGGCGAGCCTGTGCATCGCCGAGACGTCGCGGGTCCAGACCGAGGCGGCGAGGCCATAGGGCGTGTCGTTGGCGGCCGCCGCGACCGCATCGAGATCGTCGAAGCGCTGGGCGGTGAGGACCGGGCCGAAAATCTCCTCGCGTACCACCGACATGTCGGGATTCACGTCGACGAGGATGGTCGGGTTGACGAAATAACCGTCGCCGCCCGGCGTGTCGCCGCCAGCGAGCACGGTGGCGCCGGCCTTGCGGCCCTGGTCGATATAGCCGAGCACGCGCTCATGCTGCTCGGTCGAGACGAGCGGGCCCATCATCGTGTCGGGGGCGAGGCTGGGCCCGACCTTCCACTTGCCGGCATTGTCGGCGACCGCCTCCAGCAATTTGTCGAAAATCGAGCGGTGCGCGAACAGGCGCGAGCCGGCGATGCAGACCTGCCCGGCATTGGCGAAGATCGAGCGGGCGGCGCCGGCGGCGGTCTTCTCGATGTCGACGTCGGGGAGCACGATCACCGGCGACTTGCCGCCAAGCTCCAGCGTCACGCGCTTCAGCGTGTCGGTGGCGGCGCGGTTGATGATCTTGCCGACTTCGGTCGAGCCGGTGAAGGCGACCTTGTCGACCAGCGGGCTGCGCACCAGGCGGTCGCCGCAGGTCTCGCCGAGGCCGGTGACGATGTTGACGACGCCGGCCGGGATGCCGGCTTCGGCGATCAGGTCGGCGAGGCGCAGCACCGAGAGCGAGGTCTGCTCGGCGGGCTTCAGGATCACGGTGCAGCCGGCCGCCAGCGCCGGCGCGATCTTCTGCACGGCCATCATCAGCGGGAAGTTCCACGGCACGATCTGCACGGCGACGCCGATCGGCTCGCGGCGGACATAAGCGTGCATCGTCCCGGTCGGGAAGCCCGACGGCTCGATATGCTCGCCCGAAAGCTTGGTCGCCCAGCCGGCCATGTAGCGCAGGGTCTGGACGCAGCGGGGCAGGTCGTAGCCGGCCGAGGCCGAGCGCGGCTTGCCGTTGTCGATCGATTCGAGCTCGGCGATCTCGGGAATGTTGGCTTCGATGAGGTCGGCGAGGCGCATGATCGCGCGCTCGCGGGCGTAGGGCGAAAGGCCCGACCAGCGGCCATCGTCGAAGGCGGTGCGCGCGGCCTGGGCGGCGCGGTCGGCATCGGCCTCGGACGCGTCGACGATCGTCGCGATCTGGCGGCCGGTGGAGGGATCGTAGACCGGCAGCGTCTTGTCGTGGGTCGACTGCACCCACTCGCCGTTGATGAACAGGGCCGGCGCGCGCTGGAGGAGTTTCTGCACCGCTTCGGAATAAGCGGGCTGGGCGGCGATCGGGGTCATCTCATTCATCGTGGCAATCCTGACTGAGGGCGTTCCACCCCTATAGTCCCTGGAGCGGGGCGGTTGGAAGGGGAGCGGCTAGGCCAGCATCTTGCGGGCATTTTCGGCGAGCTTGTCGGGATCGTCCTCGCGCGGCGGAATCTGGCGACCGCGCTGCACCGCGGGGCGGGCAACGACCTGGTCCAGCCAGCGCTGCAGATGGTCGAGGCCGGCGACGTCGATGCCGGGCCATTCGTGGGTGTGCACCCACGACCAGTTGGCGATGTCGGCGATCGAATAATCGCCGGCGAGCCATTCATGGTCGGCGAGATGGCGGTCGAGCACTTCGAACAGGCGGCGGCCTTCGCGGCGATAGCGGTCGATCACGCTCGGAAGCTGCTCGGGGAAGTAGCGGGTGAAGACGTTGGCCTGGCCCATCATCGGGCCGACGCCGCCCATCTGGAACATCAGCCACTGCATGACCCTGGATCGCCCTTTCGCGTCGGCCGGCATCAGCCGCCCGGTCTTCTCGGCCAGATAGGTCATGATCGCGCCGGATTCGAACACCGCGAAGTCGCCTTCGTCCCGGTCGACGATCGCCGGGATGCGGCCGTTGGGGTTGATCGCGGTGAACCACGCTTCCTTTTGCGCGCCCGAGGCGAGATCGAGCACATGGACCTCGTAAGGCAACTCCAGTTCCTCGAGCGTGATCGAGGCCTTCCATCCGTTGGGCGTGGCGGCGGTGTAGAGATCGATCATGCGGATCCTCCGATCACAATGCCCGCAGCGCGCGTGCCGGCCGGGCCGTCAATGCAGGTAGGGACCCGAGCAGGCCGAGCGCAAGGGTGACGAAAGCGCCGAGGGCGAGGGTGGCCGCAACAACGCCCCAGTCGGGCGCCCATTCGAGCTCCAGCACCTTCACCACGACATACCAGCCGGCGCCGGCGCCAAGCGCGAAGGCGATCGCCGCGACGATCGCGGCGAGCGCGGCGAATTCGAGCGCCTGGGCCATGAGGATGCGCGCGCGGGTGGCGCCGAGCAGCTTCAGCATGACGCTGTCATAGGTCCGCGCCCGGCGGCTCGCGGCGAGCGCGCCGACCAGCACGGCGATGCCGGCGAGGATCGCGACCGAGGCGGCCGACCGGACCGCGACCGTAAGCTGCTCGAGCATCCCGGCGACGGCCTGCACCACTTCCTTGACGCGGATCACGCTGACGGTGGGAAAGGCGTTCGAGACCGAGCGCGAGAAGGCGCGCTCCTCCGCCTCCGGCATCGACATGGTGGCCATGAAGCTGTGCGGGGCACTTTCGAGCGCGCCGGGCGCGAACACGATCACGAAGTTGAAGCCCAGCGTGTCCCAGTTGATCTCGCGCAGCGAGGCGATCCGGGCCTCGATCTCGCGGCCGAGGATCGCGATGGTGATCGAATCGCCGACCTTCAGCCCGACCGCGCGCGCCGCCTCGACGTCCAGCGAGACCAAGGGCGGGCCGTCATAATCGGCCGGCCACCATTGGCCATCGACGATGCGGCTGCCTTCGGGAAGCGTGGCGGCGTAGGTGAGTCCGCGATCGCCGCGCAGGAACCAGGCCCCGTCCGGAAGCTCCTTCATCTCCGAGACGCGCCGATCGCCGACCGCAACCACCGATCCGCGCAGCGACGGGATGGTGACGAGGTCGCCCTGCGGCGCGGCGCGCAGCGCGAGCGCGCGGAAGCGGCCGACCTCCTCGACCGGTATGTCGAGCATGAAGAAGCTCGGCGCCTTGGCCGGAACGGTGGTGCGGATCTGGCCGGAAAGGTTGGTCTCTATCACCGCCAAAGTCGTGAACAAGGTGAGGCCGAGGCCGAGCGCGACCACCAGCCGTCCGGTCTGCGCCGCCGGCCGGTGGAGATTGGCCAAAGCAAGGCGGAAGAGCGGATTGCGCGGCCGGGGCAGCGCGGCCGCGCCGCGCCGGATCAGCCAGCCGAGCAAGGTGAGCAGCAGCAAGAGGCCCAGCGCCGAGGCGATGAACACAGCGGCGAAGCCGGGCTCGCGCGCCGTCCCGATCGCAAGCGCGGCGATCAGTCCGGCCGCCAGGGCCACCGCCAGGACCAGGCGCCAGCCGGGCCGGCGCAACCGCTCGAGGCTGCCGCGGAACAGGCTGGCGGCCGGGACGGTGCGCGCCTGGGCGAGCGGGATGATGGCAAATTCGAAGGCAATCAGCAGGCCGTAGCCGGCGCTGACCAGCAACGGCACCGGATAAAGCGACAGGCTCGGCGGCACCGGCAGCGCGCTGCCGGCGATCTGCACCACGATCCAGGGCACGAGCGCGCCGACCGCTAGGCCGACCAGGATCGCAGCCAAGGCGACGAGCCCGATCTGGACGAGATAGGAGAGGAAGATGGTGCGGCTGGTTGCGCCGAGCAGCTTCAGCGTGGCGATCGTGCCGCGCTTGGCGTCGAGATAGGAGGTCACCCCGTTGCCGACGCCGATGCCGGCCACGATCAAGGCGGTGAGGCCGACTAAAGTCAGGAACTGGCCGAGCCTCTCGATGAAGCGCCGCGTGCCCGGCGCGCCGTTAGACCGGTCCTGGATGTCGAAGCCGGCATCCTTGAACCGCTCGGTGAGTCTCTCCGAAAGCGCCGCGACGTCCGTCCCCGGGGAGACTTTGAGGCGATAGGCGCTGGTGTAGAGGCTGCCCGGCTGGACGAGACCGGTGGCGGCGAGCCCGGCCGGATCGACCAAGGCGGTCGAACCCAAAGTGAAGCCCTGCCCTACCCGGTCCGGTTCCTCGGCGATCAGGCCGATGATGCGCAGGTCCGCCGCGCCGATGCGGATCGAATCCCCGACGCTCACCCGAAGGCGATCGGCCAATTCCGGCCCAACCGCGACCTGCTTGCCGCGCGGGCGCGGCGCGATCGCGCCCGGCTCCAGGCGAAAGTCCCCGTAAAGCGGCCAGGCGGCGTCGACGCCCTTCAACTCGACGAGCACGCTCTCGGCTCCGTCGAGGCGCCCGGCCATGGCCCGCATCCGAGTGATGTGGCTGACCTGCCCTTCGCGAGCGAAGGCGGCGCGCTCCTCGGGAGTCGCCGCGCGCTGCATCACGTCGAGCTGGACGTCGCCGCCGAGGATCGACTGGCCGCGCTCGGCGAGGCCCGACACAATCGCCGAGGACAGCGAACCCACTCCGGCCAGCGCAGCGACGCCCAGGAACAGGCAGATGGCGAGCAGACGCAGCCCGGTCAGGCCGCCGCGCAGGTCGCGCATGGCCAGGCTGAGGATCATCGATCCTCCCCCGCAGTGGGAGGGGGACCAGCCGAAGGCCGGTGGAGGGGCTGCCCCAAGCTTCGGCCCAACCCCTCCACCGCGCTGCGCGCGGTCCCCCTCCCCGTTCCGGGGAGGATTAGGTCCGTCGCGCTCATCCGGTGCGCCGGTCGGACACGATGCGCCCGTCCTGCATCTCGAGGACACGGTGGCAGCGCGTGGCGAGTTCGGGATCGTGCGTGATGACGAGCAGGGTCGCGCCGGTATCGGCCTGCCGCGCGAACAGCAGGTCGAGGATGGCGTGGCCCGTCTTGCCGTCGAGATTGCCGGTCGGCTCGTCGGCGAAGATCAGTTCCGGCCGGGGCGCCATGGCGCGGGCAATGGCGACGCGCTGCTGCTCGCCGCCGGAAAGCTGGGCCGGATAATGGGTGAGGCGATGGCCGAGGCCGACCGATTCCAGCTCGGCAGCGGCGATCGGGAACGCATCCTCGGCGCCGGCGAGCTCGAGCGGAACCGCGACATTCTCGTGCGCGGTCATCGTCGGCAGCAGATGGAAGGCCTGGAGAACGATGCCGATCCGGCCGCGCCGGGCGCGGGCGAGGCCGTCCTCGTCAAGCGCCCCGAAGTCGGCGCCGGCGATTCGGATACTGCCGCTGGTGGCGCGTTCGAGGCCGGAGAGGACCGCCATCAGCGACGATTTGCCGCTGCCCGAGGGGCCGAGCAAAGCGACGCTTTCCCCCTTGGCGACCTGGAGATCGATGCCGCGAAGGATCTCCACGCGGCCGGCGCCGTTTCCCAGCGCCAGAGTGACATTCGACGCGTCGATAACGTAGGAGCTGGTCATGAAGGGAGAGATGGTCCGATGGCGTTACGGCTTGCATATGGGGTTCGCCGCCTCTTTGTCCATCTGGCGCTGCTCGTGACCCTGGGGGTTGCTGCACCGGCCGCGGCCAAGGACGTTCACATCCTGGCGTTCGGCGACAGCCTGACCGCCGGCTACGGCCTGCCCCGCGGCCAGGGATTCGCCCCGCAGCTCGAGGATGCGCTCCGCCGCAACGGCATCCGCGCGTTCGTCACCGACGCCGGGGTGTCGGGCAACACGGCGGCGCAGGGCCGGGCCCGGCTGCAATGGACTTTGGACGGTCTCAAGACCAAGCCGGACCTCGCGATCGTGGCCTTGGGCGCAAACGACATGCTGCGCGGCCTGGCGCCGGCCCAGACCCGCAAGGATTTGGACGCGATCGTCGCCGAGCTCGACCGGCGCGGGATCAAGGTGCTGATCGCCGGCATGGTCGCGGCGCCGAATCTCGGCCCGCAATATGCCAAGGACTATAACGGCATCTTCCCCGATCTCGCACGGACCTACGGGGCGGGCCTCTATCCCTTCTTCCTGGACGGCGTGGCGGGCGATCGCAGCCTCAACCTGCCGGACGGGGTCCATCCGAACTTCCAGGGGATCAAGCGGATGGTGACCGGCATCCTGCCCAAGGTAACCGAAGCGCTCGCCGACTGACGGACCTGCTCGTCATTGCGAGGAGCACAAGCGACGAAGCAATCCAGCGGCGCGGAAGCCTGGATTGCCGCGCTGCGCTCGCAATGACGGTTATGGTGCGGGTGAGGGGCTCACCAGGGCTGCAGGCGGCCGGCGGCTTCGATCACCTGGAGCGGGTCGATCGGCTCGGCGAAGGTGCCCCCGACGCGGCCGTTGCGCGACCACAGGATCTCGGCATTGACGCGATTGCCGCCGGGGAGGGTCAGCCAGACGCGGCTTCCGGCCGTGAAATAGGCGTCGCTTTCCGCCATGAAGCCGCGGCTGGAGAGATTGAGCAGGCGGGCTTCCACCGCGGTCGAGCCCAGCGCGCGCATGGCGACCTCGGCCTCCAGTGTCGCACGCGGCTCGGATCGGCGCGGCTCTGACGAGGGGTCGGCGGTGATCTTGGTCTGAAACATGTTTCTCTTCTAGGACGAAAGTCAGAGGCCGAGGACGATCTCGTGCCCGAAATTAAGGCCGATCCGCCCCTCGCGGATCCAGCGCACGAAGGCCTGGATGCGGGTGCAATTCTCGAATTGGATCGAGATCGTCTCGCCGATGCGCGGATCGATGCCACTTTCGATCATCGTGCCGCGTGAGGAGATGTTGACGACCGGCACCAGATATTCCTGGCCGCGGAAGGTGATGATGGCGCGCTCGACGACCTCGTCGTGGCGCTCTTCGCTGCGCTGGTCGACCGTGCGCTCCTGGGACCGCGTCACCAGCGTGGCGGCAAGCCCCAGCTTCCTGTCGTACATGCCCATGGTCGCCTCACCCCCAGTCGGATGAGGCGACCATGCCTAAAAGGGTTTACCGAAGTCCTACTGCCACCCCCGCAATCGTGCTGAGCCGAACGGTTTCAGTCACTTCTCCCAATAATAAGGCTGCCGCTGGCGCGTGCCGGTGACTTCCTCGTTGAGCGTAGCGGCATCGTAGAGGCGGCCGTTCAGCATCACCTTGGCGATCTTCTCGGTGTTGCGGATATTCTCGGTCGGATCGGCATCGAGGATGACGAGATCGGCGAGCTTGCCCGGCTCGAGCGAGCCGATGTCGGCAAAGCCGAGGGCGCGGGCCGGCGTGCGCGTCGCCGCCTTCAGCGCCTCGATCGGGGTCATGCCGCCGCGCACGAACGACCACATCTCCCAATGGGAGGCGAGGCCCTGCTGCTGGCCGTGGCCGCCGATCGAGACCGGCACGCCGCGGTCCGACAGCATGTCGGCGGTGCGGGCGCTGACCTGGTCGGCATAATCCTCGGCCGGCGCCTTCACGACGCGGACCATCTCCGGATTGAGGATATGGGCCGGGACGTAGCGGGTCAGCAAAGGATGCTTCCACACCTCGCTCTCCTGCAGCCAGTATGGCTCGCCGCCGGGGCCGCCATAGGTGACGCCCAGCGTCGGCGTGTAGCCGACCTTGGTCGCGCTGAAATAATCGAGCACGTCCTTGTAGAGCATCGCCTGTGGGATATTGTGCTCGAGCGTGGTGTTGCCGTCGCCGATCAGGGTGATGTCCTGGCTGAACAGCGAGCCGCCCTCGGCGACGACCGCGATATTCTCCTTGAGCGCGGCGGCGACGACCTGCTGGCGCTGGTCGCGGCGCGGCTGGTTGTAGTTCTTGATGCTGTGCGCGCCCTGGATCTTCAGGCGGCGGACGTGGGCGAGCGCATCGTCCATCCCGTCGATGACGGCATAGACGCCCGGTGCCTTCGCCCCATAGACGATCTCGCCGGTCGAGAAGGTGCGCGGCGCGACGAGAATGCCGGCGCGCTGCATTTCGGCCGCGGGGAAGATCTCGGACGAGCTGCTCGAGGGATCGTGGACGGTGGTGACGCCGAACGCGAGATGGCCGTGCGCGTCCCAATTCTGCTGCGGGATCACGTCGTCCTCGCCCTGCGCGCCGTGGGCGTGGGCATCGATGAAGCCCGGCACGATCGTCTTGCCGGCAAGGTCCACCGTCTTGGCGCCGGCCGGGATCGCGATCTCGCCGCGGCGGCCGACCGCCTTGATGCGGTTGTCCTCGACGATGACCACGCCGTCCTCGATGATGCCGCCGGCCGCGTTGGCCATCGTCACCACCTTGGCGCCGGTCAACGCGACCACGCCCTCGGGCTTGTCGGCACGGACCGGCAGCGCGAGCGAGACGCCGGTCTTGGGCGGCGCGTAGCTGCCGCCCGGCGCGGTGCGGACGATCGCGGAGACGGGCGCCTGGTAGAAGGTCGGGCCCAGCGACCAGACGAGGTTGCGGCCGTCGGCGCTCCAGTGGAGATACTGGCCGCCGTCGCCGCTCGCCTTGGTGATCGGCAAGGCGGTCGCCTTGGCGCCGATCTCGAGCGTCTTGGCGCCCTGGAAGAAGGGCATGACGAACGCGCTGTAATTTTCGCGGAAGGCGAGGTGGTCGCCGGTCGGCGCGACCTCGTAGCCGATCGCCATCTCGCCCTGGGCGTGGGTGCGTTCGTCCTTGCCGTTCCAGTCGACGCTGACCAGCTTCAGCTTCTGGTCGGCGCGCTTTTCGAAGAAGATGCGGTCGGACCCGGCGCCGAAATGCGGGTTGCCGCCGTCATTGACGAGCCGAACTGCCTCGCCGCCGGCCACCGCGACGCGGAAGATGCCGGGATTTTCGGACCAGGCGTCCGATGTCAGATAGCCGCCGCCGCCGCGCTCGAACACGATCGTCTGGCCGTCCGGCGAGAAGCGAGGCCGGCGGTAATGGCCCGGGATGTTGGTCACGGTCTTCATGCCGCTGCCGTCGGCGGCGACGGTGCGGATCTCGCCCAGGCGCTGGTCGTTCCAGCTGACGAAGACGATGCGGCTGCCGTCGCGCGACCAGCTCGGGAAGAGCTGGAAGTCGCTGTCGGAGGCGGTGAGCAGGCGGGGCGCGCCGCCGCCCTGGGCTGGCTTCACGTAGAGGCGGCCGAGGCTCTCGAACAGGACATTGCGGCCGTCCGGCGACAGCGTCGCGAAGCGCGGCATCCGGGTCGTGAAGCTGTCGGCATAGGCGTTGACGACGGGGCGCGGCGGATCGACCACATCGCGGCTGTCGGCGACCTGGAACGGGATTTCGGCGGCGCCGGAGCCGTCCAGGTTGACGCGGCGGATCTTGCCGCCGGCCCAGAAGACGACCGATTTCGAATCCGGGGTCCAGTCCATGTTCGGATAGACGCCGGTCACCGCCCAGGTCTCCTGCACGTCCTGATCGAGCGCGTCGTAGATCTTGCGCTCCTCGCCCGAGCGCAGGTCCTTCACATAGAGCTTGGACTTGGCGCGCTCGCGGTGGACGTAGGCGAGATAGCGGCCGTCGGGCGAGGGCTGCGGACGCACCGCGCCGCCCGGGCCGCCGGCGACCGTGGTGCGCTCGCCGGTCTTGAGGTCGTAGCGCTCGATCGCGAACAATTGCTGGTTCGAATTCTGGGCATATTCGAAGATCGGGCCCGAGGTGGTGTTGCGGCTGAAATAGATGCCGTCGCCCGACGGCGTGAACATCGGCTCGCCCAGTTCCTTCTGGTGCTGCGGATTGGGCCGCTCCACCAAAGCGACGCCGCCGCCGCCGCCGACATGGTACATCCAGATCTCGCCGGTGCCGAGCGAGCGGCCGGTCGTGAAATGCTTGCGCGCCGCGATATATTTGCCGTCCGGGCTCCAGGTCGGGTTGTTGAGGAGCGTGAACGTCTCCTTGGTCATCTGGCGCTTGCCCGAGCCGTCGACGTTCATGATCCAGATATTGTCGCCGCCGCCGCGGTCCGAAGTGAAGGCGATCTGCGTGCCGTCGGGCGAGAAACGCGGCTGCACCTCATAGGGCATGCCCGAGGCGATGCGGGTCGCGCGGCCGCCGGCGATCGGCAGCGTGTAGATGTCGCCCAAGATGTCGAAGGCGATGGTGCGGCCATCTGGCGAGACGTCGACGTTCATCCACGTGCCCTCGGTCGTGTTGATCGCGACCTGACGGGTCTTCATCGGCGGCGCGGCGACGTCCCATTTCTTCGCGTCCTTGGCCTTGTCCCTGTCCTGCGCGAGCGCAGTCGTGGACAGCAGGAGGAGGGAAAGCGCGGCGATGCCTTTGACCATGGATCAACTCCCGGGTGCGCCAGGACGGCGGACCTGTATTGGTGACGTAGAATGGCAAGACGCTGCAACATCGGCGGCGGCCGTGCAAGCTGCGGATTCGCGAAGACTTTCGCATGCCGTTCGTCGGAGCCGCCCGTACCATCATATGCGCATCGGCAAAAGCGGCCCGGAAGGGTGGCGCCTGATCGTCGACCTGCTCGTTCCGGAGCGCGGCGAGCCCCCCGTCGCGCCGGCTCCTGCCGAGGGAATCGCTGATCCACATTAGACGGCATCGCATTTTTCGGAACCATCCCAGCAACATGCCCGTTCGTTTCCGTACCGTCAGGAATTCGAATTGGGCCTATGACAGATCTGCAGACGACCGCTTCAAGGCTGGAGCTTTGGGGAGGAGTCGAATGTACGATCGCCCGCGTGGGCGACGTCTTTCGCGACCAGTGCCTCGAGACGGGGCACAGTCTTCGCAAGGGCGATATCGATCGCATCGCCGACCTCGGCGTCACCACCGTCCGCTATCCGATCCTCTGGGAATCGATCGCGCCGGACGCGCCGGACGATTGCGACTGGGCGTGGACCGACGAGCGGCTGCACCTGCTGCGCAAGCGCGGCGTGCGCGTAATCGGCGGCCTACTCCATCACGGCTCCGGCCCGAAATATACGAGTCTCCTCGATCCCGATTTCCCGGCCAAGTTGGCCGCGTTCGCCGCGCGCGTGGCCGAGCGTTATCCCTGGATCGAGACGTGGACCCCGATCAACGAGCCGCTGACCACCGCCCGCTTTTCCGGGCTCTACGGCCACTGGTTCCCGCACCGCCGGTCCTACCCCGCCTTCCTCAAGGCGCTGGTCAACCAGTGCCTTGGCACGAAAGCGGCGATGGCGGCGATCCGTGCCGTCATTCCCGGCGCGCAGCTGCTGCAGACCGAAGATCTCGGCAAGACCTTTTCGACCGCTCCGCTCCGTCACCAGGCGCAGCACGAGAATAGCCGTCGCTGGCTCAGCTTCGACCTGCTCTGCGGCCGCGTGCAGGGGCGCCACCCCTGGGTGCGGCTGCTGCGCGATGCCGGCATCGGCGCGGACGCGCTCGAAGCGCTCGCCACCGGGGAGGCCATGCCCGACATTCTCGGCATCAACCACTATCTCACCAGCGAACGTTTTCTCGACCACCGGCTCGCCCTCTATCCGGGCCAGCCCGTCGGCGGAAACGGGCGCCAGCGCTATATCGATGCGGAAGCGGTGCGGGTGAAGCGCCTCCATCTCGATACCGGGATCGGCCCGCGCCTGCGCGAGGCCTGGGAGCGTTACGGCATCCCGATCGCCGTCACCGAAGTCCATCACGGCTGCACCCGCGACGAGCAATTGCGCTGGTTCGCCGAAGTCTGGAAGACCGCCGGCGCGCTCCGCGACGAAGGCATGGACCTGCGCGCCGTCACGCTCTGGTCCCTGTTCGGCAATGTCGACTGGCGCTCGCTGCTGACGCGCGAGGACGGCGTCTACGACGTCGGGGCGTTCGACGCGCGCTCGCCCGAGCCGCGCCCGACCGTGATCGCGGCCGCAGCCAAGGCCTATGCGAAGGGCGAGGATTTCGACCATCCGGTGCTCGACAAGCCCGGCTGGTGGCGGAGGCCCGAGCGACTCTATCCGTGGCATGGCCCCTGCAAGGAATTGGGCGGGCACGGCCGCAAGCTGCTGATCACCGGCGCGACCGGGACGCTCGGACAGGCCTTCGCGCGCATCGCGGAACATCGTGGCCTGCCCTTCTGCCTCACCAGCCGCGCCGAGCTCGACATCACCGACGAGGCGTCGATCCGCGCCGCCATCGCGCGCTTCGAGCCCTGGGCGATCGTCAACGCGGCCGGCTTCGTCCGGGTCGCCGATGCGGAAAATGAGCGCGAAGCGTGCCTTGCCGCCAATGCGGCCGGGCCGCAGAAGCTGGCGCGCGCCTGCACGGACGCAGGCCTGCGGCTCGTCACATTCTCGTCGGATCTCGTGTTCGACGGCAAGCTGGGCCGCGCCTATACTGAAACCGATCCGGTGGCGCCGGCCAATGTCTATGGCCTCAGCAAGGCCGAAGCCGAACAGCATGTCCTCGGCATCGCCGAGCAGGCGCTCGTGATCCGCACCAGCGCCTTCTTCGGCCCGTGGGACAAATATAATTTCGCCTGGCACACGCTGAGCGCCCTCGCGCGCGGCGAGCAGGTGCGGGCCAGCCGCAACGTCGACGTTTCGCCGACCTACGTGCCGGATCTCTGCCACGCCGCGCTCGACCTGCTGATCGACGGCGAGACCGGGCTCTGGCACCTCGCCAACCAGGGCAAGCTAAGCTGGTACGAATTTGCCCACGGCGTCGCCGAGCGCGTCGGCTACGATCCCGCGCTGATCGTGCCGACGGAAAGCGATCCGGCGATCACCGCACTATCGAGCGGCCGCGGCCTGCTGCTGCGCCCGGTGAATCACGCGATCGACGAATATTGCGAAGGCATACGCAGCGCCTTCAGGGAAGCGGCCGAATAGAAGCCGCTTCCCGAGGCGTCTTCACTCGGCCGCTTCGGTCCAGACCCGTTGCGTCGGCTGCTTGGCTTGGCGCTTGGCGTCGAGTTTGCGGAACGCGGCGAGCGCCTGCCCGACCACCTGGTCCATATTGTAGTAGCGGTAGGTCGCGAGCCGGCCCACGAAGGTGACGTTCGGCGTCGCGTCGGCCAGCGCTTCATATTGCTTGAACAGAGCCTGGTTCTCCGGCCGCGGGATCGGGTAATAGGGATCGCCCTCCGCCGACGGGTATTCGTAGGTGATGCTGGTCGTCGGATGCTGCTGCCCGGTCAGATGCTTGTATTCGGTGATGCGGGTATAGGTCACCTTCGGGTCCGGATAGTTCACCACCGCCACCGGCTGCATCCATTCCTCGTCGCGCACTTCATGCTCGAAGCGCAGGCTGCGGTAAGGCAGCTTGCCGAAGCGGAAGCCGAAATATTCGTCGATCGGACCGGTGAAGATCGTGTGGCCGGCATCGATCTCGGCCATCACGTCCTGATAGTCGGTCGAAAGCAGCACATCGATGTTCGGATGGTCGAGCATCGCGTTGAACATGGCAGTGTAGCCGTCCGCCGGCATGATCTGGTGCTTGTCGCCGAAATAACGGTCGTCGGTGTTGGTCCGTGTCGGGACGCGCGAGGTCACCGACTTGTCGAGCTGGCTCGGGTCGAGGCCCCATTGCTTGCGCGTATAGCCCTGGAAGAAGAGCTCGTAGAGCTCGCGGCCGACCGCGGAGATAACCACATCCTCGGACGTGACGATCTCGTCGACCGGCTCGGCGCGCGACGCGAGATAGGCCGCGGCCTCCTCGTCGGTCTGGAGATCGAGCCCGAACAATGCGTTCAGCGTCGTCCGGTTGATCGGGATCGGCACGAGCTGGCCGCGAACCTGCGCCAGAACGCGATGCTCGTACGGGCGCCATGCCGTGAACTGCGACAGGTAATCGACGATCTCGTCGCTGTTGGTGTGGAAGATGTGGGGTCCGTACTGATGGATCAGCACGCCCGCTTCGTCCTTATGATCGTACGCGTTGCCGGCGACGTGCGGGCGCTTGTCGATGACGAGGACGCGGGCATCGTGCTGGCTGGCAAGCCGCTCGGCGAGCACCGAGCCGGCGAAGCCTGCGCCCACGACGAGATAGTCATATTGCTTCCTGGCGCCGCTCGTGACGACGCGCGGGCCGGCCGCGGGGATGGTGACTGCCTCGCGGACGAGGCCGGACATGCGGGCGAAGGTGATGTCCCAGCTCAGATTGGCGAGCTTGGCATCGACGCCGTCGAGCCACTCATTCTCGCCCTGCGCCAGTTCGAGCGCGTCCTCGCAGGCTGCGATGAATGCCTCAGGGCCGTCGGCGATGAAGACGGCGTCGAGATCACTATAGTGGCGTATCACGTCGGTGATCGGGGTCGAGACCACCGGCCGACCGCCCGCCAGATATTCGGGCGTCTTGGTCGGCGAGATGAACTTGGTCGAATCGTTGATCGCAAACGGCATCAACGCGACGTCCCAGCCGCCGAGATAGGCGGGCAGTTCGTCATATTGCTTGCCGCCGAGATAATGAATGTTGGCGCGCTGCGGCAGGTCGGCGGGATCGATCTTCACGACCGGACCGACCATGACGATCGACCATTCGGGATGCGCGTCGGCAAGCGCCGCAACCAGCTCCAAATCCATGCGCTCGTCGACAACGCCGTAGAAGCCGAGCCGCGGCCCCGCGATTTCCGCTTGGTCGGCCGGCTGCTTGCCGCCGGCGCGTGCCTGGGCGAAATGGGCGCGATCGACGCTCGAGGGGAAAGGATGGACGTTGGGATGACGGTCCTTCTTGGCCTCGTAGAGGCTGTAGCCCCCGGTGAAGACAACGTCGGCGGCCGCGAACAGCTCGCGCTCAAGCTCAAGCAATTGCGGCGGTGCAAAACGGAAATTGGCGAGCTCGTCCATGCAGTCATAGACCGTCGCCGCCGCCGCGATATGCCGCGAGAAGGGCAGCATCATCGGTGTGTAATACCAGCGCACCAGCGGCCCCTGCTCGCCGGCGAGAAATGCGTCGAGCAGGGTCTTCACGGTCGCGATCCGTTCCGCGTCGCTCAGATTTTCGGGCAATGTCGGGGTCGCGACGACGACGCCGGTCTCGGCGCAGGTCCGTACGCTCAGCGCCGCTTCGCAGTCCGGCAAGGCATTCTCAGGTTCTTCCCAATAGATCACGCGCCGGTCGAGAGCGAAGCGGCTCATCAGATGCTGCGGGCGCTGAAAGACGAAATTCCACCGCAGGTGCGAAAAGCAGATGATGCCGTGGTCGGACGAGCGGAGGGCGGAAGATTTGTCGAGCCCATTGGATGGGGCGCCTGAGAAGCTGATCAATGTAAACCCCTGATGAACGAAGGACATTTCGGACAACGTCATGGGGGAGGGCAGGTTCCCGCGGACCGCGCTAATCTGGGTTAGATTCGCGACCGTTCTAATGGGAACTCGGACAAAGCGATCTTCTTCGCACGTGCAGCATTCACTCCTTGCCGTCGAATGCGGACCGGAGTTCGTCCAGCCACGGCGCCGCCGTCCCGTCGGACGGGGCCCGCCAGTCGCCGCGCGGGCTCAAGGATCCGCCCATCGAGACCTTGGGCGAATTGGGCAGGGCGCTGCGCTTGAATTGGCTGGTCTTGAAGAACCGCCAAAGAAACTCCTCCAGCCATTTCCGGATGGTAGGTAGATCGTAAGCGCGCTTCAGATGATCCGGATAGGCGATCGGCCACAGCCCCTGCGAAGCGTCGTGCCAGGCCTGCCAGGCGAGGAACGCCACCTTCGAGGGCGGCTGGCCCGAGCGCAGGATATGGAACAGGAAGAAATCGTGCAGCTCGTAGGGGCCGATCTTGTCCTCGGTCGACTGGATCTCCCCGGCCTCGTCGGCGGGCACCAGTTCGGGCGAGATCTTGGTCTCCAGGATGGCGGTGAGGATGCGGTTGGTCTCGGCGTCGAACTGGCCGGAGCGGACCGCCCAGCGCACCAGATATTGAATCAACGTCTTGGGCACGCCGGCATTGACGCCATAATGGCTCATATGGTCACCGACGCCGTAGGTGCACCAGCCGAGCGCGAGTTCGGAGAGGTCGCCGGTGCCGACCACGAAGCCGCTGCGCTGGTTGGCGAGGCGGAACAGATAGTCGGTGCGCAGTCCGGCCTGCACATTCTCGAACGTGATGTCGTAGACCGCTTCGCCCTTCGCGAACGGGTGGCCCATGTCGGCCAGCATCTGGCGCGCGGCGGGGGTGATGTCGATCTCCTCACCCACGATGCCGAGCGCGTTCATCAGCGCCCAGGCATTGCTCTTGGTGGCCTCGCCGGTGGCGAAGCCCGGCATGGTGAAGCCGAGGATGGTCGATCGCGGCAGGCCGAGCAGGTCGCAGGCCTTGGCGGCGACGATCAAAGCATGCGTTGAATCGAGGCCGCCCGAGACGCCGATGACGAGGTGCTTGCCGCTGGTCGCTGTGAAGCGCTTGGCGAGACCCTGGACCTGGATGTTGAACGCCTCGTAGCAATCCTGGTCGAGTTGCTCGGGCCGGTTGGGGACATAGGGGAAACGGCGCAGCTTGCGCTCGAAGCCAATATCGGCGGGCGTGACGCCATGGTCGAAGTGGATGCGCCGCGCGGTCTTTTCGGGGTGGCCGGCGGCGACGGCATTGTCGTTGAAGGTCGGCATCCGCATCCGCTCGAGCCGCAGCCGCTGCGCGTCGATGTCGGCGACGCACAGCTCCGGTTCCCAGTCGAAACGTCCGGATTCGGCGAGCAGCTCGCCCATCTCGTAGATCGAGCCCTGCCCGTCCCATGCCAGATCTGTCGTGCTCTCGCCCGGGCCTGAGGCAGCGTAGACGTAAGCCGCGCAGCAGCGGTTCGACTGCGAGGCGCATAGCAATTTGCGCTCGTCCGCCTTGCCGATCGTGATGTTCGATGCGGAGAGGTTGCAGAGGATGAGTGCGCCGGACAGTGCGCCGACCGTCGAAGGCGGCTGCGGCGCCCAATAATCCTCGCAAATCTCGACGTGGAAGATGAAGTCGGCAAGATCCTCGGCAGCGAAGATGAGGTCGGTGCCGAACGGCACGGTCTGACCGGCAAGGGCGACGTCGATGCCGTTGAGGCCGATACCCGACACGAACCAGCGCTTCTCGTAATATTCGCGGTAATTGGGGAGGAAGCTCTTGGGCACGACGCCGAGGATGCGGCCGCGCGAGAGGACGAGCGCGCAATTGTAGAGCCGGCCGTTGCGGCGGATCGGGGCGCCGACCGCCAGCACCGGCGCCAGGTCCGCCGTGCGCCGGCAGATTTCGGCGATCCCCTCTTCGACAGCATCGAGGAAGGCCTCCTGCAGGAACAAATCGTCGACCGCGTAGGAGGAGACGTTGAGCTCCGGAAAGACGACGAGGTCGACGCCGCGGTCATGGGCCTGCTGGGCCATCAGCACGCTCTGCTCGACGTTCATGGCCACATCGCCGGCCGAAGCGGCCGGCGTGGCCGCGGCGACGCGGACGAAGCCGTGGCGGTGGATCGCCTCGAAAGGTGCCTTCGCCGCCATCACAGCATCTCCATCATCATCTCGACCGCCACCTTCATGCATTTGATCCGCGTAGCACCCCGCCCGCCCGGACCAAAATGCTCCTCGCGATGCGCCGTCTTCCGCCCGGCCCGCGCGCAGCCGAAATGGACCAGGCCCGGCTCCTCCCCTTTGTCGGCGAAGCCGGTGACGGAGAGGGCGATGTTCGCGCGCGAGCGCTCCAGCGCGCCCTCGGCCATCGCGATCGCGACCTCGCGGGAGACTGCCCCCTTTTGCTCGATGAGGTCGAGCGGGACGCCGAGCATCTCGGCCTTGGCATCGTTGGTGTAGGTGACGAAGCCGCGATCGAACGCATGCGCGACACCCTGCACGTCGGTCAGCAAGGATGCCAGCATGCCGCCGGTGCAGCTCTCGGCGGTGACGAAGCTGATGCCGCGCTCGCACGCCTTCTCGAGTAGGCGCCGGGTCGCCTCCTCGGTCTCGTTCGGAATGACGGGGGAAAGTGTCTCGGTGTCGTTCACGCTTCATCCTCGGCTGCTCGGCGGCGGAACCGGCGCGTCATTCCGAATGTTCCCCCAGCGCAATCAGGAGGCATTAAATGGTCACCCCCACCAAACAAGATGCGCTGCAGCTTCTCGCCGAGGATCACCGCCGCGTCGAAGGACTGTTCGAACAATTCGAGAAAGCGTCGGCCGACGGCCGCAAGGAGAAGATCGCCCGCGAAATCTGCACCGAGCTCAAGGTTCACGCCATGATCGAGGAGGAGATTTTCTATCCCGCCCTGCGCGGCAAGATCGACGACGACGACCTCGACGAGGCCATGGTCGAGCATGACGGCGCTAAGGTGCTGATCAACGAGATCGAGGCCGGCGGACCCGACGACGATTATTACGACGCCAAGGTGAAGGTCCTCCAGGAGCAGATCGAGCACCATGTGAAGGAGGAAGAGAAGCAGCACGGCAACATCTTCACCCAGGCACGCCATGTCGACGTCGACCTGGAGACGCTCGGCGAGCAGATGGCCGCGCGCAAGGCGGAATTGATGGAGATCGCGCAAACCAAGGGGCTTCCGCCCGCACGGCCCGCGACGATGGAGGCGCTCTGACCATGGCCGAATGGAACAGGAATGCCGCGCTCGTCACCGGCATCGGCGCAGCCTGCGCGGCGGGGCTCGGCTTCGTCGCGACCCGTCTGTGGCGCAGCCGTGGCGGGACTGGCGAGGAAGGCGGCCGACCCGCGCCGGCGTTGCGTCACGAGCGCCCGCCCGGCCCGGTCGGCAATAGCGGCAACGTACGGCCGGCCGGCCGCTCGACCATGCGCGACCCCCCAAGGACGTGGGACGAAGTCGACGAGGCGTCGGACGAAAGCTTCCCGGCGAGCGATCCGCCCAACCTCAGCCCGCGCGTCGATTAGGTCAGCTGGTTTCCGAGAAAGGCCAATTGGCCGGCGGGGCATTGTCCTCGCTGGTCATTGGCCGCCACTGACCATGCTCGATCCGCAGCATGGGCACGCCGCACCAGCGGCACGAACTCTTGTACCCCAGATAATGGTGCCGAACCTTCTTGAGCGACCTGTGGTGGCCGAACAGTTGGCAGAAAATATGCATAGCCTCACCCTCCGCCCCCTGCGAATACCGTAATTTTACTAGCATAGGTTGGGACGGCGGTAAACGGGCCGCTAACGACGTCGCGAGACGGGGATGTCCTTATCTGGGCCAGCTTCCAGGATGGTCTCGCGCGCTTTTACCAGTTCGCGCATCGCTTTGGCGGTGGCCACGCCCCAGACGACGTGCGCGGCGAGCATCAGCAGGTTCCGCCGCGGTGGGTGATCGTCCGCGGGCTTGAGCAGACCCACGGCGGGGATCCAGCCCATATAGGAGCCGAGCCACACGCCGACTCCCGCCGCGCCGCCCGCGACCGGCCCGAGCGAGGCATTCGCTACCCCAAGCACCGCCCCCGATGCGGCGCCGTAAAGAAAGTGGGCCGCGGTCGTCACGTCCTTCGCCGCTTCGTTGCCCAGGGGCACATCCACCGCATCGGCCATTGAATCGATGATCTCTCGGGGCGTGAGCGGGTAACGCTCGGCGCGTGGCAGTTGCTCGTGCATGCGCCGCATCGCTGCGGTCATGGCGAGCGTCCCGGCGAAGCCCGCAATCGCACCAATCAGCATTCGGCTGCCGACCCCGAGGTCCCTGTCCCTGTTCAATCCCTGTCTCCGGCCGTGCAATCGTGGGCCGAAAACCTACCACAGAAGCGAGCGCAAGGAAGCCGAAGGCTGGGAGGCCGCGCAGCGCGCGATCCTCCGCTGGTCGCACCTTAGAGGTCGACGCCCTGGGCGATCGCCTCGAGCTTGCGCAGGCGCTCCTTCAAATTGGCCATGTCGATGCGGATGCCGGGCGCGAGGTCGGGCGTCTCGCGCTCGCTCTCCTGCCGCGCCGCGATCTCGAAACGCTTGAGATCGAGCCAGCCGCGCCAGGCGCGGAGGGAGGCGAAGGCGACGGTACCGGTGATGGCGAGGGCGGCTGCGGCCCAGATGATGGCGCTCATGAATGGTCCTATTCGTAGCGAAGAGCGTGGATGGGATTGGTGCGGGCGACACGGAGAGCGTGGCCGGCGATGGTCGCCAGCGCGATCAGCAAAGCGAGCAGGCCGGCGAGGACGAATGGCCCGGGCGTGAGCGCGATGCGGGCGTCGAAGCCGTTGAGCCAGTCGCGCATCACCCACCATGCGACCGGCCAGGCGACGAGGTTCGCCAGCACGACCGGCTTGGAGAATTGCCAGGCGAGCAGCTGCACGATGTCGCGCGCGGTCGCGCCGAACACCTTGCGGATGCCGATCTCCCGCGTGCGCCGCTCGGCGGTGAAGGCGGCGAGCCCGTAGAGGCCGAGGCAGGCGATCAGGATGGCGAGCATGGCGAAGCTGCCGAACGTCTGGCCGCGCGCCACGTCGGCGCCGTAGAGGCCGGCGAGCTTGTCGTCCGCAAAGAAGGCCTCGAACGGCACCTCGGGCAGCAGGCGGCGCCAGATCTGCTCGACCTTCGCGCGCAGCGCGCCGGGGTCCGTCGCCTCGAACCGGGCGACCAGCCAGCGATAATAGCCGTCGTCGTAGAAGATCGTGGGCTCGACCGCCTCGCGGACCGAGCGGAAGCGGCTGTCGCGGGCCACGCCGACGATGGTGGCCGGGACGGGACCTATCTCCTCACCGAAGACCGGGATAGCGATCTGCCGCCCGACGGCGGCGGCCGGCTTATCGAAGCCGAGCAGCTTCACGGCGCTTTCGTTGACGACGATGTTGAGACCGCGCGCGGCGATGGCCCGCTCCGCGGCCTCGGCCGCCGCCTCGTCCTCATAATCGACATAAGCCTTGTCGTTGGCATAAGCCGCCGAGAGCTTGCGGCCCGCGGCCATGCCGATCCGCATCGTGTCGAAGAAGCCCGGCTCGACGCTGTACCAGCCGAGCTTGACCGGTTCCGGCCGCCCCGGGACCGACGCCACGGTGAAGAAGGTCGGTCCTTCGGCCGGGATGATCCGGGTGGCGGAGACGCTCGTCACGCCGTCCAGGGCCGCGATCTCGCGCGCCAAGGTCTCGCGGACCTGGCGCACTTGCGGGTCACGCAGCCCGCCGACCGTCAGCAGGCCCTCGCGCTCGTAGCCCGGATCGACCGTGCGGGCGAAGATGGTCTGGTGATAGACGACCGCGGTGCACGCGATCAGGCCGATCGACACGGCGAACTGCGCGACCACCAGCAGGTTGCGGATGCGGCCGCTGCCCTGGGCGTCGGTCGAGGCGCAATTGGCCTTGAGCACGGCGGCGGGCTGGAAGCGCGACAGGTGGAAGGCCGGGTAGAAACCGCCGGCGAGCCCGACCAGCAACGTGAGCGCCGCCACCGGCAGGAGCAGACCGTCGCGGCCAAGATAATGGATGTCGAGATCGGCATCGAGGAAGCGGGAGAAGGCCGGCAGCGCCAGCTCGAGCAAGGCCAGTGCGATCAGCATCGCGGCAGCCACCAGCGCCATCGATTCGCCGAGGAACTGTGCGATCAGCTGGCGCCGCCGCGCGCCAAGCACCTTGCGGACCGCCACTTCGCGGGCGCGCTGGCTGGCGCGCGCGGTGGCGAGATTGACGAAATTGACGATCGCCATGCCGAGGATGAGCAGGGCCACGATCGTGAAGGTGGCGAGGGTGGCGCGATCGTTGCCGGGTCGGTCGCCGTCCTGGGCCGGACCGAGATGGATGTCGCGGACGTTGACGAGCCGCCAGTCGGTCGACGCCCCGATGTCCGATCCGCCGATGTCGCGCGGCGGCACGTTGCGCTTTTCCCAGGCCTGCATCTGGCCGTTGACCGTCGCGACGTCGGCGCCGGCACGGAGCCTGGCATAGGCAAAGCCGTTGACACAGCCCCAGGCGCAATCGTCTTCCTCGGCCGAGTTGAAGCGGCGGACCATCCGCAGGTCCATGTGGCTGTTCTTCGGCAGGTCCTCGAACACGCCGGTCACGCGCAGATCATATTTCTCGCCGCCCCGCGTCGTCGTCAGCGTGCGGCCCAGCGCGTCCGCCGTGCCGAACAGGCGCATTGCTTCGGCGCGGCTCAAAGTGACGCTGTCGGTCGCCGCGAGCGCGGTGGCCGCGCTGCCATGCAGGAAGGGGAGTTGGATGATCCGGAATAAGCCGGGATCGGCCGCGGCGGCTTTCTTGACGGTCAGCGCACCGCCGTCGCGCAGCACGACGATGTCGTCGGTCTCCAGCTTCGCGATCGTCTCGATCTGCGGAAAATCCTTGGCCAGCGCCGCCGCCACGGGACGCGTCACCGCCTGCATGTCGAGCTTCTCGCCGGTGCTCGGATCGGTGCCGAACGTCTGGACCTGGAACACGCGATCGGCGTCCGGCAGCCATCGGTCGTAGCTCATCTCGTAGCGGACGTAGAGCAGGAGAAGCAGGCAGGCGGCGAGGCCGGTGGCGAGCCCGAACAGATTGATGAAGGCGTAGGTCCGGCTCCGCGTCAGCGACCGGTATCCGGCGGCCAGGTAATTTCTCCACATCGCCCGCCTCCTATTCGTAGCGCAGAGCGTGGATCGGATTGGCGCGTGCCACCCGGAAGGCGTGGCCGGCGATCGTGCCGATCGCAATCACGAGCGCGAGGCCGCCGGCGAGCAGGAACGGGGTCGGCGACAGGCCGATACGGGCGTCGAAGCTGTTCAGCCAGTCGCGCATCACCCACCAGGCGACCGGCCAGGCGATGATGTTGGCGATGATCACCGGCTTGGAAAATTGCCAGGCGAGCAGGCGCACGATGTCGCGGCTGCGCGCGCCGAGAACCTTGCGGATGCCGATCTCCTTGGTGCGGCGCTCGGCGGTGAAGGCGGCGAGGCCGAACAGGCCGAGGCAGGCAACGATCACGGCGAGTACCGCAAAGCCGGCGAAGGTCTTCGCCCGCGCTTCCTCGGCGTCGTAGAGCTCGCCCATGATGTCTTCGCTGAACTTGGCGTCGAACGGAACGTCGGTGGTGATGCCCTTCCAGACGCGCTCGACACCGCTGCGGACGGGCCGCGGATCGCCGCTGTAGCGGACAATCATGTGGGTGTGGCCGCTGTTCCAGTTGGAGAACATGATCGGGTCGAGCGGCAGCTTGACCGAGCGGAAGCGTGAATCCCGGACCACGCCGATGATCGTCACCGGCACCAGCCCGATCTCGTTGTCGACGACCGCCGCCTTCAGCGTCTTGCCGACCGCCTCCTGCGGGCTCTTGAAGCCGAGCCGCTGGGTCGCGAGTTCGTTGATCACGATGTTGCCGCCGCGCTGTGCCATCGCCCGCTGCGCGCCATCGTCCGGCGGATAAGGGAGGGTCATGTCGTCCATCGGCCGCCCTTCCTCGAACCAGCGGCCGGCGGCGAGCGTGAGACCCATCGCGTCGCGGAAGCCCTCGTCGACCTGATAGGTGCCGATCGTGATCGGGTCGGTGCGCCCGGGCACCATGAAGCCGGTATTGTTGTTATTGTCGGTGGCGACGCCGATCGTGGTGCGGCCGACGGCCTGCACGCCCGGCACGCGCCGCGTGCGCTCGGCGATCATCTCGCCCTTGTCGATCAACTGATAGCGGCTGAGCTCGTCGACCTGGAGGATATGGTCGCGCTTGTAGCCGGGATCGACGGTGCGGGCGTAGACGGTCTGGCCGTAGACGATGGCGGTGCAGATGATGAGCCCGATCGACACTGCGAACTGCGCGACCACGAGCGCGTTGCGCAACCGGCCGGTTCCAGGAGTCTCGGCCGAGGACTGGTTGGCCTTCAGCACCGAGGCCGGCTGGAAGCGCGAGAGGAAGAAGGCCGGGTAGAGTCCGCCCAGCACGCCCACCACCAGCACGAGCAGCAGCACCGGCAGCAGGATGCCTTCCGCGCCGAAATAGCTCACGTTGATGTCGGCCTCGAGGAAGGCCGAGAATGGCGGCACCAGCAATTCGACAAGGGTCAGCGCGATCAGCATCGAGACGATCGCGATCATCACCGATTCCGCGGTAAACTGGACGATCAGCTGCCGCCGGGTCGCGCCGAGCACCTTGCGCAGCGCCACCTCGCGGGCGCGCTGGCTGGCACGGGCCGTGGCGAGGTTGGTGAAGTTGACCACCGCCATGCCCAGGATCAGGACGGCGATCACCGCGAAGGTGGTGATCGTGGTGCGGTCGTTGCCCGGCGCCATCGCGCCCGCCTGGGCCTTGCCGAGATGGACGTCCTTGACGTTGACGATGTGCCAGTCCTGGTCGTCGCCGGCGTTGAACCGCGCCTCGCCCGCACTCTCGTCGGGGATGTTGCGCTTCTCCCACGCCGGGAAGCCGGACTGGATCGCGGACGCGTCGGCCCCAGGCCGCAATTTCACATAGACATGGCCGTTCTGGCAGCCCCAGCAGGTCAGCACGTCGGGCGTGTCGTAATTGTAGCCGGCGAAGTCGAGCCGGGCGAGGCCGGTCAGCTTGAGGTGGGAGTTCTTGGGCAGGTCCTGGAGCACGCCGGTGATGCGGAACTCGCGGGTTATGCCGCGGGTGATGAAGCTCAATGTCTTCCCCACCACGTCGTCGGTGCCGTAGCGCTTCACCGCCTCGGAGCGGGTCAGCACGGCGGTGTTGACCTGGCCGAGCGCGTCGCGGCTGCCGCGCACCAGCGGCAGCGGCACCACGCTCAGGAAATCATTGTCGACGAAGAGGAAGTCTTCGGTCGACGAAGCCTGCCCGTCCTTGGTGAAGACGGGATTGTTGTTCCAGACGTAGACTTGCTGCTCGACCTCGGGGAAATCCTTCTTGATCGCCGTGCCGGAGGCGTACGGAGTCATCTGGAGCTGGGCTTCCTCGCCCGTCTCGCTCGATTTGTACCAGCTCTGGATCTGGTAGATCCGGTCGGAATCCGGGATCCACTTGTCGTAGCTCATCTCGTAGCGGACATAGAGCAGGATCATCAGGCAGGCGGCCATGCCGATGGCGAGCCCGAGGATGTTGATGAAGGCGTAGGTCCGGCTCTTAGCGAGGGCGCGGACGCCCACCGTCAGATAATTCCGCCACATCGTTCGGTCCCCTTCCTGTCTGGTCCCGGCTACGGCCGCTCAAGTCCTCATTCGTATCGCAATGCGTGGATCGGGTTGGCGCGGGCGACGCGGATCGCATGGCCGGCGATCGTGCCGATCGCGATAGCGAGGGCGAGCAGCCCGGCCAGCACGAACGGCGTCGGGCCGAGCGCAATCCGCGTGTCGAAAGTGTTGAGCCAGTCGCGCATCACCCACCAGGCGACCGGCCAGGCGATGATGTTGGCGATGATCACCGGCTTGGAGAATTGCCAGGCGAGCAGGCGCACGATGTCGCGGCTGCGCGCGCCGAGCACCTTGCGGATGCCGATCTCCTTGGTGCGGCGCTCGGCGGTGAAGGCGGCGAGGCCGAACAGGCCCAGGCACGCGACCACGACGGCGAGCAGAGCGAAGCCGGCGAAGGTCTTGGCGCGGGCGTCCTCGGCCGCATAAAGCTCGCCGATAATCTCGTCGCTGAATTGCGCGTCGAACGGGATTTCCGGCGCGATCCGCTTCCACACCGCCTCGACGTCGCGGCGGACGCGGGCGGGGTCGCTGGCATTGTAGCGGACCAGCATCCAGCCCTGGCCGAAGCGGCTCGACTGGAAGATGATCGGATCGATCGTCTCGCGGATCGAGCGGAACCGGCTGTCCTGGACGACGCCGATGATGTTGGCGTTGATGACGCCGCCATATTCGGGGTTGGTGATCATCTTGATCGTCTTGCCGACCGCCTGCTGCGGCGTGCCCAGCCCGAGCCGGCGCACGGCAAGCTCGTTCAGCACGACGTTGAGACCGCGGGCGACGAGCGCGCGCTCCGCCGCGGGATCCTCGGGGAACGGCGTGGTCGCGTCGTCCATCGGACGGCTCTCGTCGAACGTGCGGCCGGCGAGCAGCTTGATCCCCATCGTATCGAAGAAGCCGTTGTCGATCGCGTAATTGCCGATGTTGATCGGCTCGCTGCGGCCGGGCATCTGCACGCCGGTATTCTGGTTGTTGCGGGTGGCGATACCGATATTGGTACGGCCGACGTCCGTGACGCCGTCGATCTGCTTCAGCTCGCGGATCAAGGTGTCGGCGAGCGGGAACATCTCGCGCCGCCCGACGCCTTCGAGCTGCAGCAGGCCGTCGCGCTTGTAGCCGGGATCGGCGGTGCGGGCGTGAGCGGTCTGGCCGTAGACGATGGCGGTGCAGATGATGAGGCCGATCGAGACGGCGAACTGCGCGACCACCAGGATGTTGCGGAGCGAGCCCGAGCCCTGCGCCTCGGCCGACGACTTGTTGGCCTTCAGGACCGTCGCGGGCTGGAAGCGCGACAGATAGAAAGCCGGATAGATGCCGCCGGCGGCGCCGACGAGCAACACCAGGCCGATGATCGGCAGGATGAGGCCGCCTTCACCCAAATAGCGCATCTTGAGGTCGGCATCGAGGAAACCGGCGAATGCCGGCAACACCAGCTCCACAAACGCCAGGGCGAGCAGCATCGCAATGGCCGCGACGAGCACGGATTCGCCCAGGAATTGCGTCATGAGCTGCTTACGGTTGGCGCCGA
Organism: Sphingomonas sp. LY54; assembly: GCF_035594035.1. Lineage (NCBI taxonomy): Bacteria > Pseudomonadati > Pseudomonadota > Alphaproteobacteria > Sphingomonadales > Sphingomonadaceae > Sphingomonas > Sphingosinicella wutangchuni. The sequence continues at coordinate 1,614,021 of NZ_CP141588.1, forward strand.
GCACCTTGCGCAGCGCCACTTCACGCGCCCGCTGGCTGGCGCGGGCGGTGGCGAGGTTGGTGAAGTTGACGCAGGCCATCGCGAGGATGAGCGCCGCGATCACGCCGAAGGTGATGATCGAGCGACGGTCGTTGCCCGGCGTCATCGCCGCTTCCTGAGCGTCGCCCAGATGGACGTCGGCGATGTTGACGAGCTTGAACTCGGAGAAGTCGCCCTGGTTGGTGCGCTGGCCGCCGAACACCTGGTCGGGGATGTTGCGCTTCTCGAACGCTTCCATCTGCGCGTTGATCGCGTCCGCGTCGGCGCCGGGGCGCAGCTTCACGTAGACCCAACCGGACTGCCAGCCCCATTGGGTCATGAACTCGGTCTGGTCGGCCCAATAGCTCTGCGGATCGTAGCGGGCGATCATCGTCGCTCGGAAATGCGTGTTTTTCGGCAGGTCGTTGAGGACACCGGTGACTCGGAAATCGGTCTGCTTGCCGCGCGACGACAGGGTCAGCGTCTGGCCCATCGGGTCGTCATTGCCGAAATATTTGCGCGCCTCGGTCTCGGTGATGACCAGGGACCCGACCTGGTTGAGCGCGGTCTCGCGATTGCCCTTCGCAAGCGGGAACTGGAGGATGTCGAGCAGATTGCCGTCGACGAAGCGGAAATCCTCGGTGGCATAGGCCTGGCCGCCCTTCAGCACGATGGGCCCGGACGACAGAGCGTGCACGCTGTTCTCGACCTGCGGGAAGTCCTTCTTGAGCAGGTCGCGCGCCACATAGGGCGCCATCTGGATCTTCTGCACCTCGCCCGCATCGGGATCGGTGAAATAGGACTGGAACTGAAAGGCCTGGTCCGCGCCCGGAAGCTGCTTGTCGAAGCTCAGCTCGTAGCGGACGAACAAAAGGATCATCAGGCAGGCGGCAAGCCCGAGCGCCAGGCCGAAGATGTTGATGAAGGCATAGGTCTTGTTCTTGGCCAAGGCCCGGATGCCGACGGTGAGATAGTTGCGCCACATGGCTGATGATCCTCGATTATTTCGCGATGGCGGCGCCGCGCCGGTGGGCGACGACCTTGACCTCGGTGAGGCCGCCATCGGGCAGGAGGCGATCGACGTCGATCGCCGTCCAGGCATGCGGGAGGCCGGTGAGATGCCGCTTCTTCACCTCGGAGAAGGGCTCGATCTGGGTGGTGATGTCGGTGTGGTAGGTGGTCATGTCGACCACGTCGTCGAGCGTGGCGCCGGCGCGCTTCAATGCCGCGCCGATCTGGCGGAACACGCGGTCATAGGCGGGGACGAGGTCCGCCTCGCCCGGCGCCTGCCCGGCGACTATGCCCGAAAGATAGATCGTGTCGCCGGCGATGACCGCGGTGGCATAGCCGTAGCGCTCCTGGTCCGCGCGCTGCTCCTTATGGGTGGACATCAGCACCGTCGCTTCGGTCCGCGTCTGGGCGAAGACCGGCCCCGGAAAGAAGGCGGCGAGCAACGCGACCGGCACTGCCAGCCGTGTCGAGCGAAGCCGGGGGCGGTGTACCCCGGCTTCGCCCGGGACGGGCGCCATGAGAGGGCGACGCCCGTTTCGCAGGATGGCGGGGCCGGTCATGCGCGTCACGCGGCGCGGCGGCGCTGCTGGAGGACGCGGCCGTCGAGCATGTTGACGACGCGGCCCGCATAATCGGCGTGACCCGGCGAGTGCGTGACCATGACGATCGTCGAGCCCTCGGCATTCAGCGCCTGGAGCATCTTCATGACCTCCTCGCCATGCTGGGTGTCGAGGTTGCCGGTCGGCTCGTCGGCCAGGATCAGCTTGGGATTGCCGACCAAAGCGCGGGCGACGGCGACGCGCTGCTGCTGACCGCCCGAAAGCTGGCTCGGCCGGTGCTTGGCGCGATGGCCGATGCCGACCTTGTCCATCACTTCGTCGGTGCGGCGCTTGCGCTCCGAGGCCGGCACGTCGTGATAGAGGAGCGCCAGCTCCACATTTTCGCGCACCGACAGCTCGTCGACCAGATTGAAGCTCTGGAAGATGAAGCCGATATTGTGCTTGCGCACGTCGGCGAGCTTGGCCTCCGGAAGGCCGGCCACTTCCTGGCCGTTGAACACGTAGGAGCCCGAGGTCGGGCTATCGAGCATGCCGATGACGTTGAGCAGGGTCGATTTGCCGCAGCCCGACGGGCCCATGATCGCGACGAACTCGCCGTCCTCGATTTCGAGGTGGACGCCGTCCAGCGCGGTCGTCTCGACGGTGTCGGTGCGGTAGACCCGCGATAAGTCTCGCATGCTCAGCATTGCCCAGCTCCTTCAGTTGGTCTCGAGGTCCAGCCGATCCTTGTCGGCGAAACCGGTATAGGGGGAGGTGAGGACCTTCTCGCCGGGCTCCAGCCCTTCGAGCACCTCGATGAAATCGGCGTTGCGGCGGCCGAGGCGGACCTGGCGCTTGATCGCCTCGCCGCCGTCCGGCGTCACCACGAACACCCAGGCGCCGCCGGTCTCGTTGTAGAAGGCGCCGTTCGGCAGCAGCAGAGCCGCGGTCGGATCGCCGAGCGTCAGCTTGGTCTGGATGGTCTGGCCGCGCTGGATGTCCGCGGGCTCGCCGCCGACGAAGTGGAAGTCGACTTCGAAGGTCCCGTTCCGCACCTGCGGATAGATCTTCGCGACCTTCATCTTGTAGGTCTTGCCGCCCCATTCGGCCGTGGCGGTCTGGCCGGGCTCGACCCGGCCGAGATAGAATTCGTCGACCTGCGCGACCAGCTTGTTGCGCCCCGCGCTGTCGATCTGGCCGAGCCGTTCGCCGCGGTTCATCGACTGGCCGACCTGGATGGAGAAGGCCGTGAGCTGCCCGGTCACCGGCGCGCGCAGGTTGAGCGCGTCGAGCGTGGCGCGGGCGATGTCGAGGCTGCCGGAGAGGGAGGCGTTGGATGCGCGCAACTGGGCGAGCTGGCTCGTCTGCAGCCGCTGGTTGACTGCGCGGGCGCGGCGCAACACGTCGGCGCGCTTCTGCATCGACAGATATTCGTCGCGGCTGTCGCGGAAGACCTTGGCTGGAACGAAGCCCTTGTCGGCGAGCGGCCGCTGCACCTCATATTGGCGCTTGGCCTTCTCGGCGGCGAGTTCGGCCTCGATCACCGACCGCTCGTCCTGCATCTGGGTCTGGGCGAGCGCGAGCTCCTGGCTGCGCATCGAGTTGACCTCGCGCGACACTTCGGTCTGGCGGCCGAGCAGGTTGAGCTGAAGATCGGAGTTGGACAGGACGGCGAGAAGCTGGCCCTTCTGGACCATGGCGCCGTCCTCGACGAGCACCTGCTCGACCCGGCCGCCCTCGACGGCGTCGAGATAGACGCTGACCAGCGGCGTCACGCGGGCGCGCAGCGGCAGGAAGTCGTCGAAACGGCCTTTCTCGACGGTGGAGATGGTGACCCGGTCGGCTGCGATCGTCTGGCTGCTCGCGTCGGGCGCCATCGTGTAGAAACTCGCCGCGGCGACCAGAGCGATCGCGCCGCCAATGGCAAGCTTCAGATCGCGCGACAGCCCCTTATTCTCGACGACACGGTCCATGCCGCCGCCGCTGTGCGCCCTCGCCTCCCCCTCGGATGCCTTCATCTTAATCACACTCATTCAAGAGACCTCCCGGGCTCACTAGGCAAAAGGCGTGCCAGGAGCGGTGCGGCGCAAAGGCGAGGCGGCAAGAAGCGTCGCGAACGAACAAGTGTCCGATTCCGGACAGACCCGTGTTCGTTCGCGGACACCGAAAAACGATCAGACGATCGCGACCGGACGCAGCGCCTCGAAAGCGAGCGACAGCGCGATCATCATCCAGACGGTAGCGCCCATCATCGATTGAATATTGGTCATTTTCAGTCTCCCCACGAGAATGGTCCTGATGCTGATCCTGACTGAGCATGGGCCGTGCCAAACCCTGGAGTGGCCGGAAATCCGCCATTCCTGCGCAAAGGCACGGCGCGGCAAGTGTCCGCTTCCGGACAAGAGTGTTCGGCGCCGGACAGCAACTGGCACGGAAATTGTTTGTTGGCGGACGGGCAGGCTTTAAGGATCGGGCCGTGGGACGGGGCAAATATTCACGCTGCATCGTCGTCGACGACGATCCCGACATTCTTTTGTCGGCGCGGCTTCTGTTACGCGACCTGTTCGCCGAGGTCGCGACCTTCACTGCGCCCGACGAAGCGATGGCGGCGATGGACCAGGCCCTGCCGGATGTCATCCTGCTCGACGCCAATTTCGGCCGCGGCGCGACCAATGCGGCCGAGGGCTTTCATTGGCTCGCCGAATTCCTGAAGCACGATCCCCATGCGGTGGTGGTGATGATCACCGCCCATGGCGGCATCCAGATCGCCGTCGAGGCGATGAAGCGCGGCGCCACCGACTTCGTCTCGAAACCCTGGTCGAACGAGCGGCTACTGGCGACGGTCCGCACTGCCGCCGCGCTGCGCAATAGCCGCGAGGAGGTGGTGACCGAGCGTCGCCGCGCCGCTGCCGTCACCGCGCCTCCGCCCGGCGGCGAGACATTGCTGGGCAATTCGCCGCTGATCGCCCGCGTCTTCTCGCTGATCGAGCGTGCCGCGCCGACCGAGGCCAATGTCCTCATCCTCGGCGAGAACGGGACCGGCAAGGAACTGGTCGCGCGCGAACTGCACCGCCGTTCGCGCCGCGCCGACGAGGTCCTCGTCTCGGTCGATCTCGGCGCCGTGACCGAGAATTTGTTCGAGTCCGAATTGTTCGGCCATGTGAAGGGCGCTTTCACCGACGCCCGCGGCGACCGGATCGGCCGGCTCCAGGCGGCCGACGGAGGAACCCTGTTCCTCGACGAGGTCGGGAATCTGCCGCTCCATCTCCAGCCCAAATTGCTCACCGCGCTCGAACAAAGGCAGGTGATCCCGGTCGGCTCGAACAAGCCGGTGCCGATCGACGTGCGCGTGATCGCCGCCACCAACCTGCCGCCCGAGCAGCTCGCCGACGAGAGCCGCTTTCGCCAGGACCTGCTGTTCCGCCTCAACACCGTCGAGATCGAGTTGCCGCCGCTGCGCGAGCGGCGCGAGGACATCCTCCTGCTGATCGACCATTATGTCGCGCTCTATTCGAAGAAATACGGCAAGCCGGTGCGCGAAATCCCGCCCGAGGTCGTGACCGCGCTTGAGGCCTATGACTGGCCCGGCAACGTGCGCGCGCTGCGCCACGCCGCCGAGCGCGCCGTGATCCTCGCCGGCGAGGGCGCCTTCACGCTCGAGGATTTCTCTCTGTCGCGCACCGCCGTCCCGCGCGCGATCGCGCCGCCGCCGCCCGTCGCCGGGACCGACCTCAATCTCGACCGTGCGGAGCGCCACATGGTCGAGGCGGCGCTGAAGAAGCACGCGTACAACATCTCGCTGGCCGCGGCCGAGCTCGGCCTCACCCGCGCTTCGCTCTATCGCCGCATGGACAAGCATGGGCTTTAAACGCCGCTTCATCATCGGCCTGGTGTGGCGGGTCGGGCTGCTGATGCTGACGGCATTCGCCTTCCTCTACACGCTCAATACGGCGGGACTCGCCGCGGCGCGCCTGCTCGCCGCCTTGCTCTGCGTCGGCGCGGTGATGGGCCTGTGGCGCTACATCCAGCGCACCAATGTCGAGCTCGCCCGCTTCGTCGACGCGGTCCGTTTCGGCGACCTCCAGCAGAGCTTCACCCACCGCCACGAGGGTAGCGGCTTCAGCGAGTTCGGCGAGGCGCTCGAACAGGGCATCCGCCGCCTGCGCGACGAGCGCCACCGATTGAGCGACGACAGCCGCTTCTACGAGGCGGTGCTCGACGACGCCCCGACCGCCCTCCTCACTGTCGCCGCCGACGGCAAGGTCGATCTCGCCAACAAGGCGGCGCGCCGGTTGCTGGTCCGGCACAAGGGCGTGCGGATCGAGGATTTCGAGATTTACGGCGCCGCCTTCGCCAAGAGCCTGACCGACGCCGCGGTGTCGCGCCCGCGCCTCGTCCCCCTCACCACCGATTCCGTCCCTCAGACGGCGATGGTCAGCGCCGCCATGGTCCACCGCCTCGGCAGCCAGGTGCGGGTGGTGGCGGTGCAGCCGATCCAGGGCGAGCTCAACGCGGTCGAGATCGCGGCGCAGAGCGATCTGGTGCGCGTCCTTACCCACGAGATCATGAACTCGATGACGCCGGTAACCTCGCTCGCCCACACGGCGGCGCAGCTGATCGGCGCGGCCGACAAGGGCGACGACCCCGACATCGCCGATGCTCGCGCCGCGATCGAGACGCTGTCGCGCCGCGCCGACGGCGTGATGCACTTCGTCGAGAGCTACCGGCAGATCAGCCGCACGCCGGAGGTTCGCCGTCGCGAGTTCGAGGTCCTCCCCTGGGCGCAGGAGCTGGAATCCCTGTTCCGCGCCAGCGACGCGGGCGCCGGGGTCACATTGTCGCTCGACGTCGAGCCCGAGACGATGACGATCGACGCCGATCCGGACCTGCTCTGCCAGGTGCTCATCAACCTGTTGCGCAACGGCGCCGAAGCGGCCCGCGCCCATGCGCCCGAGCCCCGCGTCGCATTGTCCTTCGCCCAGACTCGCAACGGCCGCACCCAGATCGAGGTCGGCGACAATGGTGCGGGTGTGCCACAGAGCCTGCGCCACGACGTCTTCCTCCCCTTCTTCACCACCAAGGCCAAGGGGACGGGGGTCGGGCTGAGCCTCGCCCGCCAGCTCGTGCTGGCGCACCGCGGTTCGATCGATCTCGCGGCCGGCAAGGAGGGCGGCGCGCTGTTCAGGATCGTGATCTAGAGCGAGGCCGGATCGGCGCTGGCCGGATCCACCGGTCCCGATTCGCGCGCGTCGAGCGCCAGCGTTTCCAGCGCTCCATCGTCCAGCGGGATCGGATCGGCGAGGCTGAGGCCGTCGAGGATGCGCGCGGTCTCGTCGCGCACCATCAGCATCACGCGGTGAAGCCGGCACTGCTCCTCGGTCACGCAATTCTCGCACGGCTCGTAGGCCAGCCGGCTCGCGCAGGGCACCAGACCCAGCGAGCCGCGCGTCAGGCGGACGATTTCGCCGTAGCTGACGTCCTGCGGCGGACGGGCCAGCCAATAGCCGCCGTCGCGCCCGCGCCGGCTGACGATCATGCCCTCGCGGCTCATCTGCGACAGCATCACGGTGAGGAATTTGGGCGGGATCTTCTGCGCCTCGGCGATCTCGCTCAACTGCACCGGGCCCTGGCCATAGCGGTCCGCCAGGTGGAGCAACGCTCGGATTGTATACCGGGTTCGTTGAGAAAGCATGGCGGGCTAATGAACCCAATGCGTTAGCTTGGCAACTGCGACGTGCGCGCCGCTACAGGCCTTTGAAAAGAAAGCCCAGAAGCGCCGATCCGGCGAGCACCGGGATCATCCCGATCCGGAAGCGAAACACCGCTACCAGTGCCGCTGCCGAGAGCAAGGCGGCGAGCGGATCGAGGCTGGCCCAGTCGGGAATGTCGGGCCCGAACCGGCGCTCCGTCACCCGCGCGAACAGGAAGTGGATCGCGAACCACACAGCAAGGTTCAGGATCACGCCGACGACCGCGGCCGTGATCGCGGCGAGCGCGCCGGCCAGCGCGCGATTCTCGCGCAGCCTTTCGATCCAGGGCGCGCCGGCGAAGATCCACAGGAAGCAGGGCAGGAAGGTGACCCAGGTGGTGAGCAGGCCGCCGAGCGTGCCGGCGAGCAAAGGCGGAAGTCCGCCGGGATCGCGATAGGCGCCGAGGAAGCCGACGAACTGCGTGACCATGATCAGCGGCCCCGGCGTCGTCTCGGCAAGGCCGAGCCCGTCGAGCATCTCGCCCGGCTGGAGCCAGTGATAAGTGTCGACCGCCGCCTGCGCGACATAAGCGAGCACCGCATAGGCGCCGCCGAAAGTGACCACCGCCATTTGCGAGAAGAAGAGCGCGATGTCGGCGAACGCGCCGGCACCGGTGGCGACCAGCAGTCCGACCGGGACCAGCCAGAGCAGGAGCAGCAGCAACGAGACCGGGAGCAGGCGCCGTCCATCCCGGGCATGGTCGGGCAGGCCGGTGCCGAGCGCGGTCTCGGCGTCGGGGGTGGCCGTGCCGCCCGGGCCGTGTCCGCCGCCGGCTGCGAAAGCCTTGCTGCCCGCCCGCGCCGCGGCGAAGCCAACCAGCCCGGCGCCCAACACGATCAGCGGGAAGGGAATGTCGAGCAGGAAGATGCCGAGGAAGGCCACGGCGGCCACGAGGCGGCGCGCACTGTTGCCAATCGCACGGGCGCCGATCCGCACCACGGCCTGGACGACGATCGCCAGCACCGCCGCCTTCAGTCCGAAGAACAAGGCGGCGACCGGCGTCGCACGGCCGTAGAGGACGTAGAGCCAGCTCAGCGCCATCATCGCGACGAGGCCGGGCAGGATGAACAACAGGCCGGCGACGAGCCCGCCCTTCACGCGGTGCAGGAGCCAGCCGATATAGGTGGCGAGTTGCTGCGCTTCCGGCCCCGGCAGCAGCATGCAGAAATTGAGGGCGTGGAGAAAACGATCCTCGCCGATCCACTTCTTCTCCTCGACGAGGATGCGGTGCATGACCGCGATCTGCCCGGCCGGGCCGCCGAAGCTGAGCAAGGCGACCCGCGCCCAGACGCGGACCGCCTCGCCGAAAGTCGGGTAGGCGCTCAGACGGTGGCGTCCTTCAGCGACTGCATGTCGATCACGAAGCGATACTTCACGTCGCTCCGCAGCATCCGCTCATAGGCGTCGTTGATCGCCTGCATCGGGATCATCTCGATGTCGGAGACGATGCCGTGCGTGGCGCAGAAATCGAGCATTTCCTGCGTCTCGGCGATGCCGCCGATCAGCGAACCGGCGAGCCGGCGCCGCTTGGAGATCAGGTTGAACACGCCCGGCGAAGGGTGCGGCGTCGCCGGCGCACCCACCAGGGTCATCGTGCCGTCGCGCTTCAGCAGGTTCAGGAATGGATCGAGGTCGTGGGGCGCGGCGACGGTGTTGAGGATGAAGTCGAAGCTGTTCCTGTGCGCCGCCATCTCGTCGGGATTGCGCGACACCACGACCTCGTGCGCGCCGAGCCGAAGCGCGTCCTCGCGCTTGTTGGGCGAGGTCGTGAACAAGACGACCCGCGCGCCCATCGCGGCGGCGAGCTTCACGCCCATATGGCCGAGCCCGCCGAGCCCGACGATGCCCACCTTGTGGCCCTCGCCGACGTTCCATTCGCGCAGCGGCGACCAGGTCGTGATGCCCGCGCAGAGCAGGGGCGCGACCGCGGCAAGCTGGTCCTCGCCATGCTTGATGCGGAGCACGAACTCCTCGCGCACCACGATCTTGTCCGAATAGCCGCCATAGGTAATCGGGCCGCCGCCCTGCTCGCGGCTGTCATAGGTGCCGGTGAAGCCGTTCTCGCAATATTGCTCGAGCCCTTCGGCGCAGGCGTCGCAATGCTGGCAGGAATCGACCATGCAGCCGACGCCGACGAGGTCGCCGAGCGCGAACTTGGCGACATGCTCGCCCGTAGCGGTCACCCGGCCGACGATCTCGTGCCCCGGCACGCATGGATAGGTGGCTCCGCCCCATTCGTTGCGGGCGGTGTGCAGGTCGGAATGGCAGACGCCGCAGAACAGGATCTCGATCTGGACGTCGTGATGGCCGGGCAGCCGGCGCTCCAGGGTGAAGGGCGCGAGCGCGCTTTCGGCGTCATAGGCGGCATAGGCTTTGGTGGCGGTCACGATGTGTCCTTCCTCATTGCGGGCGGGGTCTCTCTCCCGCGAGGGGAACGCCTTTTCAAGCGATCGGGTACCGCTCAGATCTCATATTCGAGCTGGTGCAGCGCATCGGCCAGGGCGGCCTGGTGCTGGCGCGCCGCGATGCGGTCGTTCAGGCGCCGGATCGTCTTGCTGGCGCGATCAGTGAACACGCCCGGGATCAGCCCGTGGATCATGCAGGCGCCGCCGGCGAGGACCATCGCGCTGCCGATGCCGGAGGCCACGGCGAGGTGCTGGCGATAGCCTTCGCCCGCCTCGTCGAGATGGGCGCGGCTGCGTGCAACGAATCCTGACTTGCGCTGCATCGTTCCTGTCCTGCTGCAATGGAGCCGGGCCGCGTCTACCACGAAAGCGGACGGCGCCAGAAGCCCCGTCCGGATCAGCAGTCTAGCAGCCCTCGCGGAAATCGGGCAGTGCGTCCCGCATGCACACGCCTCACCGCTCCGCCCCGACCCACCATGTCGCCATCGTCGGCGGCGGCTTTTCCGGGACGCTGCAGGCGGTCAACATCCTGCGCCACGCCGGTCCGCGCGTCACCCTGATCGAACGGCGGCCGGTTGTGGGGCGCGGCACCGCATATTCGGCGGCGCACGAAGACCATCTGCTCAACGTCCGGGCCGGCAACATGAGCGCCTTCCCCGACGATCCCCGCCATTTCGTCCGCTGGCTGGAACGCCGCGAGCTCGGCGGGGCCGCCGACTTCATCTCGCGCCGGACCTACGGCACCTACCTCGGCGACATATTGGACGACGCCCTGGCCACATGCGGCGGCCGGCTGACGGTCGTCCGCGACGAGGTGACCGACGTGACGTTCGCGGCGGACGGCGCCACGGTGACGCTGGCCGAGGGCGCCCCGCTCCGCGCCGACAAGGTCGTCCTGTCGGTCGGCAACCTTCCGCCGCACGAGCCGCCGCCGCTGCGCGCGGCCGGCCTCGGCCCGGACGTCTACGCCGCCGATCCCTGGTCGGACCGGGTGGTCGAAGGTCTCGATGACGCCGACGAGGTGCTGGTGCTCGGCACCGGCCTCACCATGATCGACGTGGCCTTGCTGCTCGATTCGCACGGCTTCCGCGGCCGCACCCTTGCTTTGTCGCGCCGCGGACTGCTGCCGCGCTCTCACGTCGCGCCGGCCGGCCCAGCCAGTTCGCTCGCGGAACGGCCGGCGGTTTCGGGCTCGGACCTGGTCCATTGCGTTCGAGCCCGCGCCGATCAGGTGGGATGGCGGGCCGCCGTCGATGAGCTGCGCCCTTACACGCAGGGCATGTGGCTCAACGCCAGCGAAGCCGAGCGCGCCCGCTTCCTGCGTCACTTGCGGCCCTGGTGGGACGTGCATCGCCACCGCATCGCGCCGCGCGTCGCCGAACGGATCGAAACCATGCGCGCGGACGGACGGCTGCGCGACGTGGCCGGCAAGATCCTGCGCGTCGAGGCCGTGGACGGCGGCGCCGAGGTGGTGTGGCGCCCACGGGGACAGGAGCAGGCGGAGACGCTGCGCGTCCGCCGTATCGTCAATTGCACCGGTCCGCAGGGCGATCTGCTGCGCACAGACGAGCCCTTGCTGCGCAGCCTGCTCGAGCGCGGCCTGATCCGCCCCGACGCCCAGCATCTCGGCATCGAGGTCAACCAGCAGGCCGAGGCGGTCGCGGCGGACGGCACTGCACAGAAGCGTCTGCTCGCCATCGGGCCGATGACCCGCGGCGCCTTCTGGGAGATCGTCGCCGTGCCGGACATCCGCGTGCAGAGCTGGGCGCTGGCCCGCCGCCTGTCCAACGCCCACTGGGTGGAGGGCGAAGGCCTCTAGAGCGCCGAGGGCAGGTTCATCACTTCTTGCTGTTCGAAGCGGCGGGCGGCGTGGTCGCGGCGCCATTGCTGCAGCCGATCGGCGCCGTACCAGACGAGCAGCTTGACGCCCGCCGATACGATTTCCCCGAAGCTGAACTGCTGGCGGACCCGATATTCCTCGGCCAGGGCGGCTTCGGCCTGGGTCTGCGGCACGGCGTAGAGGACGGGCAGGTTGGTGCGGATCTCGACCGGCGCCGGCCTCTCGGTCGGCGGCGTCTCCGCGAATTTCCAGACGACGCGGAACCCCTTCGGGACCGGCGTCCACAGCTCGCCCGAGCGGACCATGTCGCGGCCGCAGCGGCGGCACGAGCTGAAATGGAAGCCCTGGTTGCGGACCGTGCTGGGATAAGGCGAATGTTTGGCGATGCGGCAGAAAAGGGACATCGGGGTTCCTCAGGCTGAATGGGTGTCGAGATGGAAGGCCGCGAGGTCGCGTAGCGCCGCATCTTCGCTCGCGAGGGCGGCCTCGGGGCTCCAGACCTCGAAGCTGCCGCCGGCGCCGACGAACAGGGCCTGCGACGTGATGCCGCTCCGCCGCCGCGCCATCGGCGGCAGCATCAGTCGCCCGCGTCCGTCGAATTCCGCCTCCTCACCGAGCCCGAAGAGCCGGCGGGTACGGGCATGATGCGCGGCCGCCGCGACGCCCGCCTGCTCGTCGGCAATCCGGCGGCGCTCGGTGTCGGCATGGAGCAGGCTGGCATGAAGCCGGTCGAAGGCGGAAACGCAGGGGTCGGTCTCGTGCGGCGCGAACAGCACCGCCCGTCCGTCGGACCGGCGCTCGAGCATGGAGCGCACGAACGGCGGCAGCGCGACGCGGCCATGCCGATCGACAGCGCATAATGCGCTTCCGCTGAACAGATGCTCCACGCTGAACCCGACCCCCGTTGAACAGGGCAAAGACGGCGTTAACCATGTCTCTGCCGGGTCGGCCATTAGCGGTCGGGCGCGCGCTGGCGCCACGGTATTGGTCCTAAGTATATGCGCTTAAGGGTTGGCTCAGCCGGCCTTGGCGTCGATCGGCTCCAGCTCGCCGTCGAGGGCGATGCGCAGCGCCTGCGACAGGCTGGTGACGCCGAGCTTGGCCATCATCTTGGCGCGATAGACCTCGACGGTGCGCGGGCTGAGATCGAGCCAGCGGGCGATCATCTTGTTGGCCATGCCGGCGCGCAGGCCCTGCAATATCTCGCGCTCGCGCGGGGTCAACGCGTTGAGCTTGGTCGTCGCCTCGGTGCGCGCCGCCTGGCTCTCGCGGGTCTGCTCGGCCCGCTCGAACGCACGCTCGACCGCCTCGGTCAGCTCCTCCGCCTTATAGGGCTTTTCGAGGAAATCGACCGCCCCCGCCTTCATCGCCCTCACCGCGAGCTCGACGTCGCCATGGCCGGTGAGGACGATGACCGGGAGCTGCACGCCGCGGCGGGTGAGCTCCGCCTGGACCTCGAGCCCGTCCATGCCGGGCATGCGGATGTCGAGCAGGACCGAGCCGGAATCCATCCGCCGCGATTGGAGGAATTCGTCGCCGCTGCTGTAAATCTCGGTAGCGTAGCCCAGCTGGCGGAGCATGAAGCTGGTGGAGGCGCGCACTTCACTGTCGTCGTCAACAATGTGGACCAGGCGAGTCATGCGATTCTCCCCGCTAACCGGACGGAAACTTGTCAGGACAGCAAAAGCTCCGTGGCAAATATGTTACGAGCCCCCCTCTATTCCTCCATTTTGGACGTGAGTTGGGGAAAGCCGCATAAGGGCATTTACCCAATAGCTTAGCGCAATCGAAATCTGGCACTTGGTTAACAGAAGGTTGCCGCGGATCCGAAGCGGGGAAGCTCGGACGTCGGCAATGGGGAGACCAATAGTGATCCAGATCGTGCCCACTGCCGTGGAACAGCTCCGTCCGCGCATCTCCGTTATCGGCGTCGGCGGCGCCGGCGGCAATGCCGTCGCCAACATGATCGCGAGCGGCGTCCACGGCGTCGAGTTCATCGTCGCCAACACCGACGCCCAGGCGCTCAACGCGTCGAAGGCCGACCAGCGCATCCAGCTTGGCCGGACGACGACGCAGGGGCTCGGCGCCGGCGCTGCGGCGGCGGTCGGCAAGGCCGCGGCCGAGGAATCGCTCTCCGACATCCAGATCGCGATCGAGGGCTCGCACATGTGCTTCATCGCCGCCGGCATGGGCGGCGGCACCGGCACCGGCGCCGCCCCGGTCATCGCCAGAGCGGCGCGCGACAAGGGCATCCTCACGGTCGGCGTCGTCACCAAGCCGTTCGGTTTCGAGGGCAACCGCCGCGCCCGCTCCGCCGAGGAGGGCATTGCCGAGCTCGCCCGCCACGTCGACACGCTGATCGTCATTCCCAACCAGAACCTGTTCCGCGTCGCCAGCCCCGACACGACCTTCAAGCAGGCGTTCGACATGGCCGACGAAGTGCTCCAGCACGGCGTGCGCGGCATCACCGACCTGATGGTCATGCCCGGCCTCGTCAATCTCGACTTCGCCGACATACGCTCGGTCATGGCCGGCATGGGCAAGGCGATGATGGGCACCGGCGAGGCTTCGGGCGACCGCCGCGCGGTCGAGGCGGCCGAACTGGCCATCTCCAATCCGCTGCTAGACGGCGCGATGAAGGGCGCCCGCGGCCTGATCATCTCGATCAGCGGCGGCGAGGACATGCGGCTGATGGAGATCGACGAGGCCGCCCATTATATCAAGGACCTGGTCGACCCCGAGGCCGACATCATCTGGGGCTCGTCCTTCGATCCCAATCTCGACGGGCGGGTGCGCGTCTCGATCGTCGCCACCGGTCTCGACGACGACGCCGACGCGCCGCGGACCCAGACGGTGCCGGCGATCGCCGCCGCGACCAGGCCGCTGCCCTTCCTGTTCGCCAAGACGCTCGAGGCCGAGCAGCCCCCCGTCGCGCTCGAACCGATCGTCCTGCCCGAGCCGGTGCCGGTTCGTGCGCCGGCCGCGCCCGCGCCTTTGGTTGCCGCGCCCGCGCCGATCATCGAGGCCGAGGAGGACTTGTTGCTGACGCCGGACGAGATGCTGGCGATGGTCCTGCCCCCGGCCGCCGCGCCGGCCCCGACGCGCGGCGCCAGCCTGTTCCAGCGCATGGCCAGCATGGCCCGCCACACCGTCCAGGCCCCGCCAAGCCCCCGCTTCCACCGCCGCCAGGCGGCCTGACATTCTTCACGGGACAGCGAAAGCCGGTCGCCACGTGCGGCCGGCTTTTTCGTGTCAGTTTCGGTCGGGATCGGCAAAATGGCGGAGCGGGAGGGATTCGAACCCTCGATACGGTTTTGCCGTATACTCACTTTCCAGGCGAGCGCCTTCGACCACTCGGCCACCGCTCCGCATGCTCTGGAACGCAAGGCCTCTAATCGGCGCGGCGGCGGAGGGCAAGCTATGCCGCGAGCCCGTCGATCCTTTTTGCCAGCGCGACGTCCCGCCCGGTCAGCCCGCCGGCATCGTGGGTGGTGAGCAAGATATCGACCCGGTTCCAGACGTTGGACCATTCGGGATGGTGGTCGGCCTTCTCCGCGGCCAGCGCGACCGCGGTCATGAAGGCGAACGCCTCGGTGAAATCGGCAAAGCGGAAGCTGCGCGTGATCGCGTCGCGCGCCTCGTCCCACGCCCAATCGGGCAGGTCGGCCAGCGCCTTTGCGCGCTCGTCCCCGTTGAGCTTCTGAACCATTTGACCTCTCCCTTGCTGGCGCGGCGGCCGCTTCCCCTCTATGTCGCTTGACCGTGAGCGAGCGTCAAACCTTTGCGCCCGATGCGGCGGCGATCGAGCGGCTGGCCGATGCGGCGATCGCGCGCATGCCCGAGCTGTTCCGCCGCCATCTCGAGGGCGTCGTCGTGCGCGTCGAGGATTTCGCGGAGGAAGACGTGCTGCGCGAGCTCGGCATCGAGGAACCGTTCGACCTCACCGGCCTCTACACCGGCCGTCCGGTCGGCGAGCAATCGTCGATGCTGTCGGGCGAGCTTCCGGCGATGATCCATCTCTACCGCCGCCCCCTGCTCGACGAATGGGCCGAGACCGGCGTCAGCCTCGAGGATCTCATCACCCACGTCATCGTCCACGAGGCGGGCCATCATTTCGGCTTCTCCGACGCCGACATGCACGCGATCGAGGACGCCGCGGGGGACGAGGCGGAGTGACGGCGGCGGCGTTGCTCGCGCTCGAGGACGTCGCCTGCCTGCGCGGCGGCCGGCTGCTGTTCGAAGGGCTGAACCTGCGCCTCGCGCCGGGCGAAGCGGCGGTGGTGACCGGGCCCAACGGGATCGGCAAATCGAGCCTGATGCGGATCGCGGCCGGCCTGCTCCCCGCCGCCGCCGGACGGGTAGCGCGCGCGCCGGCCGCGCTCGCCGACGAGAAGCTCGCCCTCGACGAAAGGCTGACGCTCGGCCGGGCGCTGCATTTCTGGTCGCGGCTGGACGGCGGCGCGGCCGGCGCGGGCCTCGCCGAAATGGGCCTCGCCCATCTCGCCGATGTCCCGGTGCGGATGCTCTCGACCGGTCAGCGGAAGCGCGCGGTGCTGGCGCGGGTGGTGGCGAGCGGCGCGTCGCTGTGGCTGCTCGACGAGCCCGCCAATGGCCTCGACGCGGAAGGGCAGGAACGGCTGACCCGCGTCATGGCCGCACACCGCGCCGGCGGCGGCGCCGTGCTGGCCGCCTCGCACCAGCCGCTCGCTTTGCCCGGCGCGCAGACGGTGGCGCTGGCATGACCGCCCTGATCCTGCGCGAGCTGCGGCTGGCGGCGACCGGCGGCAATGCCGTGCTGCCGCTCGTCTTCTTCCTGCTGGTCGCGACCCTGTTTCCGTTCGCGGTCGGCCCGGACGGCCCCTTGCTCGCGCGCACCGGCGGCGGCGCCTTGTGGATGGCCGCCCTGCTCGCCGCTCTGCTCCCGGTCGATCGCCTCGTCGAACCCGATCGCGCCGCCGGGATGCTCGACCAGTTCGCCATGCGCGGGATCAGCGACGAATCCGTCGCCATGGCCAAGCTCGCCGGCCACTGGCTGAGCTTCGGCCCGCCCTTGATGCTGGCCGCGATCCCCGCCGCTGCGCTGATGAAGCTTCCGCAGGACGTTTTGCTGAGGCTGGAACTCGGCCTTCTGGTCGGCACGCCGGGACTCGCGGCGCTGACCCTGATCGTCAGCGCTTTGATCGCCGGCCTCCGAAGCACCGGCGCGCTCGCCGGCCTGCTGATGCTGCCGCTGGCGGTGCCGGTCCTGATCTTCGGCGCCGGCCTCGTCGAGCGCGGCGGCGATGCGGGCGCGCTGAAGCTGCTCGGCGCGGTGTCGCTGCTGCTCGTCGCCGCCGCGCCCTTCGCCGCCGGCGCCGCGCTCCGGGCGGGACGCGACTAACGCCTCACAAAGCCCTCCCCTTCAGGGGAGGGGTTGGGGTTGGGGAGTCAGGCGAAAAGAAACGTCCTCGCCGGCATCGAGCCGGCTCTGCCGTCGACCCACCCCTCGATCCCCTCCCTTGAAAGGGAGGGGAGAATTAGGCGGGATTGACGCCGCTCAGCGTGACCAGCGCGCGAAAATCGCGGTCGGCAGAAGCAGGCCCCGCGTTTCCTCGCGCACTGCCATGTCGCCGCACTCGACGCGGCCGCCGAGATGCGCAGTCGCCTGGGCGAGCAATTCGCCGATCGCCAGCGCCGACATCCGCACCGCGTAGACGGTGAGCACCAGGAAGCGGCTGTCGGCGTCGAGCAGCTGCACGCAGTCGGCGATCAGGCCGGGCAGCCCCTCCTCCAGCTTCCACACCTCCCCGGTCGGGCCGCGCCCATATTTGGGCGGGTCAAGGATGATGCCGTCATAGCGGCGGCCGCGCCGCACCTCGCGCGCGGTGAATTTGGCGGCGTCGTCGACCATCCAGCGGATCGGGCGATCGGCCATTCCGGAGAGGCGCGCATTGTCCTTGCCGGCCTCGACCGATTTTTTCGAAGCGTCGACATGGACGAGGTTCGCGCCGGTGGCCGAAAGCGCGAGCGTGCCGACGCCGGTATAGCCGAACAGGTTGAGCGCCTCGCTGCCCGAGCCGAGCCGCTCCCGCATCCACGCCCATTGCGCCGCCATGTCCGGGAAGAAAGCGAGGTGGCGGAACGGCGTGCACTGGCTGCGGAAGCGCACGTCCTCCCACGCCAAGTCCCAGCCTTCCTTCGGCACCGGCCGGGCGAACTGCCAGCGGCCGCCGCCTTCCTCGTCCGATCCCGGGATGAACTCGCCGTCGGCGTCCCACGCGTCGAGCGCGGGCGCCCACATCGCCTGCGGTTCGGGCCGGACGAAGCTGTAGCGGCCGTAGCGCTCGAGCTTGCGGCCATGTCCGGAATCGACGAGGCCGTAATCGCTCCACGGCTCCGTCACCAACGTCGACAGGTTCATGCGGCGCGCACCGCCGGGAACCCGATCGTGGCGCGGGCACGCGGGCCGGCGAGCATGCGTCCGCCGGCGGCGCGGACATCGTCGACGGTGACGGCAGCGAGGTCGGCGATGATCTGGGCGGGATCGACCAGCCGGTTGTAGAGCGCGAGCTGGCGGGCGACGTAATTGGCCTGCCCCCAGCTGCTCTCCATCGACATCAGCAGGCCCGCCTTGGCCTGCGTGCGGACCCGGTCCACCTCGCGCTGGTCGATGTGGGTTACGGCCTCGGCCAGCACCTCCTCGATCAGCTGCGCGGCGGCGGCCGACTGGCGTCGGGCGGTAGCGGCGTAGACCGCAAAGACGCCGACGTCGCGATAGGGCGAGAGGCTGGCATAGACGCTGTAGGCGAGGCCGCGGTCCTCGCGCAGTTGCTGGAACAGGCGCGACGACATGCCGCCCCCGACCGCGTCGGCGAACAGGCGCGCGGCATAATAATCGGCGCCGAGCTGGGGCGGGCCGGGGAAGGCAAGCGCAAGATGGGCCTGGTCGCTGCTTGCCCGGCCGACGCGGTTGCCGCCGGTGAACTGGGCCGGCTCGTGCGATACGATCTCGCCCTCGGGCAGGCCGCCGAAATGCTGTTCGGCGAGCGCGACGAAACGTTCGTGATCGACCTTGCCGGCAGCGACCAGCGCCAGGCTGCCGGCGCGATACTGGCTCATCCGCCAGTCGTGCAGGTCGTCGATCGTGATCGCGGCGATGCTGGACTCGTCGCCCAATACCGAACGGCCGAGCGGCTGATCGGTGAACGCGGCCGACCAGAGATCGTCGAAGATGATGTCATTGGGCGTGTCGCGCGCCTCGCCCAGCTCCTGCAGCACGACGTCCTTCTCGCGCTCCAGCTCGGCGGTCGAGAAATGCGGGCGCAGGATCATGTCGGCGATCAGCTCGATGCCGAGCGGCACATGCTCGGCCATCACCGAAGCCATGAAGCTTGTCGAATCGCGGTCGGTGGCCGCGTTGAGGTCGCCGCCGACATCCTCGATCGCCTCGCTGATCTCGCGCGCGGAGCGGCCGCCGGCGCCCTTGAACACCATATGCTCGTAGAGATGGGCGAGGCCGTTCAGGCGGGCGCTCTCGTAGCGAGAGCCGGTGTCGGCATAGAGCCCGACCGCGGCGGTCTCGACGCCTGGCATTTCGCGGCTGGCGACGCGCAGCCCGTTGGCCAATGTGGTGAGGTGCATCATGAACGGCCGGATGTAGGGGCTCGGCCGGAGGCGGGCAAGCTTGGCCCTCAGTCGCCGTCGGGTCGCGCCTGGCGCTTGCGCAAGGCGAGCAGGTAGATGATCAAAGCTGCGAGCGCGAAAAAGAACCACTGGATCGCGTAGAAACGGTGGTTGTTGGGCACGTTGGCCGGCGACGGCGCTGCGCTCGGCACCAGCCCGGGCGCCGCGGCCGCCGATACGAGACGGATGCGATAGTCCTTGTCGGGCGCGATCACGCCGCGCACGGCGCCGCCGTTCCAGCCCGTGGGCGGGTCGGACGATTTGGACCAGCCCATGTCGACCTGCATGCCCGGCCCCTCCATCCCGCTGGTGCGGCAGGCGGCGATATGGCTCCAACCCGATTCGGCGGCGGCGTTGCGGCCGGCCACCGTCCGCCAGTCGGCGACGGAGAGGCAGAAGCCGGAGGCGCGACGGAAAAGCAGGGAATCATCCGCGGGCGGCGTCGTCGGCCAGGCGATCTCGGGGAGCTGCGCCGCCGTCTCGAAGCGGGCAATCATCCCCTCCTTCCATTCGGCGCGCTGCAACTGCCAGATTCCGAGGCCGATCATCACCGCGACCGCCGCCGCGACGATCAGGGTCGGCAGTAGCGGCAGGCGCAGCCTCATGACCGGACCTGGCGGTCGCGTGTGGCGTGGAGGGAAGGGAGCTGATGGGTCATCAAAAAGAAGGGGCGCCTCGCGGCGCCCCTTTTTTTTCTTAGTGGAACTCGGCGCCCCAGCCGCCCCACACGTAGATCGCCAGGAACAGGAACAGCCACACCACGTCGACGAAGTGCCAGTACCAGGCCGCCGCTTCGAAGCCGAAATGCTGCTTCGGCGTGAAGTCGCCACGATAGGAGCGGACCAGGCAGACGATCAGGAAGATCGTTCCGATCAGCACGTGGAAGCCGTGGAAGCCGGTCGCCATGTAGAAGGCCGAGGTGTAGATGTTGTCGCCGAAGCCGAACGGCGCCACCGAATATTCATAGGCCTGGATCGCGCTGAACAGGACGCCGAGGCCGATCGTCGCCCACAGGCCCTTGATCAGGCCGTCGCGGTCGCCGTTGATCAGCGAGTGGTGCGCCCACGTCACCGTCGTGCCCGAGCAGAGCAGGATCAGGGTGTTGAGCAAAGGATAGCCGAACGGATTGAGGACGACCATGTCCTTGGGCGGCCACACGCCGCCGATCGATTCGACCGGCGAGGGGAACAGCGCCGCGTTGAAATAGGCCCAGAACCAGGCGACGAAGAACATCACTTCCGAGGCGATGAACAGGATCATGCCGTAGCGCAGGTGAAGCTGGACGATCGGGGTGTGATCGCCGGAATTGGCTTCACGGACGACGTCGGCCCACCAGCTGAACATCGTGAACAGGACCGCGATCACGCCGGCGAAGAAGACCGCGCCGCCAAATTCCTGATCGTGCATCCACATGACGCCGCCGACGGCCATTGCCAGCGCCGAGAAGCTGCCCACCAGGGGCCACGGGCTCGGCGGCAGAATGTGATAGTCGTGATTTTTCGCTCCGGCCATCGATCGTGTCCTCTAATCCCTGTTCGTAAGGCCGGGCTGGGACCGGCCGGAAGGTCAATGTCGTTCCGTCCGCGGACGGGTGATTGCTAGCCCCTCTAGCTTTGCTCGCCGGAGGAATCCACCTCGTAAAAAGTGTAGCTCAGCGTGATCTCTTCGATCTTGGCGTCGACTGGATTCTCGAGAATCTTGGGATCGACGAAAAAGACCACCGGCATCCGCATTTCCTCACCCGGCTTCAGCACCTGCTCGGTGAAGCAGAAGCACTGGATCTTGGTGAAATACTGGCCGGCCTGGGTCGGCGTCACGTTGAAGCTCGCCGTGCCCTTGACCGGCTTATCGGAGAGGTTCCTGGCCGTGTAGAAAGCCATGTTGCGCGCGCCGACGGCAACGCGCTGGACGTGCTTCTCGGGCTTGAACTCCCAGGGAAGGCCGGGGGTCACGTTGGCGTCGAAGCGGACGTTAACGAGCTTGCCGACGACCGCGCCCGGCGCTTCGGCGCCGACATTCTTCATCGTCGTGCCGCCGAAGCCGGTGACCTGGCAGAAGATGCGGTAGAGCGGCACCGCCGCGAAGGCGAGGCCGACCATGGCAAGGGCGACCAGGGCGAAGATCACGCCGGTGCGGCCATTCTTGCGGGCGAGAGTGGTGGTGGTCATTGGTTCACGCTCATCTTGGCGATCGTGATGGCGAACATCAGCACGACGAAGATGCCGAGCAGCACCGCCATCACTGTGGCGCGGCTCCGTTGCCGCGCGCGAATTTCGTCATCGCTCGGCGGCGTCGGATCGTTCTGGGGGATCATGCGAGCAGCCACCGATCGAGTACGAGGGCGCCGAAAACGGCGAAAAGATAGACGATGGAGTAAGCGAACAGCCGCTTCTCCGGCTTCATCCCCGCCGGCTCCGTGGCGCGGTTGGCGAGGACCTGCAGCGACATTACCACGAAGGCCAGGCTGAGACAGACAGCGGAAACCCCGTAGATGCCGCCGGTGAGACCGAGAGGCCAGGGCGCGACCGCCGCCGCGGCCATCGGCAGTGTGTAGAGCGCGATCTGCTGGCGCGTCACCGTCGGCCCGGAAACGACCGGCAGCATCGGCACGCCGGCATTGGCGTAGTCGGTGCGCACGAACAGCGACAGCGCCCAGAAATGCGGCGGCGTCCACAGGAAGATCAGGGTGAACAGGAGCAGCGGGAGCAGAGTTACGTCGCCGGTCACCGCCGCCCAGCCGATCACCGGCGGGAAGGCGCCCGCGGCGCCGCCGATCACGATGTTCTGCGGGGTGCGGCGCTTCAGCCAGACGGTGTAGACGAGCACGTAGAACAGGATCGAGACCGCCAGCACCGTCGCGGCGAGCCAGTTGGTGGCGACGCCCATCAGCAGCACCGAGAAGACGCCGAGGCCGACGCCGAAATGGAGCGCCGACTGGCGGTCCATGCGCCCGGCGGGCAGCGGACGGTTGGCGGTGCGCCGCATCAACGCGTCGATATCGGCTTCATACCATTGGTTCAAAGCGGCGGCGGCGCCGGCGCCGAGCGCGATGCAGAGGATCGCGGTGAAAGCCAGGACGGGGTGGATCGCGGCCGGCGCGGCCAGCAGCCCGCACAGGCCGGTGAACACGACGAGGGTCATCACGCGCGGCTTGGTGAGCGCAACGAAATCGCGCCAGTCGGCGGTCAGGCTTTGGCTCTGGGGCATTACGTTCGTCGTCATAGCATCTGTTCCGGCAACCCGCCCGCTTAAAAGGATGCCCACCAAAGCCGGGCTTTGATGGGAACGCTCCGGCCGGGAAAGGCCATCATTCTGGATCGTGAGGGCCGGGATCTGCGTGCAGCTCCCGGCCCTTACGAAAGGGTCAGTCGATCCGCGGCAGCGTCTCGAACTGGTGGTATGGCGGCGGGCTGGACAGCGTCCATTCCAGCGTTGTCGCGCCTTCGCCCCAGGGATTGTCCGGCGCTTTCTTGCCGAACATCAGCGACCAGATGACGTTCACGAAGAAGAACACCATGCCGATGCCCATGATCGCGTAGCCGAACGAGGCGACCTCGTTCCACTTGCTGAACGCATCCGGATAGTCCGGATAGCGACGCGGCATGCCGTCGAGGCCGAGGAAGTGCATCGGGAAGAACATGATGTTCACGCCGATGAAGAACACCCAGAAGTGCAGCTGGCCGAGCAGCTCGCTGTACATCTTGCCGAACATCTTCGGGAACCAATAGTACCAGCCGGCGAACAGCGCGAACACCGCACCCAGCGACAGCACGTAGTGGAAGTGCGCCACGACGTAATAGGTGTCGTGCATGTAGTTGTCGACGCCGCCATTGGCGAGCACGACGCCGGTTACGCCGCCCACGGTGAACATGAAGATGAAGCCGAGCGACCACACCATCGGGGTCTTGAAGCTCATCGAGCCGCCCCACATGGTCGCGATCCACGAGAAGATCTTGATGCCGGTCGGCACCGCGATCACCATCGTCGCCGCGGTGAAGTACATCTTCGTGTTCACGTCCATGCCGACCGTGAACATGTGGTGGGCCCAGACGATGAAGCCGACCACGCCGATCGCGACCATGGCGTAGGCCATGCCGAGATAGCCGAAGACGGGCTTGCGGCTGAACGTGGAGACGATCTGGCTGACGATGCCGAAGCCCGGCAGGATCATAATGTACACTTCGGGGTGGCCGAAGAACCAGAACAGGTGCTGGTAGAGCACCGGATCGCCGCCGCCCGACGCGTCGAAGAACGTCGTGCCGAAGTTGCGGTCGGTGAGCAGCATCGTGATCGCGCCGGCGAGAACCGGGAGCGCGAGCAGAAGCAGGAAGGCGGTGACCAGCACCGACCAGGCGAACAGCGGCATTTTGTGCAGGGTCATGCCCGGCGCGCGCATGTTGAAGATGGTGGTGATGAAGTTGATCGCACCGAGGATCGAACTCGCGCCCGCAAGGTGGAGCGAGAGGATGGCGAGATCGACCGCAGCCCCGGGCGAGCCGCTCGTCGACAGCGGCGCGTAGACCGTCCAGCCGGTGCCGGCGCCGGGGCCGGTGCCGCCCGAGACGAACGTCGAGCCGAGCGTCAGCAGGAAGGCCGGCGGCAGCAGCCAGAAGCTGATGTTGTTCATGCGCGGGAACGCCATGTCGGGCGCGCCGATCATGAGCGGCACGAACCAGTTGCCGAAGCCGCCGATCATGGCAGGCATGACCATGAAGAAGACCATGATCATGCCGTGGGCGGTGATCAGCACGTTCCACAAATGGAGCGCCTCGTCGAACGACTCCGCGCCCGACCAGGCCTGCAGATACTGGACGCCCGGCTGGGCGAGCTCGAGGCGCATCATGCCCGAGACCGCGCCGCCGATGATGCCCGCCACGATGGCGAAGATCAGGTACAGCGTACCGATGTCCTTGTGGTTGGTGGACATGAACCAGCGGGCGAAGAACCCGGGTTTGTGATCCGCGTCATGATGATCATGCGCGTGGGCCGCTTCGAAATGAGCAGCGTTAGCGGTGGTATCGGTCATTGCTGGCTATCGCCTCTTTCTCAATTCTCGGTAGCGGCCTGGGCGACGATCGGCGCCTTGGCAGCGGCGTCGACGACATTGGCCGGTTCCGGGCTCGCCGCACCGGCCGTGTCAGCGCCCGGGTTCGTGATCGGCGAATTCTGCGTCGCGTCCGAAGAGGTCGGTGCGACCGCACCCGGCATCGTGCCACCCTTCGAGCTGACCCAGGCGGCGAACTGCGCCGGCGAGACGACCTCGACTGCGATCGGCATGTAGGCATGGCGGGCGCCGCAAAGCTCGTAGCACTGGCCGTAATAGACGCCCGGCTTGTCGACCTTGAACCAGGTCTCGTTGAGGCGACCCGGCACGGCGTCCATCTTCACCCAGAAAGCGGGAACGCCGAACGAGTGAATGACGTCGTTGGAAGTGACGATCACCTTCACGGTCGCGCCGGCCGGAACGACCATGCGCTCGTCGACCGCGAGCAGGCGGGGCTCGCCGCGCGCGGCGGCGTCCTCGTCCGACAGGCCGTTCGAGACGATCTCGAAGTCGCCGTTATCCGGATACTGGTAGGTCCAATACCACTGGTTGCCGATCACCTTGACGGTGAGGTCGGCCTTGGGCGGCGAATATTGGTTGGCGAGCAGCCGGATCGACGGCACCGCGATGATGACGAGGATGATGACCGGAACGAGCGTCCAGATCACCTCGATCAAAGTGTTGTGCGTGGTCCGCGACGGAACCGGATTGGCCGCCCGGCGGTAGCGAATGATCACGTAGATCATCAGCAGCAGGACGAAGATCGTGATCACCGTGATCGTCGGCAGCAGCACCATATCGTGGAACCAGGCCGCTTCCTCGCCGATCGGCGTGAACTGGTCCTGGAGGCCCATGCGACCGTCGGGCTGGCCGACGCCCGGGATCGGGGCGGCGCGGCTGGCAAGCTCGGCGGACTGGGCGACGGTGGCATCGCTCGGGGCTTCGCCGCCGCTCGCGAGCTGGGGCGGCGACATTTCCTGCGGCTGCGCCGGCAGCTCGGCCTGGGGCTGAGCCGGAAGCTCCGCCTTCGGCTGCGCGGTTACGGTGTCCTGCGCGAACGCCGCGGCAGGCGAAAGGCCGAGCGCAACGGCGACGGCAAGTGTCTTTATCAGAGTCTTCATCTAAACCCCTTGGGCCCGTCCGGGAGGATCGGGATGGATTCGGTCGCGAGTAGGTAAATCGCGGCGCTTATAGGTGGGGTATGCGCGCGCCTCAACCCCGACGAAGTTTTTACGGTAGCTTGATGCGCGGTGAACGGCAGCCTATCTGGCGACAAGCCCTATCAAGGACCGGACAAGAGCATGAGTGAAGACGAGATTCTGGCGGAATTCCGCGCCGCGGACGCGTTGCTGGAGGGGCATTTCATCCTCTCCTCCGGTCTTCACAGCCCTCGCTATCTGCAGTGCGCGCGCGTTCTCGCCGATCCGATGCGTGCCGCCCGGCTCGCCTCCGCGCTCGCCGCAACGATGCCGCGCGACATCCGCTCGGCCATCGAGATCGTCGTCTCCCCGGCCATGGGCGGCGTCATCGCCGGCCACGAAATGGGCCGGGCGCTGGGCGTCGAGGCGATCTTCGTCGAACGCCCGACCGGCACGTTCGAGCTGCGCCGCGGCTTCCGGCTGAAGCCGGGCCAGAAGGTGCTGCTGATGGAGGATGTGGTGACAACCGGCCTCAGTTCGCGCGAAGCGATGAAGGCGGTCGAGGAAGCCGGCGGCGAAGTCATCGCCGCGGCGGCTTTGGTCGATCGCTCGAGCGGCACGGCCGATTTCGGCGTGCCCTTCTTCCCGCTGGTCAGCATCGCGGTGCCGACCTTCGAGCCCGACCAACTGCCGCCCGAGCTCGCCGGCATTCCGGCCGAGAAGCCCGGGAGCCGGAAGGCGGCGTGACCGGCGCGATCCGCCTCGGCGTCAATATCGACCATGTGGCGACGATCAGGAACGCGCGTGGCGGAGAGCATCCCGATCCCGTCCGCGCAGCCTTCGCCGCCGCCGCCGCCGGAGCCGACGGCATCACCGCGCACCTCCGCGAGGACAGGCGCCACATCACCGACGCCGACATCGACCGACTGATGGCGCGGCTGGAGATTCCGCTGAACCTCGAAATGGCGGCGACGCCCGAAATGCTCGAGATCGCGCTCCGCCACCGCCCGCACGCGGCCTGTATCGTCCCCGAGAAGCGCGAGGAGCGCACCACCGAGGGCGGGCTCGACGCCGCCGGCCACCTCGACACGCTCGCGCCGATGGTGACGCAACTGGGCGAGGCCGGCATCCGCGTCAGCCTCTTCATCGAGCCCGACCCGGCCCAGGTCGAGGCGGCGATCCGGTTGAAGGCGCCGGTGGTCGAGTTCCACACCGGCCGCTACGCCCACCGCCAGGGGGCCGCGCGCGCCGAGGAATTGCGCCGCATCGCCGACGCCGCGGCGCTGGCCGTCAAGAACGGCATCGAGCCCCACGCCGGCCACGGCCTCACCTTCGACAATGTCGCCCCGGTCGCCGCCATCCCGCAGATCGTCGAGCTCAACATCGGCCATTTCCTGATCGGCGAGGCGATCTTCACCGGGCTTGAGGAAAGCGTGACGCGCATGCGCGCGCTGATGAACGAGGCGCGCGGGTGATCGTCGGCATCGGCTCCGACCTCTGCAACATCGAACGGATCCAGAATTCGCTCGACCGCTTCGGCGAGCGTTTCATCGCCCGCGTCTTCACCGACATCGAGCGCGCCAAGGCCGAGGGGCGGCCGTTCACCCGCGCCGGCACCTACGCCAAGCGCTTCGCCGCCAAGGAGGCTTTCTCCAAGGCGGTCGGCACCGGCTTCAAGCGCGGCGTGTTCATGAAGGATATAGGCGTCGTGAACCAAGCTTCCGGCGCACCTACGCTCGCCCTCACCGGCGGCGCCAAAGAGAGACTTGACGCAATCATGCCGGAAGGCCACGCCGCTGTTGTTCATTTGACGATGACCGACGATCATCCCTGGGCCCAGGCGTTCGTCATCATCACCGCCGTTCGGAAGGAATCCCTGAGGTGAACGCCACCGATCCGGCAATCGCGAAAGAAACCGAAGAGACCATGGCGACGAAAAAGGGCGGCACCGACTGGTGGGGCGAGGTGAAGGCCATCTTCTGGCTGGTACTGGCCGTGCTCGCGTTCCACAGCTTCATCGCCAAGCCCTTCTACATTCCGTCGGAATCGATGATGCCGGTGCTGCTGAAGGGCGACCGGCTGGTGGTGACCAAATATCCCTATGGCTGGTCGTGGGTGAGCCCCAGCTTCCACATCATGCCGCCGACCGAGGGGCGCCTGTTCGGCTCGCTGCCCGAGCGCGGCGACATCGTCATCGTCACCCCGCCGGGCCAGAAGGCCGATTATATCAAGCGCGTCATCGGCCTCCCCGGCGACACGCTCGAGATGATCGACGGCCAGCTCATTATCAACGGCAAACCGGTGAAGCGCGAGGCGCGGCCGGCGACGGTGATCCCGATCGACGAGAACGTCCCCTGCTTCCCCGACGAGTTCGCGGACGCCCGCGTCACCGCCGCGAACGGCGAGGCTTTCTGCCGGCTTCCGGTCTTCCGCGAGACGCTGCCCAACGGCGTCTATTACGACACGATCGACCTCGGCTATTCGCCGGTCGACGATTTCGCCAAGATCACCATTCCCGCCGATCACGTCTTCCTGATGGGCGACAATCGCGACAAATCGGCCGACAGCCGCGTCGACCTCGCCCAGCAGGGCCTCGGCGGCCCCGTGCCGGTCGAGAATATCGGCGGCCGCGCCGAGTTCATCACCTTCTCGCTCGACGGCTCGTCGGAATATCTCAACCCGATCAGCTGGTTCACCGCCCTGCGCGGCGGCCGAGCGGGCACCTCGCTCCAGCCCGAGAAGGTCGCCCAGTGAGCGAGGCGGCCGAGCCCCACGTCGAGAAAAGGGGCCCGACCGAATTCCGCGATCCGCTCGTCCGCGACGAGCTCAAGAAGGCGAGCGTGTGGCTGGGCCTCGCGGTCGGCATCTACCTCGTCGCCTTGCTCGCCCAGCCGCTGCTGCTGATCTTCGCCGGCATCGTCTTCGCCTCGATGCTCGACGGCGGCACCCGTCTGCTCGGCCGGGTCCTGCCGATCCCACGCGGCTGGCGCCTGTTGATGGTGACGCTGGCGGGCGTCGGCTTCATCGTCTGGACCTTCGTGTTCGCCGGCTGGGAGCTGGTCGCGCAGGCCGAGGAGCTGCGCGAGACCGTCACGCGCCAGGCCAACCGCGTCCTTGCTTGGGCTAATCGGCTCGGCCTCGTCCAGGGCGGCGTGCAGATCGACCAGCTCAGCCAGCAGATCATGGGAACGCTCGGCCGTCTCACCTCGGCGGTCGGCAGCGCCGTCGGCGCGGTCACTTCGATGATCATGATCTTCGTGATCGGCATCTTCCTCGCCGCCGAGCCGCGCATCTACGAGCGCGGCGTCGCCTGGATGCTGCCGATGCGCAACCGCGACGGCTTTTACCGCACCGCCGCCCAGATGGGCTTCACGCTGCGCCGCCTGATGGCCGGTCGCCTGATCGGAATGGCCGTCGAAGGCGTCGGCACATGGCTCCTGCTCTGGGTCGGCGGCGTGCCGATGGCCGCCTTGCTCGGCATCCTCACCGGCCTGCTCGCCTTCATCCCCAATATCGGCGCGATCATTTCGGGCGTGCTGATCATCCTCGCTGGCTTCAGCCAGGGCGTCGACGCCGGCCTGTGGGCGATCGGCGTCTATCTGGTGGTGCAGACCGTCGACGGCTACCTGATTGTCCCCTACGTCGCCCGCAAGACGGTCGACCTCGCCCCGGCCCTGGTGCTCGGCGCGCAGCTCCTGCTCGGCGCCCTGTTCGGCCTGGTCGGCCTTGCGCTTGCCGATCCGATCGTGGCGATGATCAAGGCCGCGCTCGAGCAGCGCTCCAGCGACGACGCCGATCGGGCGGCCGTGGCCGAACCATAAGAAAAGGCCCCGGCTTTGGACCGGGGCCTGCTGTAATTTTCCGATTGTCTCGGCGTTACTGCTGCGGCGGAGCGCCCATGCCGCCCATCTGCGCGGCGGCGCCCGGGGCAACGTCCACCAGCGTGACGTCGAAGTCGAGCACGGCGTCGGGCGGGATCACCCCGCCGCCGGCGCCGGCCGGGCCATAGGCCAGGTCCGAGGGGATCCAGAGGCGGTACTTCGCCCCCTTCTTCATCAGCATCAGCGCCTCGGTCCAGCCCGGGATTACGCCCGAGACGGGGAGCGGCACCGGCCCGCCCTGCTTGGCACTGGCATCGAAGACGGTCCCGTCCAGCAGGCGGCCTTCATATTCGACCAGCACCATGTCCTGGGGCCCGGGGACGATGCCCGAGCCCGGCTCGATCACCTGATATTGCAGGCCCGAGGGAGTCGTGACGACGCCGCTGCGCTTGGCGTTCGAGGCGAGGAAGGCGGCGGGGTTGCCCATCGCGACCTGGTCCTTGGTGCCCGCCCAGGCGGTGACGCCTGCGACCAGCGCCAGTCCGCCGAGCCCGATCCACAGCTTCGTGACGGAGCCCTTCTTGATCGAGCGAATCGGAACGGCGGTGACGGACATGGGAGGACCCTCGGCAGATGAAGAAACGGCGGCGATGCTATCGCCGCCGCATCGTTCGGAAGCAAGCGCCGCTTAGCGGACGCCGTCGCGCTCCATCCGCTTGCGCTCCAGCTTGCGGGCGCGGCGCACGGCGGCAGCACGCTCACGCGCGCGCTTTTCCGAGGGCTTCTCGTAATGACGACGGAGCTTCATCTCGCGATAGACGCCTTCACGCTGCAGCTTCTTCTTGAGCGCTCGCAGCGCCTGGTCGACATTATTGTCGCGAACGATGATTTGCATAAGCGGTCGTCACTCTCCGAATCAAAAAGGTTGCACGCGGTCTCATACAGCGACCGCTAAAAAGCGATAAATACCATAAAATTAGGTTCGTCGCGAGAACTCTACCCGCGCCGTCGACGGGGCCCGATACCAGCGGCGATAACGACTTTCAAGCCGTAAAGGGCCGTTCGGGGCTTCCCTTGCCGCGCGCTGCGCCGGTAAAGCAAGGCCATGTCGCGCTTCACCGTCAACGGCCAGCCCGTATCCTACCGGATGGATCCGGATACGCCCCTGCTCTGGGCCCTGCGCGACGCTTCCAACCTCACCGGCACCAAATATGGCTGCGGCACCGGCCATTGCGGCGCCTGCATCGTCCATATCGACGGCGCCGCCCGGCCGAGCTGCGTGGTCCGGATCGGCGACATCGAAGGCAGCTTCGTGACGACGATCGAGGGCCTCTCGCGCGATCGGTCCCACCCGATCCAGCAGGCGTTCGTCGCCGAATCAGTGCCGCAATGCGGCTATTGCATTCCCGGCATGATCATGGCGGCCGCCGCCCTGATCGCCAAGAATGCGAATCCGACCGATGCCGACATGGACGCCGCGATCACGAATCTGTGCCGCTGCGGCGTCTATCCCCGAATCCGCGGCGCGATTCGCCGCGCCGCCCGCGCCAAGGCCGGGCAGGAGCAGATCTCGGCCGCCCCGCCGCCCGGAATCGATCCCGCCGACGCCGCTCGCCAGGTGCCCTCGCTTCAAGCCCCCGCCGTTCGCCCCAGATCGGACTAGCCTTTCCTTTCCAAAGGCTTGCAATCGAGTTCAGCAACGGCTCATCCTGCAGGGTGCACATGTCGCGGCATAGACCGGAGGCGGCTTTTCGCCTGACCGGGGAGTTGGAGACTTCGATGCGTAGAGCGTTGATTGGACTTTTGATGGCAGCCACGATGGCGACCCCGGTCGCCGCGCAGACTGCCGAACAGCCGCGTACTGCCAAGCAGCAGCGTGCGGTCGAACATTATCAGCGGCTCGAGCAGCGCAACCAGCAGCGTTACGGCAATGCCGAGCAGCGGGCCGCGGTGCGCCAGCAGCGCGACTCTGCTAGCCAGCAGCGCACGCAGCAGGCCGTGCCGGCGCCGCAGCGCCAGCGCAGCGCAGAAGCGCAGCAGCAGCAGCGCCAGCGTGGCGCCGAAGCGCAGCAGCAGCGCCGCGGTGAACGCCAGCAGCAGGCCCAGCGCGGCCAGCGTGACGGCAACCGCATCACCACCGGCTGGACCGGGCCGCGCAACGACCCGAACCTGCGCGAGCACCAGCGCCGCTACGACCGGACGGCACGCGAGAATGCGCTGCGCTACGGTACCGCGGAGCAGCGCCGCGAGGTGAGGCAGGATCGCCGCGAAGACCGGCGCGACTGGGGCAACGATCGTCGGGGCGACCGCCGCGGCGACTGGCGCAACGGCCGCAACGATTCGGGCCGGAACTGGAACCGGAACTGGCGCAACGACAATCGCTACGACTGGCAGGGCTATCGTTATACGAACCGGAACATCTTCCGTCCCGGCCGCTATTACGCGCCCTACCGCAACTACAATTACAGCCGCTTCTCGATCGGCCTGACGCTGGGCTCGGCTTTCTATGCCGACCGCTACTGGATCAGCGATCCGTGGCAGTATCGCCTGCCGCCGGCTTATGACGGCACCCGCTGGGTCCGTTATTACGACGACGTGCTACTGGTCGATCTCTACACCGGCGAAGTGGTCGACGTGATCTACGACTTCTTCTGGTAAGAAGCCGGCACGAAGCCTGACAGCGAAGCCCGGGGCGTCCGAACGACGTCCCGGGCTTTTCGCTTGTCAACGGGCGCAGACATGAAGCAGCATCGCGCCTCCAGAACAGGGGTGTGTGCATGTTGTCTCGCTTGGCCGTCGTCCTTTCGCTCGCAATTTCAGCCACTCCCGCCGCCGCCGAGACCGTGGTCGTCCACGCCGGGCGGCTGATCGCAGACCCCGCGAAGCCGGCTTCGGGGCCTTCGACCATCACCATCGTCGACGGTCGCATCACCGCGGTCGCTTCCGGCCTGACGCCCGCCCCGGCCGGCGCGCGCCTCGTCGACCTTTCCGGCAAGACCGTCCTCCCAGGCCTGATCGACACCCACGTCCACCTCTCCGGCGATCCAGGCGGCGATTTCTGGCGGGAGGCCGTCGACACGGACGAATATGCAACCCTGGTGGGCGCCAAGAACGCCCGCATTACGGCGCTCGCCGGTTTCACGACCGTGCGCGACTGCGGCTCGGCGCCCGAGGTCGGGTTCGCCCTGCGCCGCGCGATCGCCGAGGACAAGATTGTCGGTCCCCGCGTCGTCGCGGCCGGCGCCGGCGTCTCCATCATCGGCGGCCATGGCGATATCACCGGCTTCCGGCCCGAAGTCGTCAACGCGCTCGCGGCTGGCAATACGTGCACCGGGGCCGCCGAATGCGCCGCCCGCGTCCGCGAGGCCTCGCGCGCCGGCGCCGATTTCGTCAAGATCACCGCCACCGGCGGCGTGCTATCGCAGCAGGCCCGCGGCCTGGGCCAGCATTTCACCGACGACGAGATGAAGGCGATCGTCGACACCGCCCATTCGCTCGGCCTCAAGGTCGCGGCGCACGCCCACAGCGCGCGCGGCGTCGAGGCTGCGGCGCGCGCGGGCGTCGATTCGATCGAGCACGGCACTTTCGCCGATGCCAAGGCGATCCAGGCGATGAAGGCCTCGGGGACCGTGCTGGTCCCGACCCTGATGGCCTATACGGGCATCCGCGAGACGCTGGAGAAGGGCGGCTTCACCCCGGCGGTGGCGGCCAAGGTCCGGATGACGCTGAACGAGGTCGGCAAGGCGGCCCGCGCCGCCCGTGCGGCGGGGATTCCGGTGGTGTTCGGAACCGACTCGGCGGTGTCCGAGCACGGCCGCAATGCCGAGGAGTTTGCCCAGCTCATCGAGAAGACGGGCATGACGCCACGCGAGGCGCTCGTTTCCGCGACCACTTCCGCGGCGAAGCTGGTCGGCCTCGACGATCAGGTCGGCCGCATCGCGCCGGGCTATTCGGCCGACATCATCGCCGTCACCGGCGACCCGCTCGAGAATGTTCGCATCCTCGAAAAGGTCGATTATGTCATGGTGCGCGGCCGCACCGTCGATTGAGCCGAAAAACATGTACAAGGCCGAGATCGGATCATGGGTTCGGGACCGGCTCGGCCGCACCCCGGGTGCGCTCAAGCTCCCTGCCACCGGCCTCGACATCTTCGTCGTGCCCGGCTTCCTCGATGCGGCGGAATGCGAAGCCCTGATCGCGTTGATCGACGTCGGCCGCCAGCCCTCGCAATTGCTCGCCGATCATCCCGATCCCGAATTTCGGACCAGCGAGAGCTGCAACCTCGATCCGCGCAACCCCGCGGTGCAGGCGGTCGAAGCCAAGATCGCGGGCCTGATGGGCATCCAGCCCGCCCATGGCGAGACCATCCAGGGGCAGCGCTACGCCGTCGGGCAGCAGTTCAAGCCGCACCACGATTTCTTCTTCACCAGCGAGCCCTATTGGCCGGCACAGGAGAAGAATGGGGGCCAGCGCACCTGGACCGCGATGGTGTTCCTCAACAAGCCCGAGGCGGGCGGCCAGACCTTCTTTCCCAAGGCCGGCATCAAGGTGGCGCCGCGCCGCGGCAACCTCCTCGCCTGGAACAACCTCGATCCCGCAGGCGAGCCCAACGACCTTTCGGTCCACCAGGGCATGCCGGTCGAGGCCGGCGTGAAATATATCATCACGAAATGGTATCGCGAGCGCCCCTGGACGTGACCGCCCGCCTTTCTGGTTGCTGACCGACGCATTCGAGCACGGTTCAGTTCGTCCCTGTCACAAGCGGCTCATGTCGGCAGGGCCCCGGATGGTTCGAGGCTATGACCGACGCGTGAGAGTCCGTGTCATGCGTAAACTGATCATCATGGGCCTGATGGCCGCCACCGTCCTTCCCGCCGCTGCCCCGGCAGCGGCCCAGTCCCGCGCCGAGATCCAGCGCGACCGCCGCGACGTGCGCGAGGAGCAGCGCGATCTGCGCCAGGCGCAGCGCAGTGGCGATCGCCACGACATCCGCAGGGAGCGTCGCGACGTGCGCGAGGCGCGCCGCGAACTGCGCGAGGACCGGCAGGATCGCCGCGACTGGCGCCAGTATCGCCAGGGCAATCGCCAGCTCTATGCGCGCGGCCACTTTCGCTCGCCCTTCGCCTACCGGACCTTCCGTCCGGGGCTGGCGATCGGGAACGGCTATTACGGCTCGCGCTACGTGATCGCCGACCCCTATCGCTACCGCCTGCCGGCCGCGCGCCCGGGCCTGCGCTGGGTGCGGCATTATGACGACGTCCTGCTGGTCGACGTCCGCCGCGGCCGGGTCGTCGAGGTGATCCGCAACTTCTTCTGGTAACGGCTCATCTCGCCCAGCGAGTGAAGGCGGCCCAGGGCGATGCTCCGGGCCGTTTTTCGTTGCGGCGCTCGCTTGCCCGGCCCCGGCGCGCGTATTAGAAGGACAACACACAATCGGGAAGGATATCAATGACCTCGAAAGCGCCCCTGCTCGCGGCGACCGCGTGCATCTTGCTGCTCGCCGCCTGCGCCACCACCGATACGGCGCCCGCGCGGGACGCCGCTCCGGCACCCGCTGCCACATCCGCGGCCAGCCAGGCGAGCGCTTCCGAGCAATTGCACGCTCTGTTCAAGCAGAGCGACGAGGACAATCTCCGCCGCAATCCGATCAATGCCCTGTTCCGCGGCGACATGCGCTACGCCGACCAGCTCGGCGACGGCATCACCGACGCTTATTACAATGCCGAACGCGCGGCCGGCGAGAAGGAGCTGGCGCAGCTCGCGGCCATCGATCGCAGCGCACTCAACCCCACCGACCAGATCGCCTACGACGTCTTCCGCTCGCAGACCGAGATGGGCCTGCGCGCGCTCGCTCCGGACATGCTGGCGCTGACCGCGGTGCGGCCGATCGACCATTTCTTCGGCTTCCACACCTTCTATCCCGATCTCGCCTCGGGCCAGGGCGCGGCGCCCTTCAAGACGGTCAAGGACTATGAGGACAACCTCAAGCGCCACCACCAATATCCGGTGCTGATCGACCGCGCGATCGGCCGCTTCCGCGAGGGCATGCAGTCCGGCGTGGTCCAGCCCAAGCTGGTCGTCCAGAACATGGTCGACCAGCTCAACCTGCAGCTCAACCAGGGCGTCGAGGGCTCGACCTTCTACGGCCCGGTCAAGAAATTCCCCGACGGGATGTCCGCCGCCGATCAGGCGCGGCTGCGCGCGGCCCATGCCGCCGTCATCCGCGACGAGATCCGGCCGGCGCTGACGCGCCTGCGCGACTTTCTGAAGAACGAATATCTGCCGGTGTCGCGCGACGGCGTGGGTCTCGTCCACATGAAGGGCGGCCCGGCGCTCTACAATTTCCTGATCGAGCAGAATACGACGCTGCCGCTCACCGCCGACTATGTCCACAATCTCGGCCTCAGCGAGGTCGCCCGCATCCGCGGCGAAATGGAGACGATCAAGAACAAGGTCGGCTTCAAGGGGACGCTGGCGCAATTCTTCGAGCACATCCGCACCGACCCGAAGTTCAAGCCCGCGTCCAAGGAGTGGATGACCGCCCGCTATTACGAGATCGGCAAGACCGTCGATTCGCGGATCGGCAAGCTCTTCTCGACCCTGCCCAAGACCGCGCTCGAGATCCGGCCGGTGCCGGATTATCGCGAGAAGACCGATGCCGGCGGCTCGTACCAGTCGGGCACGCCGGACGGATCGCGCCCGGGCGTCTTCTACTACAACACCTACGATCTGCCGTCGCGGACGACGCCGGGGATGGAAACGCTCTACCTGCACGAGGGCGCGCCGGGGCACCATTTCCAGATCAGCCTCGCCCAGGAGAATGAGGCGCTGCCCAATTTCATGCGGTTCGGCGGCAACACCGCCTTCTCCGAGGGCTGGGGCCTCTACGCCGAGACCCTGTGGGACGAGCTCGGCATGGAAACCGACCCCTACCAGCGTTTCGGCGGCCTCGACGACGAGATGCTGCGCGCGATGCGGCTGGTGGTCGACAGCGGCATCCACGCCAAGGGCTGGACCCGCGATCAGGCGATCAAATACATGCTCGACAACAGTTCGATGGGCAAAACCGACGCCACCGCCGAGGTGGAGCGCTACATCGCGATTCCGGGCCAGGCGCTCGCCTACAAGATGGGCCAGCTCAAGATCCTCGAGCTGCGCGCCCGCGCCGAGAAGGCGCTCGGGCCCAAGTTCGATATCCGCGAGTTCCACGAGCGGGTGCTGATGACCGGCGCGCTGCCGCTCACCGCGCTGGAAAAGAAGATCGACGACTGGATCGCGACCAAGCAGGCCTGATCCCTTGAAGCGCCGCTCCCGCCCGGGAGCGGCGCCCTCCCTTCGAAAGGTTCGCAGACATGAAGACCCTCGGCTTGCTCCTGTGCGGTGCCGCCACTTTGCTCGCCGGTTGCGCGCAGACCCCCGCAACCGTCGCACCCGCCACGGCCGCCGCCGCGGAGAGCCCGTCGCAGGCGCTCGCCGCTTTGTTCGCCGCGAGCGACCAGGGCAATCTCGAGCGCAACCCGGTCGCCGGCCTCTACCGCGGCGACATGCGCTATGCCGACCGCTACGGCGACTATGTCAGCGACGCTTATTATGACGCCGAGCGCAAGGCGGCGCGCAGCGAGCTTGCCGCGCTCGCCCGCATCGATCGCGAGGCGCTCTCGCCCAGCGAGCGGGTCTCCTACGACGTGTTCAAATGGCAGCGCGAGATCGACCTGCGCGGGCTCGAAGGCGAGATCTTCCTCGCCAGCGCGGTCCGGCCGATCGATCATTTCCGCGGCTTCCACGCCAATTTCGCAGAATTGAGCTCGGGCGAGGGCGTCGCGCCCTACAAGACGGTCGCCGATTATGAGAACGGCCTGAAGCGCGTGCCCGATTTCGTGCGCATGGTCGACGGATCGATCGCGCGGATGAAACAGGGCATCGCCGCCGGCATCGTCCAGCCGAAGCTGGTGATGGACAATGTCGTCGAACAACTCGACGCGATGCTCGTCGAGGGCGTCGAGGGCAGCAGCTTCTACCGCCCCGCCGCCAACTTCCCGGCCGAGATCCCTGCCGCCGGCCAGGCCCGGCTCAAGGCCGCTTATGCCGCGACGATCCGCGACGACATCCGGCCGGCGCTGACCCGGCTGCGCGACTTCATCAAGACGGACTATCTGCCGCAGGCCCGCACGAGCGTCGGCCTCGGCGACATGAAAAGCGGGCCCGCGCTCTATTCCTATCTGGTCGAGACCAGCACCACGACCAAGATGACACCCGACCAGATCCACAGGATCGGGCTCGACAACGTCGCCTTGATCCATGCCGAAATGGAGGAGGTGAAGGCGCAGGTCGGCTTCAAAGGCACCCTCAAGGAATTCTTCGAGCACATCCGCACCGATCCGAAATTCAAGCCGGCCTCGCGCGAGGCGCTGCAGCAGGGCTATGTCGCGATCGGCAAGCGCCTCGACGCTACTCTGCCCAGGCTCTTCTCGACTTTGCCCAGGGCGCCGCTCGAGATCCGCCCCGTGCCCGCCCTCACCGAGAAGGGCGCCGCCCGCGGCTCCTACAATCCCGGTACGCCGGACGGATCGCGGCCCGGCGTCTTCTATTTCAACGCCTACGATCTGCCGTCGCGCACCACGCCCGGCATGGAGACGCTCTATCTCCACGAAGGCGCGCCCGGACACCATTTCCAGATCAGCCTCGCGCAGGAGAATGAAGCGCTGCCCAACTTCCAGCGTTTCGGCGGCAACACCGCCTATGTCGAAGGCTGGGGCCTCTATGCCGAGACTTTAGGCAAGGAACTCGGCGTCTACACCGATCCCTACCAATATTTCGGCTATCTCGATTCGCAGCTGTTCCGCGCGATACGGCTGGTCGTCGACACCGGCATCCATTCCAAGGGCTGGAGCCGCGACCAGACGATCCGGTATATCCTCGACAACAGCTCGCGCGGCCGCAGCAACGCTACCGCCGAGACCGAGCGCTACATCGCGATGCCAGGCCAGGCGCTGGCCTACAAGATCGGCCAGCTCAAGATCAGCGAGCTGCGCGCCCGCGCGGAGCAGGCGCTTGGGCCTCGTTTCGATATTCGCGAATTCCACGAGCAGGTGCTTGGCACCGGCGCGCTGCCGCTGGCGGTGCTGGAGACCAAGATCGACGACTGGATCGCCAGCAAGCGCGGCTAACCACCCTTGGCCGCGCCGCGCCAGAGGCGGCGACGCGGCCGATGCGGTGCAGAGCGCCGATCATCAGTCCGAAAGGGGTGGACCGCAGCGGGAAACGCGCGACCGCGCCCGCGGTTGCCATACGAACCGGCCCCGGTTCGATCCCCGGAAGACTGTGGCTTTTCGGCCGCTACCGGCCGGTCAGGCCAAAGCTTCGGCGATCAGCTTGCGGCTGTTGTCGATGCCGTAGAGCGCGATGAAGCTGCCCATGCGCGGCCCTTGGCTGGTGCCGAGCAGGGTCTCGTAGAGCGCCTTGAACCAGTCGCGCAGGCTTTCGAACGGGTGGGACTTGCCGACCTCGTAGACCTCGTCCTGGATCGCCTCGGCGGTGGCGTCGGCCGGTAGAGCCGCGAGACGCGCGTCGAGGTCGCGCAACGCCGCCGCTTCGGTCGCGTCGGGCGCGCGGCGCTTCAGCGAATCCTTCACGAAGTCGCGGAAATAGGTCGCCGCGAAGCCGATCAATGCGTCCAGCTCGGGATGGGTGTCGCGCGCGACGTCGGGCGCGTAACGCTTCACGAAGGCCCAGAGCAGGTCCTTGTCGTCGGTCGATGCGACGCCGACCAGATTGAGCAATAGCGCGAAGGTCAGCGGCATCCGCGCCGGCGGCACCTTGCCGGCATGGACATGGTGGACCGGGTTGCCGAGGCGCTTGTCCCAGGGCTGGTCGGGATAGGCGGCGAGAAACTGCTGATATTCGTCGACGGCCTTCGGGATGATCCCGAACGAAAGCTGCTTGGCCTTCTTGGGCTCGCGGTAGAGGTAGAAAGCCAGGCTTTCCTCCGGCGCATAGGTCAGCCATTCGTCGAGCGTGACGCCGTTGCCCCTGGTCTTGGAGATCTTCTCGCCATTCTCGTCGAGGAAGAGCTCGTAATTGAACCCCTCCGGCGGTCGCGCGCCGAGCACGCGCGCGATCTTGGAGCTTTGCGTGACCGAGTCGATCAGGTCCTTGCCGGACATCTCGTAATCGACGCCGAGCGCGACCCAGCGCATCGCCCAGTCGACCTTCCACTGCAGCTTGGCGCCGCCGCCCAGCACCGACTGCTCGACGCTCTCGCCGCTCTCGCCGCTGGCGGGATCGGTGTAGCGGACCATGCCGGCCTCCGCATCGACCACCTCGACCGGCACCTGCAGCACCCTGGAGTTGATCGGGCTGATCGGGAGGATCGGCGAATAGGTCTGGCGGCGTTCCTCGCGCAAAGTCGGCAGCATGACGCCCATGATGTCGTCATATTTGCGCAGCACCTGCCGCAGCGCCTCGTCGAACCGGCCTCCATTGTAGCAGTCGGACGAAGCCATGAACTCGTAATCGAAACCGAACCGGTCGAGGAATTGCCGGAGCAGATTGTTGTTATGATCGGCGTAGCTCTTGTGACCGCAGCCGAACGGGTCCGGCACGCGCGACAGCGGCTGGTCGAGATGCTCGTGCATCATGTCCTGGTGCGGCACGCCCGGCGGCACCTTGCGCATGCCGTCCATGTCGTCGGAGAAGGCGATCAGCCGGGTCGGCCAGTCGACCATCTCGGTCAGCGCATGGCGGACCATCAAGGTGCGCGCCACTTCCTGGAAGGTGCCGAGATGCGGCAGCCCCGACGGACCGTAGCCGGTCTCGAAGACGATCGGCTTGTCCGGGCCGTTCGGATAGCGTTTCAGCAGCTTGCGCGCTTCTTCATAGGGCCAGGCCTTGGACACCAGAGCGGCGTCGCGGAGTTCTTGCGGGACGGTGGGCGTGGACATGCCCGCCTCTTCGCGACTTCGCCCGCCGCGCGCAAGGTGATATGGAAACGATATGACCGTCGTCGAGCCGATCAACGTGCCGCAGCCGGTGAAGCTCACGATCGAGCAGTTCGAACTGCTCGACCGCTCCGGCGCGTTCGACGGCTACGCCAAGACGGAGCTGATCGAGGGGGCGATCTACGCCATGCAGGGGCAGTTTCGGCCGCATTCCTTCGCCAAGAACGAACTCACCTACAGATTGCGTCGGGCGCTGGAGGAGCTTGGCTCGCGCTACCTGCCGCAATCGGAGCCTACGGTCGCCATGCCGCCGTTCAGCGCTCCTGAGCCCGACATCATTGTCACGGACGCCGCCAGAGGCAGCGGCTATACCCCTCTCGAGTCGGTCGCGCTTATCGCGGAGGTTTCCGATTCCTCCGCGGCATTCGACCTCAAGGACAAGCTCGCGCTCTACGCCAAGCATCGCGTTCCCGAGTATTGGGTGGTCGAGATTCCGGCGGTAACGCTCCATCAGTTCTGGGCGCCGTCGGAGGCGGGTTACGGCAACCACCGTTCCGTTCAGATCGGCGAGCGCGCGGAGAGCCTGACGATCCCCGGTCTTTTCGTGGAGACGGACGGACTGGTCTGACTCCGGCGTTGCCGATCTGTTCCGATCGCGGCTAAGGTCCGGCGTGGCTACTCCGCTCCTCTATCCCGCGCTCTACGCAACCCATGGCGGCATCTGGATCGCGACTCCGGACGGCGAGACCCGCGCGCTCGGCCGCGGCGAGGCGATCGGCCGCGCCGCCGAGACGCCGCTGATCATGCTCAACGCGCCGCTGGTCGGGCAGCGGCTCGGCTACCCCGATCTCTCCGGTCTCGACCTGCTCGAACTGTTCGCCTTCGTCTTTCCGGCGCGCTTCGCGGTGCCGACGCCCAAGGGGTTCGCCCACGCGCTCGGCCTCGCCCCGCCGAGAGATGACGGCGAGGCCGCTTCCTTCCTGCTCAAGGCCGCCGCCGTCTTGCTCGATCGCATGGCGGTCGCCGACTGGCCGGAGCGCGAGGGCGCCTGGGCTTCGGCCCAATCGCTCTATCGGCTGCGCTGGGCCTGGGCCCCGGCCGTGGCCGAGCGGCTGAAGCGCCCCGAGCGCGACGAACGCTGGCTGTTCTCGCGACTCCCCGAATGGGAGGAGAAGCCGCCGCGGCCGCAGCCCAAGGCGGTGCGCATCGCTCCCGAGGAAGCCGTCGAGCGGCTCGCCGGACTCACCGGGCGCGGCGCCGAGGCGCGCGAGGGCCAGCGCGATTATGCCGCCACCGCCGCATCCGCCTTCGCGCCGCGCAAGCTGGACGGGCAGCCCAACCTCCTCCTTGCCGAAGCGGGGACCGGCATCGGCAAGACTTTGGGCTATCTCGCCCCCGCATCCTTGTGGGCGGAGAAGGCCGACGGCGCGGTGTGGGTCTCGACCTACACCAAGGCGCTGCAGCGCCAGCTCGACCGCGAGGGCGCGCGCATCTTCCCCGACGCGCAGGAGCGCAAGCGCCGCATCGTCGTGCGCAAGGGCCGTGAGAACTATCTCTGCCTGCTCAATCTCGAGGACGCGCTGCAGGGCGGCTTTGCGGGCCGCGCCGCGATCCTCGCCCAATTGGTGGCGCGCTGGGCCGCCTACAGCAAGGACGGCGACATGGTCGGCGGCGACATGCCGGGCTGGCTGCCGACCCTGTTCCGTCGCGCCGGCGCGACCGCGCTCACCGACCGGCGCGGCGAATGCGTGTATGCCGGCTGCCCGCATTACCGGAAATGCTTCATCGAGCGCTCGACCCGCGCCAGCCAGGACGCGGACCTCGTCATCGCCAACCACGCGCTCGTCATGGTCAACGCCGCGCGCGGCCGCGACGCCGGAAATGCGCCGACCCGGATCGTGTTCGACGAAGGCCACCATCTGTTCGACGCCGCCGATTCGACGTTCGCGACGGCGCTGACCGGGCAGGAGACGATCGAGCTGCGCCGCTGGCTGATCGGCCCGGAAGGCAAGTCGCGCGGCCGCCGCCGCGGTCTTGCCGCGCGCCTCACCGACGTGGCGTCCTATGACGAGGCCGGCGCCGCGGCGCTCGAAGCGGCGGTGCAGGCGGCGGGGCTTTTGACTGGCGACGGCTGGCTGCAGCGCATCGCCGAAGGGATGCCGTTCGGCCCGCTCGAGAAGCTGCTCGCCGCCGTGCGCGGCACCGTTTACGCCCGCGCCTCGGCGCAGGACGCCGGCTACGGCCTCGAAACCGAGATGGCCGAGCTCGACGGCGCGATCGTCGAGGCGGCCGCGCCCGCGGTCGAGGCGATGGAGGCGCTGCTGCGTCCGCTGGTCGCGCTCGGCAAAAGGCTCGAGGCGGTGCTGGAGGACGCACCCGACTGGCTCGACGCCCAGGCCCGCGCGCGGATCGAAGGCGCGATCGGCGGCCTCACCTGGCGCGTCCAGTCGCTCAACGCCTGGATCGCGCTCGGCGCGCGCATCGGCGGCCCGGCCGATCCCGATTTCGTCGACTGGCTCGCGGTCGAGCGGGTCGACGGGCGCGAATTCGATATCGGCCTCCACCGCCGCTGGCTCGATCCCACCCGCCCGCTCGCCGACGCCGTCCTGAAGCCCGCCCATGGCGTGGTCGTCACTTCGGCGACTTTGCGGAATTCGGAAGGCTGGGACGCCGCCGACGCCCGCACCGGCGCCGTCCACCTCGATCATGCGGTGGAGCATTTCAGCGCAGAGAGCCCGTTCGATTACGCCGCCAACAGCGAGGTGCTGATCGTCACCGACCTGAAGCGCGGCGACGTCGCCCAGCTGGCCGGCGCCTATGCGCGGCTGATCGAGGCGGCGGAGGGCGGGACGCTCGGCCTGTTCACGGCGATACAGCGGCTGAAGGCGGTCCATGCCCGCATCGCCGACCGCCTTGCCCGCGCCGGCCTGCCGCTCTTCGCCCAGCATGTCGATCCGATCGACACTGGCACCCTCGTCGACATCTTCCGCGACGATCCCCGCGCCTCCTTGCTCGGCACCGACGCGCTCAGGGACGGCGTCGACGTGCCCGGCCATTCTCTGCGCCTGGTGGTGATGGAGGGCGTGCCCTGGCCGCGCCCGACCGTGCTGCATGCCGCCCGCCGCGCGGTCGGCGGTGGATCGGCCTATGACGACCGCGTCGTCCGCGCCCGGCTCGCCCAGGCGTTCGGCCGCTTGATCCGGCGCAGCGAGGACAAGGGCGTGTTCGTCCTGCTTTCCGCGGCGACGCCGTCGCGGCTGCTCACCGCCTTCCCGCCCGGAGTCGCGATCCGGCGCGTCGGGCTGGCCGAAGCGATCGAGCGGGTGCGCTCGGGCCTTTCAACGGCTCCCGCTTTGGGGCATCAGGCGGCAGAAGAGGAAGCCCGCGAAGGGACGCAATGAAGACGCTGACGCTGCTGCGCCACGCCAAGTCGAGCTGGCACGATGATGTTCCCCGCGACTTCGACCGACCGCTCAACAAGCGCGGCCGCAAGGCTGCGCGGACGATCGGCCGCGAGATGAAGGCCCAGGGCCTGGCGTTCGACGCGATCGTCGCCTCGCCCGCCGTGCGCGTGATCGAGACGCTGGACGACGTGTCCGATGGCTATGGGCAGAAGATCGCGCCCGATTACGACCAGCGGGTCTATCTCGCCTCCACGGGCACCCTGCTCGACGTGATCCACGAGGTGGACGACAGCGCCGAGCGGCTGCTCATCGTCGGCCACAATCCCGGCCTCGAGCAGCTCGCCCTGCTGCTCACCGGCGCCGGCGACGACCGCCTGCGCGCGGAGATCCTGATCAAATATCCGACCGCGACCCTGGCCGAGATCAGCCTGCCGGTCGAACATTGGTGGGACGTCGCCGAAGGCATCGGCCGGGTCGCGCGCTTCATCCGCCCGCGCGACCTCGATCCCGATCTCGGCCCGGACGAAGACACGCATTGAGGCCAGGGCCGCTCAGCCTTCGAGCGCGTCCTTGAGGCTCTTGCGCAGCGCGCGCAGTTCGTCGGCCGGAAAGGCCCGGCCAGTAGGAGCAGCTGGGGCGAGAGCGGCGGCCGTAGCCGGCTCGCCGTCG
The DNA here is from genome assembly GCF_035594035.1 of Sphingomonas sp. LY54. Classification (NCBI taxonomy): domain Bacteria; kingdom Pseudomonadati; phylum Pseudomonadota; class Alphaproteobacteria; order Sphingomonadales; family Sphingomonadaceae; genus Sphingomonas; species Sphingosinicella wutangchuni. Next base: position 1,658,260 of record NZ_CP141588.1, read on the forward strand.
CCAGCGGCGAGCAATTGCTGGACGCCGCGGATCGTATAGCCGTCGCGGTTCAGCAGGCTGTGGATGCGGTGGGCCAAAGCGACGTCGCCCGGGCGATAATAACGCCGATTGCCGGCGCGCTGCAGCGGCTTGAGCTGCGGGAAGCGCGTTTCCCAATAGCGCAGGATGTGCTGCGGAACCCCGAGTTCGTCCGCCAGCTCGCCGATCGTGCGGAAGGCCTGCTCGCTCTTGCGGGGCGCGTCCGCCACCGCCTCAGTCGCCGTCTACGATCCGCTCGCGCATGATCTGACTGGCACGGAAGGTCAGTACGCGGCGGGGCGCGATCGGGACTTCGACGCCGGTCTTCGGGTTGCGCCCGACGCGCTCGCCCTTGTCGCGGAGGATGAAGCTGCCGAAGCCGGAGATCTTGACGTTCTCGCCCTGCGACAGGGCATGGCACATATGATGGAGGATGCGTTCGACGATGCCGGCCGAATCGGCGCGCGAGAGACCGATTTCCTGATGGACAACGTCCGCTAGGTCGGCCCGCGTCAACGTTCCGGCTTGCGGCTTCCGGATCGTACCTGCGTCCGCCATGGCATTCCCCTCCCAGGAATAAGTTGAAAACAATAATATAGCTTAGGGTCGGGCGCAATCAGCATTGCGGCGGGCGGCCGTCAATAGCGGTAAACCGCATGTCGATGCCCCCCGACCTCTGCTGGCCGCATCCGACTCGCAGCGCAGAAGATCGTTTCGCAATCGAATCGTCAATAGCGGATTACGGCAGCACCCCAAGTAAAGCCGCCGCCCATAGCCTCGAGGACGAGGAGGTCGTCCTTCTTGATGCGCCCGTCGCGGACGGCGGTATCCAGCGCCAGCGGCACCGAAGCGGCCGAAGTGTTGGCATGCTGGTCGACCGTCACGACCACTTTCTCGGGCGGAAGGCCGAGCTTCTTGGCGGTGGCGTCGAGGATGCGCTTGTTGGCCTGGTGCGGCACGACCCAGTCGACCTCTTCGGGCGTGTGGCCGGCGGCCTCCAGCGTTTCCTTGAGTACGTCGGCGAGGTTTACCACCGCGTGGCGGAACACTTCCTTGCCCTTCATGCGCAGCTTGCCGACCGTCCCCGTGGTCGAGACGCCGCCGTCGACGAACAGCAGGTCGTTGTGACGGCCGTCGGCGTGCAGGCGGGTGGCGAGGATGCCGCGATCCCCGGTCTCCTCGGCCTTCAGGACGAGCGCGCCGGCGCCGTCGCCGAACAGGACGCAGGTCGTGCGGTCTTCCCAGTCGAGGATGCGGCTGAACGTCTCGGACCCGATCACGAGCGCGTAATCGGCCATGCCGCCCTTGATCATGTTGTCGGCGACCGACAGCGCGTAGAGGAAGCCGGTGCAGACGGCCGCGACGTCGAAGGCGATACAGTCGTTGATGCCGAGCGCGGTCTGGACGCGGGTGGCGCTGGCCGGGAAGGTCTGGTCGGGCGTGGCCGTTGCGAGCACGATCAGGCCGATCTGGCCGGCCTCGATCCCGGCGGCGTCGAGGGCCTTGCGGGCGGCTTCGGTCGCCAGCGTCGCGGTCGTCTCGCCGTCGGCGGCGATGTGGCGGGCCTGGATGCCGGTCCGCTCGACGATCCATTCGTGGGTGGTGTCGACGCGCTCGGCGAGCTCGGCATTGGTCACGCGGCGCCGCGGCAGCGCGGAACCGGTGCCGATGATGATCGAACGGCGGCTCATTTCGCTGCCTCGCGCGCGGCGCGGTGCTGGGCGATGTTGTCGAGATCCTCGATAATCTTGCGGGTCAGGTCCTCGCGGACCATGCGGGCGGCGACGCGGATCGCGTTGGCAATGCCCTTTTCGTCGGCGCCGCCATGGCTCTTCACGACCAGACCGTTGAGGCCGAGGAAGACCGCGCCATTGTGGTTATTGGGGTCGAGATGGACCTTGAGCATGTGGAGCGCCGGTTTGGAGAGCATGAAGCCCGCTTTCGAGCGCAGGCTGCTGGTGAACGCGCGGCGCAGCAGGTCGGTGACGAAGCGGGCGGTGCCCTCCGCCGTCTTGAGCGCGATATTTCCCGAGAAGCCGTCGGTCACGACGACGTCGACATCGCCGCGGGACAATTTGTCGCCTTCGGTGAAGCCGTCGAAGCGCATGCGCAGGTAATCGGCCTCGCGCAGGGCGGCCGCAGCCTCCTTGAGCTGCTCGGTGCCCTTCAGTTCCTCGGTGCCGATGTTGAGCAGGCGCACGCGCGGCTTCTCGATATCGAGGACGACGCGCGAATAAGCGGCGCCCATCACCGCGAACTGGATCAGATTCTGGGTGTCGCACTCGGTGTTCGCGCCGAGATCGAGCATGACGAGATCGTTCTCGCCAAGCGAGGGCAGCAAGGCCGCCAGCGCCGGGCGGTCGATGCCCTTCATCGTGCGCAGCGCCACCTTGGCCATCGCCATCATCGCGCCGGTATTGCCGGCCGACAAGGCGGCGTTGGCGTCGCCGCTCTTGACGGCGTTGATCGCGCGGCCGAGCGAGCTGGTCTTGGCGCGGCGCAGCGCCAGGCTCGGCTTCTCTTCGGAGCCGATCACGTCGTCGCAATGGACGATCTCGACCGCCGGAGCGAGCTGCGGATGCTTGCCGAGCTCGGCGCGAATCAGCGGCTCGTCACCGAAGACGAGGAATTGGAGATCGGCACGGCGACGAAAGGCACGCGCGGCTCCGGCCAACATGACGGCCGGGCCGGTATCGCCACCCATCGCGTCGATTGCGATCCGTGGCGTGCTGCCCAACGTCTCGCTCCCGGAATGTGTTAGGCTTCGACCGGCAGGACTTCGCGGCCGTTATAGTGACCGCAGCCGCTGCACAGATTGTGCGGAAGGCGCAGTTCGCCACAATTCGGGCATTCCTGATAGTTCACCGGGGTCAGCGCGTCGTGGCTGCGGCGCATGTTGCGCTTCGAGGGCGAAGTTTTTCTCTTAGGGACGGCCATCCTGGCACCTATTCCAATCGATAGTCTAAGGGTCGCGAACTGCGGCGCCAATCGGTCAACGACCGCATTGGCCGCGGGCCATGGCGGCCGGGTGCTCGCTCTGAGCGTTGCCGCCTATAGCGAATTTCCCCGCTGTTGCAAGCACCGCCTGCCCGTGTCAGCTGGGGAGGGGAACAGGGAGATGCAAGTCATGGTCACGTTGCCGATCACGCTCACCATCGCCGGGGCCGCCGCCCTGCTGAACGTCTGGCTCGGCTTCCGCGTGAGCCTGCTGCGGAGGCGCCACAAGGTCTCGATCGGCGACGGCGGCGACACGGCGATCGCCACCCGCATGCGCGCGCACGCGAACTTCGTCGAATATACGCCCTTCTTCCTGATCCTGCTGGGTCTGGTCGAATATGCCCGCGGCACCCACACCTGGCTCTGGATCGTCGCGATTCTCTATATTCTGGCGCGGCTCGCGCATCCGTTCGGGCTCGATCGTGGCGGCACCAACCTGCTCCGAATCGTCGGCATTTCGGTCACCTGGCTGGTGCTGATCGGGCTCGCCGCCTATGCGCTCGCCATTCCCTATCTGGATCGCGGACGGCCGGCGCCGGTGACATATGCCGGCGTGGCGACATCCTCGTCGGGCGGCACGAAGCTGAGCTGAGCCAGCCGCCAGCTGCGCTCCGGATCGCCCGGCCAGAGCGCCTTCAGATCCTGGATCCGATCGGGCTCGACGCCGCTCACCTCGGCATGGATATAGCGGCCGGTCTCCCGCAGTCGGACCCTCGCCCCCGGATATTGGCGGGCGAGCTTCTCCTCCAGCAGCTCGGCTTCCGGATCCGGCCCGGTGCTGCCGAGCTCGCGCGGGGCGCCGTCGACCAACTCGGCCGTGGCGATCCGCAGCGCCGTAACGCCGTCCTGGAGGATGCTGAAGGAGATGATGCCGGCCGCCAGCGCGTCGGCCCACCAATAGCCAAGGCCGAGGCCGAGGATCCCGCCGACGCCGGCGAGGCCGGTCATCCAGTCGGCTTTCTGCATCAGCGCGTCGGTGTGGAGCACTTCGTCCTGGAGACGGCGCGCGAGCGGCAATTTCATACGGCCGAGAATGACCGGCGGCACGACCGAATAAAGCAGCGCCCCGATCATCAGCCAGCCCATCCAGATATCCTCGCCGAACAATCGCACCGGCGGGATCGTGACATGTTCCTGGCGGACCAGGGTCATCGCCGATTCGAACAGCAGGACCGTGCCCATGATGGTGAGCGCGACCGCCGAGATCAGGAAGGCGAGGCTGTGGACCCGCTGGTAGCCGAACGGAAAGGGATCGGTCGGCTCCTTCTTCTCGAAATGGACGGCTATCAGGAACACGATCGCAGGGATGAGGCTCAACACATCCTCGATCCAGGCGGTCTGCATCGCCTGGCTCGATCCCATCACAAGGCCCATCACAAGGATGATCGACAGCATCCAGCCGATCGTCCAATATTCGAGCCGGATAGCGCGTTTCAGATCGTCGGCTATCTCTGGCGGGAAGGGACGCGTCATGGCATCGCCGCCACGGCGCGGACCTCGCGGTCGACGAGGCCGATCCACGCATTCTCGCCGTTGCGCAGCGCGACCACGAGGTGGACGTGGCCGTCCTGGCTGACCTGCTCGCCGAGCGGGGTAAGCAAGGTGACCGCCTTGGCCCACGGGCTGGCCGGCGCGAGCTCGCCGATCACCATGTCGAGCTTCCCCTCCTCCAGCTTCGCGAGCAGCGGTTCGGATGCTCCCTTTTCGAACTGCGGCTCTGCCTCAGCCTGCTGGCCGACGCGTTCCACCAGCAGCCGGCTGCGATCGGCGCCAACGGGCGGCTGCTCCGAAGCGATTAAGCCGACCTTGAAGACCCCTTCGACCCGAACGCGGTCGAGCGTTCCTTCGGGATCTTTGGGAATCTCGCTGCAGCCCAGGGCGAACATGGTCGCGAGGATCAGGATGGGTGATTTCATTTCGGAGGCACAACGCCCCCGCAGCGACGCCGTTCCGTTTCAGGCGCGGGCCAGCACCTGGTCGGCGACGAACGGATTGCTGCGCCGCTCGTGGGCAAAGCTGCTCATCGGGCCGTGGCCGGGGATGAAGGCGGTGTCGTCACCCATCGGCCAGAGCTTGGCGACGATCGCGTCGAGCAGATCCTGATGGTTGCCGAGCGGGAAATCGGTGCGGCCGATCGAGCCCTGGAAGAGGACGTCGCCGACGATGGCGAGCTTCGACTCGGGATGATGGAAGACGACGTGTCCGGGCGTGTGGCCGGGGCAGTGGTAGACCGCGAAGCTGAGCTCGCCGACCGTCACGCTCTCGCCTTCCTCCAGCCAGCGGTCGGGCGTGAACGGCACGCCCGGTATGCCGTAACGGGCGCCGTCCTCGTCGAGCCGGTCGAGCCAGAATGCGTCGGCGCGGTGCGGCCCCTCGATCTTCACGCCGAGGTCGTCGGCGAGCGGCTTGGCCATTCCGGCGTGGTCGATATGGCCGTGAGTCAGCAAAATCTTCTCGATCGTCACGCTTTGGGCCTGCGCCGCGGCCTTCAGCCGGTCGATGTCGCCGCCGGGATCGACGAAGGCGCCGCGCATCGTCTTGGTGCACCAGAGCAAGGTGCAATTCTGCTGGAGCGGCGTCACCGGGATGATCGCGGCCTTCATCGGGGGCGTGGTCATGGCCGGGACATGGCGGGCGCCGCCGCCGGATGCAAGCGATGCCATCGGACTGGGCGGCCTGGTCCGGTGCCAGCAGCCGCCTTTGCCGTCCGTCACCCGGGTCAGGCGATAAGGGCGGCGCTCCGCACCGTATCGACGACCGGGCGGTCGCCGTTGCCGACCGTGGCCGGGATGATCAGGGTGCACATGGCGAGGGCCAGGAATGCGGCTGCGAATTTGCTGCGGTCCATTTCGATCTTCCTTTCCGCGTTGGTGCCGACGGCAGGCTCGAAAGTCCGGCAGATCGGATGGGATCGTGGATCGAAGCCGTCGCCCGTCTGCCGAATCACGGTCTAGGCGCGATGCCCGGAGGCTGCGCCTTCTGCTCGACCGGGACCATGGCTGGAGCGATCAGTGCGCGCGCGGCGCGACCAATACGACACTGGCGGAGATGACGGCGACCGCAGCGGCACAAAAAAAAGGGGCGGCGATCCTTTCGGATGCCGCCCCGATGGCCCGCCAAAGGGGGTGGTCAGCGGGCGCTAACGGAGATCTGCGAAAGCGCGGCGAGCTGGGTGTTGCCGAATTTGGCGACCGCCATCTCGATCTGGTCCTGCGCGCTGGCCACCGCGTCGTCACGGCAGTCATTCTCGGCGAAGGTGATGTTCAGGGGCTTGGTGCCAGTGTTGACGCTGCAGAGCTGGGCGGCGGCGCGGCGCACACGGGCGTGGAGGCGATCGACGCCGTCCGCGTTGGCGAGGTTGAGGTCGCGATAGCTGACCACGGCGGTCGGGCGATCGACGATGCCTTCGACGATGGTGGGCCGTTCGGCGGCCTGCAGCATGGCGGGAACGCCCAGCGTCGCGATGGCGGCGGCGAGGGCGGCTGCTCCGATCTTGTACTGGTTCATCTCGAAACTCCTTCCTGAAATGTCGCTCGCGGCGAGCGGTCCTTGGTGCGGGCCGGGGGGTGTCCGATCCGTCTCCTTCCAGCTAGCGCAGGCTTGGGAGAAGCGCCGCTCCGCTTCGATCGGGGCGCACGCGCTTTCGGCAAAAGGCGCTTCGGTCCGACCAAGCGCATGCCCGCTTCGACCAGCGGCACGCGCCTCGTTTCAGGTGGCGGGAATCGCCTGTTCGACCCACTTTACGAGCGCCGAGACGGGCATGGCGCCGGCCGTGCGCGCGATTTCCCGGCCATGGCGGACGAGCACGAGGCTCGGGATGCTGCGGATCGCGAAGCGCGCGGCGATTGCCGGTTCGGCCTCGGTGTCGAGCTTGCCGAGGCGGACGCGCGGCTCGAGCGACTTCGCGGCGCTTTCGAACTGCGGCGCCATCTGGCGGCAGGGACCGCACCAATCGGCCCAGAAGTCGATCAGCAGAGGCAGGTCGCTCTTCGTCGCATGCTTGTCGAAATTGGCGGCGGTGAGGGTGACGGGGCGATACTGGAACAGCGGCTTGTGGCATGTGCCGCAGCGCGGCATGTCGCCGAGCTTGATCCGTGGCACGCGGTTGAGCGCGCCGTCGACGGGGCAGGCGACGATGATGCTGTCGGTGCGGGTCCCGGTGTCGGTCATGGCCGCCTCCTCGGCGTTACAACCGGCGGGCGGCCCTCCGGTTTCCGGTCAGCACTCGACGACATTCACGGCGAGGCCCCCAAGCGAAGTCTCCTTGTACCGCTCGTTCATGTCGAGGCCGGTCTTGCGCATCGTCTCGATCACCTGGTCGAGGCTGACCCGGTGCGTGCCGTCGCCGACCAGTGCAAGCCGCGAAGCCTCCAGCGCCTTGATCGCGCCCACCGCATTGCGTTCGATGCACGGCACCTGAACCAGCCCGCCGACCGGATCGCAGGTGAGGCCGAGATTATGCTCCATGCCGATCTCCGCGGCATTCTCGATCTGCTCGGGCGTCCCGCCCATTACGGCGGTCAGGCCCGCGGCCGCCATCGAACAGGCGACTCCGACTTCACCCTGGCAGCCGACTTCGGCGCCCGAGATCGAGGCATTCTCCTTGAACAGCGAGCCGATCGCGGCGGCCGTCAGGAGAAATATCTGGACGCCCTCGTCCGACGCGCGCGGCGTGAAGCGCTGATAGTAACGCAGCACCGCCGGAACGATGCCGGCGGCGCCGTTGGTCGGGGCGGTGACGACGCGGCCGCCCGCGGCATTTTCCTCGTTCACCGCCAGCGCCCAGAGGTTCACCCAGTCGATCACCGTCAGCGGATCGGAAAGCGCCCGCTCGGCGCGCTCGGTGAGCAATTTGTGCAAGGCCGGGGCGCGGCGCTTCACCTTGAGGCCGCCGGGCAGGATGCCTTCGGCGCCGATGCCGCGATCGATGCAGGCCGACATCGCCTGCGCGATTGCGTGCAGCCGGCCGCTGATCTCCGCGTCGGAATATTGGCCGCGCTCGTTGGCCAGCGCGATGTCGGCGATCGTCAGGCCCTCGCGTGCGGCGATGGCGAGCAGCTCATCGGCGCTGTGATAGTTGAAGGCGATGTCCCAGCCGCCCTCGGGCGGCGCGTTGCGCGCGATCGCCGCGTCGTCGACGATCGCTCCGCCGCCCACCGAATAATAGATCTTGCTCTCGATCGCCCCCCCGTCGGCGTCAAAGGCCGTGAAGCGCATGCCGTTCGAATGGTGCGGCAGCCGCTCGCGCTGGAGAAACCGGAGGTCGCGCGGCTCGTCGAAGGCGATGTCGCGGCGGCCGCCCAGCGTCATCCGCCCAGTGGCGCGGACCGCCTCCACGATCACGTCGGCGTCGTCGGGATTCATCGACGCCGGGCGCAGGCCGGAAAGGCCGAGCAGAATGGCGCGGTCGGTGGCGTGGCCCTTGCCGGTGAGCGCGAGCGACCCGTAGAGATCGGCCTCGACCCGTTCGACGCCGTCCAGCAGCGCCTTTCCCGACAGCATCTCGACAAAGTCGCAAGCCGCGCTCATCGGGCCCATAGTGTGCGAACTGGAAGGACCGACCCCGATCTTGAACAGCTCGAAGACACTGGAAACCACCGAAATTCTCCTGGCATCGGGCGCGCCCGGCGCGCATGCGCCCGAGATGGGCCGGGCATCCCTGCTTGGCAACCGCAATAGCACGATGCCGTTCGTCCTGCTCGACGATGCGCGAAGCGGGGCTGACAGGGCCCGGCTGCTCGCCAACCCCGTCGAGATCGTCGCGACCCGCGACCCGGCCGACATCCCGGACTGCCTCGGCAAGGTCCGCGCGGCGCAGGCGCGCGGCCTCCATGCCGCCGGCTTCCTCGCTTACGAGGCGGGCCACGCGCTGGAGGGGCGCCTGACCCCACTCTGTTCCGCGCCGCCCGCCGATCAGCCCCCCTTGCTATGGTTCGGCCTGTTCGAACGCTCCGAGGCGATCGACTCCCCCGACACGTTGCTACCCGATCCGGCCGGCGCCTGGTCGGGCCCGGCCCGGCCCCGGATCGAGCGCGCGGGCTATGAGGCCGCGGTCGCCCGCGTGAAGGCGCATATCGAGGCGGGCAATGTCTACCAGGCCAATCTCACCTTCGCCGCCGAGGTCCGCACGGCCGGCCACCCGCTCGCGCTCTATGCCGCGCTTCGCGATCAGGCCCGCGCCGGCCATGGCGGAATCGTCTTCACCGGCGAGCATTGGCTGCTCTCCTTCTCGCCGGAGCTTTTCTTCGCGCTCGAAGGCGGCCGCCTGACGACCCGCCCGATGAAGGGCACCGCCACCCGTCGCCCGGACCCCGCCGAAGACAAAGCCGCGGCCGCGGCCTTGCGCGAGGACCCCAAGCAGCGCGCTGAGAATCTGATGATCGTCGACCTCCTCCGCAACGATCTCTCGCGCGTGTCGAAAGCCGGCAGCGTCAAGGTCCCGGCCCTGTTCGAGGTCGAGACCTACCCGACCGTGCACCAGATGACCTCGACGGTGGTCGCCGAGCTCGAGGAAGGGCGCGACGCCGTCGACGTGCTCGAGACGATCTTCCCGTGCGGCTCGATCACCGGCGCGCCCAAGATCCGCGCGATGGAGCTCATCGCCAACATCGAGGCCGGCCCCCGCCACGCCTACACCGGCTCGATCGGCCATATCGCGCCCGGCGGAGAAGCGACTTTCAATGTCGCGATCCGCACCTTAACCATCAAGGCGGGCGAGGATCGGGCGATCATCGGCCTTGGTTCGGGGATTGTTGCGGACAGCCGCGCCGGCGACGAATGGCGCGAATGTCTGGCGAAGGGAAAGTTTGTGGCGACGCGCAGGAGCTTCGACCTGATCGAGACGATGCGGTTCGACCCGCGCGACGGCATCATGGACCTCGAGCGGCACCTGCTCCGCCTCAAGCACAGCGCCCAGGCCTTCGACTTCCGCTTCGACCGGCACGATGTCCGCAACGAAATCCAGGCGGCCACCTTCCGCCACCGCGATCCGAAGAAGGTGCGGCTCCTGCTCTCCCGTGCCGGAACGGTGGCGATCGAGAGCGCGCCGGCGCCCCAGCCGATCCACCGGGCGGTGACGGTCGCGCTGGCGCAGCGCCCGGTCGCGGCCGACGATTTCCGCCTCCGCCACAAGACCAGCGACCGCACCTTCTACGACGAGGCCCGGCGCGCGAGCGATGCGTTCGAGGTCGTCTTCGTCGACGACGACGGCTTCCTCACCGAGGGCAGCTTCACCAATATCTTCGTCCAGCGCGGCGGCACGCTCGTCACCCCGCCGCTGGCGCGCGGCCTCCTCCCCGGCATCCTCCGCCAGCGCCTGATCGAGCAGGGGGACGCCGAGGAAGGCGACCTCGCCCCGGCCGATCTCGCCGGCGGCTTCCTGATCGGCAACGCGGTCCGCGGCCTCCTCCGCGCCCGGCTCGCGCAAGCCCCCGTTCAGGACGCGCGTGGCAAGGAGGCGGCGGAGACGGAGCAATGAAGATCGATCGGCGTGCCCTTTTCGGCCTCGGCGGCGTCGGCCTGCTCGGCGGCGGCGCATTGCTGTTCGGCGAGCGGACCTCCTACGCCCGCGAGGGCAAGTTCGAGATCGACCTCAGCGACGCCGAGTGGAAGAAGCGCCTCACCCCGCAGCAATATGCGGTGCTGCGCGGCGAGAAGACCGAGCGCGCTCGCTCCAGCCCGCTCGACAAGGAGAAGCGGCGCGGGCTCTACGTCTGCGCCGGCTGCGGCCTGCCTTTGTTCAGCTCGGCCGCCAAGTTCGACAGCGGCACCGGCTGGCCGAGTTTCTGGAAGCCATTGCCCAATGCGGTCGGCCTGCGCGCCGACAACAGCTTTTTCATGAAGCGCACCGAAGTCCATTGCCGCCGCTGCGGCGGCCATATCGGCCATGTCTTCGACGATGGGCCGCGCCCGACCGGCAAGCGCTATTGCATGAACGGCGTGGCGATGCGCTTCGCCCCCGCCTGACGCTCAGGCCGCGATCGGGAAGCGGAGCAGCCGGTCTGCCACCGGCACCAAAGCTTCGGCGGACCCGCCGACGGCGCGGATGATCTCGGGATGGCAGGCATCGAGCCCGCCGGTGAGCGACCCGAAGGCGGGGAGGATCAGCTTGCGGTCGGTGGCGACGAAGCAGCGGCGCGAAATGTGCCGCCCGCGCTGCGTGATCCGCAACTTGGGGTGGAAGTGGCCGGACAGTTCGGGCCGAGTCTCCGCCGGATCGGCTTGGTGCCGCAGCAGCAGCCCGTCGACCTCGGCCTCCTCGACGATCTCGCCGCCGCAATGGTCGGCGAAGCCGGGATCGTGGTTGCCGGTGATCCAGGTCCAGCGCGTCGCCGCGGTGAGCGCGAGCAGCCGCTCGCGCGCCGGGGCGGGCAGCCGGTCGCAGCCGTGGCGGTCGTGGAAGCTGTCGCCCAGGCACCAGATTTCGCCGGCGCCGGTCGCTTCGACGATCGCGCTCAGCTCGGTCAGCGTCGCGATCGAATCATAAGGAGGGAGCATCTGCCCCAGCCGCGCGAACCAGCTCGCTTTTTCCAGATGGAGGTCCGCCACCAGTAGCGCGCGCCGCGCCGGCCAGAAGAGCGCGCCCTGCGGCAGCGCCATCAGATCGTGTCCGGAGAACGAAAAGCGAACCATTGCCCCGCTATAGTCGCGCGGCGGCGCGGTTCAAGCGCGCTCGGTTCAGGCCTGGAGTTTTTCGACCGCCTGCGAGATCTGGCTGCTCTCTTCGGTGGAGACGCTGCGCGGCTCGTTGGGCGCAGTGGCATAGAAAATGACCGCGCCGGCGACGAAACCCTGGACGACCAGTGCGAACGGGTTCTGGAGCTTCTGCTTCATCTTCATAGTCTTTGCCTTCGTCCCACCGTGGTGCTGCACGCCTCACAAGACGGTTGCAGACCCTTCCGGCGGCGGGTCCTTACGCTGCCGGAAATAAATTTGCATCAACAAATTCGGGTCTGCCGAAGCTCACCTAAACCGGGGCTGAATCGGCGACGACCGCCGCGCGACCAAGCCGCTCAACTTAGCGACGAAAATGTCAGCTCTCGCCGTGATGCTTGCCGGGCAGGAAACGCTCGACGGCGCGGACGGCGGTGAGCAGCACCAAGGCAAAGCCGAAGCCGACCGCCACCACCCGGTAATGGCCGAGCCCGCAGGCCATGCCGACCGCGGCGGCAATCCAGATGTTGGCGGCAGTGGTCATGTTCACGACCGCGCCGCGCCGGACGAAGATCAGGCCGGCGGCGATGAAGCCGATCGCCTGGCTGAGGCCCTGGATCGAGCGCAGCGGATCGGGCGCGAAATTCTCGGTGCGGAGCTGCTGGTAGACGATCAGCGACGAGATCATGATCATCGCCGAGCTGAGCGCCACCAAAGCGTGGGTGCGGATGCCGGCATCATGGCCGCGCACTTCGCGGTCGAAGCCGAGCGCGAGCCCCAGGAAGGACGCGAGACCGAGGCGCAGCAGCAGTTCGCTCCAGGTGAATGGCGTCATCGGGTCGCTGTCAAACATCGGCCCGGTCTACAATGCGCCGAGTCCCGGCGTCCAGCCATGGAGCCCCGGCGCCGGGCGGTGCCGGCGCCGGGTAGTCAGGTCAGGCCGCTTCGGCCTCGGCCTCGATCGTCCTCGTCTCGTCGGCCTGGGCTTCGATCGGACGCGCCGCGCCCGAGTTGATCGCGATCTTCTGCGGCTTCATCGCCTCGGGAATCTCGCGCACCAGATCGACGGTGAGCAGGCCGTCCTTGAGTTCGGCATTCTCGACCCGCACGAAATCGGCGAGCTCGAAGCGGCGCTCAAACGCCCGGGTGGCGATCCCCATGTGGAGATAATTGCCGTCACGCCCGCGATTCTCGGCCTTGCGGCCGGCGATCACCATCAAATTCTGGCGGGCCGTGATGTCGATCTCGTCCTGGCTGAAGCCGGCGACGGCTAGCGTCACGCGGTAGCGGTCGTCGCTCACCTTCTCGAGGTCGAACGGCGGATAATTGTCCGACGGTTCGGACCGCGCGGCATTTTCCAGGAAGTCGAACAGCCGGTCGAAGCCGACCGTGCTGCGGCGGTAGGGGGTAAAGTCAAAAGCGCTTCTCATGATCACATCCTCCATTGAGCAACATGATGATGAGGGGCGTTCGGCAGAGCAGGACGCCCCGTCGTCGGGCACCTTTTGGCCACCCGACGGCGGGAATCTAGGAAGGCCATTTTCGGCCTTCAAGACCCCCGCTTGGGCGTTTTTTCGACTTTATCGGACCCGCGGGCGGATCAGGATTTCTGCGCGCCCTTTTCGGCCGCGCGCATCACGCGCAGCAGGTTGCCGCTCCAGATCTTCTCGATGTCCGCGTCCGAATAGCCGGCCTGGTGGAGCCGCGCCGTGATCCTCGGCAAAATCGTGATGTCTTGCATGCCGTTGAGGCCGCCGCCGCCGTCCCAGTCGGCGCCGAGGCCGACATGATCGACGCCCATCACCTTGATGGCGTGAAGGATGCTCTTCATGAACAGGTCGAAGTCGCCGGTCATGGCCGGCTGCTTGGCGTCCAGCGCCGCCTGGTCGGCGATCAGCTGGCGGCGTTGCGCGGCGGTGAGGTCGAGCCACTTCGCCTTGCGCTTCTCGATCGCGCTCCGCTCCGGCGAATTGTCGCTGGCGGCGAGGAAGACCGAGTTGATCTGCATCACGCCGCCTGCCTTGGCGAGCCTGCGCAGCCGCTCGTCGTCGATGTTGCGGGGATGGTCGTAAAGCGTCTTAGATCCCGAATGCGACAGGATGATCGGGGTTTTCGACAGCGCGAGCAGCTGGTCGAAGGCCGCGTCCGACGAATGGCTGCCGTCGATCACCATGCCGAGCCGGTTCATCTCGGCGACCCATTGCTTGCCGAGCGGGCTGAGCCCGTTCCAGCGCGGCTTGTCGGTGGTGCTGTCGGCGAGTTGGTTGTTCTTCGAATGGACCGGCCCGGCCATGCGCACGCCCATCCGGTAGAAGGTGCTCAGCAGCGACAGGTCGTTGCCGAGCGGATAGCTGTTCTCGATCGACTGATAGACGATGCGCTTGCCGCTCTTGTGGATCCGCTCCGCATCGGCGGCCGTGTAGGCCAGCTCCATCTTGTCGCGATTCTGGGCGACCACGCGCTGGATGGCGAGGCCGCGCATCAATGCCCTGTCCCGCGCCTGCTGGAAGCCGGCCGGCGTCAGCTCGCCCTGCGGCGTATAGATGACGAAGAAGCCGCCATCGAGGCCGCCCGCTTCCATGCGCGGCAGATCGACCTGGCTGTGGTCAAAGCCATATTCGTGCCACTCGTCGAAATTCCAGCCGTTGCGCTCGAACAGGACCGGCGTGTCGAGATGGGTGTCGAGCACCAGCATCTGCTCGTGGCGCAACCGGTCGACGTCGCCGACCGTGTCGTGCGCCGAAGCGGGAATGGCGAGCAGGAGGGGCAGCGACAGGAACAGGGCACGACGCATCGGATACTCCTTTGGTTTCGGCCGCAGCATGGAAGCCGCTCCCGGCGAAGGCAAGTCGTTGCGGATGCGTCAGCCGAGCGGAGCGGGATCGAGCGCGATGCGCCCGCTTGCGAGCCGCAGCCGCGCCGCGAGCACGGCGCGGAAGCTCTTGTAGCCGCTCGTCCCGGCTGGATAGGCATGGAGGAAGAGGGTCGGCTGCCCGTCCGGGCCGGCGGCGACGGAGGGGTGGCCCGGGCCCCACCATTCGGCGGTGGACCGGATCAGCGGCGCGCCCGCCTTGCGGAAGGGACCTCGCGGGCCGGGCGCCACCGCATAGCCGATGCCGTAATTCGCGGTGGAGAAATCGTTCGCCGAATAAATGAGATAATAAAGCCCGCCGGCTTCCCACAGGCACATGCCCTCGATCAGCGCGCCCTCCCACGGCAGGTCGTTTTCGATGACCGGGAAGGGCTCGTCCACGAGCCGAAGATCCGGCGACAGGCGCTGTCCGCGGACGGGGGTGCGGAAGGCCTGGACGATCGGAGCGATCGCCGCTTCCTCGCCGGCGATGCCGCGCAGCCGCGCCTCCACGCCGGCGAGATCGTCGCTCACCGCCTCGATCAACAGCTGGAGGATGGAAAAGCGCTCCATCGGCTCGCGGGCGGCGGCGAACGGCCAGAGCGAGGCAAGGAAGCACGCCGTGCGGCGATCCTCCTCGGCCGGAAAGATCTGGTCCGCCAGCCCCGGTCGGCGATGCAGCAACTCGGCCAGCAGCGACGGCCAGCGGCCGTTATTGTCCTCCTTCCAATAGAGATAGAGGCTGCCGTCGCGATCGGCGAACAGGTGCGAGTCGATCACGCCGCCGGTCAGCAGCGGCTGAGGCGCCGCTTCGTACGGCCCTTCCGGCCGGTTCGACCAGGCAAGGCCGATCGCCAGCTCGCGCGACTGCTGCCGTGCCGAGAAGCAGAGGATGTAGCGGTCGCCGCTGCGGATGATCTCGGGCGCCCAGAAGTCGCCGACGCCGAAGCCTGTCGTCGCCCAGGCCGGCGTCGCGCCTTCCGGAAAGGCGAAGCCCGCCAAGCTCCACGCGCGCAGATCCTGCGAGCGCAGGATCGGAAAGGCGGCGGGCGCATCGTTCGACGTCGCCGCCAGATAATAAGCGCCGTCCGCATGAAAGACCCACGGATCGCCGTAGCCGTAGAGGATCTCCGGCGACACGCTTTGCGTGAGGAGCGGCTGCAAGCCCGGGTTCGAGGGCGCCGGGGCGCGCTCGGCATGGCTGCCCGGCTTGCGCGTCCCGAAATCGTCGGCGAGGCGCGCGAAAAAGGCGCGCCAGCTATTCTGATCCGGGCCGTGCACCCGATAGTCCAGCCTGCGCCCCTCCGCGGTCACGGCGATGCGGCGCAAATCGCCCTCTTGATCGATCCGAAGCTGGAAACCCACGCCCGCTGCCATCCGCGGACAATCCCCCGGGGGCAAAATGTTTCCCGGGCGACCGGAACCCTCGCCGGGCCGCGCCGCTTCTAGCTGCCGACGGGAGACTGAGCATGGCTGCATCCACCACCGAGTGTCGCGCGGCGACGCCGGCCGAGATTTCCGGGCAGGGGTGGAAGCAGGTGCTCGTCCGCACGTGGAAGGAAGCGTCCCGCGACAATCTCAATCTGATCGCCGCGGGCGTTGCCTTCTACGCTTTCCTCGCCTTCGTGCCTTTATTGGGCATTTTGGTGCTGACCTACGGGCTGGTGGCCGACCCCGCTTCGGTCGTGGAGCATTTCCAGGCGCTGACGCGGGTGATGCCGCCCGAGGTCGCGCGTATCGTGGGCGAGCAGATGCAGTCGATGGTCGGCACCGCGACCGGCCAGAAGGGCTTCGCGCTCCTGCTCGCCTTGCTGATCGCCATCTACGGCGCGATGCGCGGCGCGAAGTCGATCATCACCGCTCTCAATGTCGTCTACGGCGTCGCCGAGGATCGCGGCTTCCTCCGCACGACCGCATTGGCGGTTCTGATCACGCTCGGCGCGGTCGTCGCCCTGCTCGCCGGCATCATTGCGATCTCGGCGCTGGCTGCGCTGGAGGCATTGCTGCCCTTCTCCTCGCCCTTCGTCCGTGGGCTGCTGAAGAGCCTGTTCTGGATCGCAGCCGCGGCGGCGGTCACCTTCGTCATCGCCGTCATCTACGGCTATGCGCCGAACCGCCCCAAGGCGAAGTGGCGCTGGATTTCGCCCGGCTCGATTGCGGCCACTCTGGTGTGGCTGGCCGCGACCCTCGCCTTCGGCTTCTACGTCGCGAATTTCGGCAGTTACAACGCCACCTACGGGTCGCTGGGAGCCGTCATCGTGTTCCTGACCTGGCTCTATCTGTCCGCCTACATCCTGCTGATCGGCGCCGAGCTCAACGCCGAGCTTGAAAAGCAGACGGCGTGCGATACGACCGGTCCCTAGATGGATTGGCAACTGATCTGGACGGCGTCAGGCGCCAGCTTCGCCGCGGGCATGGCCACCACCGTCGGCGCGCTGCCGGTGCTCGCAATCCGCAGCATCTCGCCCCGGCTGCAGAGCGCCTTTCTCGGCTTCTCGGCCGGCGTCATGCTCGCCGCCTCCTTCTTCTCGCTGATCATCCCGGGGCTCGAGGCGGTCGCGGAGCAGGGCGGCACTCCGACCACGGCCGCTCTGGTCATCTGCGCCGCGATCCTGCTCGGCGGCATAGTGCTGCAGACGGTCAACCGCTACGCCCCGCACGACGTCTTCACCAGCCGCGCCGGCGCCGGCGTGGGTGCAAGCGTGTCGACGCTGCGCCGCATCTGGCTGTTCGTCATCGCCATCACGCTGCACAATTTTCCCGAAGGGCTCGCCGTCGGCGTCAGCTTCGGCGGCGGCGCGATCGACAACGGCACCGCCACCGCGATCGGCATCGGCCTGCAGAACATCCCCGAGGGGCTGGCGGTGGCGGTCTCGCTCGCCTCGGTCGGCTACAGCCGCCTTTATGCCTTCGTTGCCGCGATGCTGACCGGACTGGTCGAGCCGATCGGTGGCTTTCTCGGCATCGCCGCAGTGTCGATCGCGGAGCCTCTGCTGCCCTGGGGTCTCGGCTTCGCCGCCGGCGCGATGATCTGGGTCGTCACCAGCGAGATCACGCCCGAAATGCACCGCGAGCGGCGCCAGGAAATGGCCACCGGCGCTTTGATGTTCGGCCTGGCGCTGATGCTTTTCCTCGACTGGACTCTGGGCTAGACCTGCCACTCCAGCACGAAGTCGCGCAGAGCGCGCGCGTCGTGCAGCGCATTGTGCGGCACCTTGCTGATCGCCGCGGTGGAGAAGCCGGGGCTGCTGACGAACTCGAACCGGAGGCTGCCGACAGGCGCCATGTCGCCCGCCTTGGTGACCAGCAGATGGCAGAAATAGGCGATGTCGTCCGGCCAGTCGGCGACGATCAGCGCGTCATTGTCGTGCTGCAGATAATGCGCGATCTCGGCCGCCGCCTCCAGCCGCGACATCGGGCGCGGCTCGAGCTGCGGCGGCACCGAACGCAGGTAGGGGACGACGTTGCGCTCGACCCAGGGATGGAGGACGTCGGGCAGGTCAAGCAGCACGTAGAGCTCCTCGTCGCCATGTTCGGGCACCAGGGCGACACTGATCAGCTCGCCGCCGAAGCCGTTGAATTCGGTGTCCAGGAAATAGCGCATCAGGCTGGACGCTATCCCCGTTTCGTCCTTTACTGTCCACTTTGGCTTACCGAGGGGGAATTGCATGCACGACGAACCGCGCTTCCAGGCCGACCGCCGCACTCTGATGAAAGGCGCCGCGGCCGGAGCGATGCTGTTCGCCCCCGGCGCCGCCCTCGCCGCGTCCGGAGACCTCGCCGCGATCCGCAAGGCGGTCGAGGCGGGCCATGACGAGAGCGTCCGGCGCATCCAGGACTGGATCCGCAATCCCTCGATCGCCGCCGAGAACCTCAACATGGAGCAGGGCGCCGATTACATGGTGCGCCTCGCCCGCGACGCCGGCTTCCAGCATGTCGCGAAGGTCCCGACCGACGGCCATCCCGGCGTGTTCGCCACGCTCGACGCCGGCGCGAAGCGGACCATGGGCATCTATTTCATGTACGACGTGAAGCAGTTCGACCCGAAGGAATGGTCGTCGCCGCCGCTCGAGGCGCGTCTGCTCGACAAGCCCGGCTTCGGCAAGATCATGATGGGCCGCGGCGCGGTGAACCAGAAGGGCCCCGAGGGCGCCTTCCTCGCCGCCCTCCACGCCTTCCGAGCCGCCGGCCGCAAGCTGCCCGTCAACCTCGTCCTGATCGCCGAGGGCGAGGAGGAGATCGGCTCGCCCCACTTCCACCAGATCGTGCGCCGCCCCGAGGTGCTTGCCGCGCTCCGCAAGTGCGAGGGCGTGATCATTCCCTCGGGCTGGCAGGATCCGGACGGCAGCGTCCAGATCAATCTCGGCGCCAAGGGCGTGATCGAGATGGAGCTCGTCGCCAGCGGCGAGAAATGGGGCCGCGGGCCGAAGAAGGACGTCCATTCCAGCCTCAAGGCCCAGGTCGACAGCCCCGCCTGGCGGCTGGTCGCGGCGCTGCAGACCCTGGTCACGCCGGACGGCAACACGCCCGCGATCGACGGCATCTTCGAGAAGGTGCGGCCGCTGACGCCGCGCGAGAAGGCGCTGATCGCCGAGACCGCCCGCGTCAGCAACGAGGCCGACGCCAAGAAGGCGCTCGGCGTCAGCCACTGGATCGACGATCTGCCCTGGCAGCAGGCGCTCGAGCGGCTGGCTTCGCAGCCGACGGTCAACATCGAGGGGCTGGTCGCCGGCTATACCGGTCCGGGCGGCAAGACCATCCTGCCCTCGCGCGCGGTCGCCAAGCTCGACATGCGCATCGTGCCGAACATGACCAAGGACGACACCGTCGCCAAGCTGCGCGCCCATCTCGACAGACGCGGCTTCCAGGATGTGGAGGTCAACGTCTCGGGCGGCTACGATCCGACCGAGACCGCGGAGAACAGTCGCGTCATCCGCGCCCAGCAAGCGGTCTACAGCCGTGCCGGCGCGCCCTTCACCCTCTATCCGCGCCTCGCCGGCTCGTGGCCCGGCTTCGTCTTCACCAGCGCCCCGGTCTCGCTGCCCGCCGGCCAGTTCGGCCTCGGCCACGGCAACGGCGCCCACGCCCCCGACGAATATTTCGTCATCGAGAGCAGCAACCCGAAGGTCGAAGGGCTCGACGGCGCTACGATGGGCTTCGTCGACTTCCTCTACGAAATGGCGACGATCAAATAGCGGTCAGCCGCCGAGATTTGCCTCGAGCGTGATCTCGGCGTTGAGCAATTTCGAGATCGGGCAATTGGCCTTGGCGTCCTCGGCGATCGCGCGGAAGCGGGCTTCGTCTATGCCTTCGATGGTCGCCTGCAGGCTGAGGTCGGAGCGGCTGACCTTGAAGCCCTCGCCCTCCTTGTCGAGCTTCACCCGTGCCGTGGTCTCGAGCGTGCCGTCGCTGAGCCCTTCCTTGGCGAGCGCGAACGACAGCGCCATGGTGAAGCAGGCGGCGTGGGCGGCGGCGATCAGCTCCTCCGGGTTGGTGCCGGGCGCGTCCTCGAAGCGGGTGTTGAAGCCATAAGGATTGTCGGAAAGCACCCCCGACTGGGTCGAGACATGTCCCTTGCCGTCCTTGCCGAATCCTTCGTAACGCGCCGATGCCGTGCGAGTGATCATGTGCCGCTCCTGCTTGCTGGTCCTTCGTGAACGGTCAGGACGATGGAAAGTTCGCACCCTTCGGGCGTTGCAGGGCCGTCACGATAACAAGGGGGAAGTCGCTTGCATCTCGTCTCCGGCGCCGAACCGGCTCTGCTGGACCTCATCGCCGCGCTCGATCGCGCCGGCTATGATTTCGTGGCGCCGACCCCGGCCACGCACGCCCGCGTCCTCGCGCGACCGGGCAAGGCCGTGGCGAGCGACCTGCGCGACATATTCGGCTGGAGTCTTCCTTTCCGGCCCGCTTTGCTCCCGGCGGAGATGCTCGCCTGCCTCGAACGCGCGGGGTTGGCCAGCCGCGAGGGCGAGCTGCTGAAAAGCGGAGTCCGCGTCTCGCGCATCGGCAGCCAGCTGTTCCTGCATTCGGCCTATCCGACCGACGATGCGCAGAGCGTCTTCCTCGGTCCGGACAGCTACCGCTTCGTCGATTTCATCCGGTCCGAAATCCCGCGCACCGCCGGCGTCCGCCGGCTGGTCGATATCGGCGCCGGCGCCGGCGTCGGCGGCATCATGGCCGCGGCTTTGCTGCCGGGCGCGCGCATCACGCTGGTCGACGTCAATCCGGCGGCGCTGCGGCTGGCCTCCGTCAATGCGCGCCATGCCGACGTCGAGGTCGAGCTGCTCGAAGGCGAAGGAATCGGGGCGGTATCCGGGCCGATCGACCTCGCGATCGCCAACCCGCCTTTCATCATGGACGAAGGCGGCCGCACCTATCGCGACGGCGGGGACATGCACGGCGCGCGTCTCTCGTTCGACTGGGCACTGGCCACGGCGCGGCGGCTGGAGCCGGGCGGGCGCATGCTGCTCTATACGGGCGTGGCGATCGTCGACGGGAAGGACGAACTGCGGACCGCGCTGGAAAGGGAATTGCCGGCGCTCGGCTGCACCCTGCGCTATCGCGAGCTGGACCCGGACATATTCGGGGAGGAGCTTGATCGTCCGTCCTATCGCGACGTCGAGCGCATCGCGGCGGTGGGCGCGGTGGTGGAGGCCGCCCGCTAAAGGCGGCCCCGCACGATTATTGGGCCACGTCCTCTTCGATCTTCTCGACCCACTCCGGGTAGAAGGCCGGCTCGCGGTTCGACCAGCCCGGCGCGGTCGCGGCGGCTTCGCTGATCGACTGGAGCAGGCTGCGCCGACGCTCCGGGTGGAGGTGCGGCAGCGCGGCGGCGGCGCAGAAGGCCGCCGGCAGCCACGGCCGCACCGCAGCGCCGATCAGCCGCTCGTAGAGGAAACGGTAGGACGCGAAATCGGGCAGCCGGTCCTGGCCGAGGTCGAATGCGCTCATCGTGACGAGCGGAGCCATCATCGGCTCCATTACGTCGAGACCGCTGTCGTCGGGGACATAGTCGCGGATATGATCGAGCCGCTGGTAGATGCGGGCCTGGGCGCGGATGCTGGCCGCTTCGCCGACGTCACGGGACCAGCGCTTCATGGCGTTGCGGCGTCCGAGGCCGATATCGAGCGAGCGACGGATGTAGCGCTGCGTGCCCTTCGAGAAGCCCGCAAACTCCTTCATTTCGACCAAGGTCAGCGCGCCTTCGGCGGGCTTGGTCTGCGTACCCATGATCCCACTCCTTTTACCCTGGCGAGGATCATACGCTCCAAAGCTTTTCCAAGCGCTTAACCAGAACCTCGCCCCCCGTTCATAATAGAATCAGAAGTGGAGTCGGGCGGCAATGTCAAAGATGGGCAGGGCCTTCCTTGGTCGGGGAATTGTCTCATTTCCGCAACAGCGGGTGCGTAACGATCCAGCATTTCCGCGGCCTCTTCACGGCCGCTTTCGGCTGCAACACTTTTCCGCATCGGCGGATTTGCGGTCACTACTTAAGAGATGCTTTGCGGTTACTACTTAGCCGCGCCGCCGGCTTCGTCAGCTGCCGGATCGACACGCTTCACGCTCACTTCCTGTCGGCACAGCTCAGCGCTGCCGTCGAACACGGTCATGAAGCTGATGTCGCCGGCATCGCGACCCACGCCGATCCGCACCAGGCCCTCGACCGGCGCGAGGCCGGTGGCGTCGACCAGATACCAGCCGCCGTCGAGATAGACCTCGACTACAGCGTGGAAGTCGGGCGGGTCGAGCTGCCACGCGTAAGCGCTGACCATCCGTGCCGGAATGTCGAAGGCGCGCGCGAAGCTGATTAGGACATGCGCGAAGTCGCGGCATATCCCCTGGCGCTGGTGAAAGCTGTCATGGGCGGTCGTGCTAGCGTCGCTGCAGCCAGGTTCGTAGCGCATGGTGCCGCGCGTCCATTCCGCCATCGCCGCGACCGCCGCTCCGCCCTCCAGATGGCCGAACTGCTCGACCGCAAACTCCTTGAGCGCTTCGGACTGGCAATAGCGGCTCGCCCACAGATAGTGGATCACCCGCCCGGGCAGCTCGCGCCGCGGCACCGGCGCGATCCGCGCCAGGTCCGGCGCGGTCCGCATCACGTCGACCAGGGCGGTGTAGCGCGCCTCGAAGCGGAACTCGCCCGCCGTCCAGAGCCGCCGCCCGATCCCCTGCTGTCCGGTGACCGGCGTCAGCGGGGTGTCGCTGGTCACGGTCAGCCGGTCGCTGGCGAGCAGCTGGTCGGGCATCTGCGCCACTTCCAGCTGCAGCAGCACGTCGGCTCTTTGCGGAAAATAATAATCGAGCGTCGCGTCGATCTGCAGGCGCATGCGGTCCGGGTCTCCTCTGCTCCACGAACCGCTCACCGGCGGCTCCGTTCCCGGTGCGAAACGGAAAGGGTGCATCCGGCCCAAATGCGCTATAAGCGGGCAACACACCGGGAGGGTGGATGGCCGATCGAGTCGACCAGCGCGTGGAATTGGACCGTCTTTTCGGGCCTGATGCGACCGGTTACACACCGGCCGGACGCGCTTTTTCGACCAACGCGCTCCGCGCTTCTGCCAACGACCCCGCGCGGGAACGCTTTCCGCTGAATGCTGCGTTAACAGGGGCTATGGATTTGCAGCACCGTTCCGCGGTCGTGCGCCGCCTGCCCGACATCGGCATCGCCGTGAAGTCGATCATCGGCTTCTGGCTGCTCTACATGCTGCTGGTCACCTTGCGGTCGATCGTGCTGCAATATCCGGAATTCTGGGATCTGGTCGCGCGGCGCTCCGTCGCCGCCACGGTCGGCGCCTCGCTCACCTTCCTGGTCTACCTGGCGCTGCGACCGCTCGCGCTCGCCAGCCTCGAGTTGAAGGCCGGCATCGCCGCCTTGCTCTGCCTCCCGGCCTCGCTCGCTTTCTCCGGCTTCAACTATTTCATCTTCTACATCATGAAGCCGCTCGACGATTCCAAGATGGACAGGATGTGGAAGGGGATGAGCGAGGCCGAGATGGCGTTCCGCTCGATCGTCGAGGGGTCGCTGAGCTGGTACTTCCTGTTCGCCGCCTGGGCCGCGCTCTACGTGGCGATGAGCTATGCCAGGCAATTGCGCGCCGCCGACAACCGGGCGGCGGCCTATGCGCGCGAGGCGCAGGAAGCGCAGCTGCGCGCGCTCCGCTACCAGATCAATCCGCACTTCCTGTTCAACACGCTGAATTCGCTGTCGTCGCTGATCCTGTCGCAAAAGGGCGACGTCGCCGAGCGGATGATCATGAATCTCTCCACCTTCTTCCGCACGACCTTGTCGGCCGATCCCACCGCTGACATCGCGCTCGAAGAGGAGATCAAGCTCCAGCGCCTCTATCTGGATATCGAGCAGGTCCGCTTCCCCGATCGCCTCAAGGTCGAGACCGACGTTCCCGATGCGCTGCGCACGGTGCGCGTGCCGGTGCTGATCCTCCAGCCCATCGTCGAGAATGCGATCAAATATGGCGTCGCCAAGTCGCGCGGCACGGTGACGGTGCGCATCTCCGCCTATGAGGAGGCCGGCCGTCTCCACATCAAGATCAAGGATAATGGCGACGCGCCGCCGCCCGAGCATGACGGCCGCGATTCCTGTGGCGTCGGCCTCAAGAATGTCTGCGAGCGGCTGATCGCCCGCTACGGCGTCCAGGCCGGCTGCTTCCACGGCCCCGATCCCGAAGGCGGCTATACCGTCCACGTCATCATGCCGGTGATCCGCAATGCCTGAAGCCCAGCCGCTGCGCGTCCTCGCCGTCGACGACGAGCCTCTGGCCGTCGAGCGGCTCCAGCTCCTGCTCGCCCGCTGCCAGGGCGTCAGCCTCGTCGGCACGGCCTCGGACGGCGAGGCGGCGCTGCGCATTGCCGAGGCGGTCGAGCCCGACGTGATGCTGCTCGACATCGCCATGCCGGGGATGGACGGAATCGAGGTCGCCCGCGCCCTCTCCGCGTCGCGGATCGACCCGGCGGTGATCTTCGTCACCGCCTTCGACAATTTCGCGGTCTCGGCGTTCGACGTCGCCGCGGTCGACTATCTGATGAAGCCCGTCGATCCCGAGCGCCTGACGCGCGCGCTCGAACGCGCCCGCGAGCTTCTCTCGCGCAACGGCGAAAGCCGCGGCCCGGCGCCCGGCCGCTATGTCGAGGAATTCTGGGTGCCGGACCAGACCGGGCTGGTCCGCATCGCCGTCCGCGACGTCGATCGCATCACCGCCGAGCGCGATT
This sequence comes from Sphingomonas sp. LY54, assembly GCF_035594035.1. Classification (NCBI taxonomy): domain Bacteria; kingdom Pseudomonadati; phylum Pseudomonadota; class Alphaproteobacteria; order Sphingomonadales; family Sphingomonadaceae; genus Sphingomonas; species Sphingosinicella wutangchuni. The sequence continues at coordinate 1,683,008 of NZ_CP141588.1, forward strand.
ATATGCGGCTCCATGTCGGCCGGCGCAGCTGGCTCATCTACCGCACGATCGCCAAGCTCGAATCGGAGCTGGACCCCGAAATCTTCATCCGCGTCCACCGCTCGGCGATCCTGCGCCGCGACACGATCGTCGGCCTGACCCGCGACGCGATGGGCCACTGGGCGGCGCGCCTCGTCGACGGCAGCGAGCAGCGCATCGGCCGCAGCCATATCGCCGACGTGAAGGCGCTCGCCGGCCGCGCCTGAAGATTAGCGCGTGTGGCGCATCGACCAGATCAGCAACCGCCCGAGCAGCGGCCAGCCGCCACGATGATGAGACATTGTCGACAAACCCCGCATGACCGACTCCTTTCGGTTTCAACCGATGAGGAAAGGTCGCACACGAGCGTTGCCGTCGCGTTACCTGGCTGTTGCAGAACGATGACTCGTCAGGCGACCCGCTTCAAATCGTGCTGGCGGGTGCCGACCTTGCGGTAGACGCGCGGGCCGAGGTCGAGCCGGAACGGCGCCATCTTGGCCGCCGGGGGATCGCTCTCGCGGCCGACGATATAGGATTGCGCGGTCTGCCCCTTGCGGCCGTCGCCCCAGTCGTAGAGCACATTCACCGCCACCAAAGGAATGAATAGGCTGCGGTCCTGGATCTGGATCACCTTCAATTCCTCGCGCGTCATCGCGAGCGCGCCCTTGAAGCTCTCCTCCGCGCCCGGCACCAAGGTCCGCGGCGCGCCGACCGGCTCGAAATCCTCGGCATAGAATTCGGTGAGCCGGGCGTTGAGGTCCGGCGTCGTATTCATCATCTGGCCCGTGATCCGGACCCGGTGCGCCGGCAGGTCGCCGCGGTTGCGGACGATCAGCTCGAACTGGAGCACCGTCTGCTCCTGGGTCGCGCTCGCCGTGCCGGGCCGGAATTCGACCTCCAGCCAGGGGCGCGGCTCGGCTGCGGGCGTTGGAGCGACTGGGGCGACGGGCCGTGCCGGCGGCGACGGCTGGACCAGAGGCGCCGCGGCCTCCTCGACGGCGCCGAAGGGCTCGACGGCCTCGTCCGTGCCGCGCCGACGGCGGCGGAGCAGGAGAAACCCCCCGATAAGCAGCGCGGCTAGCAGCGCGCCGCCGCCCCAAATCATCCAGTCGTCCGATGCCGCCGGCGATGCGGTCTCGAGCGCAGCCTCGGGGGCGGGTTCGGCGGCCATGGGCGCGTCGACCGGCGCGGCTTCGGGCAGCGGTGCGGGCGCAACTTCGGGCGTCGGGATCGGCTGCGTCTCGGGCGGCGCCTGCGTAGCCGGATCGCTCCGGGCCGGGGCCGCGGCCGGCGCGCGCACCGGTTGCGGACGGGTCTCGGTCGGCGTCGGCCGCGCGCTGGACGGCGCGGGCTGGATGACCGGCGGCGGCGGCGCGATGACGGTCGGCTGCGTCTGCGCCGGTGCCGGCCGCTTGACCGGTGCGATCAGCGGCTCGTCGGGCGCCACGGGTTTCGGATCCGGCCGCAGCTGGAAGTCGCGCAGTTCGGGCGGCGAATTGGGAATCGCCTCCTGGGCCAGCCCGGCGCCGGCCGCGACGGCGAGCGTGAGGGCGAGAGCGCCAAGAATCAGGGACCGGCGAATGTTCGGCATGGACAACAAGGAACCTCGTGATGGGGCCGTCATCCTAGGCGCGCTGCGGCGCCCGGTCCATATTTTCGGGCCGGCTCCGTCGCGGCGCGCGGCGGCGATGCGCCCAGCACAGCGGCAAATGCGCTGAACCGCCACTGAATGCAGCCCTGCGCCGACGGAGCGACGCCCCGGCAGCGGCCGACAAAAAGGCGGCGGGCCGGGGCCCGCCGCATTCTCCCCGCAGAGAACTGGGAAACTACGAGCCGGGCGCGATCAGCACGGCATAATGCGGCGCAGCCGAGCGCAGCAGCTGGTCGCGCGCGCTGGCGGTGAAATTGTCGCGGCACTCCTGCGCGCGCGTGGTTGCGGCGCTGCCGCAAGCCTGGAGCGCGCCCTCGGCGATCCTTCGCTCGAGCGCGGACCTGCCACGGCTGGTGGCGAGATCGATGTCGCCGGCCGAGATGGTGACGAGATAGCTTCCGCCGGCATGGGCCGGAAGGGCGAGGCTGGCGGCGGCTGCGGCGGCGAGCGCGAGGGCGACAATCTGCCGATTCATCGGGCGGTCCTTCCCTTGGGCCGGAATGGGTTCGACAGGGAGCCGTGCCGGCGGGGGGGCAACAGCCTGGAACAACTCCCTGTCTCGTTTTCCATTAGGCCAGGCCGGCCGCGCCGTGCTGCCGTGCTTCGACCATCGCCGCCGATTCATCGTCAAACCCGCTGGCCATTCGACGAAGGCCGCATTTGGCGAGACGAACGGACGGAAACGGGGGCTTTCTCGGCTTCGCGGCGCCGACTCAGGCCAGAACTTTGTAGACGCCCCAGAGGCTGGTCAGCACCAGCACCGTGCCGACCATCACCATCAGGCCGCGGGCAGGGACGCGCTTGGCGAACATCGCGCCGAACGGCGCCGCCGCGACGCCGCCGATCAGCAGGCCAGCGGTGGCGACGGTGAACGCCTCGAACCCCAAAGTGGCGATGAAGCTCGCCGAGATCGTCATCGATAGGAAGAATTCGACGGTGTTGACGGTGCCGATCACCTTGCGCGGCTCGGCGCCCTGGACGAGCAGGTTGGAGGTGACGATCGGCCCCCAGCCGCCGCCGCCGCTCGCATCGAGGAACCCGCCGATCAGGCCGAGCGGCTCGATTACCTTGGGCCGCTTGACCATCGGCGCCGTGCGGACGCCGCGCCACAGCAGGTAGATGCCGATCGAGGTGAGGTAGATGAGCACGAACGGGCGCGCCGTTTCCGCATGGATGTTGCTCAGCACATAGGCGCCGAGCACGCCGCCGATGACGCCCGGGACGATCAGCCGCGCGAACAGCGTCCAGTCGACATTGCGGTGCGCGACATGGCTGATGCCCGACACCCCGGTGGTGAAGGCCTCGACGGTGTGGACTCCGGCCGATGCCGCCGCCGGCGGGACACCGAGGCTGAGCAGCAAGGTGTTGGAGATCACGCCGAACGCCATGCCGAGCGCGCCGTCCACGATCTGTGCGGCGAAGCCCACCATGATGAAGGGGAGGATGTCGAGCAGCGTGACGTCGGTTAGATCGAACATGGTTCTTCTGCCGCTCGGGATCCCAAAATCGCCCCTTGCGTCGGTTTCGGCCGCGGCACAAGCGGTTTGGATTCTCGGCGCCGTATCGATCTTAAGGTCGCCGCTCGCCCCGTCCCGCTCCGGGACAGTGGGAAATGGGCCGAAGACACGTGGCCCGGCAAGGGTTTAGCGTCCTTGGGCAGGCATTTTGGCCCGCACCCCGATCGGCGGTCTATGGCAAGATTCTGGCACAAGCGGAGGCGCATGCGGCGAATGCTGCGGCCCCGCGCGCCCGCCGCATTGCTGCTGCTGCTCGCCACGGCATCCTGCATTCACGAGGGCGGCCCTTCCAGGCTCGTCCCGGCCGGCACCATGCCGCGCGTCGCGACTGTCCCGCCGGCCGCGCTCGCTTTGGCCGATGCCGCGCCTGCCCCGCCGTCCGGTCCGAGCCTGCCGCCCGCGCAGGCCGAAGCCGCCAATGCCGCCCTTCCGTTCGCGGCCGGAGCCGTCACGCCCGCCGCCGCCTTCCGATTGAACGGCGCCGTTCCGGACCGGATGCGCGCGCTCGATTGCCTCGCCGACGCCATCTATTACGAAGCCGCCAGCGAATCCGAGGAGGGCCAGCGCGCGGTCGCCCAGGTCGTGCTCAATCGGGTCCGCCATCCCGCCTATCCGAACAGCGTCTGCGGAGTCGTCTACCAGGGGCCGATGCGCGCTGGCGGCGGCTGCCAGTTCACCTTCACCTGCGACGGGTCTCTGCTGCGCGGACGGGCCGGAGCGGCCTGGGCCCGCGCCCGCCGCATTGCCGCCGACGCGCTTGCCGGCCGGGTCGACACGCGCGTCGGGCTCGCCACCCATTATCACACCTCGGCCGTGTTCCCGCACTGGGCCCCGAAGCTTGAGAAAGCGGCGGTCATCGGCGCCCACATCTTCTACCGCTTCCCTGGAACAGCCGGGAAAATGACGGCCTTCGCCCAGGCCTATGCCGCGCGCGAGGCCGGCCGGCGCCCGTTCGTCGCGCCCGAGATCGCCTTGGCCCGCCGCGCCGCCGCGGCCGGAGCCGGGACGTTCGCCCTGGTCTCCTCGCCTCTGGCCCCGGCCGCCGCAGCGCCGGCCGCGCCGGCCGAAAGCGACCCGCTGCCGCCCTCCACGGTCCGCGAGGAATATCGCCATGCGGGCGCATGGCGCGACGGACTGAACTGAGCGCGGTTGCAGCCCCGCGCTTCCGGCCGCACAGTCTCCGCATGACCAGATGGCGTGCGATCCAGGCCGACATCACGACGCTCGCGCTCGACGCGATCGTCAACGCCGCCAATAGCTCGCTGCTCGGCGGCGGCGGGGTCGACGGCGCCATCCACCGCGCCGCCGGTCCCGGCCTGCTCGCCGAATGCCGTACCCTTGGCGGCTGCCCGCCGGGCGAGGCCCGCATCACCGGCGGCTACGACCTCCCGACCCGCCATGTAATCCACACCGTCGGGCCGGTCTGGCGCGGCGGCTCCGCCGGCGAGCCGGAGATTCTTGCCGCCTGCCACCGCAACAGCCTCGCCCTCGCCCGCGCGCATGCTCTGCGCACGATCGCCTTCCCGGCCATCTCGACGGGCGTTTACGGCTATCCCGTCGCCGCCGCTGCGGACGTGGCCGCTCGAACCGTCGCGACCGAGCTGGCAGATTTCGACGAGATCCTGTTCGTTTGCTTCAGCGCGGATGCGCTGGCCCATTATTCGACCGCGATCGCGCGCCACCGTCCGCGCTGAGCGGCGGGCCTCCAATGTTCCCCGGCGAAAGCCGGGGCCCAGACGCACCCAACCTGACATACGCGCAGAAGCCTGGGCCCCGGCTTCCGCCGGGAAACAACAATTCCCTGACCCACCCTTCAGGCGGCGATCGTCGCCCTGATATGGGCGCAGCAGACCGGGCAGAAGGGCGCGGCCGTGCTGCGCATGCGGCAATCGGCGGCCGGGCGGTAGCGGCCGAACTGCCGATAGCGCGCGCCCTCGAACGTGCCGACCGTGCCCGCCGGGACGCTGAGCGGCGCCCCGGCAGCGCAGGTCGGATCGTGGGACAGGCCCGGCGAACATAAAGGCGCCCAGCCTGTCTGCGCGGCGTTGCGGGCGCGGCTGACATTGGGTTCCAGCGTCGCCGGCTCGTCGCCGACCCCGGTCGCTTCATATTCGTCGGCCAGGCCGAGGCTGTGGCCGAGCTCGTGCAGCGCTACCGCCTGCCACTCCTCCCCCTGCGCGCCGGTGATCGTCGACCAGGCCGGCTCCTTGCCAACACCGCCGGCCCCGCCGCGCTTCGGACTGTCGATCAGCACCAGCACCTTGTGCCCGCGCACCCGCGCTTTCTTGACGAAGTCGCGCACCAGCCGGCCGTCGCCCAGGATGCGCCGCACCACCGTCTCGGCGGTGTTGAACAGGCCGCCCGGGCCGCTCCTCCAGAACAGGCCGGTCATTCCGAAACGCGATTGCACGCCGGCCTCGTTGAAGGGCGCCTCGCGCGTGATGAACTGGAAGAGCTGGTCGCAGGCGTCGAAGAAGCGATCCTTGTCGCCGAACATCTCGGACACCACGATCAGGGTCCAGCCATCGCTCGCGCCCCAATGGCGGGTCGCGTCCGGCCTGCGCGCCCGTCCGGCGCGAACCGCGGCCAGCGGGAAATCCCGGGCAGTCCCGCCGGCGGCGGCCCGGACCGCGACCGCCTGCCCGGCGCCGTCGAGGTCGAGCGAGAGCGGCGGCCGCACCTCGCTCCAGCCCGGCCCCTCCTCGGACCAGCTTTCCACGGCGATCGGCTCGGGCAGAGCGAGCGCGATCGGCTCCGCCACCTTCTCACCCTTTTCGTCGAGGAAGGTGATCTCGATCGATTCCGGCTCGGCAGCCGCAGCCGCGGCCCGGCTGCCCGGCGGCGGCACGATCGCGTCCAGCCACAGTGACATCGTCTCGGCCATGGCGCACCTCCCGATGCGCCATGTTACCGGGCAGCAGCGGCGTCCTCAATCGAGACGGGCGAAAGTATCGGAAATGGACCTACTCTATATCCAAAGTTGTAAATCTGGATTTTAGCTATTGTTCGTAGCTGCCTAGCGAACTGAAGGCCACTTCACCTGTATCCTTTCTACAACAGCGGTGAAGCTTTCGCGTAACTCCGCTTGTACGGATGTACGGCACGGATATTCTTCTCCGAAATAAAGCAGACCGGAGGAACGCTATCATGTCGAGCCCGAAGCCCGTCTCGTGGAAGAGAGCCGCTCTCGCAACCGGAACCTCGCTCACCGCCTTCCTTGCCTTCAGCTCGGCGGCCGTGGCCCAGACGGGCACTGCGACGCAGGACACGACCGCCGCTACGCAGCAGGGCGATGCCATCATCGTCACCGCGATGAAGCGCGCCTCGACGATCCTCGACGTGCCTTTCTCGATCAACGCCCAGAGCGAGGAAGACATCCAGCGCTCGGGCGCGACCACCGTCGAGGATCTCTCCCGCAACGTCGCCGGCCTCACCGTGCAGAATCTGGGACCCGGCCAGAGCCAGGTGTCGGTGCGCGGCGTCTCGGCCGGCCAGATCGTCCGCGATCAGCCGGGCGTGAAGGAGCAGGTCGGCGTCTATCTCGATGAATCGGTGATCTCGCTGTCGCTGTTCACGCCCGATCTCGACCTGTTCGATCTCAATCGCGTCGAGACCCTGCGCGGGCCGCAGGGCACCCTGTTCGGCTCGGGGTCGGTCGGCGGCACGATCCGCTACATCACCAACCAGCCCAACGTCGATCGGCTCGAAGGCCAGGTCGAAGGCAACCTCAACCTCGTCGACGGCGACGATCTCGGCGGCCATTTGAAGGGCGCCATCAACCTGCCGCTGGTCGACGGCATCATGGCCGTGCGCGCGGTCGCCTATCACACCCAATATGGCGGCTTCATCAATGCGCGCCGCGAAGGCGGCGGGATCGACGAGGACGTCAACAGCGGCCACCGCACCGGCGGCCGCCTCGCGCTCAGCATCCAGCCGAGCGACAATGTCACGATCACGCCGCGCGTCGTCTACCAGAAGATCGAGGTCGACGGCTTCAACCGGCAGGAGGTGTTCAACCTCTATGCCAATCCGCTCACCAACGCCGCGGCGCCGGGCGGCCGTCCGCCGGTGACATTCGACGAGCGCGAACACTTCCTGCTGCTCGACGAGAAGTTCAAGGACGAGACGGTGATCGCCGATCTGACCGCGAGCTTCGGCTTTGGCGGCGTTGAGCTGACCAGCGTCACCAGCTTCATCGAACGCGACATCCTGGTCAGCCGCGATGCCAGTGCGCTCACCGGCAGCGTCTCGGTCGATCTCGGCTTCCCCGATGCCGGCGTGCTGCTGCCGTCCAACCTGCGCGACACCACCGATCTCCAGACCTTCACCCAGGAACTGCGCATCGGCTCGACCGGCACCGGTCCGCTGCAATGGGTGATCGGCGGCTTCTATTCGGACATCAAGCGCGTCTACGAGCAGCGCCTGCCGACCCCGGGCTACGACGCCTTCACCGATGCCGAACTCGGCGCCGGCACCTCGGCCGCGGTCGCCAACGGCTTCGGGCCGAACTCGCCCTACAATGCCGACCTGCCCTACGACATTAAGCAGAAGGCCCTGTTCGGCGAGGCGAGCTACGACCTCACCGATCGCCTCACCGCTACCGCCGGCGTGCGCTATTACGACTTCAGCGAGGAGCGCGACTTCATCTCGGGCGGCCTGTTCGCCAATGGCGACCGCCGCATCGGCGACAAGACCTCGTCGAGCGGCTTCACGCCGCGCTTCCTCGTCACCTACGAGGCCTGGGACAATGTCAATTTCAACGCCCAGGTGTCGAAGGGCTTCCGCCTCGGCGGCGTTAACGATCCGCTGAACCTGCCGCTCTGCACCGACCAGGACGAGGCGATCTTCGGCCCGTTCGCCGGCTCGTTCGACGACGAGACCCTGTGGAACTACGAAGCGGGCGTGAAGGCGCAGGTCGGCGGGCTGAGCTTCAATGCCGCCGGCTTCTACACCGACATCTCGAACCTGCAGGTGACGCTCGACGCCGGCTCCTGCTCGTCGCGCATCGTGTTCAACGTGCCCGAGGCCCATACGATGGGCGTCGAGTTCGAGCTCGCCGCCACGCCGATGGAGGGGCTGGACCTGTCGCTCGCCGGCAGCTGGGTCGAGGCCGAGTTCGACTCGACCGTCACCACCGGCACCGGCGCCGTCGTCGGCGGCATCCGCGAGGGCAACCGGCTCCCGACCGTCCCCAAGTTCCAGATCGCGGCCAGCGCCTTCTACACTGTGCCGTTCGATGCGCGCGGCACCAATGGCGTGTTCGGCGTGACCTTCCAGCATGTCGGCAGCCGCTACACCCAGCCGAGCGACCAGGAGCCGGGGGCGGGCCTGTTCACGCACAATCTCGCTCCGTTCGGGGGCCTGCCGCCGGGCGCGACGACCCTGATCGATCTCAAGCTGCCGAGCTACGAACTGGTCAATCTCAGCGCCGGCATCGAATGGGACAACGGGCTCAGCCTCACCGCCTACGTCAACAACCTGTTCGACGAGAATCCCTTGCTCTCGTTCGATCGCGAACGCGGCGGACGGGCGCGGCTCGGCTTCAACGTCGGCCAGCCCCGTACCTACGGGATCACCGGCCGCTTCCGTTTCTAAGGCGGGCGGCGTGGCCGAGCTAACCCGCCGTACGGCCCTGCTCGCCGGCGCCGGGGCGGCCACGGCGCTGGCCGCCCCGGCGTTCGCGCAGGGCGGCAGGGGGCCACGCAGCGTCGTCATCGGCGCCGGCGTGTTCGGCGCCTGGACGGCCGAGCAGCTTCGCCGCCGCGGCCACCGCGTCACCTTGGTCGACGCCTGGGGCCCGGCCCACAGCCGCGCCTCCTCGGGCGGGGAATCGCGGATGACGCGCGGCGCCTACGGGCCCGACGAGGTCTATGCGCGCATGGCCTGGGAATCGCTGGCCGAGTGGCGGCCTTTGTCCGACCGGGCGGGTCTGCCAATCTTCCACAAGACCGGCGTCCTATTCTTCTTCCCGAAGATGGAGGCCTATGCCGAGCAGTCGCTGGCCGTCCATCGCCGGCTCGGCTTCCCCACGCAGGCACTCGATCCCGCCGCCCTGCGCCGGCGTCTCCCGCAAATGGACTGGAGCGGAGTCGCGCTCGGCCTCTACGAGCCCGAATTCGGCGCGCTGATGGCCCGCCGCGCGGTGCAGACCCTGGTCGCCGAGTTCGTCCGCGGCGGCGGCCGCTACCTCCAGGCGGCGGTGGCGCCGCCCGCGCCGGCTTCGCGCCTCACCGAACTGCGCACCGAAAATGGCGACAGGCTCGAAGCCGATTTCTTCGTCTTCGCCTGCGGCCCCTGGCTTCCCAAGCTGTTCCCGGCCTTGCTCGGCAAGCGCATCTTCCCGACCCGGCAGGAGGTCTTCTTCTTCGCGCCCGAGGCCGGCGACGACCGCTTCGGCCCCGCGCACCTCCCCGGCTGGGCCGATTTCAACGGCGGCGACATCTATTACGGCTTCCCCGATCTCGAGGCGCGCGGCTTCAAGATCGCGCACGACGCGCACGGCCCGGCGATGGACCCGGACAGCGCGGACCGCCGGCCGACCGCGCAAGCGCTGGCCGACGTGCGCGCCTTCATGCGCCGCCGCTTTCCCGCCCTGGCCGAGCGTCCGCTGACCGAGGCGCGCGTCTGCCAATATGAGAATAGCGGCAATGGCGACCTGCTGATCGATCGCCACCCGGACTGGGCCAATGCCTTGCTGGTCGGCGCGGGCTCCGGCCACGGCTTCAAGCACGGCCCGGCCGTCGGCCGCTACGCCGCCGGACTGCTGACCGGAACGCTCGCCCGGGTCGAGCCGCGTTTCTCGCTCGCCAGCAAGAGCGAGACCGAGGCCCGCGCCGTCCACTGACGCGGGTTGTCAGTGCCGTTTCGGGCACGGGTCGCCGCGCGCGCCTGTGCCGATTTTCGCCATTTTGTGATATACTTCGCGTCTGCTGAGTCTTCGAAGGAGACGGGCCATGGCCGATACCAATCCGGTCATCGACTACGGACACGAATTGATTTCGTCGCGCCGTGTGGAAGGGACCCCGGTCTACAACCGGGCCAATGAGAAACTGGGTACGATCCATTCGGTGATGATCGAGAAACGGAGCGGCAAGGTCGCCTATGCGGTCCTGTCGTTCGGGGGTTTTCTCGGCGTCGCCGAACATGTCCACCCGGTGCCGTGGGACATGCTGACCTACGACGTCGATCTCGACGGCTATGTCGCCGATATCGCCAAGGACCAGATCAAGAATGCCCCGGCCTTGGGCCTCGACGAAGCCGATCGCCCGCGCGACCGCGCTTATGACGAGGAAGTGTCCGGCTATTATGGCCGGCTGCCCTGGTGGGGCCTGTAAGGATCGATCGGCTGACGGCCGCTCGATCCGGTCCCGAAAGCACCATCTTTCGCGCGCCGTCGCGAAGGGGCGTTTCTTGCGCCCCGGCCGGGCTGCATCTCCGCCCGACTTTCCGCCGCATTGGACCCAACAAGACCGCGCATTCGATGTAGCGTGGAGCGCCCTGTTAAGGGGGATCCGCATGATCGCTCTGCGCGCGGCCGCGGCCGCCTTTCTCCTGGTCCCGCCGGCGATCGCGCCGGCCCAGTCCGCAGCCTCCGCCCAGGGCCGGCCGCATTGCGTGGCGCCCGCCAGCGCCGCCCGCGATGCCTGGCGCCGCGACCACCTCTGGCGCTACGCCAGCGCGGAGGATGCCGATTGCGCCTATGTCCTCCTCTACCGCAGCCAGACGCCGTGGCCGAGCTGGCACAGCCCGAGCTACCGCTATCTCCCCGCGGGCACGCGCTTCCAGATGGCGTTCAGCCCGGGCCAGCCGCCCGAGCGGCCCGGCGCGTTCGGCACATTCGATCCGATCCCCGACGTCCGCTACGTCCGACAGGCGCTGGCAGTGAAGGAGGCGTGGAAGCCCAAGATAGACCGGGTCGTGACGTTCGAGGTGCTGGAGCCGCTGCCGGTCGACGCCGGCACCGTCGGCCCGCAGATCGACGGCGTCCGCTATCTGCCCGGCGGCGGCTCGCAGTTCCAGATCCTCGTCCCCGGCGCGGTCCGCATCGCCTATTTGAAGGTGGTGGACGTCCGCCCGATCCGGTGAGGGCGCCTCAGCTCGGCTTGCGGAAGCGGTAGACGACGCGGTCGGTCTTGCCGCGCACCGCCGGGTCGAACACGTTCTTCTGATGGTCGTCGGCCGGGTTGCGCAGCAGCGCGCTTTCGCCGTCGAGGACGAAGCCGGCGCGCTCGAAATCGGCCTTGATCACCGCCGGATCGATCCGGTGCAATGTCTCCACCACTTCGCGCGTGTCGCCGCCCGGCGTCGCGACATGGTCGATCACCCCGACCACGCCGCCCGCCTTGGTCGCCGCGAACAATTTGCCCAGGAATTCCCCCGGCTCCATCCGCGGGAATTTGTACTTTTCGCTTTCCCAATATGTGTCGTGGTAATTGAGGTGCAGCATCGTGAAATCGAAGCTGTCCGGCGCCAGCACCAGGCCCTTGGCGTCGCTGACCAGCAGCCGCACGTTGGGCGTCCGCGCCGTCAGCTCGGCCAGCGCCTTCTTGCCCGCTTCGTCGTAGAAATTGGCCGGCTCCCAGGCGACGACCGAGCCGTCGCGGCCGACGGCTTTGCCGATCAGCTCGGCATAATACCCACTGCCGGTGAACAGATCGAGTGCGCGATCGCCCTTCTCGAGCCCGAGAAACCGCAGCACCTCCGCCGGCCGCCGGCCCTCGTCCAGCTTCACCGCCTCGGCCGGCCGTCCCTTGCCCGCCACCGCCGCCGCAACGTTCGCCGGCGCCGCGAGCGCGGGCACGGCGCCCGCCAGCAGCATGGCCGCCACGGCCGTCATTCCAATCCCCTTCATGATGGTCCTCCCGTCTGGATCGCCCCGCCGAAACGGCCCGAAGCGCCCGGCGACAGCCGCTTTCGACGGAACGCCGCCAGGCTTCTGCGAACGGCCGCCGGCTTCGTCCGAAACGGTCCAAACAGATTCCATAGTCGACACGGTTCCAATGGCCGTCGGCGCGCCCGCGGCCGATGCTGCGGCGATGAGCAACCGGCTCTATTATGCGGACAATCTCGACGCGCTCCGCGATCACGTCGCGGACGCCAGCGTCGATCTCGTCTATCTCGACCCGCCCTTCAATTCGAACGCCAATTACAACATCCTCTTCCGCTCGCCCGCCGGCCGCGCCGCCGACAGCCAGATCGAGGCGTTCGAGGACACGTGGCACTGGAACGAGGCGGCCGAGGACGCCTTCGAGCAGGTGATGCACGCCGGTCGGCCCCGCGCCTTCGAGCTGCTGCGCGCGATGCGCAGCTTCCTCGGCCACAATGACATGATGGCCTATCTGTCGATGATGGCGATCCGCCTGATCGAGCTCCACCGCGTGCTGAAGCCCACCGGCAGCCTCTACCTCCACTGCGATCCGACCGCGTCGCATTACTTGAAGCTGCTGCTCGACGGCGTGTTCGGGCCGGACAATTATCTGAATGAGATCACTTGGAAACGCACGACTGCGCACAGCGATTCTGGCCGGTTCGGGCGCAACACCGACATCATCTTTTTCTACGCCAAGGGGCCAAAGCGGGTCTGGAATCCGGGGTACAGCGCCTACAGCAGCGACTATGTGAGCCGCTTCCGCAACCGCGATCCGGACGGCCGGCGCTGGATGGACGACAATCTCACCGCCAAGGGTTTGTCGGGCGGAGGCTACACCTACGATTATAAGGGCCGGACTTCACTGTGGCGGGTCCCTCCGGAAACGATGCGCCGGCTGGACGAGGAAGGCCGGCTCCACTTCACGCGTGCCGGCGGCATCCGTCTCAAGCGCTATCTCGACGAAGCTAAGGGCATCCCCGCACAGGCTCTGTGGGACGACATACCGGCCATCAATTCCCAAGCGCAGGAACGGCTCGGCTACCCCACCCAGAAGCCGCTGGCTTTGCTCGAGCGGATCATCTCGGCCTCGTCCAACCCCGGCGATGTCGTGCTCGATCCGTTCTGCGGCTGCGGCACCGCAATCCATGCGGCCGAGAAGCTCGGTCGGCAGTGGATCGGCATCGACATCACCCATCTCGCCATCTCGCTGATCGAACGGCGCATGAAGGAGGCGTTTCCGGACGCCCGCTTCACGGTGGAAGGCACGCCCAAGGACCTTGCCTCGGCGCTCGATCTCGCCCGCCGCGACAAATATCAGTTCCAATGGTGGGCGGTGGCGATGGTCGAGGGCGTGCCCCTGGACGGCAAGAAGAAGGGCGCCGACGGCGGCATAGACGGCCTCATCTATTTCAAGCCCGACGGCAAGCGCACCGAGAAGGCTCTGGTCTCGGTGAAGGGCGGCCAGCATGTCGGCGTCCAGGCGGTGCGCGACCTGCACAGCGCGATGGAACGCGAGAAGGCGCCGATCGGAATCATCGTCACCGCGGCGCTTCCGACCGGCCCGATGCTGCGCGAGGCCGCCGCCGTCGGCCGCTTCACCGACGAATGGGGCCGCGGCTGGCCGCGTCTCCAGATCCTGACCCTGGCGGAACTGTTCCGCGGCAAGCGGCCGGCCATTCCCTTTGCCGACCCGCTCGCCGCATTGCGCCGCACGCGCCGCGAACCGGCGGAGAAGCAGGACAGCTTCCTCTGATCCCCGCTCCGCGCTTCAGGCGAAGGCGCCGCTGCCCCAGCGCTCGCCGGCGAGCTTGGCCTTCACCTTGCCGATCTCGGTCGCGACCGTCTTCACCCGGTCCTTCCAGCGCACGTCGCTGCCGCCGATCTTGGCGAGGGCGGCGTCGGGGTCGCTCGACTGGATCGCGTCGCGGATCGTCGCGTAGCGGCCGCGGCCGTGGTGCAGGATGTCGGCGACCCAGATCAGCCGGTGCACGGGCTGCGTGGCGAGGTTCACACCGTAGCCGCTGCCGAGCCGGTTGACGCGCTGGGCGAAGCGCTTGATCCCCAGCGCGACCTGCGCCTCCTTGACGTCGTCGGACTCGATCGACCAGCCCATCAGCCGCGCCGCGCTCTCGACCTCGGTCGGCGAAACCGAGGTCGCGTCGGGATTGAGATAGGCCATGAAGTCGGTCAGCCGGCCGTTGGCGCCGACCTTCTCGAGCGAGGCCGTGCCGCTCGCCGTCCGCCGGTGGATCTGCCCGTTGACCAGGCGAAGGTCGGGGAACCAGCGCTCCGCATCCGGCAGCGCCATCAGCCGGCGGAAGAGCAGGATCAGGTTGTCGTCCGGCGTGTGCGAGGCGAACTGCAGCGCGCCAAAGGTGAGGCCGGCGCCGTCATAGGTATTGACGCGGCCGAACAGCCCGCCGCTCTCGGCGATGATGGTCGGCGCCAGGAACCAGGCCCACGGCCCCTGCGCGCCCAGCGCCGTTTCCCAGTCGCTCGGGTCGTAATGGCCGCCGGGCAGGTTGGGCAGCTTCGCGGACGGCTGGTAGATGCCCTGGAAGCTCGCCCATTTGACGCTGGTGCCGACATAGAAGCCCTGGCCGCCGTCGATCTTGGCCGTCCAGTCCTTGGCCTTCTGCTCGACGGCGATATCGTGCGGCGGCGCCGGCAGCGGCGGCGGCGTCTCGATGATCGCGATCGACGGCCGCGGGTCCTCCGACGGCAGCGTGTCCACCACCGCGTCGGCCAGCGTCGGCAGCGTCACGCCGAGCGCGGCGGCCGTATTGGGCCCGACGATCCCGTCCGCCTTGCCCGTGCCGAACTCGCGCGTCTGGAAGGCCATCAAGGCTTCGATCGTGTCGCGCCCGAAATCGCCGTCCACCGCGCCGAGCTCGTAGCCCTTGGCGATCAACGCCGTCTGCACCGCCTCGACCAAGGCGCCGGACGATCCGAAACGGACCGATTGCCGGACCTCGCTGGCCGGCTTGCCCGCCACCATCGCCGCCTCGGCCCCGCCGAACAGCATATAGGTGAAGCGATTCTGGTTGCCGCCATAAGCGGTGTCGATGAAGCGCTTCCACGGCCCGGTCTCGGGCCTGTTCTGCCGCGCCGGCGATTTGGGATGGCCGCACACGACCTGGCAGCCCGCGCTGCTGAAGCCCGGCGTGTCGAGATTGTCGTGATAGGCGCAGTGGAGATTGTCCCACACCAGGTCGCCGTCGAGATCGGGCGCGTCGCTGAGGTCGTAATCGAGATCGTCGCTCGTCCGCCACACCGGGAAGAACACTGCCTGGCGGAAGGCGCGATGCCCGCCCGGCCGGCCGATCTTGTGGACGCCGCGGACAAAGGAATAGCGGCCGAGCATCAGCATGTTGGCGCCCACGCCCCGCCGTGCCCGCGCGGCGATGATGTTGGCCATCGACGGCACGGTCGAGCCCGGAAACACCGCCAGCCCGCTTTCGTCGCCGCGCATCTGCCCGAGCGTGCAGCGCATCCGGACATGGTCGATGTCGGTCAGCCGCATCACGTGGCCGGCCGCGAACGGCGTGCCCGATATGTCGAGCGGCAGCGCCCCGCGTATGCCGAAGAAGACGAGTGCGTCGTCGGGCATGAGGAAATTGTTGCGCGCCGCCAGCCGGCCGAGCAGCGCCTGCGTGATCGTGAAGTCGGCCATGGGAAGTCCTCCCGCCCCGCTCGCGCATCGACTCGCGACGCGCGCTCCGATCTTCCGCCCGGGCCTTCGCCCCGCAAAGCGTTATTGGAACCGGAACGGCGCGATCATGGCCGATCTTGCGCATCCGCCCGCGCGCACCCATCTCCGTTGAGCCGCGTTGACGACGTCATGCTGCCCCCTTGCACCTCAAGAACAAATATGGAACAGCCTCCCTTATGCTGACCCACCTAAGCGTCCGCGGCGCGCGCGAGCACAACCTCAAGGGCGTGGACATCGACATTCCGCGCGAGACGCTGACGGTGATCACCGGGCTGTCCGGATCGGGCAAGTCCTCGCTCGCCTTCGACACCATCTATGCCGAGGGGCAGCGTCGCTACGTCGAGTCTTTGAGCGCCTATGCGCGCCAGTTCCTCGAGATGATGCAGAAGCCCGACGTCGACCATATCGAGGGCCTCTCCCCGGCCATCTCGATCGAGCAGAAGACGACCTCGCGCAATCCGCGCTCGACGGTCGCCACCGTCACCGAGATCTACGATTATATGCGCCTGCTCTGGGCGCGCGTCGGCGTGCCCTATTCGCCCGCCACCGGCCTCCCCATCGCCGCCCAGACCGTCAGCCAGATGGTCGACCGCGTCATGGCCCTGCCCGAAGGCACCCGCCTCTATCTGCTCGCTCCCGTCGTGCGCGGCCGCAAGGGCGAGTATCGGAAAGAGCTGGCCGAGTGGCAGAAGGCCGGCTTCAGCCGCGTCCGCATCGACGGCATTTTCTACGACATCGAGGACGCGCCCGCGCTCGACAAGAAGTACAAGCACGACATCGAGGTCGTGGTCGACCGCCTGGTCGTCCGCGAAGGCATCGAGACCCGCCTGGCCGACTCCCTCGAGACCGCGCTCAAGCTCGCCGAAGGCCTCGTCTACATGGACCCGGCGGATCCCCCGAAGGACCAGGCGGACGCTGGAAACTCCGTTCGCCCTGAGCCTGTCGAAGGGCTTCCTTCTTCGGAAGAGGGGAAGGCTTCGACAAGCTCAGCCCGAACGGTTCTGGGCGACAACGCCCCCCCGGGCCGCATCACATTCTCCGAGAAATTCGCCTGCCCGGTCTCCGGCTTCACCATCGCCGAGATCGAGCCGCGCCTGTTCTCGTTCAACGCTCCCCAGGGCGCGTGCCCGGCCTGCGACGGCCTCGGCGAGAAGCTCTATTTCGACCCCGACCTGGTCGTCCCCAACCAGAATCTCTCGATCAAGAAGGGCGCGGTCGTGCCCTGGGCCAAGTCGAACCCGCCCAGCCCTTATTACATGCAGGTGCTCGGCTCGCTCGCCCGCCATTTCGATTTCAGCCTCGACACCCCGTGGAACCAGCTGCCCGAGGAGGCGACCGACGCCATCCTCCACGGCACCAAGGGTAAGCCGGTCACCCTGCGCTTCATCGACGGCCGCAAGTCCTACGAGGTCAAGAAGCCGTTCGAGGGCGTGATCGGCAATCTCAACCGCCGCATGCTCCAGACCGAATCCGCCTGGATGCGCGAGGAGCTCGCCCGCTACCAGTCGGCCGCGCCGTGCGAGACCTGCGGCGGCGCCCGCCTCCGCCCCGAGCCGCTCGCGGTCAAGATCGCCGGCGAGGACATTTCGATGTCGACCCGCCGCTCGGTCGTCCAGGCGCTCGCCTTCTTCTCGACGCTCGAGGAGAAATTGAACCCGCAGCAGCGCGAGATCGCCCGCGCGATCCTCAAGGAAATCAACGAGCGCCTCGGCTTCCTCAACAATGTCGGCCTCGATTATCTCAACCTCGATCGCACCTCGGGCACGCTCTCGGGCGGCGAGAGCCAGCGCATCCGCCTCGCCAGCCAGATCGGCTCGGGCCTGTCGGGCGTGCTCTACGTGCTCGACGAGCCCTCGATCGGCCTCCACCAGCGCGACAACGACCGCCTGCTTGTGACCCTCAAGCGCCTGCGCGATCTCGGCAACACCGTGCTCGTCGTCGAGCATGACGAGGACGCGATCCGCACCGCCGATTATGTGATCGACATGGGCCCGGGCGCCGGAGTCCATGGCGGCACGGTCGTCGCCGCCGGCACGCTCGACGAGGTGCTCGCCAACGAGAACAGCCTCACCGCCGATTACCTGACGGGCCGCAAGGCCGTCGCCGTCCCCGCCACCCGCCGCAAGGGCAACGGCCGCAAGCTGACCGTCCACGGCGCCACCGCCAACAATCTCAAGGACGTCACCGCCGCGATCCCGCTCGGCACCTTCTGTTGCATCACCGGCGTCTCGGGCTCGGGCAAGTCGAGCTTCACGATCGACACGCTCTACGCGTCGGCCGCGCGCCAGCTGAACGGCGCCCGCATGCTCGCCGGCAAGCACGAGAAGCTCGACGGCCTGCAATATCTCGACAAGGTGATCGACATCGACCAGTCGCCGATCGGCCGCACCCCGCGCTCGAACCCGGCCACCTACACCGGCGCCTTCACCCAGATCCGCGACTGGTTCGCCGGCCTGCCCGAGAGCCAGGCGCGCGGCTACAAGGCCGGCCGCTTCAGCTTCAACGTCAAGGGCGGCCGCTGCGAGGCGTGCAAGGGCGACGGCCTCCTCAAGATCGAGATGCACTTCCTGCCCGACGTCTACGTCACCTGCGACGTCTGCCACGGCCAGCGCTACAATCGCGAGACGCTCGAGGTGAAGTTCAAGGGCAAGAGCATCGCCGACGTGCTCGACATGACGGTCGAGGACGCGCACGCCTTCTTCAAGGCGGTGCCGCCGATCCGCGACAAGATGGCGATGCTGGAGGAAGTCGGCTTGGGCTACGTCAAGGTCGGCCAGCAGGCGACCACACTCAGCGGCGGCGAGGCCCAGCGCGTCAAGCTCGCCAAGGAGCTCTCCCGCCGCGCCACCGGCCAGACCCTCTACATCCTCGACGAGCCCACCACCGGCCTCCACTTCGAGGACGTGCGCAAGCTGCTCGAAGTCCTCCACGCCCTCGTCGACCAGGGCAACACCGTGGTCGTGATCGAGCATAACCTCGAAGTCATCAAGACCGCCGACTGGGTGATCGACCTGGGGCCGGAGGGCGGCGACAAAGGCGGCGAGATCGTCGCGACCGGCACGCCCGAGCAGGTCGCCGAGGAGCCGCGCTCCTACACCGGCCACTATCTCAAGCCGCTGCTCCAGGGTTCGAATGTCGAGGTGGTAGCCGCAAAGCCCAGGAAGAAACGGGGATCCTCCTCAATGCGCCAGCGAGAGGCGGCCGAATAGGCCGCTGTCGCGCCCGTAGGGCCGGCCGTCCGGGGGAATGAACGGGACCGGCATGCCCGGGGCATGCCGCAGGCCGTTCAACGGATCGAGCATACGCGTTAGCGAGCGGCCATCAAGCTGGAGGAAGAAGTTTCGGCCGTCGCGCCACGCTTGGATCGAAAGAAGCGGACATCCGCCTCGAGTCGCGGAATAGATGCGGTCAAATGGAGGCTGTAGGGCGAGCTAGGTTGTCGAGCTTTTGATCGTCGTAAACAGGCCCCTCTTGCCATTTCCGCCATGACATGATTCACACGGATCTAAGCAGCAGGAGCACTTGATTGATCACCATCGGTCTGAGAGCCGCACCGCGCTCAGTCACCTTTGCCGTCTATGATACGGATGTGAACTCAATATTGAATGTTGAGGAAATTAGAGCGCCCGCTGCATTTGCTACGCCAAACATACTGAAATTCCTGAGGATTAATCTCTTAGACGTTCTGCGCGAATACAAGGTGAAACGAGCGGGCATCCGACTAGCGGAGCCAATGGCGCAGTCCCCAAATCTGGAGCGCATTCAAATCGAGGCGGTGATGCAAGAAGCTTTCGCGAGCAGCACCCTCGACGGGTATTTTGCTGGTCCAATCGCAACGATAACTGCCCGTCTTGGGATGGAGCGTTCGGACTTCAAACCGCACGTCGAAGGTCAGCGTGAGTATCCCCTAGAAGGGTGGGCAAATATGTCGCCTGTTCAACGGGAAGCGGCTCTTTGTGCCGTGGCTGCGGCCGATGTTTAAGGCATACAACCGCGCCGAGCTGCAGTTTGATCTGGTTCATGAGATCGGTCATGCCGGAAAGAACTCTCGCACCTTCACGGCACGTGATCATCAACTGAATGCGGACATCGTTATGAAGCGCCTCGAGAAGGCGCGCATGAACGACCCTGCAGAATTTTTTGCAGAATCAGCCGCTCTCTATGCCAGTTCTCATCCGCATGTCGTGCAAGTTCACTACGCCTGCGAAGACGCCGATTTTGTCTACTTGGCTATGCCATATTATCGCCAAGGCTCCGTGAAAGGCCTCATGGCCGCCGGATTTCTCACCGTTCGAGAGGTGATTACGCTCGGCGCGCAGACGCTTAGCGCGCTGCACAACATCCATTCCAAAGGCCTTATCCACTTCGATGTGAAACCTGACAACATACTTTTGTCAGATCGGCGAGAGGCCCTGCTTTCTGATTTCGGGTTGGCGCGGCAAGTCCGTGGAGGTCTAGCTGGTCAAGACAGACTGTACCTCAAAATGGTACCGCCTGAGGCTTTCGCTCGTGATCACTTCGATAGGACTTTCGATATCTTTCAGCTCGGGTTGACGCTGTACCGCATGTGCAACGGAGACGAAGTATTTTACCAACAGTTTGATCGGTTTGGGGCAGGTGCCGCTTTCGATCGACATACCTTCCGACACGCGGTGGCAAACGGGCATTTCCCCGATCGGTCTCGGTACCCTGCCCATGTGCCGCTGAAGCTTCGCAACGTGATCCGCCAATGCTTGGCGACCGACCCGAATGATCGATATCAGTCTGCTCTAGAGGTATCCAACGAACTGGCTGATATCAGCGGCCGCCATTTGGACTGGCGGCTTGCACCTCACCCTGATCGTAGGGTATGGACCAAGAACATTGAGGGAACAGAATTTGAATTCGAGGTCACCTGCGCTGGGGTTTCCACACTTCGGCGCCGTTCGCCTGGCGGTGCCTTCAGGCGCATTGGAGATGGTTGTCGAGCAGGAGTGTCAGAGACGGACGTAAAGCGGATTTTGGGAGCGTACTAATGGGTAAGATTAAGCACGACCCGAAGCGATACCTTCGCCGTTCCGACATAGGCTTTGATGCGCTCGCCGTCTCACAGAACCGAAAGACCAAGACCAAGACGGCCAAGTCTTTGCTCAATGCTGTGGTAGACTCAGGGTTTTACATCGATTTTAAGCCTGGCAAAACCACCTAGCGACGGCCACCTGCAGCGCTTACGCATCTTCCGGACTCCGACGCCACAGTTTTTCTTTACCGATCAGTTGGTGCTGAAGCAGGTCACTTGAGATCGTATTCCGGCCTCAACTCCTCCCAAAGTGCGAGAATGCGCTCGTAACGGGCTGCAAATAGCGCCTCCTCGTCACCTCTCAGGAACGTCGACGCGCCAGAGAACGAACGCCCACGGAGGACGTCTAGGATTTCCATACCCGACAGCTCGAACTCCGATAGCGCATCGCCCATCAACCAAAGCCCTACGCGCGCCCATTTTTCCTCCAGAGCAGGTTCCTCCGAGAAGTACGGGTAAACGAGTCGATGTTGGTCTTCGCCCAGCTTGAGGGCCAAGATGTTATCTACCTTTACTGTAAGCTCCATGCCGGGCACGACATAATGGGTGTGCACCTGCTCTTCGCTCCAACCTATTGTCAGGTTCGTGTTACGGCGAAACAGCTCGAACCAGCGAAGGAAACCTTGGGTTAGGAGTGGATAGAGACGCTTTCGCCCCGAAACTTCGCTCAAACGATCAGTGGCCTCGCGAAGATCTTCGAGACCGACCGCGTGATCCTTGGCTGCGTCCCACCAGGGATAATGAAAATGACCACCGCCGACCTTACGGCCGATCATCTTGTTCCGCTCTGTTCGGAGGTCATTCCTCAGTGCTGAGATCAGTTTATTTTCTGACAGTTCGCAGAGACATAGGAGTTTGTTGAGGTTGATGACCTTAATCGACATCAGACAACACCTTTCGTAGCTCGACCCACTATCTGGGCGACACCTGCTCCCCTTCCCCGTTAATTATGTTGTGTTATGAATGATCTTTAGCACTCGCCGCCGTTGACTGCCATACGTTTCTGATGCGTTCCGATTAAGAAGAGCTCGTTTTTTTGGGCTCGCCTCTAACGCTCGCCCCCTCGTTCCACTACCGCTGGCTCGGCAGCGGCAGCGCCTCTCCGTCGGGCGGGTCGCGGGTGAGGTCGAGCCTGGGGCCGCCGATCTTCATGTTGCGCTCGGCGAGGCACGGCATGCAGCGGGCGTAGCGCTTTACCTCGATCAGATGGTCCGGCTTGCCGCGCAGCGACAGGCGTAGCCACAGCGCCGCCGCGTGCAGCACGCGGGCGTGGCCGCACTTCCAGCAGGTGAGCCGCACGTTCCAGCCAAGACGCGCCGCCTCGAAGATGCTCTCGATCTGGGGCGGCCTCTCCGGCCCGGGCGACTCGCTCATCGCGAACATATAGCGAACGCGGATCGTCCCGGCACCCGCTTGCGCCTCTTCATTCGCGCCGCCGCAGCCGCTACACCGCATGCATGTGCAACGAACAGCGCCGCCGCATCGCGCTCGACCAGATCCGCAACGACTGGAGCCAGACGCGCATCCCGCTGCGCTTCCCCGAAGGCCTCCCCAACCTCGCCCCGCTCGACTCGATCCGCATCACGGACCCCAATGCGATCATCCGCGCAGCAGCGCCCGCGAGCAGCGAGGCCGGCGCCGATGCGCCGCCCGAGCAGCAACCGGAGTCGCTGCAAGCCGGCCGACCGGCAGCGGAGCTGACCGAATCGACGGGGTCAGGCCGCCCTGACCCCGCAGCAGCGCCCCCCGCAGCAGGCAGCAAAGAGGGTCCCCATGAAAGTACCACTTTCATGGGAGAAGCCGAACTGATCATCCGCCGCTGGTCCTGGCCCGGCCCGGGCGGCAAGCCGGTCTACAATTTCCGCTCGGACGGGCGCGAGTTCGGCAACAGCGCGCGCGGCGGCCGCTGCCTGATCGTCGCCGACGGCTTCTACGAATTCACCACGCCCGAGGTCGCGCCCGGCCAGCCGAAGCCGAAGCGCAAGCACAAATGGCTGTTCACCAAGCCCGGCGAGGAGTGGTTCTGCATCGCCGGCCTGTGGCGCGCCACAGCCGAGGTCGGCGAGGCCTATACGATGCTGACCTGCCCGCCCGGCCCGGACGTCGCCCCCTATCACGGCCGCCAGGTGGTGGTGCTCGACCGCGCCGACTGGGCCGCCTGGCTCGACGATTCCAACCCCGCCGCCCGCTTCTGCCGCCCCCTCCCCGCCGGCACCCTGGCCGTCGAGCAAGTCCAGTAAAGGGCCGCTTCCTTTGCGCCTTGGCGCCTTCGCGTGAACCCTTACCTTCTCCTCAGAACAAACAAAGAACTTGCAAAATAGGATTTCGTCTGTTGGGATGGAACCGCCTCGGTTTTTCCGGTTGCCGTCGGCGGCAGTCGGGGCCCGTCGCCGCTTGCTCTTTCTCAGCCCGCAACCCGCATTCAGCCCGCCTGGAAGGACGGCCTGCCCGATCAAGCGTTTTGGTGTGACCCAAGTGTGACCTTCCGCGCCAAGCCGCCCGGCCGCAGCGAAGCCGGCGCACGCGCCGCCTGAGCAGCGCGCGGAGTCGGCGCAGGCCGGCCGGCGGGGCGCTCGGCTCACCCGAGCGAACCCGTCCGACGCGGTCAGGCCGCCCTGACCGCGAGCCGCCCGCAACGACCCACCCGCGTTCCCCGGCGAAAGCCGGGGCCCAGACTCCACCGCACTGGACCCCGGCTTCCGCGGTCCCCGCAAAGTACTACTTTGCGGGGTGCCCTTCCGCCGGGGAGCAGCTCTCCGTCCACGCCACCACCCCGTCATTGCGAGCGCAGCGAAGCAATCCAGCCCCTCGGGCCAAGCCGCCGCCCCCCGAAAAATGCTATGACCCTCCCGCCCCCACGGAAGGAAAACCCATGCTGAAGGACCATGACAGCTCCGCCATCCTCGCCGTCGCCGATCTCGCCCGCGCCCGCGCCTTCTACGGCGAGACCTTGGGCCTCGAACTCGACGAGGAGGGGACGGAGGAAGGCGTGCTCGTCTACCGCACCGGCGCCACCCGGCTCGTCGTCTACCGTTCGGACCATGCCGGCACCAACCGCGCCAACGCGGTCGTCTGGGGCGTCGGCGAAGAGCTCGACGAGATCGTCGCCGCGCTCGAGGCCAAAGGCGTGACGTTCGAGCACTATCCCGACATCGGCCGCCTCGAAGGCAATATCCACGCCGCCGGCGACGCCAGGCTCGCCTGGCTCAAGGACCCCGACGGCAACATCCTGCATCTCAATAGCTTGTAGCCAAGCCGCCCGGCCGCAACGAAGCCGGCGCGCACGCCGCCTGAGCAGCGTCCGGAGCCGGCACAGGCCGGCCGGCGGGGCGCTCGGCGACCCCGAGCGAGCCCGTCCGACGCGGTCAGGCCGCCCTGACCGCCTAGCCGCCCGGACGCAGCGAAGCCGGACCACGGCCGCGCGAGCAGCGCCCGGAGTCGGCGCAGGCCCGGCCGGCGGGGCGCTCGGCCCGTCCGAGCGAACCCGTCCGACGCGGTCAGGCCGCCCTGACCGCCACTCACCCCTCCCGCCAGCGCCGCATCGCCTCCCGATAGGCCGCCTCTTCCGTCTCCCGGAGCGCTGCGAGCCGGGCGCGCTCCTTGTCCTGGCGCGCCTCGAGCGCCTTGCGCTCCCGCGCCAGCGCCGCCTCGCGCTCGCCCAGGCCCTTCAGCTCCGCCGCATACCGGCCTTCCGCCGCGGCCAGCGCGGCGTCGGCATCGTCCAGCTTCGCCCGGGAAGGGCGCGGTTTCGGCTTGGGAGGCGGCTTCGGCTTCTCCTTGCTCCCCGGCGAAAGCCGGGGCCCAGACCTGGCGCCCGAACTGGACCCCGGCTTTCGTCGGGGAACATCCGCAGGCTCCCCCTCTCCCAGCGCCGCAATCTGCTCCGCCGCCGTGCCGCGCAGCCGCTTGATGACCTGGCCGGGGCTGGCGAGCGGCGCCTCCGTCAGCGCGGGATCGGTGACCAGCTCGGCCTCCTTGCGGGCGAACACGCCGCTGTCCGTCCCCCACGCCTCCGCCGCCGCCTTCTGGCTCGGCGCCGCGACATAGGCGTCGTGGAAACCGATCGGCAGCCGGAACACCTTGAGCTTGGCGGCCCGCGCCATCGCTCAGCCGCCCGCCATCTCGATCCCGGCATAAGGCCGCGCCTGCAGCAGGCCGGCGAGGTGGGCGGCATTGGCCGCGGCCATCGCCGCCGATTCCCGCACCTTGTCGGGGATCGCGTCCAGGTCGCGGAAGTCGATCTTGCCCATCGCCTCGCCGACCCAATAGGCCACGGCCGAGGCCGGGATCGTCCAGCCGGTGTCGGCCAGCGCCTGGTAGAGATGGGCGCTGACGCCGTGGGCGCCGTCCTCGTTGCCGACCACCGCCACCAGCGCGACCTTGCCGAAGCTTGGCATCCGCCCCCGATCGTCGGTCTCGCCGAGGAAGGCGTCCATCCGCTCGGTGACGCGCTTGGCGATGCTCGACATCTGGCCCATCCAGATCGGCGTGCCGAAGATCAGGATGTCGGCGGCAAGGATCTTGGCGCGGATCTCCGGCCATGCGTCGCCTTCGCCCTCGTCGGAGGTGACCCCGGGCTTCACGTCATGGTCGGCGATGCGGATCGTCTCGGCGAAGGCGACGCCCTGCTTCATCAGTTCGGAGACGACGAGCCCGATCATCTTGTCGGTCGACGAGACCTCGTCGCCGGCGCTCCCCTTCAGGGTGCAATTGATCGCGATCGCGGTGAGCGCCATGGCCGTCTCCTCCTCGGGAAGCCCCGTGTCTTCGGAGACGCGCCACGGCCGCGCCCGGTTCCCGCTCCGGCCTAGCCGCCGGCCAGCGCCCGGGCGAGCCAGTCGGGGAGGAATGCGTCGCCCAGATCCTCGACGCGGCGATGCTCCACCGCCAGGCCGAGCTCGGGATAATGGATCCGCGTGCGCGCGCCGGGGGCGTCGGCGGGCACGACGACGAGGCGGCGGTTGACCTTGGAGCGGTAGTTCATCCGCGCCGTATTCTCCTGGCCGACATAGCAGCCCTTGGCGAAGCTCACCCCATTGAGCTCGGCGGCGTTGCATTCGAGCCAGAGAATCTTGTCGGATCCGAGCTCGGCCACGCCCTCGGTCACGCCCAGGCCGAGGCGGTGGGCGAGCCAGCCCTCGGCCGGCTCCGAAGCCGGCGCCAGCCAGCGCCAGCCGAGTGCGGCCAGGCGCGGATCGGGCACGCCGGCCGCGCCGTCGGGAGCCCAGTGCACGGCCAGGCCTTCGTCGCGGGCGATCGTGATCGGGCGGCGCAGGCGGTAGAGCGAGAGCCGCCTGGCCAGAGCCTCGGCCTGGTCCGCCTCGCAGTCGACCAGCACGTCTTTGCCATCCGCCCACAGGATGAAGTCGAACAATGCCTTGCCCTGCGGCGTCAGCAGGCCCGCCCAGAGCGGGGTTTCGGGGGAGAGCAGGGCGACGTCGTTTGTGACGAGCCCCTGGAGGAAGCCGCGCACGTCCTCGCCGGAGAGGCGGAGCAATGCGCGATCGACAAGGGTGGTTGCAGCCATGGTCCTTTGATAGGGGGGCGGCATGAGCGAACCAAGCACTCTCGTCATCCGCCGGCCCGACGACTGGCACGTCCACCTGCGCGACGGCGACATGCTTCGCGCGGTCGCGCCCTACACCGCCCGCCAGTTCGGCCGCGCGATCGTCATGCCCAACCTCGTCCCGCCGGTGACCGACGTCGCCGCCGCCGCCGCCTATCGCGAGCGCATCCTCGCCGCCTTGCCGGAGGGGAGCGGCTTCACCCCGCTGATGACCTTGTACCTCACCGACCATGCCGATCCGGACGGGATTGCGCACGGCCATGGCGAAGGCGTGTTCACCGCCGCCAAGCTCTATCCGGCCAATGCCACCACCAACGCCGCCCACGGCGTCAGCGACGTCAAGACGCTCTATCCGGCGCTGGAGGCGATGCAGCGGATCGGCATGCCCCTGCTCGTCCATGGCGAGGTGACCGACCCCTCGGTCGACATCTTCGACCGCGAGGCGGTGTTCATCGAGCGCGTGCTGACGGGCGTCGTCCGCGACTTCCCGGGCCTCAAGATCGTGCTCGAGCATATCACGACCGCGGAAGGCGTGGCCTTCGTCGAAGGGTCGGGGCCCATTATCGCCGCGACGGTGACGCCGCAGCATTGCCTGATCAACCGCAACGCGATGTTCGAGGGCGGCATCCGCCCGCACGCTTACTGCCTGCCGGTGCCCAAGCGCGAGCTGCACCGCTCCGCGGTCGCCAGGGCCGCGACGTCGGGCTCGCCCAAATTCTTCCTCGGCACCGACAGCGCGCCGCATGCCGTCGAGCGCAAGGAGGCGGCCTGCGGCTGCGCCGGAATCTTCAACGCGCCTTATGCGCTGGAAACCTATGCGATGATCTTCGAGGCCGCGGGCGCGCTCGACCGGCTCGAGGCCTTCGCCTCGCTGAACGGCGCCAATTTCTACGGTCTGCCGGTCAACGGCGAGACGGTGACGCTGGAGCGGTCGCCGGTCGACGTGCCCGAGACCCTGCCCGGCGCCGGCAGCGCGATCGTTCCGTTCATGGCCGGTCGCACTTTGCCCTGGCGGCTTGCAAGCTGAGCGGCAGGCGGCTGGCCCCTCGGCGGGCCAAAAGCTCCGCTATGGACGTGATGCGGAGGGCCGCTCGCGCCGCCCGCCCTTTCTGCTATCCTGCTTCCGATCTGAGCAGGGGGGAGCGGTGGCAGTCGCGCGAAGGTTCGGCCGGCACATTTGGATCGCACTGCTGCTGCCGGCTTTGCTCGGCGCCTGCGCTCTGTTCGCACCCGCTTACGACGCCGAGATCGGCGCCCGCACCAACGAAGCCTATGCCGCGCTCGCGCAGCTGCTGTCCGAGGCCGAATATGGCAAGTTCCGGACACCGGCGACGTTCGAATCGGCGCTGGACCGCTATGCTGCGATCGATGCGCAGCTCCAGACCATAGCTTTGCGCGCCGGCGCCTTGCCGGTCTCGACCCGGCGCGCGGGCGCGGCCCGCGACCTTCTCGTCCGCCAGATCGAGGGCTGCCGCAGCCGGGTCCGCACGCTCGCCGGGATCCACCAGCGCGAAGGCATCGCCCCCGGGGCCGGCCTCACCGAGAATGCGCGCGTGTCATGCGACCTTGCGGCGCGCGCGGCCAACGCGATGCGATAGGAGCCGCCATGACGGATCTCAGCCAGTTCAACCCGACCAGTCTGGACGCGTTGCTGGACGCGATGCTGACAGAAGGGCGCAGCGCCGTTGAAGGGGTGCTCGACGACGCCATTACGGTCCGCGCACATCTCAAGACGCTCGCCGATGCCAGCCTGAAAACGATGAAGGCCTTGGGCGAAGGTACGATCAGCGCCGAGACAGCAGCCGAAATCATGGAAGAACGCAAGAAGGTGCTTGGTCAGATGCTCGAATTCGAGCTGTTCCTGGCCCATGTCGCCGCGCAGAAGCTGATCGACGCCATATTCCGCGTGATCGGCTGGGCGTTATTCAATCGCACCGGAATCAATCTAGTCCCCGGCCTCGTCCAGCCGGGCTAGGCGGATTAGAACGGCACCCAGCGGTTCTTTTCGGAGAAGCGCATGTAGCCGGCGTTGATGCCGAGCCGCAGGCCGACGCCGAGCCGGACCGGGATCAGGACGATGTCGCCCTGGCGGTGGTAGCTGGCAGTGAAGCCGCCGACGACATAGGCGTTGCCCTCCGCGCCCGGGAAGCGCTTGAACAGGTCCTGGCTGTCGTGGAGGTTGTAGACCAGTACGAAGACCTTGTTCGCATCGGCGCCGAAATCGAAGCCGACCGACGGCCCGGTCCAGTATACCGCGCGCTGACCCTCGACCTGGTGGTGCATCGTGCCCGAGCCGTAGCGGACGCCGACGACGAACGCGCCGCCCGCTTCCTGGCCGGCAATATAGGCCGAGGGCTGGCCCTGGTCCTTGAGGATCTTCTCGATCAAATTGGCGAGCCCTTCGGCGCCCTTGCCGAACACGCCCTCGGCGGCGCTGAACACGTCGTCGCGCGGCACGGTGTCGCCGCGGGTCGTGCCTGCAGGCGCACCCGGCGCCGGCGCCGTGGACGGCGTGCTGGCCGGCGGTGCCGAATCGAGCGGGACATAGTCGCTGGCGGGCGGGGCTTCGTACGGCGCATAAGGCGCGGGCTCGCTCGCCGGGACGCTGGCGGCCGGCTCATATTCCCCGGCATCGTTGGGATCGATCTGGGTGATCTGCGCGCTCGCGGGACCGGACAGGATCAGGCCCGCCGCGGCGAACAGCTTCAGAAACGCATCTTTGGACATCGTACAAACCCCCGGCACTCTCCACCGCTCATAGTGCCGGGGCGCCTTGCTCCACAATGAACGGGCGACGAGCCGAGTCCTTATCGCGACGCTTCGCCGCCGCGCTCGCGGCCGGATTCCACTTCCTCGGGGCCGAAACCGCCGGGTCGCGTCGGCGGACTTTGCCGGATCCAGCGGCTGGCGATCCATTTCTGCCCGTTGCCGACCGGGCAGCCGGCATGGCTCGAACGCGGATCGGGGCGGCCGTCGGGCAATGCGTTGCGGAACAGGAGGCCGTCGCCGCGCCGGCCCTTCACCGACAGGCCAAGCTCGGGAAAGGCCGTCTCGCCGCCCTCATAACCGTCGTTCAGATAGACGATCACTGTCAGGGCGCGCTGGTTCTCCAGTTCGGGCATCGCGTCGAGATGGAGCTTGTATTGCTGGCCGGGGCCGTAGCGCAGGATCTGGAGCGTCTCGCCCTGGGCCACATCGGTCGCGCTGGCCGCGGCGATGCGCCGGTTGAGCGCGTGCACCGCCGGCCATTCGAGCAGCAGCGGAAAGCCGGCCGCGTCCGAATCGCGGATCGGATGGCGGACGAAGCGCTGCATCTGCTCGTGGAAGATCTTGGCCGGCTGCAGCCGTGCCTGCACGATCTCCATCAGGAAGCGGCATTCGTCGTCCGAGAACAGGCCGGGCAGGCGGACAACGCGATCGCCCTGCGCGAGCGGCTCGCCCGCCGGCACCGCGCGCGGCGCTCCGTCCGCGTCGAGGTCCATCGCGGCGATCAGCGCGCGTTGCCGCTGCGCGACCGGATCGCGCTCGGCCCAGGCCTCGAGCACAGCGAGCGCCGCCGGCCAGTCGGGCGCGGCTCCGGCGCCATTGGCGAGCAGAGCGGCATGCGCCCGCGCTGCGTCGCGGCTCCCGGCGTCGGCGGCAGCGGCGATGTCGGCGCGCGCGCCCGGCAGATCGCGCGGCACCAGCCGACCCTCGAAGCGCCACAGGCCGCGCAGGAAGGCAGCGGTCGCGTCGCCGCCCGCTGCGGCCTTGCCGAGGAGGTCCGCAGCCTCGGCCACTTTGCCTTGGGCGGCGAGCGCCTGCGCCGTGCGCCAGGGAGGATCACTCTGCATCGCGCCTCTATGCCAGCCGCCTTGGGCGAGGGCCAGCCGCCCGCAAATCGGCTTTTATCGCGGACCGCATTGAGCCGGTTGAACAGTCGAAACCTCCCGGCTATAGCCGCGCTTCGGCGCATCCGGAGACGTGGGTGAGTGGCTGAAACCAGCGGTTTGCTAAACCGCCGTAGGGATAATTTCCTTACCGAGGGTTCGAATCCCTCCGTCTCCGCCAAGTCCACTTTCGTGGCCATTCGTCGCCCTTCGGCAACGCCCCCGAAAACTGCGACGGTTCCCTAGCTGTTCCTTCGCTGCCGTTCGTTGACATTCGCCTAAAGTCGGCTCATTGTGTGGGAACGCATGAGGTAACGGCTGTGCCCCTGACTGCTCTGCAAGTCCGCAACGCCAAGCCCGGCCGCCATTCGGACGGCAAGGGACTCTATCTGCTGGTCAAGCCAAAGCCGGGCGATCCTGAACAGGGCGGCGCCAAATCTTGGGTGCTTCGCGTCCAATATCGAGGGCAAAGGCATGATTTCGGCCTCGGCTCCGTCACGCTCGAAAAGTCGGGCGTCGATGATTCGGTGATCCCATTGACGCAGCGCAAGGCCCTGACGCTTACCGAGGCGCGAGAGAAGGCCCGTATCGGTCGGGAGCTGGCGAAGGCGGGCATTAATCCTTCGGAGGAGTGGCGTCGGGAAGAGCTGGTGGTGCCGACATTCGAAAAGGCGGCGCGGCAATATCACGGCCATGTCGAGAAGGCATGGCGCAACGGCAAGCACGGGGCGCAATGGCTCACGACGCTGGAAACCTACGCCTTCCCCACGCTCGGCTCTAAGCCGGTCAACGAAATCGACGCCTCGGACATTCAGGCGGTCTTGCTGCCGATCTGGTTGACGAAGAGCGAGACGGCGCGGCGCATCCGCCAGCGGGTCTTGGTCGTCCTCGACTATTGCAAGGGCAAGGGGTGGCGCGAGACTGAGGCCCCGGCCCGCGCGCTGTCCCAGCTCATGAAGGGGATCAAGCAGCCGAAGAAGGGCAACTTTGAAGCCCTGCCCTACAAAGAGATGCCGGGCTTCATGGCTCGACTTCGCGCGTCGGAGCCCTCGGTTGGTCGTTACGCGCTGCAGTTCCTTATCCTGACTGCGGCGCGATCGGGCGAAGTGCGAGGCACCAAGGAACAGCCGGCGACATGGCGCGAGATCGATTGGGAAGCCGCGGAGTGGCGGATTCCACCGGAGCGGATGAAGGCGGGCAAGCTGCATATCGTCCCGCTGGTCCCCGCTGCCATGGACATCCTGCATGAGATGAAGGGGCTCTTCGGGGTCGATCTCGATGCGCCGATCTTCCCCGGCATGAAGGGCAAGCCGCTAAGCGATGCCACGCTGGCAAAGGCCCTCCGGGTGGCGGGCGGCGGCTCTTCAACTGTTCACGGCTTCCGGTCCAGCTTCCGCGATTGGGCGGCTGACACCGGCTTTGCCGACGCCTGGGCGGAAGCGGCCCTTGCTCACACGGTCGAGGGCAAAGAGGGAAAGACGGTCGCGGCCTACAAGCGCACGGCCTACCTCGAGCAGCGGAGAGAGAAGTTGATGCCGGGGTGGGCCCGCTATGTGCTTAGCGACGGCTCGAACGTGGTCAGAATGGCGGCGGCTTCATAATGGCGGAAGAAACTCGACGCAGGTGCCTAGAAGAGGGTGAGGTGGTGCCTCCGCCTTTGTCGGCGCGGGCCAGAATGTATCTCGATCTTGCTGCCGAGCGCATCGCGGCAGCCGATATGGAGCCCGAGGGCAGCCCCGCCGCTCTGGCGTTGGCACAAGAGGCGATCGGCTACACGGCGTTCGCGGCAAGTCGGCACTTGGATGCCGCCTATCCTGCGACCGACATGAGGGAACGGGATCAATGGCTGGCCGTGCTGCGCTTCCTCTCAGGCACGCTGATGTTCCAGCAGCCCTTGGAAACCCTCACGCTCGCCCTCACGGAGTTAGATCGCGGAATAATCCCTGATGGGCTCAGGAAGACGGGGTCGGCTCAAGGCGGGGTGCCGACTGAGCGGAAGCTGCTGTGGATGCGACGGGCGGTCGAGGTAGCTGACGAGTTCGTCCGCCAGCATGGCGGCCACAAAGGAGACGCGGAAGCCTTCATGGACGAGCTAGAGGGGGTGTCCGCAAGCACAATCCGGAAGTGGCGGAAAGCTCTCGCCCGCTTGGCTCCCGAACATCACCCGCGCAGCTTTCGCCGTTGGATGCCAGGCCACGCCGACAAGACTGCGGTTCGATCATATGTCATCGAAGAAGGCTTAGGCGACCCGGACGACCCAGACACTGTTGGGGATTCAGAGATTATCAAGCGCGCCCGGCTGGCTCCACTGTCCAAGCAGCTCAAGACCTTCTGCGAGCTCGCGAAAAAAGATATTTCCTAGTCGATCCAAATGGTTAACCAGACTTCGCGCGGAAGCGTGGACGGGATTACCCGCTTCGCCGCCGGTATTTCTCTGCGTGTCGCTGGCGTTCGTAGCCAGCCGTTACGCGGAGACGAAGAATGGAACCTGTAGCAGTTAGGCCCAAGGACGCATTTGCCGCCATCGGCGTCGGCGTCACCAAGGGCTATGAGTTGATCGGCGCCGGCGAGCTGGAAGCCATCAAGATCGGTCGAGCAACCCGGATCACCGTCGCCAGCATCAAGGCACTCGTCGCCAGGCGTGTCGCCGAGCAGCGGATCGCCGCGTGAGCCCATGCCGAACCTCTGTAGGCACTCGCCCGAAAAGCGAGACAGCCGCCAGCCTGAAATGGGCTGGACGGCTCCCGTTTGTTTGCTTGGCGGCGAACTCCCCGTTGATAGCGAATATTGGGCCCAGACACAAGTTTTAGCGGCCCGCTATGGTATCTCGATACCGCGCGCGCACATGGTGCTGTCTATGCTTCGCGAGCGTCCGGAGCATTGGGCATGAGCGCCCGCATGCTCTCGGGGCAGCATCCCGACAAAGGGTTGCTGTTCGCGGCGATCGACCCGGCCGTACGCTTCACGGAGCCGAGGCTGGGGGATAGTCGGCTGGCAGCGCTGCTGGCGCCCTATCCATCGGAGGCGGACGCACGGGCGGCGCTGGAGAGCGCCGGGGCGGTGCTGCAATGAGCGTTGCACCGTTCACCGTGCCGCGCGATGCCGCCCTGTCCCTGCTCAACCAGGGCGGCCGGCTGACGCGCAAGGCCGGGAGCTTCCTCGGGCAGCTCGCGGTTGATCCAACCCCACTGACGGATGCGCAGCGGGGCTGGCTGGACACGCTGCTGCAGCGCGCCGGCCTGCCTCCGCTCGTCGATGGTGGCGAGCCATGAGCAGGTACAAAGGGCAGAAGCCTGACGCTCGCGGCGGTTCGTTCCTGCTGCTGCCACACTGTCTCCTGAAAAGCCCCGCGTGGCGGACGGCGTCATATCGCGCTCGAGCCGCGCTGCATGTCCTGTGCCTCAAGCACAACGGCTTCAACAATGGCTCGATCGCGCTCAGCTCGGCCGATCTGGCGGACGGCCTGGACTGTCAGAACTTCGCGGCGAACGCCGCCGCGGTGGGCGAGCTTTGCGCGCGGGGGATCGTCGAACTGACGAAGAACTATCCCCGCGGGGTGAGGATGGCGCGGGAATATCGCATTACCTTCATTCCGACCGCCAACGCGTCGGCCACGCACGATTATCTGACCTGGCGGCCGGGCGATGCGGGGACGAGAGGAAAAAAGAGGCTAGCGATAACCGCAAATGAAACACACGTTTCACTTGCGACCATCGCAAAGGAACGGAAACTTTCTATTGCGGTCATCGCAGATGAAAACGTTTCACCTGACGCGAAACAGCCAAATTTTCCAAAGCCCTCATTGGCGATAGTCGCAACACATATAGGTAACCATGTAGGGGGATCACCGGGTTCTGATCTGAATCCGAGTGAAAATGGCGGCGGGCCTCGCTCGCTTGCTTTCGGGATTTGTCCACAACCTCACGTCATCTCGTCGGCGCCGACTGCCGACGAGCTGCGGGAGCGCGTGCTTGCCCATCTCGGCACCTATGGCCGTGGCGCCCAAAGCCGGCTCGCCGAACAGGCGGACATCCCCGGCGGCACCTTCTCCAAGTTCATCAAAAGCGGCGGGCCCCTGAACGTCCAAGCCCGCCTTCGTCTCACCTGCTCCCTTCCGCGCGCAGCGGCCGAGGAGCGCAAGCTTGAAAGGGTCACTGCATGACTGGCGGTCTGAACGACAATGACACTCTCGATCTGTTCCCCAATCATCCGGGTTTCAAGGAACAGGGCGGCACCTCGGAAGATGCGGCGAAGCTGGCGGCCGAAACCGCGCCTATGCTTCGCGAGCGGTGCTTCGATCTCATCCAGGCGTCGCCAACCGGACTGACGGGCGATGAAGTCGCGGAGAGGTTGGGCTGGGGAATCTGCTCGATCCGCGCTCGCTGCTCTGAGCTCTACGCTATGGGCTGGGTCCGGAAGTACGGACGGCGCGCCAACCGACATAGCCGCGCTTCGTCCGTGGTCTGGAAGGCTGTCCCTGCCGGCGAGCGTGAGAGTGTCGCGGCGCACGTCAAGGCGGAGGCCAAGCGCCGGGCATCGGCCCGGGCGGCTCTTGTGGCGGAGGCGGCATAATATGGCGGATTTTCGCTTTTTTAGAGTCCACGTCTCGGCTTCTCGACGCTGATAATACAGCGCCGAATAAGCGACCGGGCGAGCCGTAGCATTCTGCCAGCCCGCCCGCAGGGGCAGCGCATGTTGACAAATGTTGACATCGGGAGCGCGCCAAAATCACGCATCAGGTTCAGGAAGCGCGGAAATTCGCTTTTCTGCAGTCCACCTCCGGGCGTCGATCGCGCGTGACAGTCAGTGACGCGCAAGGGCGGAACCTGAGAAAACCTGAAGTCGATGGGCGAGTTTCAGGAGCAGTACGCGCGCTCGAGGCCGCGGGCTCGAGCATGACCACGACGGATTTTGTCAGGCCCTAAAAAAGGATCGGATGTTAAGGAATGTTCAGGTTGCCGAGGCCAGTCAGCCGGGCAATCCGGGCAACCCAATGGGCAACGACCGTTGAACGAGCGTTGAGCCCACCCACGCTGTTAATACAGCGTGGAAACAGCGTGGCGGGCATTTCGCGTCGTCACTAAAATAGTGGGAAATAGTGTCGCGCAAGCCAATGGCTGGGTCCTTTTTTGGGGCGTCGATCGCACAGACAAGTCAGCTAGTTTTTCCTACGTTAAATCAGGCACTTGGCGCGGGCTACAGTAGCATCTCCGCGAGAGCGACAGGGCCGAGAACCTTACAAAACCTGACATCGCCGCGGCTTGAAATTTGCGCCGTTTTGTGTCAAGGTCGGCGCGCTTGGTTGGCGATAATTCGCTTACGAGCGTGAAGCGGCCCTCAGTGGGCGAGAGGATGCGGAGCCAAGGGCTCCCGACCAATCACCCCGACAGGAGGCCGCGATGGCTCTGCAAATCGAAGAATATCGGGAGCCGGGACGCACTGCCCCTGTCCCGCTGCATCCGCCTTTGGCGATCCAGGCCGTAGCCATTGGGGCCAGCTCCATCCAGTCAGTGACCCTCAATGCCTCTACCCGGATTGTGCGGCTCATCTCGGACGCCGAGTGCTATTACAAAGTCGGTCAGAACCCGACAGCAGCCGCGGGCAGCACGTCGTGCCGCCTACCGGCCAACACCTTCCTTGATATTGGCGTGGACACCGGAGTCAAAATCGCGGTGGTGCAAGCCTGATGCCGGGGTTGATGATGGGCATGGGGCTGGGCTTCGTCACTCAGCGAAGTCCCGCCGCGCCCGCGATTCAGGTTCCGGCGATCCTCGAGGCGCGTCGGGCGCTGAGTGCGCCGAGCTACACCGATCCGGCTTGGCCGGTATATACAGTGACATCTTTGACGGCCGACGCATCGACTGCGGGTTCGTTAAAAAATGGCCTCAACACCGCGCCGACGACGGGTCGGATCCTGCAATTTGCCGTTGGCGGCACGATCGATCTGACATCGGGCTTCACGGTCACGAAGCCGAACATCATCTTCGCCTGCGAAACGGCGCCCAGCCCGATCGCCTTCGTGGGTCCGATCACGTTGTTGCGGGTCCTGGCCCCTGGCGTTCTGGTTCGCCACGCCAGCTTCGTCACGACCGGGCCTGAGACGATCGGTGACAGCACGGAAAACCGTGATCCGGCCCAGGTCGAAACCGGCGTCGGCGGTTATGCGGCCAATATGGAGAAGGTCGCTTTCGTCAACTGCGCCTTTTACGGCGGCACAGACGAGAACGGCGTCAGCGTCTTTCCGAACATCAACTATCCGAGCCGGCTCTTCTCGAAGTTCCTGTTCTTCCGCTGCCTCTTTGCAGATCCTGTCGGTGGCCCAACCGTCCGCCCCGGTGATCCGAACCACGCCTTCGGTCCCGGCGTCGGCTCGCCCAGCCTGCCAGCGACTCCGGTGGAACAGGCGATGTACCTTCAATGCCTGTTCCTTTCGCACCGGGACCGTCATCCGCGATGGGGTCACGGCTCGTCGGGCTGGAAGATCAACTGCCTGACCGTGAACTACGGGCGCCGGGCCAACGAGTTCGGCTTCGATCCGCTGCTGGTCCCTTATGCGACGGCCGCTGCCGGACTGGCGGCGCGGCCCACCGAGGGCGCCTATTGGCCCGCATACGATGCCAGCGAAGTCTATGCCTATCAGACAGTCGGCGGCGTCGCGGTCAAGGGGCCGGCCATCCCGTCGAAGCTGTCGACCCGTGTCTCGTTCGTCGGCAATTCGAAATATCGCGGCCTCGACACCGAGGACACGCAGTGGGGCATCTTCTTCGAAGGCGTTCCCCCGCTGTCGAAAGCATGGTGGGACAACAACTGGAGCGAGGGCGTCACTGAAACGATCACGGCTGCCGATATAGCGGAAGCAATGGCTTCGGGCGCGACTGACCCCAGGGCGGGGGTTAGCACCCACCCGATCGCGCTCCCGGCCAACCTGTCCTATTTCCATGACGCATTGGACATCCCGATCTCGATCATCACCGACCGGGCCACGATGGAGCAGACGGTCCTGACCAACGCAGGCCCGATGCCGCATGTGCCGCAGTTCCTGAACGAGCGTGCGATCCATGAGGCCTCGACCAAACAGGGTGCCCGCATTACCGACCAGTGGCGCACCCGCGTCTCAGTTGCCGCGACGGTGCCGACACTGAGCTCCAACACTGTGAAGCGTTACGCCAAGCCGGGAACTGTCATCGGCGCTCTGTCCGGCTTCGCCGAGGCTGCGGTGGTGCCCTTGCTCAACACGACGGACGGCAACAGGCTCGCCACGTCGAAGCGGAATATTCTTGTCGGATCTGCAGGGGTGGCAGACCGGCGCAACTCAGGGATTGCGATCAACGTCCTTCAGGACTGGTACGGGCAGACGCCTCGCCAAGTCACTACTCCGTTCACGATCCAGGTCAGCGACGATGCCGACGCGCTCAGTGTCGATGCGCTGGCAACATCGCTATCGGCAACCCGCAAGTGGAAAGCCGCAAACGTCACCAAGACCGGAGCTAATTGCACGGCCTGGGCGAGCGACATCGGAACGCACAACATCCCCGCGCTCGGGGTCCCCACGTACAATACCTCGGGCATCGGGTGCGCTGGGCCTTTTGTCAGCTTCGACGGTGTCGATGATGCTTTCCGCACTGCCGGCGGTGCAAACCCCGCCAACATGGCGTCGGGAACGGATCCTTGTTGGATGGTCGCCTTGATGCGCGATAGCGCCTCGGACCTCACCAACACGCGGACGGCCTTTGGGTATGGCGGCACGGGCGCCTCGGACGCGCGCTGGATTGGCTCGCTGCCAAACGGGGGCACGCGCCGGTTCCGGTATGGCAAGGGCTCGAGTGGCGGCGTCACCGACGCGAATAGCAACCTCCGGACTTCTGGCTGGGTCCTCGTGGTCGCCAACTTCGTCAACACGCCAGGCGTGAGCGGGCAGGTGGACGGGGTTGCCACTAGCTCGGGCGCGCTCGCCTTCTCGAACCCGGCGACCGGGGTTCGTACCGCCATCGGCTGCGATCTCGGCTCGACCGCTGGTCAGTTCTGGGGCGGGGATTTGGCCTTCGCCCTCTACGGTCTCGGCAACCTCAATTCCACACAGATGGACGAGGCGCTGAAAACCGGCTGGGCCTATCTGCAGGGCTTGGCTGCCTAAACCATGCCCTGCAGGTGAGCGACTAACACCGTGATTGCGGCGGCGCCGCAGATCATGAGGACGATGACAGCTTCTGCGAAGAGGTCGCTTCTGTGCATGGGCGGCTCGCGAGCTCGGGTTTCGGAAGCCTGTGGCCGAGGTTCCTGATCGGGGTCTCGATCAGCTTGAACGACAGTCCGCAGACGACGAAGGTAAGCAGGAGACAGGCCGGGCCCGCGATATATTTGGGGAGTGGGCCGGCGAACTTCTCAATGATGTCGGGCGTCCAATTGTGGACGACGTAGAGGCCGTAGGAGATCTTGCCCGTGTAGACGGCGGCGGGGTGCACCAGGATCGTTCCCAGCGTTCCCTGAAAGCCTGCTGCGGCACTGAGAACGAGCCAGCCGTAGGCAACCGCCATCGCGCCATCCATGACCAGATAGCGCAGCGGGTTCGGTCCCGGCAGCGAGACGACGACGGAGAAGACGAAGGCTCCGGCGGCAAGATGGAAATAAGTCCGCCGCCGAGATGGGGTGAACCACTCGAGCTGGTTCGGCTTGCCGCCGCGGAATGAAACGATCGCAAGGAAACAGCCGACCGCCAGGGGCTCCAGATTGCCCAGGAGGGCGGTGTTCACCGCGGGTCTGTAGAGTCCGAACAGGAGACCGCTGAGCTTCCATAGGACGGCGGTGAGGAACATGGCGGCACAGACCGGCACGAGCCAACGCCGAGGCGCGAAGGCGATAACGAACGGCCACAAGACGTAAAACTGCTCTTCAACGGCAAGCGACCAGAACACGGTCTTGTCGCCGCCAGCTGCGACGAGAAAGTTCGAGGCGTAGAAGGCGTGCCAGTGCCAAGTGCTGGCCATCGCACCGATACCCATAACAGCCAGGGCAGCAACGGCCATGTATAGCATCGGCGTCAGCCGGAGCAGGCGGCGGACGTAGAAGTCGCGCCAGGCAATGGCCTTATGCTCGGTGCCGGTGAAGGCGCCAAGAAGAAGCCCGGTGATCAGGAATCCGCTAAGCGTGAAGAACAGATTCACGCCGAGTGCGCCTGCTCCGATCGGAACGAAGCGGTTGAGCGCTTCGCCTCCAAAATGTTCGAACATCACTGCTGCAACGGCAAACGCTCTAATGCCGTCCAGTTGCGGCATATACTGCATCGGGAGTCTTCCTTCCCTCGCTTAGTGGGGAAATTGCTCCTCGGATTCACATAGGTCAACGCCCGCCCAAAGTGGGATTGGTCCAAACTGGATGTAGTCTCGGTCTATGTCGTCGGAGCCCACTACCGCCGACCGTCGATCGAATCCTTATCACAAGCGGTTCGGCTGACATGGACTCCGCCGCACTCGACGGCGTGAGCGTTGCTATTCCGCCACTTTCGCAAACATCACTCCGATCGCTCCCTCATTTGATCCCCCATTTCTTGCGCGCGTAGGCGTGTTGTGGTAACAGGATACCACTACGATCGAGGAGGTTATCGATGCGCCGTTCGGTCCATGATTCCACCGTTCGCTTTCGGGCAAATGAGGAACTTGTCGCTCAGGCAGAGGCCAAGGCCCGCGAAGAGAAAATGACGCTTTCCGAGCTGATCCGGCAGGCGGTGCGCCGCGAACTGCAGGACG
This sequence comes from Sphingomonas sp. LY54, assembly GCF_035594035.1. Taxonomy (NCBI): domain Bacteria; kingdom Pseudomonadati; phylum Pseudomonadota; class Alphaproteobacteria; order Sphingomonadales; family Sphingomonadaceae; genus Sphingomonas; species Sphingosinicella wutangchuni. The sequence continues at coordinate 1,723,012 of NZ_CP141588.1, forward strand.
CCGCCTGATGGCTGATCAAGATCTCGTCGAAGAGGGTTTGCTGAGGCGGGCTCTGGACGGCGACCGCCAGGCCGACACCGAGGTCAGTGCCCGCGCCATGGCGGGAAGCTTCCGGTGCCAAGTCGGCTTGCTCTACGCGCTGGGCTCGGCCCTTAGCGCTGGTCGCATCTCGGCCGGCGATTATCTCGAACATGCCGAAGCACTCGCTCGGATGTCTGCGGCGACTGGCGACAGGGCCGAACGTCGCCGGCTCGCGTGTCTGCTCGACCTCAAGGCGCTCGATCTTCGCGGCCGGGGAGCGGAAAACGCGTCGAAGATGGCGCATATCGAGTGCGCGATCCTCCTGACCCGCCTTGCTGACGAAGGCGATGACGACGCGCTGTCGCTGCTGAACAATCTCTCGGGCGGCATGCACCCGGACTCCCTCGCGGTGGCGAACATGGGGCTAAAGGCAATGGCGCCGCCCTTGGAAAGGGCTGAGTAATGGTTGAGATTCGCTGGGACGTACTTCGGCCCGTCAATGTTGCGGACGCCTTCAACCAAGGCTTCGACCGCAGCCGCGCGATGCGAGAGCGCCATGATCTGCAAAGCGCGATGGTGCGGCTGTCGAGCAATCCCGACGATCCAGAGGCGAGACAGGTGGTGTCGGCTTTGTCACCCCAATCGCTCTATGCGCTCGACGATGCCACCTACCAGCGCGGCGAACGCCAGCGGGCGGGTGAATTTCGCAGCGCGCACACGGAGTATTTGCTTGGCGGGGATGGTGCCGCGCCCAATGCCCTGTCGCCAGCTCCTGCGGAGGCTCATTCAGAACAGCCCGCGCCTCAGAACGCGCTGCTTGGCATGATGGCGCAGGGACCCGCCTCTCCGGCCGGCTCGGTAGCAACCCCGGCAACCCAGGGGGCTGCGGCTCCGCCTCCCCGCTCTGCCTTCGAGCGCTCAAGCGCATGGCGGCGGATGGTTCAGGCGGATCCGGCTGCTGCCCAGCAAATCCGCGGCAACCTCGCCAAAATGACGAGACTGGAAGTGGATGCGGTCGATGCGACCAACGATCAGGCTTTGGAAATACTCGCTACGGTCACCGATCAGGCGAGCTACGAGGCGGCGAAAGAGCGGGCCCGCGCGATGTATCAGCAGTACGGGCAAGACCCCTCGCTGATCGACACGCTCCCCGGCGCCTATTCGCCCGACACGATCCGTTCGCTCCGCACCCAAGCGATGGAGACGAAAGACCTCCTGACCGCGCTGCGGCACGACCGGAAGCTCGAATGGGACATCGAGGACGACGAGATCGACAATCAGCGCGACGATCGCAACGTCGATAGTCAGGTCGATTATCGTCAGGGCCAGCTTGCCAACACCCGCCGCGGTCAGGACTTGACCGACACGCGCGGCCGACGCGGACAGGACATTGGCAGTCGCGACCGCCAGCGCGGGCAGGACATCGGCAGCCGTGACAGGACGCGGGGCCAGGATCAGTCCAGCGCCGATCGCCGGCGGGGGCAGGATCTCCGTGGGCGCGGTCGGGGTCGTGGCCGAGGTGGTGGCAGCAATGCCGTCGTGGCTGAAGGCACCGTCATTCAAGGGCCGAACGGCCAGAAGGCGGTCAGGCGCGGCGGCCGGTGGGTTCCTGTTCAATGAGCAATTCCGATATTCCCCCCGGCTGGTCGGTCGTGTCGGAGCCGTCGCGTCGGCGCTCACCTGCGCCTGACCTGTTCGACCTTGAGCCGGCCGTGGCGCTAGGCCGGGAGTTCGGCGCGGTCACGAGCACGGTGCGCGATCCCGCCCGCAACCAACGCGTCGGGGGCGCGGCGAAGTCGTACCATCTCCCCTCCAGTGGGGGGCGGGCGGTTGACATCGCCCGCGCGCAGGGCGTGTCCCATGCTGACATTGAGGCCGCTTACCTCGCCAGCGGTGCTGAGCTGCTGGAAAGTCTGGACGAAGGGGATCACAGCCACTTCGCCTTCAAGGTTGGCCCGCGTACCGAGCGGAACATGTCGGCTCAAACGGTGGAGTCCGACATTTCGCCCGGCTGGGAGGTCATCACGCCGGAACAGGCCCAGCCCAATCCGGATCCGCTGCCGCCCGCCGATGCCGGGCAGGCTCCGTTGGTGCAAGGGACGAACGCGGGCATTGCCTTCAAGGATGAACTGCCGCCCGAAGTGCGGTCGAAGCTGCGGCCAGACCAGATAGCGAAGTGGCACGCGCTGGCGCGCGATCCCAAATCGACGCCGGAACAGCTCGAGGCCCTTGTGGGGGGCTTCGGCTTCACCCTTCACAATGCCAGCGAGATCGTGGACGCGCGCACCAAGGGGCTCGGGGTCCGCGAGGATATCGAATATCGTCACAATGCTCCGCGCGACACCGGGACGGGTCGCGGTGGCGCGATCATGCGGGCCGGGGCCAATGCGCTCACGGGCAACTTCGCCGCGGAGATTCAGGGCCTCGGCCGCACCGCGCGCGATTGGATCAAGGGGGATATTCCGGAGGGTTCCGGCTTCGGGGATCAGCTCGGCCGCAATACCGACTTCTTCGAGGGCGCCTACGCCTATGATCGGGAACGGTATCCTGTTGCCACCTTCGCCACTGAGTTGGGCACGGGCATGCTCATTCCTTTCGGCGCCGCCGCTCGAACGCCCAACGCGCTCGCCAAGGTCGGTGCTGCCTATGGTGCCGTGTACGGCGCGGGGGATGGCAGCGGGGACATCGTCGATCGCATCCCCAACGCGCTGCTTGGTGCCGGAATGGGCGCTGCCGGCGGCTATGCGCTCGGCAAGGGCATAGACGTTGCCGCTCCCCTCGTCCGCCGGGGCTACGAAAACCTGCGCGGGCGCATGGCGGGCGCCACGGCCCCGTCTGCCGACACTCTCGCTCCGGTGGCGCGCGAGGCGGCCTATGAGGCTGCGCCGATCGTTCAGGACGGGGCACAGGGGGCGCCAGGCTATCGGCCGGGAACGGCTCAAGGGGCTGTGGACGCGGCACATGACGCGCGGGCGCTTACGCGTGAATCGGTCGCCGCTCCTGACCCAGCGCAGCCCTCCGTTGGCCGGCTCTGGCAGGCGTCCCGCGCTGATCTGGAACAACTGCTCGCCGAAAAGGGGATGTCGGACAACGACAAGCTCGTTCAGGCGCTCGGGCCGGAAGGCGCAAAGCGGTTTGAAGTTCTCGACCGGATGCAAAACAGCACGAATCCTCGGATTGCGGACGAGGGCACTCGCCTCTTTGATGCCGAGTTCGGCAAACTCACTCCGGAGCAAGAGCGGCTGGTCTATGGGATTGGGGAAACCGACGCCCAAGCCGATGACATCCAAGTGCTGCTCGATGCCCACAACGATATGCAGTTGGGCGACGATCCGGACTGGTCGGCCTATATGGCAGCGGTCGCCGCCCGTCGTGTGGACCCGGAAGATTTCGCCGCGGTCGCTCGCGGGGAAGGTAGCATCACGGCTCAAGCGGGCTTTATCCGCATGGGGCAGACATATGAGAACCTGAAGCGTGCCGGCGTTTCCACGGCCGACATTCCGCACCACATGGCCGAGGCGCTGGTCCAGCGTGGCGGCTGGGATGAAGCAAGCGCGGCGGAAGTCGTCGGCCGCTTCGTCGAAGGCATGAACGGCTTGCGCGGCGCGGCGCGATCGGGCGGTGACAACTTCGCGGCCATGGCTTCCGACATCGACGTTCCGACGCTCACCGGGCCGGCTCCTCGCGAACGTGACTATATCCGGCTCGAGGATCTTCCGCCGATCCCGGAGGGCTTCAAGCTGGCCGACGACGTGCCGCTCGGCCGCACCCGTCCGATGGGCGAACAGCCGACGCCGGAGGAATTGGCAGCCGTGGCGCGCGGGATGCGCCCGGAGGACGTGACGCCTATTCCGTCCAACACGGTCGAAAGCCTGGACGAGTTCGAGCGCATGGGCGACCCCCGCCCACTGCTAAATGCTCCCGATGAACGCGCCGAGCTTTCGATGCGGACCCTTCCCAGCGGTCGCCGTCGTCGCGGGCCGCTCGACCTGATAGAGGACATCCGCTCGCAGCCTTGGGGGCTGGTCGACGAAGGGGGCGAGCTTGCCGCCATGGGCATAGGTCGGCGGCGTGACTTCGTCCGCGGCGAGGGAACGCTGGGGCGCATCATCGCCAGAGACGGGGACGAAGCCCGCTCGCTCGACATCGCCGCAGAATGGGCATGGGAGCGGGGCTACTTCCCGCATCACTCAGACCGGCCCACGGTCAACGAATTTCTGGATCTGCTCGACGAGACGAACCGGGGCACGCACCGCGCCTACAAGCTCGACGATCTGGACGAACTGGAGCGGTTCAACGAAGCTCAGGCTTCGCGCTTCGGGATCGAACAGGCTGCCGAGGAAGGGCGCCCGCTGGCTGACGACATAGGCCAGCCGATCGGGCGGGATGACCTGAAGGCCAATGAACCTCCGGCAACCGCCTACGAGGACTTGCCCAAGGTCGGGGCTCGGGTCGGCAATATCGACACGTCGAAGCTGGACACGCCACGCGCGATCGAACGGGCCATGAAGAACATCGAGTCTCGTGTCGGCGGCTTCGACGCTGCGAAGCGGGGCAAGATCACGCACGCCGAAACCGAGGCGCTGGCCGGCGAACTTGGGATGACGGTCGATAGCCTGCTCAAGGCGCGCAAGGGCCGGGCGTTCAATGCTGAGGAAGCGCTTGCCGCCCGGACCATCCTTGCCAAGTCCTATGACGAACTAGTGGACATGGCGCAGAAGTATGGCTCGGGCGCCTCTGACGAGGAATTGGCTTCCTTCCATGCCGCCCTGCTGCGGACGGCGGCGATCCATGAAAAGGTGACGGCGGCCACGGCCGAGGCGGGCCGGGCTCTCCAGTCCCTCAAGATCCACGCCAAGAGCAAGGCGATCCGGGGGCGCATCCATGAATCGATCGTCCAGGGCGCGGGTGGCCGGGACCGGCTTGAACAGGTCGCGCAAGGGATCATCGAGCTCCAGAACACGGGCCATGGCCCGGGCGAGGTTGCCAAGTTCGCGAAGGACGCGCTCAAGCCGCGCTGGTCAGACTATTTCGTGGAATATTACTACAACGCGCTGCTGTCGGGCATCTCAACCCATGTCGTAAACACGGTTTCCAACTTGGCGACCCAGCTTAGCCAGGTGCCCGAGTTCCTGATAGGTGCGGGTGTCGGGGCGGTGCGCCGGCCCTTCAACAAGGCCACGGCGGAACGGGTCACGCTCTCCGAAGTCGGGGCGCGCGCGATCGGCATGGTTCAGGGCGCGAAAGAGGGCCTGCACGCCTTCGCCAAGGTGATGAAGACGGGCGATCCCACGGACCCGCTCACCAAGATCGAGGCGCGGCGGCACAAGGTCATCCCCGGCGTGGCCGGCTCGATCATCCGCACGCCGACGCGCCTGCTGATGGCGGAAGATGAATTGTTCAAGGCCACGGCGCGGCGCTCGTCGCTGGCTGGTCTCGCCACGCGCAAGGCCAGGATGGAAGGGTTGAGGGGCGAGGAAGCCGGCCGCCGGATCGCGGAGCTGATGGCCAATCCTTCGGACGATATGCTGGAACAGTCGTTCGATTACGCTCGCTACATGACATTTCAGAATCCGCTCGGCGCGGTCGGCCAATCGCTTTCGCGTGCGACCGAGGCGGCTCCGGTGCTCAAGCTGGTTATCCCGTTCATCCGCACGCCGGTTAACCTGTTCAAATATTCGCTGGAGCGGACGCCGGGCGCTCAGCTCGCGCTCAAGCGGGTTCGCGACGATTACCGGGCCGGCGGCGCCCGTCGCGACATGGCGGTCGCTCGGGCCACGTTCGGCGGTGGCATCGGCGCAATGGTCACGATGTACGCTGCAGATGGGAAGATCACCGGGCGCGGGCCGTCCGATCCTTCGACCCGTCGCCTGCTCATGGCCGGCGGCTGGCAGCCCTACAGCGTCAAGATCGGGGACACCTATTACAGCTATTCCCGGCTCGACCCGTTCGCGACCATGATGGGGATGGCGGCCGATCTGGCGACCTATAACGAGCATCTGACGGAGAAGCAGAAGGGGGAGGCTCATGTCGCGCTGATCGATTCCATCCTGTCGCAAATCGAAAGCAAAACGTGGTTGTCGGGCATGAGCGACCTCGTCCAGGCGCTCGACGATCCCAGCCGCTTCGGTGAATCCTATGTCTCCCGGCTGGCGGGCTCGTTAGTCCCCACCATCTCGGCGCATGTCGCCAGTTCGATCGACCCTGTTGCACGCCAGACGGTCGTCAACGGGGACATGGGCGCATCGATCGCGAACCGCGTGCGCTCCCGCATCCCCGGCCTCTCGCAGGGCCTTCCGGAACAGCGAGACGCCTTTGGGCAGCCGATCCGGAAGGATGCTGGCCCCATCGCCAATCTCACTTCTCCTTTCTACACGCGGAAGGACAAGAACGATCCGGTCGCCAAGGCGATGCTTGATGCGGGCGTGGGCATGGGGCGGCCCAAACGGTCGCTGTCGGACGGCATGGGCGGCGATCGCGAGTTGAGCGATGCCGAGTTCGGCCAATATCAGGAGCTGGCCGGGCGCTACATTCGCGACGACGTCGCCGCCGCGGTGGCCGATCCGGAATGGAAGCGGCTCGGCGAGGCCGAGCAACGCAAGGAGATTAAGGCGATCGTGCGCGACGCGCGGGCCGATGCTCGAGCCGACATGTTCGGGGATCCGGAGGATTGGGGCGGGGGCGATGCGCCGGCGGTGGTGCCGCCTGCAGCCAACCTCCCGCCCCTTCCGCCCGGGTTCACGCTGGCCCAATAGCGACGTCCGCCCGTTCATGGTATCAGGGGCACATGGCAAGCTGGCTTTCGTCTTGGCTCACCTATTATCGACGGCTCTATGTGGCTGGCGCCATGGTGCTGCTTCTTCTCTGCGCATCGGCTTTCGTTGCCTTCCTTGCTGTTTTTGTTCCTTTGGTGCTGACGGCCGGGCTGGTCGGCTGGGACGTGGGTCAAGCCATGGCTGCGCTGGTTGCGGCGGTTGTCGCACTTCCGGCCGCGCTTGGCGGAACTCTGCGCTATGTTCCGAAGGGCTACGGTGCACCGCCGCGTCCCCCTAGCTGGCGGTTGTTCAAAGCGGGGGTTTTCCCTCCCCAGCTACGAGGCAACTAAGGCCCGTACAGCGCCCGGCCGGTAAAGTGGCCCTGCACCCCTGAAAACGCCTTAACCCTTCTGGCTGCTTGACTGGCTGTCGCGACGGTGGAGTTTTGTCAGGCCCTAAAAAGGTGGCAATTTTGTAGCACGGGATTCCCATGGGGGAGTCAGCCGTGCTACAACCATTAGGTTGACTCGGGAGCCGGAACCCGGCGCGCCCTGCGAGGCGTTTACCCGTTTGAAACCACGCTGAGCCCACAGTGTGACAGAGAGGCCGCTATGCCAACGACGGAAATCAAAACTGATCCTAAGCTGCTCGCGCGGCTCTCCGCCGCTGTGCACACGAAAATCTCCCGCGAGCAGCTGCGCAGGCAGCGGGTTTCTTTCATTTATGGAAATCTGCCGTCCGACAGCTCTATCACGCGCGACCAAGTAGAGTGCGCGCTGGAGAAGCTTGAGGGGTGATAGGTTAGGCGACGGGAGCCTCGTCGCCTCCATTCCTCAATGACTCTTGCAACAGCCGCGTGACGAGCGCGTGAAGCGGACCCAGGTCTAAGCCGCCAGACGCAAACGTCGCGTCCGCGTGCTTTAGGGCGGCGACATACTCATCACGATGGGCTCTCAGAAGTTCTGGAAGCAGGACATCGCTATCCATCCACCCACCAAGCTTGAGGCACAGCACGAAGTAACAGACCGCTCTGGCTGTGCGCCCATTCCCGTTCACGAATGGATGGATGTGGTTGAGCCGCCAAAGCACCCAGGTCGCTAGATACACAGCGTCAGCCTGCTCCCAAAATCTGTTCACCTCATCAATGAACATGTGCATGAGGCCAGGGACCTGATGGAATGCGGGCGGCACGTAGTCGCCGACCGTCACCTTGCACGGCCTCCATTGCCCTGCGCTTCCGTGAAGGCAGGTAATGGCATGGTAGTTGAGGGACTTCAGAACCTCTGCGGATAGCAGCGGGCGGTTAACCGACATGGATGCTATAACTAGCGATCGCAGTAGATTGTACTGCCGGTCGAGGTTGGCGATGGTCAGCTCTTGATAGGCGGCGTGATTTTCCGTCCCAACAATCTCGAATATAAGCACGCTAGCTCCCATCAGGCTCCGGTGGCGGCTTTTGCTTAGCTACCTTCCACAGGCCTTCCTGCCAACGCTCTTCATTTTCATCGCTTTCAAGCTGGCGAGGGAGGTTCTCTGGACTTGTCCGATTGACCCTTTCCGCGGTCTCTGATCCCGTTTCATTCACGCCTCGTTGGGCGCCCGACCATCAGCCGTCCGCCGACATCCAGAAGGCCCAGACTGCGGAGTGCGGCTGGTAGGCCCCGATCATCTCTATTGCCGTGGTCATGTCAGCCTCCCATGCTAGCGGCTAGAGCGGTCGCCCCGACGATCAGCGCCCAAGTGGCGAACCGGATCGCAAAAGCTTGGCGAGGGGTGAGGGAGGCCGAAGCCTCCGCGTGCTGGCGGGTATCCATGGCCTCACGCTCCTGCCGGGCGGCTGTGGCCTTCGAGCAGCCGCTGCGCGTCAGCCGAGATAACGGCGAAGGCGTCGGGCTCGCCTGTATGGCCGCACACTTCCCACCGGCTCTCCAGCATTTCCGCTTTGTAGGCGACCGCGTCGGCGTCCGGTGCGAGCGCCTCGAACAGGGCCTGTGCGGCGGCGCGGGCCGGGCTGTAGACCGTCTCCATGTGGTGCAGCAGCGCCGCCTGTTCCGCGTCGCTGGCGGCGGCGAAGGCTGCGCGGGTCTCGGCGCTCGGCTTGTAGCCCAAATCGTCAAGTGCCTCGCTCGCGTCCAAGTTGGCCTGGCCGAGCGGCCCGTCGTGCTCGTCCGCGCTCACCAATGAAGCGAGGATGAGAAAGCGAGCCTTTGCCAACTCCCAATTCTGACGGCTCGTGCTATCTGTTTCGGTCGTCATGTCGGTTCCTCTCGGGTCCGGGGTGATGGGCTCGGGCAGGGCGCCAATCCCTGCTCGGGCCGTCCGCTGCTGCGGCTGGAAGGACGGCAATCGCACTGCCGCCCCTCGGGTCGCGTCAGGCGCTGGCGGGCATCGTCGCTGCGACGAAGTTGGGCGACAGGTTGCTCATGCCGAGAAACCGGCGCTCGCCTGTTTCCAGGTCGGGCTCGATCGCATAGACCGGCAAACACGGCACATCGTTGAGCATCTGTTCGCGCTCATCATCAGCTTCTTGGTCGTGGGGTTCGTCCAAGACATTGCCGCCGGCCGGATCGTCGTCCTCAAGGTCCGGGTCGCCGTCCATCTCGTCCATGCGCTCGATGGATCGCGCGACTAGCCGGGCTAACACGGGCCGCGGAAGGCTCGGGATCGCCGCCAGCAGCGCGTCAAGCGGCGTGTCTTGATGGGCTTTCGTCGCCATCACGCCCTCCCCTCGCCAAGCTGACGGAGATAGGCCAAGACCTTCTCGCGGGTGCCTCGCCTTGGCCGTCGCCCGTTCCGCAAGTCGTGAACGAACATCGGATCATTGAGCGCGCGCTGGCCGAGCTCGGTGGCGCTTATGCCGCGAGCCCGGATGGCCAAGTTGATCTCCCGCAACAGGTCGCGGGCGACGGGGCCATGTTGTTCGTGGCCGGTGCGAAGCCGGGGCGGCGTGACGTAATTGGTGCGGTAGGCGATCATGGCTCAAGCCTCCCCGCTCAAGAGGCGGCGGGCGTCCATCAACGTCGCGCGGATTTGCTCGATCGGCAGGCTGTCGCCGTGGGAACGGTCGTCCCCCTCGACCTCGGCCTCGGTGCTCCAAAGCAAATTCAGCTTGAAGAGAAGGGCGCCGCTGTCGGGCGCGGGCGTCGCGATCAGCAGCTTTTCCAGCGAGTAGGTGAAGTCGTTTATCTCATCAAACTGGTGCTGCAGCCCCTTCAACTCGGGCGCGACCTCCTGAGCAATCGCATCGCGCTGGCGAAGCCAGCGCTGCACGACATCCCGCGCCGCGCCTACGGGGCGGGTGCCGATCCGCTTGGCAGCGGCCTCGTCGACCGTTGCCTCAAGGGCCTGGCAGCGGGCGTCCAGTTCGTCGGCCTCCCGCTTGATGTCCTGATACTCGCTCCAGATATACTCCCACGTCTGCGGGATCGGAGCGGCAAGGGCTTCGATCTGTGCGCGGTTTGCCTTATACGTGTTGGTAGCCATGACCTGTCTCCAGAAAGACGGTGGTGGTGAGGCTCCGGGGTCGGGTGCAACCTTCCCCGGAGCCGTTCGATCAAGCCGCGCTAAGGCGCTTTGTGTCGGTGATGATCGCGTCGAACATCGGCTCGCAATCGACCCACATGCCGACGTCATTCTCCCGCCAGAGCTCCAGCTTAACGGTGAGCGCGGCCACGGCGGGTGCGGGGGTTAACAGCAGCGCCTCCAATGCGAGGCTGCGGGCACCGGCCAGTTCGTCGAACCGTTGCTCATAGGGCGCATAGGCATCGTGCGCGGCGGCCAGTTCGGCGCGCTGGTCGGCGGGAAGCTCATCGACCAAACGCGGCCGGGGATGCTTCTTCTCGATGGCCTCGAACGCGTCATAGGCCCGCTGCTGCGGCCCCTTGGCCCACGCGTCCATTTCGTCATCGGCTTGGCGATACGCGGCGAGTGCATCCGCCCATACGCTGGTCGATGCGCCTTGCGCGGCGGTGGCGAGGATCGTGCCGCCGACAACAGCGGCAACGGCTGCACCTGCGCCGATCACGGTCCCTGCGGTCAGCAGTTCGCGGCGGTTGGGGGTGGTGGTCTCCATGGTCACTCTCCCGCCAGGAGGGCGACAAGCGCGACGAGCGCGGCATAGAAGCCGAGCGGCCCGGCGACGCGCCAATCGACGCTCGCCGGAAGTGTGGTAAGCTGTTTGATAGTCATAGCGTGGTCTCCCCATGCTGTGGTTAGGTCCGGGGCTGGCGGGGCCTAATCCGCCACCTCGGGCCGTCCGGGCTTTGCGCCTCTGCGACCGCTACAAAATAGCGCTATGAGCGGGGTTGTCAAGCGGGTGTAAGCTATTTATTATCGGTTGCATGTTGATGACCCCAGAACAATGCCGCATGGCTCGCGCGGCTCTGAACTTGTCCCTTGCCGATCTGGCGAAGGCGACTGGCGTGCGGACAATGACAATCAGCGAATTTGAGCGCGGGGCCGATTCCAGGCGCTCGACTGTCGAGAAGCTGCAGGCGGAATTGGAGCGCGGCGGGGTGGCGCTGATCCCGCCGGGCGATGGGCTCGGTGCTGGCGTTCGGCTGCGCGATTGATGCGCCTGAACGTCGCTGCTCCTGTCGGGATTGCGGCTGCAGCGCTGGCTGGCTTCCTGCTGATCGATCGCGGCGGCGCGGAAAGCGCAGTCGCCTCAGGCGCGGTTCCCATTGTCGCGACCGGAACGCGCTTCTCCTGCACGCCTGTGGCGGTGTGGGATGGCGACGGGCCGATATGGTGCGCCGAAGGGCCGCGCGTGCGGCTGGAGGGCATTGCGGCGCAAGAAATAGACGGGACATGCCGGCCTGGTCATCCTTGCCCAAAGGCATCCGGGCTTCAATCGCGCGACTATCTGGTGCGGCTCCTCGGCGGTCCCAAAGGCGTGCTCTCGACTGGCCATGTCGCGGTCAACGGGCCGCGCCTCTATTGCGTCTCTGGCGGCAATGCGAAGGGCAAGCGAACCGCCGCCTTCTGCTCCGCTCCGCGCGTCGGGGATCTGTCCTGCTCCATGGTCAAGGGCGGCTATGCGCTGCGCTGGTCGCGCTATGGTGGGGACGGGGTGTGCCGGCAACCCTGAATAACAGGCTGGAAGTACAAACAGGACGAGAGGATTAAGCAAATCGGTCGCTAAAGGTCCACATTGGACATGTTAGTATGCTCCGAATTTCGCGCATGGTACTGTGCGGTCTGCGGGCGCGGAGGTGCAATGCAAGCATTGCTGGCTATGATCGTGGCTCTATGGCTGCTCGGAGGTTGCGCCACTTCGAGCGCTCCCGATGAGATTGTGAACCCGACCGGCGAACCTAGGGCTCGCTGGGGGGCTCTCCGGGGCGCAATAGCTGGTGGGGGCGTGAGTGCCGTGCGTGGCTTCAGCGTCAGCCGTTCAGGGCAAAAGGGGGCTGAGCCGCAGGCAACGGCTTCCAAGCCCGATTTACCGCCTTCGGTTGCGCCGGTTGTGCCCGATCCAAGCGCTCCAGATCCTGGCCCTGCAATCCAACCCGCGCTGGAACCAGCCGAGGCCCCACTTATCTTAGAGAGCCGGAACATGGCACTGGGAGGCGGCATGAGTTTGATAGCGACGGATGCCCCACTGCCCGACGAGGAGCTAAATAGACAGCGACGAGCAATTAGGATCGGCCGCGGCAAACTGAATATCGAAAGTCGGATGGTGCGCGATACCAGCTACCCGGCGATACTCGAGATCACCTCGACCGCGGATCCACTGCCCGCCCAAGGACTCCCGGCATTGGAGGTTGTAACTGGACCCAGCGGTTTGGCTTCACCGCCGCTTGTGTTTCCGGTTGGGGTGGGCCGCTGTATGTCTGCTCGACTATTCGGATCCGGGTTTGAGGTCGCGCCAGCCGGACCGGTTGACAAAAATCTCGGAGCGAGTTCCATCGAGACGTGGGATTGGCAGGTCACGCCGAGGCGCAAGGGCAATCTCCGGCTTACAGTCGATCTGCGGATCAAGGCCTACGTCAACGGCCGGTGCATCGAGCAACTCCAGGTCTATCCGCCGCAGACCCAATCCGTGGCTGTGACCGTCGGGTTCTGGGCCGGGATGACCGACTGGCTGAACGAGACGTCTCCGGTTCTCGGTCTGGCGAAGGGATGGCTTATTGGGCTCACGGCGCTCTTAACTGCCGCCATGTTGTTGATCGGACGCGTCCGCCGATTTTTGCGCGCGCTGCTAGGGAGGCGACGGGTCCACGCAAAGCCCGGGACGCAGCTTGCGGCTAACTGATGAGCCGCGGCGGGCGGCGACGTTGACTAGCGCGTCATGAGGCGATCGCCCTTGCGAAACGATCCCCACCGCGATGCGTCAACGGTGGGGATCGGCCCTCCCGCTCCGAGAGTGCGGACCAAGGTGCGGGTCCGCCTTTGCACAGCATCATGGATCGCGAGTCGCGGCAAGCGCTCCGCCAGGGCTGTCCGAACTTGGTACGGCCAACACACGTAAAGCGACCCGCTTTCGCCTGAGGCGGCTCGCGGATGGATTTGGGATAAGTGAGGTCATGGGGATGATGGGCGCAATTCGAGCCGGTCTCTGGGTCGCATTTGTGCCGACGGCAGCGCTAGCCCTGTTCTTCGTCAGCTACGCCCTGCTCTATCCTTCATTCTGGATGGATAACATTCCAATCGAATTGAAATTCTTCCAGCTAGCCGCAGCGGCGCTCCCCACGCTCATAGCGATATTGCTGTTTCGCGGGTCGCTCTTCAGCAGGACACACGACATCGCGGCACTACTCTTGCTGCTAGCGGCGGCCGAAATGAGCTTTGTGTTGCCGTCAATCTACCGAAGCCTAGGGCAGTTCTAAAGAAGGTCTGCACCGCAAACGACCCAAGTCGGGCGCAGGAAGTCATCAGCCGGATGCCCGAAAGCAGCTGTCCGTTTATCCCGCCCGCGAATGGCTGCAAACGACCCAAAGCGGACGTTCAGCGGGTGGCATTCTCGCGCTGGTCGCCGCAGCCTTCTGCTCGGCAGCCGAGGCTCACATAAGTGTCGGAGACGACCCGCCACTCGCCGGCGACCTTCGTCCAATGCGCAAAGTAACTGCCGTTGACGACCGCTCCAGCGCGCCCGTCGTCGCAGCGCCACTCGCCCGATTCAGCAGCACGTAACCGGTTCTCCACCGCCCCCACGTCCACCCGCCGTGGCGTTCGCGTGCAGCGCTGCGGGTCGCTCGCCCACAGGCTGCGCATTTGAGCGGCGCTGCGAACAATGGTGCCTCCTCCGGACACGAGAACGTAATCGGGGGCAGCGATCCGCATGATGCCCTCCACGTCCTGCGCGGCGATTGAGCGATTGTTATCAGCTCGCAATGCAAGGATTGCTGCCCGTTCCTCGTCATGCCCTTCTGCTGGGCGCACCGAGTCTTGGGATGCCACGACCTGCCAACGTCCTTGCCGGAACAGCCACGTGTCGGTCCAGATGAGGCGCCTGTCTGGCCCGCCATCGCCAGGTGTCAGCGTTTCGGCCCCTTGCGCAATCACAAGTGGTCCGTGGTGGTGGAAACGGACATAGTCGACGCGCGTAACCGGGTAAGGTGATGGTTCGGCTGCCAACTGGAGCTGTCGCACCCTGTTGCGGATCTCCCCATTCGAAGCGACGCCGACATAGTCTTCTGCGAGGAACCGGGCCATCGCCTCTCGGTCACTGGCCGCCCACTGCTCAGCGCTGCGCCTCAGAAAAGCCTCGGTTTCCGCTTCAGAAGGCAATGACGAAGAAGTGGCGGAAGGCGCGGGCAGCGAAAGATGATCGCTCGGCTGGACACCGGTCCAAGCCACTAGCAGCAGCGCGGCGAGCATACTTGATCCCCCTTCGTTCAAATCATCTGCCGCGCCCCGACGCAGCCACCTCTTAGCAAGCTACGGGAACACGGCGCGCCGGTCTAACCGTTTGCGTCTGCCGCGCATCCTGTTCTCGAATGTCCGCTTTCCACCCTTGTCAGACATTCACATCCAATCGGGCGGTTGGCCAAGCGGAACGGCCGGAATGGGTCGAAAGCCGACGTTGCGCCGCGCGGAAAAGCTACCGACTACTGTCCGCGAAATGCGGTGCGCAGGCGCTCGGCCATACGGTCGAGTTCCTCCCTCGGCACCGGATCTTGTGTTGCGCGTGGCGTGTTTGGGACAACGTGAAAGTGGACGTGGCAGACGTGCTGGCTGCGCGCATTATTCTGCTCGATCGAGAAGCCGGTCGAACCAAGGGCACGCTGCTGAGCGGCACCGACTTGCCGGGCGATAAAGAGAGCATGCCCCATCTCGGCCGGCGTCATGTCGAACAGGCTCCGCACGGGCCGCTTCGGGATGACGAGCGCATGCCCAGGATGATCCCACTCCAGCGGCAGCAGGACGATCACCTGAGAATCTTCGTAAACCCGGGATGCCGGCAACTCACCGCGAAGGATGCGGGCGAAAGGGTTGTTCTGTTGATACGGCTGGTTGAGCGGACAGCGCAAAGCTGGCGTGGGTGCTGTCTCTGGTGGCGGCGCGCCTGCCTGCGCTGGAGTGACTGCTGCCAGTCCCACTAAGAGCGCGTGCATAGCCATCACCTCCCCCCTCAGAAACCCCCTGCACACTCCCACGAGCCGCCAATGTCCGCAATGGGTCGAAAGCGGACTTACGATCGCTAACGGGTACGAATGGCAACCCCGCCCGAACCGGTTCGTTTAGCCGCAAAGACTGGGCAAGCCGCATGCGACCGCCTTGGAAGCCATCCGCCCGCCGCAGCGTTGTTTTGCTGCTGATCTTCCTCTTAATGCTGGGTGCGGCTGTGCTTTATTGGTGGCGAGCGGGCGACGCGCCCAACCCCTCGTCGACGGCGCCTGTTGAGACGTTACCCGCAGCCCCGCCGCCCCCAACACGTTGAGCTGAAACGGGTTTACGACGTTCTAAGACCCGTGCGCTAAAGTGGGCGCGTCCACCAGGATGAGTAGTGTCGGAGCGCGGCATCCCCCCAACCCAGTGCCGCGCTCCTCACTCGACCTCGCCTTGGAGCTGAACGTCTACTCTCCGAGGTCGCTCTCGACCGGGCACGCGCGCGCTAAAACCGCGCTAACGGATGGCCGGCCACTAGCCATCGCCGCCTTGTTCTGGCTATGTTCTCAATATGCAGAGAATCACTCTGACGCGCGATGAGGTCGCCCACACCCTAGCGATCTGGCTCGCCGTCGCAGGCCAGAAGCACCCGCACATGATCCGCGACCTGTGGACGAGGAAGGACGAATATGCGGATGACGCCAAGCACCGATTTGCTCGACGGTCGCTGGCCGACTTCCTCGCCGCAAAGCTCGAAATCGCCAAGCACGAGGTGACCCGAGAGGCAACCGCGTATGACGAGGCGCCGGGAGATTGAAGGGTGCGTTGACGGAAGCGCTAAGCCGCCCTTAGCATCAAACGATCATGGGCGAGGCTAGGACGAGGATGTCCAGAAGATGCCGCTCGGCACGGCACACATCCCTGAGGCGCTCATTGGAAGAAATTCACAGCGAGCGCTGTCATTCTACTCGAGACTTGGCGTCCGTCATTGCAGTCAGCGCGGCATATTAGCCCGGCGGAGAGAGGAAATGTGTCCCATCTCGCTGCCCTCGACTTCGATGTCCACTCGCCACGTAACCGTGCCGTGCGGGCTCATCGCCCCTAAGCCCACGCGAACGGCGTCGGCCACTGCTTCTTCGTGGCTAGGGAGCCACCGCCCAACCAGCGCGGCCGTGCGATAACGATATTGCTGTGACAAAAAAGATTAGCCTTCCGTGGGGGTCTCTTTGACCTCCCTTCGGAAGCGCTTTAGCAGCGTCTCGGATTTATCCGCTAGCGATTTTGCGAGCATGATGCTTTCCCGAAGCCCTACTGGCCGGCGGTCCAACGCTCGTTCAACTATCCGTCGCACGCGCAGCCCGGCCCTTTGTGGCATTCTTTATCGCGCGAGATGCAGGAGTCCCCGCAAGCCTTGCCCGCCTTGCACACCTTACAGCACGCAAATGAGCCGGTCGCCGCGAATGCAGGCGAAGAGCATGGGTTGAGCGCGGATGGGCCAATCAGCACCGAAGCGGCGGCCACCAGAATTGCCAATGTCTTCATATGCACCTCGAACCTCATTGTTCGGCAGCGCGAGCCGCTTGATCAGCAACGGCTAAGGCTAAGCAGGTTATTCGGCGGATAGCCATCGCCCTCTGTAGTCAAATATAGCCGGGCGGATTGAGGATGGCGCTGTGCAACGACCCACACGCTGCGCCCGTGAGCCGTAGTCCAATACCGATTGGTACCGCGTTGGATTTCGTCGATCAGCGTGTCGATGCCCTTCCAACCCCACGCTCCGCCGAGGCCCTGAATGCGTCGATCCATGTCGTTGTTGTCGGGCGTGTGGCAGGTAACTTGGAGATCCGCCATGCCGTTGCTCCTTCTGAGGCTTCATCTGCATGGGGACTTCTCAGGTCGGCGTGTTAGCTCCTGTGCATTGATATTCCTTTGTCACCATCCATCCGGTGCAGCCGTACATGCCCGTCTGATTGCAGACCTTGGTCACTCCGCCGAACGCCTCAGCGTCCGAATAACCCCACACCTTGCACCGATCGCGCGCGACGGAATGCGCTTGGGCCTCGTCGATCTGCGGGCTTTCGAAAGCGCCATATTCGAATGAGAGGCGAACCACGCCGTCAGAGCGGCTTCCTCCGGTGGCCTGAAGTGTTTTGGTCGTGGCACATCCGACCAAGACGAGGAACACGAACGCGGCGATCCATTCTCTCATCGGACACCCCCCTTTGCTTTGCTCTGTGGCGCAAGAGGCAATCTATCGAGGAAGATGAGTGAAGTTATGTCCGTGATGGACCCTTCAGGTGTCTATGCCGACAATAGGCGAGGAGATAGAAAGATTGCCAGCCGCCTTGGCGGTCAGAGCCGGGATTTGGATACCCCCTTATCCCGGCTCGTCTTGCTCAGGTGCGCCGAGGCCGCCTACTGTAAGCAACTCCCAGCCAGATAATCGAGGCGACGAGGAACGGGACCGCGATCGGCGCGAATGCCGATCCTACGGCGGTCACAACAATAGCAGCAACAGGTGCTTTCATACGGTATCCCCGAGTTGACGTATTGGAGGCGGCGTGGCCAAACCTATCGATATGCGCACGCAATGTTATGTCCGGAGTGGAGCAATCACCTCTTGGACAAGCAATGCCGACGCGGCGGCCGAACGCTACAACCTGCACGACGTTATTCGGATGACCCCATGCTGAGCGACTGGGAGCTCTGGGCCTGTGCCAACGAGGCGATGGTCCAGTATGGCGATCGAGCGCCGTTCGTCGCCGCCGTGCGCATCGCGGAATTGAGCAATTGGGGCGACCAGGAGGGTGTGGCGACTTGGAGGCACATAGCCTCACGGATCGAGGCTCTGGCTGGAGGAGCAGTGGGGTCCGCGCACCAGGTCGAGCTCCCCGACGATACAGGTTTCGTCATCGCTATCCGTGGATACCGACCTCCTGTCTTTCCCTGAAACGGAGATGGACAAGGAAGTCCCGCAGCTTCTTGGCCACCTGATAAGGAGTACCGAGATCGTAGCTCGACGTACTTCCGTCAGCCTCTACCAGGTTAATCCAGATATGACCCTCGCTGTCGGGGCCCAGGAGCGACCAATTGGTGAGCATAGCGGTCCTATTCGGCGTCGAGTAGTACACGCGCACACTGTAGGGACTATTACTTCAGGCCTGATGTCTATACCCAAATTTTTGTCGGCCGAGTAGCTAAATCCGGAAAGCTTGCGGCGCTCGGTGTAAACGAGAGGGTCAGGCTTCACCCCGTGATCGTGAACGCCTCCCGGAACGTCACCCGACACACCTCTTGCTCCGCTTCATCCGTGACCCGGACGTAGTGCTCCAGGTTGACGTCGCCGAACTCGTGGACGCTCTCACACCCCATGTCGCGGGCGGTTTCTAGAGCCCGTTGGTGGGCGGCTGAGGCATCGGCAAGCTCTTGGCCCTCCTCATCCTCTCTGTGACGTGATTGTGGACGTGGAAAAATAGCGGACCATGGCGCGGAGAACGGGGGCTACCTGTCACGTTCCGTTCGTTCCGGCAGATTGCCCTAATTCGCCCTCTTCCAGCAATCGCCAGTGCCCATGCGAGATACGGATCATCGGGGCTTTACACCAAACACACCGGCTTAGGTAATGTAAGCCGGTGTGCTGGATCTTGCGAAGCGAGCGCTTGTGTCCAAATATCCAGCAAATAAGCCGCATCGCCTCACCTTTAGGAGAACTACGAAGTTCTCCCTGGGTGTGTTCCGGGTTATTGGAAATTGGGAAAATGGGACGCCGGTGACGCAATATCCGAAAGGAGACGATCATGGCCGAGGCAGATGAAAGACGGAACGAGGGCCTATGCCCCTGGCGGCTGGCAGACCCGGACGAGAACGGCCACGTCGAGCTACAATACGAATGCGGGGGCCAAAAGGTGGCGGTGAACCTTGGGCGCATTGAGCCGGTCCTCGATGCGTTCTTGGACTTTACCGAACGCCATCAGTGGCGGGACTAGGCCCCCATCCCTGCCACCGCGTCGATGGTGGCGAGCACCCGCTGAAAGCATGGCGGGAGTATCTAGGCTGGGATCTCCAGCGCATCAGGGAAGCCACTGGCATCGGCGTCGAGAAGCTCGACAAGATGGAGCGCGGGATAATCCGCCTCACCAACACGGAAGCCGTCAAGATCGGGCCGTGCCATGGGGATAGCGGCTATCAACCTCATGCCGTTCGCCGGCGGCACATGCTCAGACCTGGATATGGACGACGGCTAACTACCGCTTTGTAGCGTGCGTGAATGCTCCGCATTGTGCTAATGTAGTTCGTCATGTCGGCGCCTATCCGGCCCGGTGTGATGGGCTCTGACCGCGGGGAGCGCGCCCGAGCCGTCCGCACTGTTGCGGCGAGGAACGCACCCCGCCCCTGTTGCACGCTCCACGTCGTGACAGTGCGGCTTTATCTCCCGTCACGACCCCAGCCCTTGCTGGATCACGACGCGGATGATCGATCGTACGAAGCGCTGGGTGCGCCGGCGCCCGATGAATTGGTGTGCAGCCATGGTGTCGCGAAACGGCTGAAACGACGTGCGCGGCGACAGCCCATACTCACGGGGAGGGCTCAGCGCCTGCTTCAAGCTATCGGCGCCAACGTCCGCCATCGCCGCGCGATTCCTTAATACTCTCGTCCCCTTTTCATCGCAATGAAACCACCATGGCTTCGGCGATTGCGTTGAGCAGCACAGCTCGTGGCATGGGCACGCCGGTCGAGGCTGTGCGGGAGGACGAAGACCCAGCGGGCGGGACATCCGAGTCTTCGTCGGGCCGGTCGAGCAATCAAGCGAAAGCTGAAGTTTCCGCAGGAATCTGCTCGATCGTCCGTCGTCCGCCTTCATTGCCTCGGGCTACATCTAAACTCAGGTTGCCCCAGGGGTTCGCGAAGGCTTGGAATATGCGGCCTCGTACTTTCTTCACACCATCTGCCAACTGGTCTTCCTTTATCCGGCCCTCCAGCACCTCGAGATACGCTTGGCTGATCATGTCATCCCGCAACGTGCAGTCGATCCCGCGTGGCACAGCCGCTGAGATGCGCGCGTAAAGGGGGTCAGTGGTGGGGTCCGTCGCCTTGGGCTTAGTAATCGACCTCCTCAATGCATCTGCTCGCCGCCGGCCTGCACCGACACGAAAAGCGGCTTTTCGTTGCTCGCGCTCGTCCCGTGTAAAAGTCTGAACAAACGAGAGAATTTGGGATCTTTTAAGGCCCACCCGTTCCGCAACCGTTCGCATGGCTTCACCGCCCAGCAGGCGACGCCGAACATCGGCTCGCATCTCGGGCTCCATGGTGACAAGGGACCTCATGCCAGCGTTCATCATGTTCTGCCTCTGGCGTGCCCAGCATAACCGCGGGTGGTGCAGATATTGGCCGCAATCGCACCGTGGAAGTTCCCCTCCCGCCTGGACAAGCTCGATATTGAACCGGTGGCGTGCAATAGCGACTGTCCCATGACTAACCCCGGTCTCAGCAGCGATCTCGCGGTTAGACTTCGAGGTTGTACGCAATAGCTCTTGCACAAGTGCATGCTGCTGAGCGTCGATAGGGCCTCTTGATCGCTTGGCTAGCGTGACGCCACCCTTCCGAAGCGCGTCCTCAATGCGGGCAACCGTATCACTTCCGATGCCGTAGAGTTTGATAATCGAGCGCCGTGACTCGCCGATAATCAGTCGGGCGCACACATCGGCAATCTCCGCTGCACAGAGCCTGCATTTCGGCATTGTTCATTCCTTGGTCGGATCGGCTCCGGCCAGACCTGGTCGTCAACAATGGCGGCTCGCGATCCGGCAACGCCGATCGGGCTGCGTGCAATTCACGCCAGCGCCGCTGTCGCGCACTAGTCTTGTCCCTGCGACCAATGAGAGGCGAGCAGATCCATTTTTGTGCCGACCGGCTAGGCTCGCCCGTGTCGCGCAGGTCCCCCGCTACTCCGACTGCGTCTTCGTGCTAAGATGGGCGGGTGCCCGACATTCCGCCCAGACTAATCGCTCTGGGGTAACGAATGAGGGAATGACTGCGCAAAAGCGGCCACTCTCTCTCCAAGGTTTGGCAGCCTCCGTCTCCGCCATCCTGCTTCGCGCGCCGCGCAAGCCTCCACCATCGCCTTCCTTGTCAGCGCCGCGCCGGTTGCTCTACACGCGCGCTTTCCGTTTCCTTCGAGGGCCCGCCGTGCTCAGCCTGAATTTCATCCGCGAGAATCGCGATCCTGTCGCCAAGGCGATCGCCGACAAGAATGTCTCGGTCGACCTGGACGCGCTGCTGCGGCTCGACGGCGAGGTCCGCGCGCTGAAGCAGGAGGTCGAGGAGTTGCGCCGCCAGCGCAAGGAATTGAGCGGCACGTTCAAATCGACCCCCGCCGACCAGCAGGCGGCTTTGCGCGAGCGCGTCAACGGCATCGCCGGGACGATCGGCGACATCGAGACCCGGCTCAGCGAGCGCGAGGAAGCGCTGAATGCACTGATGCTGCGGCTGCCGGGCATACCCTGGGAAGGCGCGCCGGTCGGACCGGACGAGAATTCCAACGTCGTCGTCCGCACCGAGGGCGCGGTCCCAGCCTTCGATTTCGAGCCGCGCGACCATGTCCAGCTGATCGAGATGAACGACTGGGCCGACCTCAGCCGCATCACGCAGGTCGCGGGCTCGCGCACCTATGCGCTGAAGGGGCGGCTGGCGATGCTCGAGAGCGCCCTGATGTTCTGGGCGCAGCAGAAGCTCGCCAATGAGGGCTTTACCTTGATGACCGTGCCGGCGCTGGCGCGGCCGCAGGCCTTCGTCGCAACCGGCCATTTCCCCGGCCACGAGGAGGAAGCCTATGAGATCCCCAAGGACGATCTCTATCTCGCCGGCACCGGCGAGATCGCGCTGACCAGCCTGCATTCGGGCGAGATATTGGAGAGCCAGCAGCTCCCGATCCTCTATGCCGGCTTTTCGCCCTGTTTCCGCCGCGAGGCGGGCAGCGCCGGCCGCGACGTGCGCGGGCTGCTGCGCGTCCACCAATTCTACAAGCTCGAACAATATGTGATCTGCGAGGATGACGACGCGGTCTCGGCCGAATGGCACGCGAAATTGCTCGCCAATGCCGAGGCTTTGCTCACGGACCTCGAAATCCCCTACCAGGTGGTCGAGACCTCGACCGGCGACATGGGCCTCGGCAAGTTCCGGATGAACGACATCGAGTCCTGGGTGCCGTCGTTAGGCAAATATCGCGAGACCCACAGCTGCTCGACCCTGCACGACTGGCAGGCGCGCCGCGCCAACCTCCGTTGGCGCGACGGCGAGCGCAAGGTGCGCTTCGTCCACACGCTCAACAACACCGCTCTGGCGTCGCCGCGCATCCTCGTGCCCCTGCTCGAGAACCACCAGCAGGCCGACGGTCGTGTGAGACTCCCCAAGGCGTTGCAGCCGCTGATGGGCGGGGAGTTCCTCTAAGGCCCGCGCGCCCTTATGTTGGCCCGATGAGAACCGACGACCAGCCGCCGCCGCTTCGCCTCTTCGCGCGCGAAGGGGTGGCGATCGCGGCGCGATTCTACCGCGCCTTCGGCCGCCTGGGCGAGCATGGCCCCCCGGACGGCGAGCCGCTGCTGGTCGTGCCGGGCTTCCTCGCCACCGACCGCACCACGCTCGGCCTGCAGCGCGCGCTCGGCAAGGAAGGCTATCGCGTCGCCGGCTGGGGGATGGGCCTCAACAAGGGCGCGCGCGCCGACATCCTCGACCGGCTGGTCGAGCGGGTCGAGCGCCACGGCCACGGCCGCCCGGTGACCCTGGTCGGCTGGAGCCTGGGCGGACTGTTCGCGCGCGAGGCGGCCAAGGCGCGGCCCGACATCGTCAGCAGGGTCGTCACCCTCGGCTCGCCATTTTCGGGCGATCTGCGCGCCAACAATGTCTGGCGGCTCTACGAATGGGTGAGCGGCCATCCGGTGGACCGGCCGCCGCTCGATCTCGACCTCGAGGCCAAGCCGCCGGTGCCGACGCTCGCCATCTGGTCGCGCCGCGACGGCATCGTCGCCCCGGCCTGCGCGCGCGGCTGCGACGGCCAGAGCGACCGCCAGGTCGAGCTCGACTGCAGCCACATGGGCTTCGCCGTCTCGAAGCGCGCCTATCCCCAGATCGCCGCGGCCCTGCGCGACTTCTAGGCTCCCGAGCCGCCCCCGTCATTGCGAGGCGCGGCACGCGCCGCGGCAATCCAGTGGGCGCTCGGGGGCGGTTTCTGGATTGCTTCGCTGCGCTCGCAATACGGAGCGCGCTGCGACCGCTAACCCAAAAACGGCGCGACAACCTCCGGCGGGACGCGGATCGGGCGGCCGCTGGCTTTGTCGATGATCGCCCAGGTCGTCTTCGCCCGCACCCGGACCTTGCCGTCGGCGCCGACGAACTCGACGTGGCGGTCGAAGCGCGCGCCCTTGGGCGCCTCGCCGACCCAGGTGCGGCCGGTCACCGTCTCGCCCGGTCCGGCGGCGCGCAGATAGTCGATCTCGTGGCGGATCACGACCCAGATATAGGCTTCGGCATGGGCCGGATCGGCGACCGCATACCAGTGCGCGGTGGCGACGTCCTGGATCCAGCGCACCCAGGCAGCATTGTTGACGTGACCGAGCTCGTCAATGTCCTCGTCCCGGGCAGTGATCTGCTTCTCGAAAGGGGTCATAGGAGCCTCAATGCGCCGTCGGGCGCGCGTTCGAACGGGACGCCTGCGCGGGCGAAGAGCGTGGCGAGCGCCGCCTCGGGGTCGCTCGCACCACGGTCGAGCAGGCGCGCCATGTCGCGGCCGAGGCGGCGGTCGCCGCTGCTCGCGTCGAGCGCGGCCAGCCATTCGCCGCGGCTCAGCAGTCCGTCGGCGCGATTGGCCTCGATCAGCGGCCGCAGCCACTGCGCGAACGGCCGGCCCGAGGCGCTCTCGGCGACCAGGGCGAAGATGGCGCCGCAGGCATAATAAGCGCGATGCTCGCCGCGCTCTTGCGCGCTGGCGACCGGCCTCCGCGCCAGCTTCACGCACTCGTCGAGCGCGCGCTGCAGCTCGGCGCGCGCGTCGTAGCCGGGGTCGATGGCGGATACGGCGCGGATGGCGAGCAGGTCGGCGCCGCCCTCGGTGATCCAGGAATCGCGCGGCGTTTCGTAGGCGACGGCCTGCCCGAGCCAGAAATGGGCGCTCTCATGGGCGATGAACCAACGCGTCTGGTGGCGCAGGCCGGGCCGCTCGGCGGCCACCCCCGCGCCTTCGAACGTCATCACGACCATGCCGGGCAGGACGCTGCCGCTCATGCTGACCATGCCCGGCGTCGGCCCGGACCAGCTCACCATCACCGTCGGCTTCACCCCGGGCGGTGGGCCGAGCGCATCGGCGAAATAAGCCAGCATCTTCGGCGTGGAATCGAGGAGGAAGGTGCGCAGCCAGGCCGGCAGCCCGGGATCGATGATCGTCGCCATCGTGTCGCTGACGAGCGGCGCGGCGGGGCCGAACAGGACGTAGGTGTCGGGATCGTCGAGCGTCACCGAGGGCAGGCGCTGCCCGGCGTGGAGAACCCGGCCGTTGGCGTCGCGGAAGGTGACGCGGGTCGGCGTGCCGGTGCCCTCGATCGTCGACGGATCGATCGGCAGCGCCCGCGCCTTGCTCCGCGAGGGTAAAGGGAAGGCCTTGAACTGCTCGCCATAGAGCGCCACCGAGCCGTCGGTGAAGATCAGGGCCGGATCGTAGCTGGTCTCGATATCCTTGCCGAACGGCGTGAAGCGAATCCGCACCCGCTCCGGCACGGCGCCCTTGTCGGCGACGAACGCATCGTACCAGCCGAGCCGTTCGAGCCGCACGCCCGGGGTCAGCACGGTCCAGCTTTCGGGCCGCCACGGCTGGTTGCTTGTCCGCGCCAGCGGCGAACGGGTGAACGCCCAGACCGGGGCGGCGGAGCGGAAGCGGAAGTCCGCGGTCCAGCCGTCGCCGTCGCGCACGACCTCGACGTCGGCCGCGGCCTCAGCCGCCGCGCCGAAATCGGTGGAGGCTGCCGGCCTGACCGCCGCCGCGCCGGCCCCGCAGGCCGACAAAGCGAGCAGGGCCAGGCCGAGCAGCGCTCTCACTGGGCGCCGTCGCCGATCTGGGTCAGCACGAACGCATAGGCCTCGGCATTCTCGCGCAGCCGCTCCCAGCGGCCCGATCTGCCGCCATGGCCCGCGCCCATGTTGATCTTGAGGAGCAGCAGATTGTCGTCGGTCTTCAGTTCGCGCAGCTTGGCCGCCCATTTGGCCGGCTCCCAATAGGTCACGCGCGGATCGTTGAGTCCGCCGGTGATCAGCAGCGGCGGATAGGCCTGCGCCTTCACCTGGTCGTAGGGCGAGTAGGAGCGGATATAGTCGAACGCCGCCTTGTCGGTGATCGGATTGCCCCATTCAGGCCACTCGCCGGGCGTGAGCGGCAGGCTTTCGTCCTGCATCGTGCTCAGCACGTCGACGAACGGCACGTCGGCGACGACCGCGCCCCACAAAGCCGGATCGCTGTTCACCACCGCGCCCATCAGCTCGCCGCCGGCCGATCCGCCCTGGATGCCGATATGGCCCGGCTTGGTGAAGCCTTCGGCCACCAGCCCCTTCGCCGCGTCGACGAAATCGTTGAACGTGTTGGTGCGCTTGGTGAGCTTGCCGTCGAGATACCATTGGTAGCCGAGGTCGTCGCCGCCGCGGATATGGGCGATCGCATAGGCATAGCCGCGGTCGAGCAGGCTCATCCGCGTGGTCGAGAAGCTCGGCGGCACGGCATAGCCGTAGGCGCCATAAGCGTAGAGGAAGAGCTTGCCCTCGCCGTTCTTCTCGAAGCCCTTCTTGTAGACGACCGAGACCGGCACCGTCTTGCCGTCGCGGGTCGGAAGCATCAGCCGCTCGGTGGCGTAGAGGCTGGGATCGTAGCCCGACGGAATTTCCTGGACCTTCAGCGTCTCCAGCCGGTCGTCGGCGGGATGGTAATCGTAGACCGTGGTCGGCGTGACCATCGAGCTGTAGCTGACGCGATAGGCCTTGGGCGCATATTCGGGGTTGGAGCCGAGCGAGGCGGTGTAGCTCGCCTCGGGGAAGCGGATGCGCTCCTCCTGGCCGTCATAGGAACGGAGCCGGATCTGGTCGAGGCCGTCGACCCGTTCCTCGATCGCGAGATGGTCGCGGAAGGCGGTGGCGCCGCGCAGGTAGACGCGGTCGGAGCCCGGGATCACCGTCTTCCACGCGCCCGGACGTGCGGGATCGGCCTCGGCGATGCGGAAGTTCACATGGTCGTCGTTGGTGAGGATCCAGAGCTTGCCGTGGCTCGCATCGACCGAATAGAGCCGGTTGGTCTTGCGCGGCGCGATCAGGGTCAGCGGTGCTTCCGGGTTCGATGCGGGCACGAAGCGCACTTCGCTGGTGGCGTTGTCGCCGGTGCCGATGAAGATCAGGCTACGGTCGTGCGACCGCGAAATGCCGACCGTGAAGCCGAGCTCGTCCTTCTCCTCGTACAAGGTCTTATCCGCGCTGACCGGCGTTCCGAGCTTGTGCAGGCGGGCGCGGTAGCTGCGCCAATTCTCGTTGACCTCGGTGAACACCACCGCCTTGCTGTCGCTGGTCCACACCGGCGAACCGATGCCGACCTTGGTCACCGTCTCGATATCCTTGCCGGTGGCGAGATCGCGGATGCGCAGCTCGAACCGCTCGGCGCCGTTATCGTCGACCATGAGCGCGGCGTAGCGGCCGTCGGGGCTCAGCTCCAATGCGCCCAGCTTATAGAATTCCTTGCCCGCCGCCTCGGCGGGCTCGTCGAGCAGGACCTGCTCGGCGCCGCCCGCCGCCGGCTTGCGATACCAGGTGCGATATTGCGCGCCCGGCTTGAACGCCCACCAGGTGAGCCAGTCGCCATCCTTCACCGGCACCGAGGATTCGTCCTCCTTGATGCGGCCCTTCATCTCCTGGAACAGGGTCTCGACCAGGGCCGCATGCGGCTTCATCGCCGCCTCGAAATAGGCATTCTCGGCTTTGAGATAGTCCAGCACGTCGGCGTCATCGACCTTGGGATAGGTCTGGTCCTTGAGCCAGAAATAGGGATCCTCGATCCGATAGCCGTGACGCTCGTAGCTGTAAGGGCGCTTTTCCGCCTGGGGCGGTGCGGGCAGGTGCGTGGCGTGGTTCATCGGAGCTTTCTGAGGCTGGGCCGCGAGCGGCGTGCTGGCAAGGAGAAGGATAAGAACGAGACTGCGCATGAGATGGTCCCCCGGGGTTCCGCGCACTGGCGCGGGCTCGTGATGGGCTCTATTTAGGGAGCGATCCCCGCTTTCGGAAAGAGCCAAATGTCGACCTACGAAGCCCGCCTCGCCGCCTTGCGCGAACAATTGAAGTCCGAGCGCCTCGACGGCTTCGTGGTACCGCTCACCGACGAGCATATGAGCGAATATGTCGGCAGCTACGCCCAGCGCCTCGCCTGGCTCACCGGATTCCAGGGCTCGGCCGGATCGGCGGTTGTGCTTCCGCAGGAGGCGGCGATCTTCACCGACGGCCGCTACACCCTCCAGGTCCGCGAGCAGGTCGATGGCGCGCACTGGAGCTACCAGTCGGTGCCCGAGACCAGCATCGCCGACTGGCTGCGCGAGCATGCGCCCGAAGGCGGCCGCATCGGCTACGATCCCTGGCTCCACACCAGCGACTGGGTGAAGAAGGCGCGTACCGCTTTGGCCGCGAAGGGCGCCGAACTGGTCGCCGTGCACCGCAACCCGATCGACGCCGTCTGGGACGGACAGCCCCAGCCGTCCAAGGCGCGGTTGGTCGTCCACCCCGATTCCTTTGCCGGCAAGTCGTCCGCCGCCAAGCGCCAGGAGATGGCCGACTGGCTGAAGGGTGAGAAGGCCGACGCCGCCGTCCTGTCCGCGCTCGATTCGATCGCCTGGACCTTCAACGTCCGCGGCGAGGACGTCGAGCGCACGCCGGTCGCCCTGTCGTTCGCGCTCGTCCACGACGACGGCACTGCCGATTTGTTCGTCGCCTCCGAAAAGCTCGGCGACGACGTCCGCCAGCATCTCGGCAACGGCGTCCGCCTGCACGAGCGCCACGACTTCGAGCCGCATCTGCGCACGCTTTCCGGCAAGACCGTCGTCGCCGATCCCGAGCGCGCCGTCGCCGCGATCTTCGAGGCGCTCGAGGAAGCTGGCGCCAAGGTGCTGCAGAAGCGCGACCCGGCCGTCCTTCCCAAGGCGATCAAGAACGAAGCCGAGGTTGCCGGCCACAAGGCCGCGCAGGCGCGCGACGGCGCCGCGATCGTCCGCTTCCTCCACTGGCTCTCGCTCGAGGCGTCCAAGGGCGGCATCGACGAGCTGTCGGCCGCGGCGAAGCTTCGGCAATTCCGCGCCGAGGGCGGCGATCTTCGCGACCTCAGCTTCGACACCATCTCCGCAGCGGGGCCGCACGCGGCGATTCCGCACTATCGGGTCGACGAGGACAGCAACCTGCCGCTGGAAATGAATTCCATCTATCTGGTCGATTCGGGCGGCCAATATCCCGACGGCACCACCGACATCACCCGCACGATCATCGTCGGCGAGCCCACGAACGAGATGCGCGACCGCTTCACCCGCGTGCTCAAGGGCCATATCGCCGTCTCGGCCGCGCGCTTCCCGGCCGGCACGCGCGGCACGCAGCTCGATTCCTTCGCCCGCCAATATCTCTGGCAGGTCGGCCTCGATTACGCCCACGGCACCGGCCACGGCGTCGGCTCCTACCTCTCCGTGCACGAAGGGCCGCAGCGTATTTCGCCCGCCGGCAGCAGCCAGTCGGGCGGCGACGAGCCGCTCCGCGCCGGCATGATCCTGTCGAACGAGCCGGGCTATTACAAAGCCGGCGAATACGGCATCCGCATCGAGAATCTGATCCTGGTCGTCCCGGTCGAGGTGCCCGGCGCCGAGAAGGAGGTGCTCGGCTTCGAGACGCTCACCTTCGCGCCGATCGAGCGCAATTTGATCGACGCCACCATGCTCGCCGCCGACGAGCGCCGCTGGCTCGACGATTATCATGCCGAGGTGCTGGCGCTGATCGGCCCGCAGGTCGAGGGCGAGGTGCTGGAGTGGCTGCGCGCCGCCTGTGCGCCGCTCTAGTCGCGCTCGCCGGGCGCGGGGGTGACGGGGGTCTCGCCATCGGGCTCGTCGCCCCGCGCCTGCGCCTTGCGCCGCCGCAGATTGGCGCGCAGCGCCTCGGCCAGCCGTCTCGCCCGTTCGTCATCGCTCTTGCTCATCACCCTGCCATAACGCCGTGTCGCGCCGCGAAAAAGTAACTCCGTTGGTGGGTTGACACCGCGCCGGGCCTTCCCCCATAGCGCCGCCGTCCGAACCGCCGCACCTGCGGCGGGCTGGCGATGCTGCCGTAGCTCAGTGGTAGAGCGCATCCTTGGTAAGGCTGAGGTCGTGAGTTCAATCCTCACCGGCAGCACCATCGCTTCCTTCCGTGACAGACGCCTTCACCAGCCGTCATCGCAGCCCGGGGGCGCGCGCCAGTCCTCGCCCGGAGGTTAACGGCGCGTACCGTGAGGTTGCGTCACGTAGAACACCTACATTCCCGCTCTTTCGCCCAGCGTCTATCCCCGAAGCTGCGCCGTGCCGCGGCACCGCATCAGCGCTGAGGAACAATGACCGACCTGTCCCCGATCCGGCCCGACGTCGCCGACCAAGCCCGGGACAGCCGGACGCTGAAGCGGGACAGCGCCCTGCTCGGCGAATTGTTCGAGCATGCGCCGAGCTTCATCGCACTCGCCTACGGCGCCGATCATCGCTTCGCCTTCGCCAACCGCGCTTTCCAGGCGCTCGCCGGCGAAACCGACCTCGTCGGGCGGCCGGCGGCGGAGGCGCTGCCGCAGCTGGCGGCCTTGGGCTTCCTCGGCCTGGCCGACGAGGTTTTCGCCTCGGGCCGCGTCCATGAGGGCCGCGAGGTCGAGATCGCGATCTCGGGCACCGACCCGGTCGAGCGGCGCTATGTCGATTTCAGCTATCGGCCTTTGTTCGATGACGGCGCCGTCGCCGGCGTCCTCGTCGTCGGCTACGACGTGACGGGGCAGAAATTGGCGCGCGACGAGGTCGCCTTGCTGCGCACCAACCTGATCCACATTTCGCGATTGAGCGCGATGGGGACGATGGCGTCGACGCTCGCCCACACGCTCAACCAGCCGCTCACCGCGATCGCCAATTATGTCAGCGGCTGCGAGCGCCTGCTCGCCAAGCCGCAGGCGGGCGCTGTCGCCGACCTCACCTTCGCCCTCAACCAGATCAAGCAGAGTGCCCTCGAAGCGGGCGACGTCATCCGCAGCCTGCGCGAGCTGGCCGGGCGCGACGACGGCGACAAGACCAGCGTCGACCTCGCGGATGCGGTCGGAGAGGCGCTGGCGCTCGCCCGGACCGGCGGGGCCGCGCCCGATCTCGCCTGCGACATCGATCTTGGCGGGCTCGACGTCCGCGGCGACGCGATCCAGGTCCAGCAGGTTCTTTTCAACCTCGTCCGCAACGCGATCGAGGCGATGGCGGGCCGCGCTGACCAAATTTTATCGGTCACCGCGCAGCGGCAGGGCGCGATGGTCGAGATCGTGGTCGCCGATAATGGCCCCGGCTTTCCGCCCGGCGCGCATCACGCCGCCTTCGACGCCTTCATGACGACGAGGAACGGCGCGATCGGCCTCGGCCTGCCGATCTGTCGCACGATCGTGGAAGCGCATGGCGGCCGCATCGCCGCGGAGCCCAATCCGGGCGGCGGCGCCCGGCTCGTCCTGTCGCTGCCCGCCGCGGACTAGGCCCGGCTCACCACCATCGACAGCACGGCGGGGTGCAGCGGCCGCACGAACTGGCAGCCGACCGCGCTGCCGCGAGTCCATGCGACCCGGGCGTGCAAGGCCTCCAGGCCGGGCAGCTTCAGCCACACGTCGGTGCCGGACGCGAGTTCGAGGTGGGTCGAGGCGCGAAAGCCCTGGGTCGAAAGGTCGATGATCTGGACGGTGACGCCGCTGGCCCCGCGCTGGCGCAGGCCCGCGCCGATCTCGCAATGCTGGCGCTCTTCCTTGCGACCCGGGGGCGCAGCGGGGATTCCGCTCATCGCCAGCTCGCCGGTCAGTCCTGTCGCACTCGCTTCGAACATCGGTCACGTCCCTGGCGATCCCCACCGCCGTTGGAATGAAATCAGCGCGGCGGGGCGATCCCCACCGACTTGGCCCAGACATGGGCGAGCCGCCGCTCCTGCTCGCTGATATCCTCGCTGAGCACGCGCGGGCGGCGGAATCGTTGTTGCGTCTGGTTGGAGGGGCGCCGCGTGACGTGCACGAGCACCTCGCTCTCGTCGATCTCCTGATGGAATTCGAGGCCCGCGCGGTTCCCGCCCGTCCAGGCGACGCGTGCCGAGACGATTGTCTTTCCGCGGGCGAACACCACTTCGTCGCCCAGCACCAAAGGCTGGGCGAGTTCGATCAAGGCGCCTTTCTGCGAGAGGTCCCGCAGACGCACGTCCACTTCGCCGGCCGCCGTCCGTAGCTTGGCCGCCAGCAGCACACGCGCGCGTTTCACGCTCCGCTTGCCGTCCATGGTCGTGTCGTCGGGGGAATCTGCGTCCATTTTTCCCTTGTCGTCTCTTAAGAGGCCTGGATCGTAGATAGGCGGGCGGGCCTAAATAGAAGTAAACGGAGCGGTAGGAGTTTGCGAGGAATGGCGCGTTGCCCGGCGTGCCGATTGACCTCTCGCCGCTGGCCTCTATGGGGGCGGACATGCGCTTTTTCTCCGACAATGCCGCCGCCGCCTGCCCCGAGGTCATGGCCGCCCTGGTGGAGGCCAACCGCCTCGAGACCGCGTACGACGGCGACACGTACAGCGCCCGGCTCGACGCCGCCTTCTCGGCTTTGTTCGAGCGCGAGGTGCGAGCGCTCTGGATTCCCACCGGCACCGCGGCCAATTCGCTCGCGCTCGCCGCTTTGTGCCCCCCGCACGGCGCGATCCTCTGCCACCGCGACGCGCATATCCAGAATGACGAATGCGGCGCCCCCGAATTCTACACCCACGGCGCCAAGTTGATGCTGGCCGAGGGCGAGGGCGCCAAGCTCACGCCGGCGAGCGTCGGGGCCCTGCTCGCGACGATCCGCAACGACGTCCACCAGGTCCAGCCGCACGCTCTCTCGATCACCAATGCGACCGAATATGGCCTCGTCTACACGCCCGCCGAGGTCGCCGCCCTCGGCGGCATCTGCAAGGAGCGCGGCCTCGGCTTCCACATGGACGGCGCCCGCTTCGCCAACGCGGTGGCGCGCCTCGGCTGCACGCCGGCCGAGCTCACCTGGAAGGCCGGGGTCGACGTGCTGAGCTTCGGCTTCGTCAAGAATGGCGGCATGTCGGCCGAAGCCCTGATCTTCTTCGACACCGCGCTCGCCGACGCCACCCGCTACCGCCGCAAGCGCGCCGGCCATCTACTCTCCAAGGGCCGCTATCTCGCCGCGCAGCTGCTGGCGATGATCGAGAACGACGTCTGGCTGCGCAACGCCCGCGCCGCGAATGACGGCGCCGCCCGGCTCGCCGCTGCCGCCGGCGAGCGGCTCGTCCATCCGGTCGAGGCCAACGAGCTGTTCCTTAAGGTCGCTCCGGCCGAGGCGCAGGCGCTGCGCGACCAGGGCTTCGATTTCTACGACTGGGGCCCGGGCGAGGCCCGCCTGGTCGTGAGCTGGGACCAGCAGCCCGAGCATATCGAGGCGCTGGCCCGGGCGATCGAGGCGCTGTGACCGAGACTCCGGCGGCGACGATTATGTCGCCGCGCGTCCTCATTCCGTTCGTGGTCATCACCCTCATCTGGGGGTCGACCTGGATCGTCATCAAGGACCAGCTCGGCACGGTGCCGCCGACCTGGTCGGTCACCTACCGCTTCATCATCGCCGGCACGGCCATGTTCGCTTATGCCGCCTGGAAGGGCTTCCCGCTGCGCATCGACCGCAAGGGCCATCTGCTCGCGGCCGGCTTCGGCATCCCCCAATTCTGCCTGAACTTCAATTTCGTCTATGCGGCCGAGCATTACATCACGTCGGGCCTCGTCGCAGTGGTGTTCGCCCTCCTGCTGGTGCCCAATACCGCGCTCGGCTGGCTGTTCCTCAAGCACCGCATCACCGCGCGCTTCCTGGTCGGCTCGGCGATCGCGACCGTCGGCGTCGGCCTGCTCTTCGTCCAGGAAATGCGCAGCACGTCGTTCGATCCGGGGACGGTGCTGATCGGCATCGGCCTTACTCTGCTCGGCGTGCTCAGCGCTTCGGTGTCCAACGTCATGCAGGCGGGCGAAGGCCTGCGCGCGCGTCCGATCGCCAGCATGCTCGCCTGGGGCATGGCCTATGGCGTGCTCGCCAACGCCATCTTCGCCTTGATCGTCTACGGCCCGCCGGTGATCGAATATCGCGTCGGCTACTGGCTCGGCCTCTTCTATCTCGGCATCGCCGCCTCGGCGCTCGCCTTCACTTTCTATTTCGGGATCATCCGCGCGATCGGCCCAAGCAAGGCGGCTTATTCGAGCCTGCTGGTGCCGATCATCGCCATGGGCTTCTCGACCGTCTTCGAGGATTATCACTGGTCGACGCTGGCCGTCGCCGGCGGCATCCTCGCATTGGCCGGGCTCACCATCGCCTTGCGCTCGCGCCGCCCGGCCTGAAGCGGCTTCGGGTCGACCGCCGGCCGGTTGTGCGCCCGCGGCCCGCAGCCTAGATTGGGTTCATGCTCGACGCCCAGAATGCGCCCGCCGTCCCGCCGGCTACGATCCGCCGCGAAGACTATCGCCCACCCGCATGGCTGGTGCCCGAGATCGCCCTCGAATTCGACCTCGCGGCGAAGCGCACGATCGTCAAGGCGACGCTGACCATCGAGCGCAACCAGCCCGGCGAGCCGCTTCGCCTCGACGGCGAAGACCTGAAACTGCTCTCGGTCAAGATCGATGGCCAGCCGGCCGCGCACAGCCATGCCGACGACGTCCTCACGATCCCGCTCGACGCGCGCAGCGCCGTGGTCGAGACGATCGTCGAGATCGCGCCCTCCGCCAACAGCCAGTTGATGGGCCTCTATGAATCGGGCGGCATCCTCTGCACCCAGTGCGAGGCCGAGGGCTTCCGCCGCATCACCTTCTTCCCCGACCGACCCGACGTGCTCAGCCGCTACAAGGTGCGGATGGTCGCCGACAAAGGGGCCTATCCGGTCTTGCTCGCCAATGGCGATCCGATCGCACGGGGCGATCTCCCCGATGGCCGCCACTGGGCCGAATGGCACGATCCCTTCCCCAAGCCCTCCTATCTGTTCGCGCTGGTCGCCGGCGATCTCGTCGCCAACCGCGATACGTTCGTCACCAGCTCGGGCCGCACGGTCGATCTCGGCATCTGGGTACGGGCCGAGGACCTTCCCAAGACCCAGCATGCGATGGACGCGCTCAAGGCCTCGATGGCCTGGGACGAGCGCGTCTACGGCCGCGAGTACGACCTTGCCGTGTTCAACATCGTCGCCGTCTCCGATTTCAACTTCGGCGCGATGGAGAATAAGGGGCTCAACGTCTTCAACTCGCGCTACATCCTCGCCGATCCGGATACGGCCACCGACGCGGATTACGACGCGGTCGCGGGCGTGGTGGCGCACGAATATTTCCACAATTGGTCGGGCAACCGCGTCACCTGCCGCGACTGGTTCCAGCTCTCTCTCAAGGAAGGCTTCACCGTCTTCCGCGATCAGCAATTCTCGGCGGATCAGGGCAGCCATGCGGTGAAGCGGATCGAGGACGTGCGCGCCCTTCGTTCGGCGCAGTTCCCGGAGGACGCCGGCCCGCTCGCCCATCCGATCCGCCCCGAATCCTATATCGAGATCTCGAACTTCTACACCGCGACCGTCTACAACAAGGGCGCCGAGGTGATCCGGATGATGCACACCATCCTGGGCCCGGAAGGCTTCCGCGCCGGCAGCGATCTCTATTTTGGCAGCCATGACGGCACCGCCGCCACCTGCGAGGATTTCGTCCGCGCGATGGAGCTGGCGACCGGCGCCGACCTCGAGCGCTTCCGCCGCTGGTACGCCCAGGCCGGCACGCCGCGGGTGAAGGCGACGCTTACCCATCGCGATGGCGACGGCCGCGCGCACCTGCTGCTCGAACAGACCGTTCCACCGACGCCGGGACAGCCCACCAAGCAGCCGATGCCGATCCCGCTCAAGATCGCCTTGTTCGGTGACAAGACCGGCGAGAAATATGTCGACCAGCTTATCCTGCTGGAGGATTCGAGCCACGAAGTGATCTTCGAGGGCATCGGCGAGCGCCCGGTCCTGTCGATCAACCGCGATTT
The DNA here is from genome assembly GCF_035594035.1 of Sphingomonas sp. LY54. Lineage (NCBI taxonomy): Bacteria > Pseudomonadati > Pseudomonadota > Alphaproteobacteria > Sphingomonadales > Sphingomonadaceae > Sphingomonas > Sphingosinicella wutangchuni. The sequence continues at coordinate 1,758,658 of NZ_CP141588.1, forward strand.
CTCGGCGCCGGTCATCATCGAGAGCAACCGCTCGACCGAGGACCTCGCTTTCCTTTCGGCGCACGATGACAATCCGTTCGCGCGCTACGAGGCGATGCAGCAACTGATGCTCGACACGTTGATCGCCGCGGTCACCACCGGCAGGGCGGACCACGCGCCGGTGATCGAGGCGGTGCGCAACACGCTGGCCGACGACCGGCTCGACCCGGCCTTCATCGCGGAGGCAGTGCTGCTGCCGACCGAGGCCTTCATCGGCGACCATCTGCTGATCGTCGAGCCGGAGGCGATCCACAGCGCGCGCGAGCGGCTCCGCGCCGAGCTCGGCATCGAGCTCGAGCAGCAATGGCGCGATTTCTATGCCGCCGCCGCCGCCAACCGGTTCGAATATTCGCCGGCCGCCAAGGGCGCGCGCCGCCTGCGCACCGTCTCGCTCGGCTATCTGTCGGCCGGCGGCGCCGAGGACGCTCCGGCCCTGGCGATGCGCCAGTTCGCCGAAGCCGACAACATGACCGACCGCCAGGGCGCGCTCGGCACGCTCGCCAACAGCGAGGCCCCCGAGCGCGGCGAGGCCCTTGCCGCTTTCTACGAGCGCTACCGCGACAACGCCTTGGTGCTCGACAAATGGTTCATGGTGCAGGCGCTCTCCACCCGCGACGATACGGTCGATGCGGTGCTGGCGCTGGCCGAGCATCCCGATTTCACGCTCGCCAACCCGAACCGCATGCGGGCCCTGATCAGCGCCTTCGCCGCCAACCAGCGCGCCTTCCACGACGCGGACGGACGCGGCTACCGCTTCCTCGCCGATACGATCCTCGCCGTGGACAAATTGAACCCGCAGACCGCCGCCCGCCTCGTCCCCCCGCTCGGCCGCTGGCGCCGCTTCGACGAGATCCGCGCCGAACTGATGCGCGGCGAGCTCCAACGCATCGTCGACACGCCAGGCCTCTCCAAGGACGTGTTCGAACAGGCCTCGAAAAGCCTGGGCTAGGACCATCCCGGCCTGCGCCGGGACGACGTCAGCCGATCCAGTCGGCCACTTGCGCGGCGACCTGGTTGGCGGCTTGGTTGATTGCGGGGCCGGCGCTGGCGACGTCGATTGCAGCGACGGGCACGCGCGCTTCGAAGCGGCGGCTTTCGACCCGGTTGGCGCCGCGCGCCACGGCGGCGTCATAGACGACCACCGCCTCGTTGGTGGTCGCGTCGAGGCCGAAGCTGCGCAACTGCCCGGTGAGGCGCACGCCGGGATCGAAGGTGAACTGCATCGGATCGAGCACGACGCGGCCGGTGCGCGCGGCGATCACGTCCGACACCAGCCGGCCGAACAGGGCGCCGGGCGCCTCGACCCATTGCGCGTCCTTCAGATAGGCGACCGTGCCGCCGCTGCGCACCGGCACCCGCGTCGTCCGCAGCTCCTGCGGCGTCGTCGGCACCACCACCGTCACCGCCTCGCTGGCGGCGACGTTGCGGGTCGCTGTTGCGGGGACCGTTTCCGAAGGGCTGAGGCGCAGCAGCGAATCGGGCACCTTGCCGCCGAAGCTGAAGCAGCCCGACAAAGCGAGCACGAGCCCGAGGGCGGGAAGGATTCTGGTCTGTTTCATCATTTCGGCTCGTAATCCGGAAGTTTCGACCCGCCGATCAGCGCGCCCGCGCCGCCCTGCTCGACCTTTTCGCTGACCGCGCGCAGCGATTGCGACGTCGCCCTCAAATCCCGCACCAATTGGCCGACCTCGGGCAGAGTCTGCTTGGAGAAGGCCTGGATGCCCGGGCGCGCGTCGTTGATCGCGGCGTCGAGGTTGCGCATGCTCGTCTCCGCCGCCTGCACCGTCTTGCGAAGGTCGTTGACCAACGGCTTGGCGTCGTCGTTGAGCAAGCCGTCCGTGGTTTCGGCGAGGCGGCCGAATTCCTCGGCGGCGTTGCCGGCTTGGCGGATGGCGATGCGGGCGTCGGCGAGCGTCGCCGCGATCTCGGGGCTGCGCTCGGCGATCGAGCCGCTGATCTTCTCCATATTGTCGAGGATGCCGGCGATCGACGCTTGGTTGCGGTCGGAGACCAGCTCGGTCAGCCGTTCGGTCAGGGTCGAGACGCGCTCGAGCAATTCGGGCGCGCTGTTGAGCAATTGGCCGAGCGCGCCCGGCTTGGTCGGGATCACCGGCACGCCATAGGGACACGTGCTCTCGAGATTCTCTTCGGGGCAGGCGAGAGGCGGCGATCCGGCCGGCGCCGGATCGAGCTGGATCTGCGAGACGCCGGTGAAGCCGACACCCTGGATCGTGGCGGTCGTGCCCTGCAGGATCGGCGTGTCGTCGCGCGCCGTGATGCGGACGCGGACGAATTCCGGGCTCTTGGGCTCGAGATTGATCGATTCGATCTGACCGACGGGGACGCCGTTGAAGGTCACCGCCGAGCCTTTGGCGAGCCCGTCGACGGCCTGCTTGAAGAAGATGTCATATTCGTTCTTGCTCTCGCCCGACACCTGGCTGAGCCAGATGATGAAGCCGAGCAGGGCGACGACCATGGCGAGCACGACGCCGCCGACGAGGATATGGTTGGACCGCGTTTCCATCAGCCTTCAGCGCTCCCCACCCGCGATGCCGCGGCCGTCGCGGTCTGGGCTGCGCGTCCGCGCGGCCCCCGGAAATATTCTTGTATCCATTCGTGGTCCAAAGCCAATAGTTCCGGAATCGTTCCGACCGCGATCACCTTTCGGTCGGCGAGCACCGCGACGCGGTCGCAGATCGCGTAGAGCGTATCGAGATCGTGGGTGATGAGGAAGACGGTGAGTCCGAGCGCCGATTGCAGCTCGCGGATCAATTCGTCGAACGCCGCCGCGCCGATCGGATCGAGGCCGGCGGTCGGTTCGTCGAGGAACAGAAGCTCGGGATCCATCGCCAGCGCCCGCGCGATGCCGGCGCGCTTCTTCATGCCGCCGGACAGCTCGGCCGGGAATTTGGGCCCCGCCTCAGGCGCGAGCCCGCTCATCACGATCTTGAAGGCGGCGATCTCGTCGAGCAGGTCGGCGCCGAGCTTGGGATAGAATTCGCGCAGCGGCACCTGCACGTTCTCGGCCACGGTCAGCGTCGAGAACAAGGCGGCGCCCTGGAACAGGATCCCCCAGCGCTTGCGAATGCCCTGCAGGTCGGCCTCGTCGCGGTCGAGCGTAGGCTCCCCAAAGACGTGGACCTCGCCGGCGACCGGCTGCTGCAGCCCGATGATCGAGCGCATCAGCACCGATTTGCCGGTGCCCGATCCGCCGACCACGCCCAATATCTCGCCGCGGCGCACGTCCAGGTCCAGATCCTCGTGGACCACCTGCTCGCCGAAGGCGTTCTTCAGGCCCCGCACCTCGATGATATTCTCGCTCATACCCAGCCGATCTCCGTGAAGAAGACGGCGAAGAAGGCGTCGAGCACGATCACCAGGAAGATGCCCTGCACGACCGCGGCGGTGGTGCGCAGGCCCACTTCCTCGGCATTGCCCTTGACCTGCAGGCCCTGGAAGCAGCCGGCCATAGCGATGATGAGGCCGAACACCGGCGCCTTGATCAGCGCGCCCCAGAGGTCCGTCATCGGCACGACCTCGCGGATGCGCTGGACGAAGGTGACGGGCGGAATGTCGAGCGCGACGAAGCTGAAGATGCCGCCGCCGATGATCGAGATCAGAGCCGCGTAGAAGCCGAGCAAAGGCATCAGCAGCACCGTGGCGAGCACCCGCGGCAGCACCAGCGCCTCCATCGGCGAGACGCCGATGGTGCGCATGGCGTCCACTTCCTCCGCGAGCTTCATCGATCCGATCTGCGCGGCAAAGGCCGAGCCCGAGCGGCCGGCGACCATGATCGCCGTCATCAGCACGCCCAGCTCCTTCACCGACATGCGGCCGATCAGGTTGATCGTGAACACTTCGGCGCCGAACTGGCGGAGCTGGACCGCGCCCTGCTGGGCGATGACGATGCCGACCAGGAAGCTCATCAGGCCGACGATGCCAAGCGAATGGACGCCGACCACCTCGAATTGCTGGACGACGGCGTTGAGCCGGAAGCGGCGCGGGTGCGTGATCACGGTCCAGAACGAGATCATCAATGCGCCGAAGAAACCGAGCAGCCCGAGCAGGGTGCGTCCCGCCTCCGCGGTGGCATCGCCGACCTCGCCGAGGACGCGGTACAGCGGCGGCGTCCGGTCCGGCCGCACCTTCACCGGCTGGTCGGACTGCGACACCTGCTCGAGCAGCTTGGCTTCGTCCTCATCGACGCCGATCACATCGGCCTGATGGTCACGGGCCATTCGATGAACAAGCCAGGCGCCCACCGTGTCCATCCGCGGCACGGCCGTGAGGTCGAGCACCAGGCCGTCGCCGGGCACGGCGTTGAGCCGTTCGGGCAGGTCGCCGATGCAGGCGAGCGTCAGGTTTCCGCTGAAGCGGAGCACCTTTCTGTCGCCGTCATCGGCCAGGCTGAAATCGGCGGCAGAACTCATGCGGCAGCAGGATGCTTCAATTTGGAGGGTCCGGCAAGCGCCGGGGATGGACAAGGGCTACGATCCTGTGCTTGCCGGGTTCCATCGAAGGGAGTGAAATGAAGAGCGCGCTTGCCATTTACGACATGGACCGGACGATCACGAAGCGGGCGACCTACACGCCGTTCCTGATCCACGCCGCGCTCCGGCTCGCGCCCTGGCGGCTCGTCTTCCTCCCGCTCGTCGGGCTGGCGATGCTGGCCTATGTCGCCAAAATGCTCGATCGCGGCGAATTGAAGGAGGTCAACTACCAGCTCCTGATCGGCGGCGCGCTGGATCCGACGCGGCTCGAGCCGGTCATCCAGAGCTTCGCCGACCGCCAGGTCGCGACCAACATCCTGCCCGGCGCCCGCGCCAGCCTGGAGGCGGACCGCGCCGCCGGCCGCCGCATCGTCATGGCCACGGCCTCCTACCGCCTCTACGCCGCCGCGATCGCCGAGCGCCTCGGCATACGCGACGTGATCGCCACCGAAACCCAGCGCGACACGGCCGGGCGCGTCGTCGCGCGCATCGAGGGCAGCAATTGCTATGGCGACGCCAAGCTCGCGATGATCCAGGCCTGGCTGGAGCGCGAGGGGCTGACCCGCGAGGCGGTCCACATCCGCTTCTATTCGGATCATATTTCGGATTCGGTCGTCCATCACTGGTCGGACGAGCCGGTTGCCACCAATGCCCACGACCGGCTGGTCAAGCTGGCCAAGGTGGAGGGCTGGGAAGTGCTCGACTGGAGCAGGACCTGAAGCGACGCATGAGGGGAACGGGAATGACGCTGACGCTCTATTATCACCCCTTCTCCTCTTACTGTCAGAAGGTGCTGATCGCGCTCTACGAACGCGCCGTGCCGTTCGAACCGCGCCTGATCGATCTCGGCGACCCTGCCGCGCGCGCCGAACTGGTATCGGTCTGGCCGTTCGCCAAATTCCCCGTCCTGCGCGACGAAGAGAGCGGCCTTACCGTGCCGGAATCCACCTCGATCATCGAATATCTGGACCTGCGCCATGTCGGCCCGCCACCGATGATCCCGGAGGACCGCAACCTCGCTCTGCTGGCCCGCACCTTCGACCGCGTGTTCGACAATTATGTGATGACGCCGCTGCAGACGATCGTCGGCGACAGCCTCCGGCCCGAGGATGCGCGCGATCCCTATGGCGTCGATCGCGCCCGCGACCTGCTCGCCAAGGCCTATGCCTTCCTCGACAAGGAGATCGGTGCGCGGACCTGGGCCGCGGGCGACGCCTTCACCCTCGCCGACTGCGCCGCCGCGCCGGCGCTCTTCTACAGCGGCATGCTGGTCCCGTTCGGCGACCACGCCAACCTGGCGGCTTACTTCGCCCGCCTGCGCGAGCGCCCCGCCTTCGCCCGCGCCGTCGACGAAGCCCGCCCCTACCGCCCCTTCTTCCCCCTCGACTGGCCGGCCGGCTACGACTAAGGGCCCCGCATCGCGCAATGACGCTGTTGGAATGGCCGCGCAAAGCCCCTAGACCGCGGCCAACATTCTCAAGGCCCGAGGCACAATGACCACGATCATCCGCGAGGCGGACCTCATCGAGAGCGTCGCCGACGCCCTCCAGTACATCTCCTACTACCATCCGATGGACTATATCCGCGCGCTCGGCGATGCCTATCAGGCCGAGCAGTCGCCCGCGGCCAAGGACGCGATCGCCCAGATCCTCACCAACAGCCGGATGTGCGCCGAAGGGCACCGGCCGATCTGCCAGGACACCGGCATCGTCACCGTGTTCGTCAAATGGGGACAGGATTGCCGGTTGGAGAGCGCGCGCAGCCTGCAGGAGGTGATCGACGAGGGCGTGCGCCGCGCCTACCGCCACCCCGAAAACCCGCTGCGCGCCTCGATCCTCGCCGATCCCGCCTTCGGCCGCGTCAACACGAAGGACAACACGCCGTCGGTGATGCATGTCGAGATGGTGCCGGGGAGCACGGTCTCGATCGACGTCGCAGCCAAGGGCGGCGGCTCGGAAAACAAGACCAAGTTCAAGATGCTGAACCCGTCCGACTCGATCGTCGACTGGGTGCTCGAGATGGTGCCGCAGATGGGCGCCGGCTGGTGCCCGCCCGGCATGCTCGGCATCGGCATCGGCGGCACCGCCGAGAAGGCGATGCTGCTCGCCAAGGAAAGCCTGATGGGCGCGATCGACATGGCGCAGCTGAAGGCGCGTGGGCCGCAGAGCAAGATCGAGGAACTGCGCATCGAGTTGTTCGAGAAGGTGAACGCGCTCGGCATCGGCGCGCAGGGTCTCGGCGGCCTCTCCACGATCCTCGACGTCAAGATCCTCGATTGGCCGACCCATGCGGCGTCGAAGCCGGTGGCGATGATCCCCAATTGCGCCGCCACCCGTCACGCCCATTTCACGTTGGACGGCTCGGGCCCCGCCTACCTCGAGACGCCGAACCTCGCCGACTGGCCCGACGTCAACTGGACGCCGTCGAAGGAAGCGATCCGGGTCGATCTCGACGCCCTCACGCCCGAGATCGTCCAGAGCTGGAAGCATGGCGACCGGCTGTTGCTCAACGGCAAGATGCTGACCGGGCGCGACGCCGCCCACAAGCGCATCAAGGACATGCTCGACCGCGGCGAGGCGCTGCCGGTCGAGTTCAAGGGCCGCGTCATTTATTATGTCGGCCCGGTCGATCCGGTCGGCGAGGAAGTGGTCGGCCCGGCCGGTCCCACCACCGCCACCCGCATGGACAAGTTCACCCGCATGATGCTCGAGAACGGCCTGCTCGCGATGGTCGGCAAGGCCGAGCGCGGCCCCATGGCGATCGAGGCGATCCGCGACCACAAGTCCGCTTACCTGATGGCGGTCGGCGGCGCGGCCTATCTTGTCGCCCGCGCCATCAAGGGCTCGAAAGTGGTTGGCTTCGAGGATCTCGGCATGGAAGCGATCTACGAATTCGAGGTCCAGGACATGCCGGTCACGGTCGCGGTCGACGCCAATGGCGAGAGCGTCCACCACCTCGCCCCGCTCGTCTGGCGCGACAAGATCGCGAAGATGAAGGCGCTCGAAACCGCCTGAACTGCGGCCGGCCGAGCCGTGCAAGCGGCGAGACGCTGAACGGGAGGCGCATCGCCACGTTTATACCGGTGCAGAGAGTGCCAAGTCCCCCCATAGGGCGTCGCGACTATGTTCGCGGCGCCCTTTCTCTATTCGCGCCAGAAGTGTCCTACCGCACGCAGTTTGTCGAAGGCCTTGGACGCCGCGGCAAGGTGGCGCCTCTCGGCCTTGGCGCCGCTCCCGTCCGTCGGAATCTCCAGATCGAGCCCTTCGAGCAGGATGCGCGCCGTGGCGGCGTCGTTGAGCGCGCCGAGATGCTCCTGGATCGCCTCGAGCGCGCCGAGAAAGGCCTTGCGCGGCTTGGCCTTCGCCTTGTCCGTGTCGAGTCCCTCCAGGAATTCGACCGCATAGCGCAGTTTCTTGACGTCAATGCGGAAGCGGTGGCGCGCCTCTTCGTCCACTTGCCGCAGCTGGCCGCCCGCCTTGCGGACCTTGCGCCAGCGCCGGTCGAGCCGGTCGAGGGCGAAGGTGCGGAGCGGCTGGCGCGCCGGCGGCTCCTGCCGCCACGCGCCGATGGCAAGCCACGCCACCAGGTCGAGCAGCAGCATGCGCAGCCGCTGCGACCCGAGCGCGGCGAGCACGCGATCATAGGCCTCCTCGCGCGCCGCCTCGAGCTTTGGCCTCCACTCCGCATGAAGATCGTTCCGGCCGAGGAAAACATCGAGATTGCGGGCGTCGCCGAGCTGGCCCGCGAACCACCGCAATTCCTCGCGCAGGCGCGCGCCTTCGTCGTCGCGAACGACGGGTCCGAACAGCGAGAAGGCCGCGCGCAGCCTTCGGATCGCCACCCGCGCCTGGTGCAGCGCCGCCGGGTCCCGCTTCGCCACCAGGTCCTCGTTCAATCGGAAATGCTTGAGGCAGGCATGGGCGATCGCCGCAAAGCCGGCGCCCGCGTCGGCTTCGGGATCGACCCGAACCGGGCCCGCTTTGGCGACCTTGCCGAGGCGGCCGTCGGCGAGCGCGAAGCCGCGCTCGGATTTGCTGAGCACGCCGATGCGCAGCGGCAGGTCGCGGGCGAGGGCGCGCGCAAGATCGAACAGGGCGGCCGCCTCGCCCCGCTTCAGCTCCAGTTCGATCTCGTCCAGCGGCTTCTCGCGCGTGTCGCCGCGGATTGAGCCGTGGTCGAGGATCAGTTCGATCTCCGCGCCTTGCCATTCCAGCAGCCAGATCGTCCGCTCGACGTCGGACACGGTGACCGGCGCCAATGACGCGCGCAGCTTGGGCTTGAGCAGCCCGGCGAGCGGAGTCTCGGCGAGCGCGGCCTGGTCCAACCCTGGGCCTTCGATGTCCCGCTCCCATTCCGGCCGGTCGAACAGGCCCGCCGACCCGGCCGCGTCCTGCTTAACCGTCTGGACGAACCGACCCTCGGCCGCCCGCACCCGCAGCGAGTAACCGGCTTTGCGCAAGGCCGCTTTGCCGGTGTCGTAGTAGGTCGAAACTTGGCGCAGGCTGCGGCGCGCCCGCCCGGCCAGCGCCGGATGGCGCGCCAGCGCCTCGGCCGCGTCCGCGTCGACCTCGAGCTTGAGCTCGACCTCCTGATCCTCGCGCATGCGCTCCTCGCTCGGCCGACTCGGGCGGCACCCCTGTAACCCTCCCCGCAGCGGCCGCCAAATCGGGCTCCATTTGCGACCAACTTCAAATCGCGAGACATTCGGGACTGCAGGCAGCATCGTGGAGCCCCACCCTTCCCCCGCCGCCTCCGGCTTGCTAGAGCGCGCGCAACCGCCGCGCCGGACTCCGCCCGGCGCGAAGTCTCACTTCGCGACGAGGACATTATGACCGCCATCGGCAACAACAGTCTCAACACCCGCTCCACCCTCCAGGTCGGCGGCAAGAGCTACGCTTATTATTCGCTGAAGAAGGCGGCCGCGGCGCTCGGCGACGTCTCGCGGCTGCCGATGTCGATGAAGGTGCTGCTCGAGAACCTGCTGCGCTTCGAGGACGGCAAGACCGTGCTGCGCGAGGACATCCAGGCTTTGGTCGACTGGCAGCAGACGCGCAGCTCGGTCCGCGAAATCCAGTATCGCCCGGCGCGCGTGCTGATGCAGGACTTCACCGGCGTGCCCGCGGTCGTCGATCTCGCCGCGATGCGCGACGCGATGAAGGCGCTCGGCGGCAATCCGGAGAAGATCAACCCGCAGGTTCCGGTCCACCTCGTCATCGACCACTCGGTCATGGTCGACGAGTTCGGCAATGCCCGCGCGTTCGAGAAGAACGTCGCGCTCGAATATCAGCGCAACATCGAGCGCTACCAGTTCCTGAAATGGGGTGCGACCGCGTTCGATAATTTCAAGGTCGTGCCGCCGGGCACCGGCATCTGCCACCAGGTCAATCTCGAGAATATCGCCCGCGCCGTCTGGTCGTCGCAGGACGCGTCGGGCACCGAAGTCGCCTACCCGGACACTTTGGTCGGCACCGATAGCCACACGACCATGGTCAACGGTTTGGGCGTGCTCGGCTGGGGCGTCGGCGGTATCGAGGCCGAAGCCGCGATGCTCGGCCAGCCCGTCTCCATGCTGATCCCCGAAGTGGTCGGCTTCCACCTCACCGGCGCGCTCGCCGAGGGCATCACCGCCACCGATCTCGTCCTCACCGTCACCCAGTTGCTGCGCAAGAAGGGCGTCGTCGGCCGCTTCGTCGAATTTTACGGCCCCGGCGTCGCCGCGCTCAGCCTCGCCGACCGCGCGACGATCGCCAACATGGCGCCCGAATATGGCGCGACCTGCGGCTTCTTCGGCATCGACGGCAAGACGCTCGACTATCTCCGCCTCACCGGCCGATCGGACGAGCAGGTCGCCCTGGTCGAGGCCTATGCCCGCGAACAGGGCCTGTGGCTCGATCCGGCCGCGCCCGAGCCAGTCTTCACCGACACGCTGACGCTCGACATGGGCACCGTCCAGGCCTCGCTCGCCGGCCCGAAGCGGCCCCAGGACAAGGTGCTGCTCGCCGACATCGACGAGGAATTCATCGCCAACCTCCAGAAGGAATATGGCAAATCGGGCGGCATCGGCGAGCGCGTCCCGGTCGAGGGCAGCGACGCCGGCCTCGCCAATGGCGACGTCGTCATCGCCGCGATCACGTCCTGCACCAACACGTCCAACCCGTCGGTGCTGGTCGCCGCCGGCCTCGTCGCCCGCAAGGCGCGCGCGAAGGGCCTGACCAGCAAGCCCTGGGTCAAGACCTCGCTCGCCCCGGGCAGCCAGGTCGTCACCGACTATCTCACCAAGGCCGGCCTTACCGAGGATCTCGACGCCCTGGGCTTCGATCTGGTCGGCTATGGCTGCACCACCTGCATCGGCAATTCGGGCCCGCTGCCCGAGCCGGTCTCCAAGGCGATCCACGCCAACGACCTCGTCGCCGCCTCGGTCCTCTCGGGCAACCGCAACTTCGAGGGCCGCGTCTCGCCGGACGTGCGCGCCAACTACCTCGCCTCGCCGCCGCTCGTCGTCGCTTATGCGCTGAAGGGCACGGTCACCGAGGATCTGGTCAACGCGCCGATCGGCCAGGCCACGGACGGTTCGGACGTTTATCTGCGCGACATCTGGCCGACCAATCTTGAAATCCAGCAGATGATCGACGCCCACGTCAACGCGGACATGTTCCGCACCCGCTATGCCGACGTCTACAAGGGCGACGAGCAGTGGCGCGCGATCGACGTCACCGGCGGCGACACCTACGCCTGGTCGCCCTCGTCGACCTACATCGCCAATCCGCCTTATTTCGAAGGCATGTCGATGACCGCGGCCGGCATCGACGACATCGTCGGCGCCCGTCCGCTCGCCATCTTCGGCGATTCCATCACCACCGATCACATCTCGCCCGCCGGCGCGATCAAGCTCGACAGCCCGGCCGGCAAGTATCTGACCGAGCATCAGGTCGCCCGCGCCGACTTCAACAGCTACGGCGCGCGCCGCGGCAACCACGAGGTCATGATGCGCGGCACCTTCGCCAACATTCGCATCAAGAACGCCATGACCCCCGGCATCGAGGGCGGCGTCACGAAGCACGTCCCCACCGGCGAAGTGATGGCGATCTATGACGCGGCGATGCTCTACAAGCAGGCCGGCACGCCGCTCGTTGTCCTCGCCGGCAAGGAATATGGCACCGGCTCGTCGCGCGACTGGGCGGCCAAGGGCACCAACCTGCTCGGCGTCCGCGCCGTCATCGCCGAGAGCTACGAGCGCATCCACCGCTCCAACCTCGTCGGCATGGGCGTCGTTCCGCTCCAGTTCGTCGACGGCGAGAGCCGCGAGAGCCTCGCTCTCAAGGGCGACGAGACCTTCACGATCACCGGCGTCGCCGCGCTGCAGCCGCGCCAGGATGTCGAGGTGCATGTCACCCGCGCCGACGGTTCGAGCTTCAGCTTCAAGACGCGCTGTCGCATCGATACGCTGAACGAGCTCGAATATTTCCGCGCCGGCGGCATCCTTCACTACGTGCTGCGCAACCTCGCCGCAGCCTGATCCGGACCTGCGCGGCCCTGCCTCGGCAGGGTCGCGCAGTCCCGTTCCGGGCCAAAACAGAAGTTAACAAAATATTTTCGGCGCTGTGGCTTTTCGGTTCGTCGCGTGGCCAAAACGGGCCGTCGCCGCGGCTTTGCGCAGTTAACAGGGTGCCGCCCAAGGTAAGCGGTCAATGCGCGCGGCGCCCGTTCATCCCAAAGCCATGAAACCGTTCCGAAACATCGCACGTTGAGCCTCCAAGTTGTTTGACAAGGAGCCACTCATGGCGACGAGTATTCTGGAAGCCCGCGGCGGTTGCGTTATCCCCCAGGCGAGTCTGCGTGGGTACCATATCGTGTATCGCGAGCATGAGACCAACCATTGCCCCGGCTGCGGGCACACCCATTGGTATATCGGCCGCACGATGGCCGAATGCGCCTTCTGCACGACTGCGCTTCCGCTTGAGAACGCTCCCCTGGTTGCGGGCGGCCAGATCGTGCGGACCATTCGCAGGCCCGTCTACGGCCGTGCCGAACATGCCTATGCCGCCTGAGGCGGTTTCTCCTTCAGTTGCGGCCGAGGCCGCACGCGCGCGCCAGCCTTAGTCCCCCCTCTCAGACCGGCTGGCGCGCGCACCTTAACCCTCTCTTAGACCAGACCCTTTAACCTCGCCGGCATGGCAGGCCATGGCTTCTGGATCATGAGTGTCGCGATACTGGCGGCAGGTGCGCTGTTCTCCCCGCGCGCGGAGCCGCCGCCCGAGGCCGCTGCGGAGGAATTCGCGGCTGCTCCCCAACCGACGCCGATCGGCAACGGCGCAGCCGCGACGACGTTGCGCCGCGCGCCCGACGGTCATTTCTACGCCGACGCCCAGGTCAACGGCGCACGCCTGCGCCTGCTGGTCGACACCGGCGCGAGCGGCCTCGTCCTCACCCGCACAGACGCCCAGCGCGCCGGCGTCGCAGCGGGCGATTTCACCGCCATCGGCAGGGGCGCGGGCGGAACGGTCCGACTGATGCCGACGACGCTCGGCCGCGTGGCGCTGGGCCCGCTCAGCGCCGACAACGTCCCGGCGATGGTCGCCGAGGACCAATTGCCCGTGTCGCTGATGGGCCAGAGCTTCCTCGCCCGCATCGGCACGGTCACGATCCGCGGCGACGAAATGGTGCTGCGCTAGGGCTTCCGTCGCACCGGCACCGGCGCATTGCAGATATCCACGCCGCCCGCCGGCCGGTCGAAGAAGTCGCCGCCGCGATTGGCGCGGCCGGTGACGTAGGCGCCGAACGCGTCGTGATCCGATCGCAGCACCTCGTAGTTCGGCCGCGCGGCGGCCGGCATGTCGGCCGCGAGCATCACGCGCGCGATGCGGACGTCCTGCGCACGGTCCTTGTAGAAGCCCAGCGCCTCGGTGCCGCGCGGACGGGCCGAGAGGCGGTCGATGCCGTCGATCACGCGGCCGACCGTCGCGATGTTGCGGTCGAGGTGGCGCGGGGCATGGCCGATGACGGCGTAGAGCTCCCCGCCGGTGCCGGTGTCGGGCGAGAGTTCGCGACCGGCGCCGACCATCGCATAGCAATGGGTGAGCCAGGCTTTGCCGTCCTCGGGATCGTAGGCGACCGGCCAGCTTCCGGCGTGACCCACCATCGGCGCATAGCTGTCGGGAAAGCCCAGCGGCCGCACGTCCATGCCCTCGAGCAGGCGCTCATATTCGGCCGGCGGCTTAGCGGTCACGCCCTGCGGCAGCGGCTTGTCGCTTTCGTTGACGCCCCATTGCGCGACATAATTGTCCTGGACGCGGTAGACGGCCGAGCCGTTCCAATAGCCGGCACGGGCGAAAGCGCGGATGTTCGCGACATGGACCGGCGCGAAATCGGCCGCCAGTTCGATCGCGACGCGGCCGCCGTCGGCGAGGTCGAGGATCAGCAGATTCTCCGGATTGACCGCGCGCCAGGCCTCGGCGGGAGCGCCCTTCAGCACGTCGGCAGGCTCGGTCGCGCCCTCGACCGGGGCGGGCCGCCAGAATGTGTAGCGCGCGGAGGCGTCGGGATCGGCCGCCTGCCCAGTCGCCTGGTTGCAGGCCGCCAGCAGCCCGAGCAGTGAAACGGCCATCAATCTACGCATGCCTTGCTCCCCGTCCTTTTCGGCAAGGCATAGCGGCTGCCTTGGGCGCGGGCCAGATGCCGCGCGCCTCTGCCGCTTCACCGCGTCCGGCAAAGCCGCTAGGCTTGGACGTTATGGGGCGCACGACGCGGAGAATTTATGCTCAATCTGTTGCTTGCTCTGGCGGTCGGCGGGATCATGGGCTGGATCGCCAGCGTCGTCATGCGGACCGATCGGCAGCAGGCCAAGGTATTCAACGTCGTCGTCGGCCTGCTCGGCGCCTTCCTCGGCGGCTTCGTGCTCGGCCCGGTGATGGGCGGCGGCAACCTGCTGGAGAACCGCTTCGATCCGATGAGCCTGGTTGTCGCCTTCCTGGGCGCGATCGCCCTGCTCACGATCGTCGCTTTGTTCCGCCGCCGACGCATGCGCAGAGGACGCGACGTCCCCGGCGATCAGTAACGCGAGTTGATCGAGATCGGCGTCGCCAGTTCCTTGCGCTGGACGGCGCCGCCCGCGCCATAAATCGCGTGGCGCGTGCCGTTCAGCCTTTTGGCCTCGGCCGCGACCGCCGCCATCATCTCCAGCGACAATTCGATATGGCGAGAGAGCACGCGCGCATTGGGCTCGGAGACTTCCTTGAGCTCGGCCAAGGCGGCAAGAAGGGCGTCCTTCGCTTCGGGGTCGAGCGTCTCGACCCATTCCGGGTTCGCACGGGTGAATTCGGCCGACCGGGCTTCGAGGATGCCGACCAGCCGCGCCTTGGCAACGGCGAGTTCGGCGAGCTCCGGTGCGCGGCCGCGCGTTTCCAGCGCTTCCGTTTCCTCGCGCATGATCGCGATCAGCGACTGGATCGTGTCGACGAGCTCACTGACCATTGCCATTTCCTCCCTGCATCTTGATGATCTGCTCCATGACGGCGGGAGCGATGCCGACGCCGCCGGCACGGGCCATCTCCGCGCCCAGTTTCTCCGCGAGCACGCCGCGGAACATTTCCTCGCCGTGGCCGCCCGAAAATTGGTCGCCGATCTCGACCGTCTCCATCATGATCTTGGCCATCTGGCCGAGGAACACGGCTTCGAACTCGCGCGCGGTCGCCTGCGCGGCGCTCTCGCGCTGCGGCACCGGCGGACGCGACGGCTGCGGCGCCGCGAGCGGCGCCTGGGCGATATCGTTCATCACTGGACCTCGATCTCGGCCTGGAGAGCGCCGGCGGTCTTGAGCGCCTGCAGGATGGTGATGAGGTTGCGCGGGCTGACTCCGAGCGCGTTGAGGCCGCTCACCAGCGAACTCAGCGAGGAGCCGCCACCGACCATCGCGAGCGAAGCGCCGCCGCCGTCGTCGACCTCGATCGCGGTGCGCGGCAGAACCACGGTCTGGCCGTCGGAGAGCGGCGCCGGCTGCGATGCGACCGGCGTCTCCGAGACGCTGATCGTCAGGCCGCCCTGGGCGATCGCGACCGGGCTGATGCGCACGTCCTTGCCCATCACCACGGTGCCCGAGGCCTCGTTGATGACGATCCGCGCCGGCTGGTCGACCTTCACTTCCAGATTTTCGACCGCCGACATCAGTTCGACCACCGATCCGTTGCGCGGCGTGATCTGGACGGTCGCGGGATCGAGGACTTCCGCCGCGCCGGGCACCTCGCGGTTGATCGTATCGGCGATCCGGCGCGCGGTGGTGAAATCGGGGTTCTTGAGCGCCAGCTTCAGGCTCGACGCCGAATTGAAGGCGAACGGCACCTCGCGCTCGATGATCGCACCGCCGGCGATGCGGCCGGAAGTGGTGACGCCGCGCGTGACGCTCGCGCCGGCGCCTTGCGCCCGGAATCCGGACACGGCGACCGGGCCCTGCGCGACCGCATAGATCTCGCCGTCAAGCGCGCGCAAAGTCGACACGATCAACGTGCCGCCCTGCAGGCTCTTGGCGTCGCCGATCGCCGAGACCTGGACGTCGATCTGCGATCCGGCGCGCGCGAACGGCGGCATGGTCGCGGTGACCGACACCGCGGCGACGTTCTCGGTGCGCATCTGCGTGCCTTCGACGCTGACGCCCATCCGCTCGAGCATGCCCTTCATCGATTCCTCGGTGAACGGCGCGTTTCGGATGCGGTCGCCGGTGCCGGCGAGGCCGACGACGAGGCCGTAGCCGACCAATTGGTTGGCGCGGACGTTCTCGACGTCGACGATGTCCTTGATCCGGGGCGCCGCCTCCGCGGCCGCAGGCAGGGTCCAGGCGGCGAACGCGAACAGGCAGGCGGAGAGGAGATGGGAAGAGCGCATAATCACCCGGCTGGTGGAAAAGTGGCAGCCTTCTTCTTATAGGATAAGGAGGGAACACTTTCCCGAAGTCGACAGGAGAATTCCGTGCGCATCTCCGGCGTTCCGCCCATTCAGCCGCGCGACCTGTCGGCGACCCGGTCCAAGTCGGGCGTGTTCACCGTCTCGGGGGAAGCCCCGGCCCGCCCGGCCGGCAATCCGGTCCAGCCGGCGACCTCGGTCTCGATGCTGGTGGCGCTTGCCGCCGCCGACGACGAGGTCGAGCGCCGCCGCCGCATGGCCGAGCAGGCCGAACGCGGCCTCGACGCCCTCGAGCAGCTCGATCGGGACATGGCGGAGGGCCGTCCCACCGTCGACAAGCTCCGCGCCGTCGCGGCCTGGTCGCGCGGCGTAGCGCCGCCGGCCGATCCCGAGCTCGCCCGCTTGGTCAGCGACATCGAGCTGCGCGCCCTGATCGAACTCGCTAAGCAGGAACGCGACGACTGATCCTTTCGGCGCGCCGGCCGCGCCGCTCCTTCCGGACGCAGAAAGGCCGGCGGAGTCTCGCGACGCCGCCGGCCTTTTGCTTGAGTCAACCGATCAGAATTCGTTCCAGTCGTCCACCGCCTCGGCGAGGTTGGACTGGAGCTTCAGCGCGACATTGCCGCGCGAGACCGGGCGCGGCGCCGGCCGGGGCCGTGCCGCTGCGCGAACCGGAGCAATCTCCTGGCCGGTCTGGAAGCGGCCGACCAGATTGCTGAGCCCCGTCGCCTCGTCGGAGAGGCTGCGCGCCGCGGCGGTGCTTTCCTCGACCATCGCCGCATTCTGCTGCGTGACCTTGTCCATTTCGGTCACCGCAGTGTTGACCTGCGCCAGCGCCGAGCTCTGCTGGTCGGCGGCCATCGCAATCTGCGACACCAGCACGCTGATCTCGTCGACCGAGCCGATGATCCGCTCCAGCGCATTGCCGGCGTCGCCGACCAGCTTGACGCCGCTGTCGACCTGCTCCGTGCTGGTCGAGATCAGCTGACCGATCTCCTGCGCGGCATCGGCCGAACGCTGGGCAAGGGCCCGCACTTCGTTGGCGACGACCGCGAACGCGCGCCCGGCTTCGCCGGCATGCGCCGCTTCCACGCTCGCATTGAGCGCGAGCAGATTGGTCTGGAACGCGATCTTCTCGATCACCGTGATGATCTGGGAGATTTGCTGCGAACTCTTCTCGATGCCGGCCATCGCTTCGACGGCCGCCGACACGACCTTGCTGCTCTGCTGGGCATCGGCCTGGGTGGCCGCGACCAGCTTGTTGGCCTCGCCGGCGCCGATCGCGCTGCTCTGCACGGTCGCCGTGATCTCGGTCATCGCCGCAGCCGTTTCCTCGAGCGAAGCGGCCTGCTGCTCGGTGCGGCGCGAGAGGTCGTCCGAAGCCTGGCTGATCTCGCCCGAACCGCCGTGGATGTTGGCGGTGGCGCGGGCGATCGCTCCCATCGCCGAGCCGAGTTCGGCGACGGCGGCGTTGAAATCGTCCTTGAGCTTCTGGAATTCGGGCGGGAAGGCGACGTCGAGATTGTAGGTGAGGTCGCCCCCGGCCAAAGCCGACAGGCCGTCGGCCAGCGCGGTGGTGACCCGCTCCTGGATCGCGGCCGCCTCGGCGGCGCGCTGGCGCTCCTTATCGACGACCGAGCCGCGGAAGGCGTCGACCGCGCGGGCGATGTCGCCGATCTCGTCCTTCTGCTCGGTGTGCGGGACGGCGGCGTCGCTATTCTCGCGCGCCAGGCCGTGGATCGTCGCGCCCAGACCCTTGATCGGGCGCACGACGCCGCGGGTCACGACCATGAAGGTAGCGAACGCAGCGGCGAGGCCGGCCGCGGCCAGCACCAGCATCAGGACGAACATGAACTGGGCGTTCTTGATCGCGGCGTCGGTGTCGGCGCTGGCGATCTGGATCTGCATCTCGACCAGCTTGTCGATCACTTCGGAGATCGGGGCGACGGCCTCGTAGGTTTCCGTCTCCCAGCCGTCCAGCCCGGCGCGGTCGCCGCGCTCCATGATGCCCTGGAGGATTTCGACGTCCTTGGCGGCGCGGGTCATCAGACGCTCGGTCTCGGCCGCCAGCGCCGCTTCTTCGCCCTCCGGCTCGGTGGCGCGATAGGCCTTCCAATGGCCGTCGATAGCCTGGCGGCTCTCGCGGACCATGGTGGCGCCTTCGGCCATGCTGATATTGTCGTTGCGGACGCGGTGGCCGGCGTTGACGATGCCTTCATTATAGAGGTCGGCGACCTCCTTCAGGCTCTGCAGCGGCTTCACGCGGTTGCCGAGCAGGCCCGACAGCGCATCGCCGCTCTGGTTGGACGAATAGAAAGCGGCGGCCGAGATCGTCACCATGGCGACGGTCAGGAACAGGATGGCCGACAGGAGTTTGGTACGAAGCGTCATGGGCTCGGCTCCATCTGAGCGTGGTGCGACAGTCCCCATCGGGACTTCGGACGCGGCGCTTCGATGGCGATCATCGTCAGAGGTCCTGGCGCGCAGGCGATATTCCGCCCCGCGCCAGATGGTTACTTCGCTTGAATTATAGGATGGAGCCGGCCGGGGTGCGCAAAACCCTGCAGTATTTTCCTTTAAGGCGCGCCGCGGGCACAAAAAAAGCGGGGAGCGATCGCTCGCCCCCCGCCTCTTGCCATCAAGGCCAATCCGATCAGAATTCGTTCCAGTCGTCCACCGCCTCGGCGAGGTTGGACTGGAGCTTCAACGCCGTGTTGCCGCGCGCGACAGGGCGCGGCGCCGGCCTGGCCCGCACCGGCAAGGCGACCGGCGCGATCGACTGCTGGCCGGTCTGGAAGCGGCCGACCAGGCTGCTGAGGCCAGTGGCTTCGTCGGCAAGGCTGCGCGCGGCGGCCGTGCTTTCCTCGACCATAGCCGCATTCTGCTGCGTGACCTTGTCCATTTCGGTGACTGCGGTGTTGACCTGCGCCAGCGCCGACGATTGCTGGTCGGCGGCCATGGCGATCTGCGAGATGAGCGTGCTCACTTCATCGACCGAGCCGATGATCCGCTCGAGCGCGCTGCCGGCGTCGCCGACCAGCTTGACGCCGCTGTCGACCTGGGCGCTGCTGGTCGAGATCAGCTGCCCGATCTCCTGCGCGGCGTCGGCCGAACGCTGCGCCAGGGCGCGGACCTCGTTGGCGACGACCGCGAACGCGCGGCCCGCTTCGCCGGCATGCGCGGCCTCCACGCTCGCATTGAGCGCGAGCAAATTGGTCTGGAACGCGATCTTCTCGATGACCGTGATGATCCGCGTGATCTGCTGCGAGCTCTTCTCGATCTCGCCCATCGCGCTCACCGCGGCGGCCACGACCTTGCTGCTTTGCTGCGCGTCGGCCTGGGTCGACTGGACGAGCTTGTTGGCCTCGCCGGCGCCGATCGCGCTGTTCTGCACGGTCGCGGTGATCTCGGTCATCGCTGCCGCCGTCTCCTCGAGCGAGGCGGCCTGCTGCTCGGTGCGGCGCGACAAATCGTCCGAGGCCTGGCTGATCTCGCCCGAACCGCCATGGATGTTGGCGGTGGCGCGGGCGATCGCGGACATCGCCGTGCGCAGCTCGCCGACCGCGGCATTGAAGTCGCTCTGGAGCTTTGCGTAATCGGCCGGGAAGCCCTGCAGCTCGGCGGTGAGGTCGCCCGCGGCGAGCTTGCCGAGGCCCGCGCCGACTTCCTCGACGACATGCTTCTGCTCGGCATCGGCCTTGGCCTTGATGACGGCCGCCTTCTCCATCGCGACGGCATTGTCGCGGAAGACCAGTACGGCCTTGGCCATCGTGCCCACTTCGTCGCCGCGGTCGATGCCGGGCACGTCGAGCTTGGTCTCGCCGCCGGCAAGGCGACCCATCATGTCCTGCAGCCCGGCGAGCGGGCCGGTGATGCCGACGCGGGCGACGATGACGCCGAGACCGATGCCCAGGCCGATGCCGATCAGGCTGACCACGAGCATGGCGACCGCGGTTGCCGAGCTGTCGGCCGTCAGCGTCTCCGCTTCGTCCTTGCTCTCCTTGATCAGCTTGTCGTTGACGACCAGGCTAAACTCCGAAAATGCCTGAGCGTCGGCGTCGACGGCGACGAGTGTGGTCCGCGCGTCGAGGTCGTTATTCTGGAGCCCGAACTCGATGGCCTTCAGTGCATTCGCTCGAACCTTTTCGAGGAGATCGTCGAGCTTGCGCATATCGGCCGTGATCGCCGGCTGCTTCTCGATGGACGATTCGATCGCTTTCTTGGCCTGGTCATAAGCGCCGTCGGCGTCCTTGACGCTTTGTTGCGCCTCGGCGCTGGCGCCGTCATAGGCCATGGCGCGGTATGCCGCATAAGCGATCTGAGTGGTGGCGCGGTTTGCGCGCACGATTTGGGTCGTAGTCGGCAGCTTGTCGTGGACCAGCTCGCCATATTCGCTATTGACGCTCTTCAGCGTGTTGCTGCCGTAAAAAGCCCCGCCGAGGCTGATGACGCCCAGCAGCAGCAGCACGGCGACGATCTTCACCGAGATCTTCGCGTTCCTCAGAAATCCCATTTTGACTTGCTTTCCTTGCCAGCGGCTCGTGTCCGCCTCGATCTTGACGAGGCCGCTGCACGCAACCCCAGGCCGGCGCTGCGCGGCCCCCTTTGTGCTCTATAGGAAGGGAAATGAGCCGCTTCGGCGGACCAGTAATGGCACTGCAGTAGAGTTACGAGGACGCCACCGGGTCTCTTGTTGCGGCGCGCCTAGTGTTGGCGACGATTATTGCCCCCCGCCCTTAGCCCTTGCGTTTGGCGAGCCGCATCACGAAGCCGATGATCTCGGCCACGGCCTTATAATGTTCGGCCGGAATCGGATGGTCGATCTCGACCGACGCGTAGAGCGCGCGCGCCAGCGGCGGGCTCTCGACCACCGGCACCTTGTTGGCCGTCGCGATCTCGCGGATCTTGAGCGCGACCAGGTCGACGCCCTTGGCCACCACCACGGGCGCGGCCATGTCGCCATGCTCATATTTGAGCGCGACCGCATAATGGGTCGGGTTGGTGACGATCACGCTCGCGGTCGGCACCGCCTGCATCATCCGCTGGCGCGAGCGCTTGATGCCGATCTGGCGGATCTTGGCCTTGATCTTGGGGTCGCCCTCGCTCTGCTTGTGCTCGTCCTTCACTTCCTGGAGCGTCATCCGCATCCGCTTGAAGAAGGACCGGCGCTGGTAGACGAAATCGAACAGGGCGATCGCCCCGACCAGGATCGCCACCGCCTTCAGCATGACGAACACCAGTTCCAGCGCGACGTCGCCGATCCGCCCGGCGCCCGAGCCGATCAGCTGGTCGAGCCCGATCATCTTGGGCCAGACGACGACCGAGGCAACGATGATCACCGCCGCGAATTTGAGCAGGGTCTTGCCGAACTCGACCAGCGCCCGGACTCCGAACAGGCGGCCGAGCCCGGAGACCGGGTTGAGCTTCGACCATTTCGGCTTCACCCGCGACCAGGCCAGGGTCGGCCGTCCCTGCACGAACAGGGTCAGCAGGGCGAAGCCGGTGAGCAGGCCCAGGATCGGCGCCATCGCGAACGCCGTCTCGCCGGCAATGCCGGTGACGAGGCCCTGCGCGCCGTCCGGGTCCATGCGGAAATCCTCCGCCCCGCCCCATATCCGGACCAGGACCGCGCCGAGGCCGGAAAGCGTCATCGCCCCCAGCCCGCCGGCGACGATGATCGCGCCGACGAACATCATGGCGTGCTTCATCTCCGAGGAGATCGGCACGTCGCCCTTCAGCCGCGCATCCTCGAGCTTCTTGTCGGTCGGCTCCTGGGTCTTCTGGTCCTTGTCGGGCGCTTCGGACATCGGTCAGGCCCAGGTCGTCTGCATCCACTCCGCCATCGCCTGGGCGAAGGTGGAGAGCATGGTGCCGATCACGATCGCGAACAGCGCGATGCCGAGCATGATGTTGAGCGGCTGGGCGATGAAGAAGACCTGGATCGCCGGCGCCATGCGCGCGGTAAGGCCCAAGGCGACGTTGAAGACGATGCCGTAGACGAGCAGGGGCGCGGCGAGGCTCAGCGCCAGCGCCATCGACTGGCCGGTGACCTCGACTGCGAGCCGGGCGAAGTCCTCGCCGGGCGGCAGCCCGCCGACCGGGAACAGGCCGTAGGACTGGACGATCGAGGCGATCCAGAGATGGTGGACGCCGATGCCCATGCACACCAGAGCGGCGGCGACGCTGACGAACTTGCCGAGCGCGGCGGCGTGCCCGCCCTGGCCGGGGTCGAACAGCATGGCGGCGGAGAGGCCGATCTGGATGCTGACGATCGATCCCGCCATCGCGGCGGCCTGGAACATGATGCGGACGATCATGCCCATCGCCAGCCCGACCAAAGTCTCGGCGATGATCAGGCCAGGCAGCGCCGCGTCGCTCGCCACCGCGGGCCCGACCTTGGGCGAGACGATGCCCCACAAGGCGGCCGACATGCCGAGCGCGATCAGCAGCCGGATGCGGACCGGAACCGCTTCTTCGGAGAATACGGGCAGCAGCATCAGCACCGCGCCGACGCGGCAGAACAGGATCAGGAAGGTCGTCGCCTCGAGCGGAAAGCCGAGCATGGCCTCAGCCCGCTATGATCCGGTCGGCGAGGACGCCCATGAAGTTGGAAAGCGACGCTCCGATCATCGGCAGCGAGAGCAAGAGGACGACGCCCAGCACCAGCAATTTGGGCACGAAGGTCAGCGTCATCTCCTGGATCTGGGTCAACGCCTGGAACAGGCCGATCGCCACGCCGACGATCAGCGATGCGAACAGCATCGGGCCGGCGACGGTGAGCATCACCCACATCGCGGCCTTGGCCAGTTCCATGACGTCCGCCGGATCCATCGTCAGATTTGCATGCGCATGATGTCGGAATAGGCGTTCACGACGCGGTCGCGGACGGCGACGACGGTGTCGAGCGCCATTTCGGCGGCGCCGATCGCGGTGACGACGTCGACGAGGTCGCCCTTGCCGGCGACCTGCTTGGCGCTGGCCGCCTCGGCGGCGCGCATCGATCCGGCGGCGTCGGTCACCATCGTCTCGATCAGGCCGCCGAAGCCGCCGCCGGAAACCGCGCCGGCCTCTTCGCCGCCGCCGATCCCGCCGCCGATCCCGCCAATGCCGCCGGCCTTGCCGCCGCCGGAGATGCGGCCATAGGCCGAGGTCGCGTCGAGCGCTCCAATGGACATTGCTCTAATCCTTTATTTCAGAAGGTCGATGGTGCGCATGGTCAGGCTCTTGGCCGCCTCCAGCGCATTGAGATTGGCTTCGTAGGCGCGCTGCGCCGCCTTCATGTCGGCCGCTTCGACGAGGCTGTTGACGTTGGGCTTCAGCACATAGCCGGCGGCGTCCGCGGCCGGATTGCCCGGCTGGTAGACGCGCTGGAAAGCGCTCTTGTCGCCTTCGATGCCGGTGATCTTGACGCCCTCGGCGCCGTTCGCGCGGTCGACTTCGGCCTGGAAGGTGGTGACCTTGCGCCGATAGGGCTGGCCGCCGGGAGTCGTCGCGACGCTGTCCGCGTTGGCGAGATTCTCCGCGATCACGCGCATCCGCAGCGACTGGGCGCGAAGCCCGGAGGTCGACACTGCGACGCTGTCCTTCAGATCCATGACGTCTCCGTTCGAATGGCGGGGCGCCTGCGCGCCGTCTTCCGATCTTATAGGCAAATTTTTCCTAGCGGCCCGAAAGACCCTCAAAAATTAATCCTATAAGTTGGTCAAAGGAGAACGGCCTCATGTCCGCTGTCGAGGAAATCAAGGTTGACCTGGAGATCGTGCTGGGTTCGGCCCAGTTGCCGATCCGCCAGATATTGAAGATGAGCCGCGGCGCCATGATCCCGCTCGGCCAGAGCCATGACGAGCCGACCCGCGTCTATGTGAACAACCAGCTCGTCGCCGAAGGCAAGGTGCTGGTCGCGGGCGACCAGATGTCGCTCGAGATCACCGAGATCGTGAAGAAGAAGGCCGGCTAAGTGGACCTTCTCGCCCTCCTGCGCACTTTGGGCGCGCTCGGCACCGTGCTCGGCATGCTCGCCGGCGCGCTCTGGCTCGTGCGCCGCTACGACATCAAGCTGCCCGGCCGCGTCGCCGTCGACGCCCGCCGCCGCGTGGCCGTGGTCGAGCGCAGCGCGATCGACGCGCGCCGCTCGGTGGCGCTCATCCGCCGCGACGGCGTCGAGCATCTGCTGCTGATCGCGCCCGAGGGCCACGTCGTGATCGAGAGCAATATCGTCCGCGCACCCGAAGAGATCGCCGCCGCCGTCGAGGCTGCCGCCGGCGAAGAGGCGCGCACCGTCGCTCAGGATTTCGCCACCTTCCAGGAAGTGCTCGGCAAGGTCCGCGGCAAGGCCGAGATCGTCGCCGGCAAGGTCAAGCAGGCCCGCGCCACGCGCGCCCGGGCCAAGCTGCCGCCGCCGCCCGCGCCGCGCCGCGCGCCGGCCAAGCTCAAGGTCGTTGATCCCAAGGCTTCCGCCAAGGTCTCCACCCATGCGTAAGCTCGCCCGCTACGGCCTGCTCGCGCTCGCGGTCGCCACCCCGGCCGTCGCCTTCGCGCAGAGCGCCAACGTCAATCTCGGCGACGGCTCGCTCTCGGGCCGCGCCATCCAGCTCGTGCTGATGCTGACCGTGCTCAGCCTCGCGCCCGGCATCCTGATGACGGTGACCTCGTTCACCCGCATCGTCGTCGCCCTGTCGCTGCTCCGTACCGGCATCGGCGCGCCCGGCGTGCCGCCCAATCCGGTGATCATCAGCCTTGCCCTCTTCCTCTCCTTCTTCGTGATGGCGCCGACCATGGACACGGCGTGGAAGCAGGGCGTCACCCCGTACAATGAGGGCCGGATCAACGAGACCCAGGCGTTCGAGCGCACGTCCGCGCCGTTCAAGGCCTTCATGCTGAAGCATGTCCGGCCCGAGGACGTCCGCCTGTTCGTCGAGCTGTCGGGCAAGCCGGCGCCGTCGCGCGCCGACATGCCGCTCACCACTTTGATGCCGGCCTTCATGATCTCCGAGCTGCGCCGCGCGTTCGAGATCGGCTTCCTTTTGCTCCTCCCTTTCCTGGTCATCGACCTCGCGGTGGCGGCGGTGCTGATGGCGATGGGCATGATGATGCTGCCCCCGGCTACGATCTCGCTGCCGATGAAGATCATCTTCTTCGTCCTGGTCGACGGCTGGGCCCTGGTCGCCGGCTCGCTGGTCCGCAGCTTCGGCGGCCCGGGCTGACGGGCCGGCCCAGTGCGGACAAGAAATAGGCCGCGTCCCGGATGATCGGGGCGCGGCTTTTTTTGTTCGTTGGGAGATCAGGCCTGGTGGGAGAGGCGGCCGCCGCCGTAGCGGGAGTCCGGATCCTGCAGCCAGCGCGCGACGTCGTCGAACCGCAACACGTCGAAAAAGGCGATGCCCGCCTCGTCGCCGCGCACCCAGCGCACCGCGCCGCGGACGGTGGGCAGGCCCGGAATGGCGAGGGTGAGCTGGTCGCCCTCGCACACAGGCTCGGCAAGCCGGATGCGGGTGCCGCTCTGCGACAGATCGAGCAAAGAGGCGGGCAAGGTCCGTCCGTCGCAGCGCACCAGCACCATGCAGTCGGCCGCCATGCGCGGCGCGCGCGCCACCTGCTCGGCCGAGGCCATATTCGGCGCCAGCACCTGCTCGAGATCGACCGGGCCGTCGAACTGGACGCCCGCGGCCGGGCGGTCTGCCCAGACCACGGCGCCGTCGAGGATGCGGCCGTTGCGCAGCTCGAGCCGCACCCGGTCGCCGGAGCGCAAGGTGGCGGCGCTGTGCATCATCAGCCCGCCTTCGGAAATGTTCATGACCCGGCAGAGCTGGTCCGATTGCCCGGTGACCAGCCGTGCGACCAGCATGACGCGGGTCGCGCGCGGCGCGCGCGGCACCCGCGGCGTCGGGCCGGTCGGCAGCCCGAGTGCGCTGTCGCTTCCCCAGAGGCGGCGGCCCAGCATCAGGCCGGAGTCGCCTGGGTGACGGCGGCGCGGACGACGACGCCCTTGCCGAACGCCTCGTCGGCGGCCTCGGTCACGACCTTGCGGAACAGGCCGATATTGGGCAGCAGCCCGTCGGGCCCCGCCGCCAACGGCGTCCTGTAGGTGCGCATGTTGATCGCGTGGAGCAGCAATGGCAGCCGCGCGGCGACGAACTCGCTCTGGTCGGCACGGACCTCGAGCGCCATCTCGAACGCGACATAGCCCGAAAGCCGCCCGTCGGCGAAAACGAGGGGCGCCAGCACCTTGCCGGCGGGCACGAAGGCGGTTCCGGCCGCGCGCGCCTCCTCGGCCGGGCCGAGCAAAAGCCCGGTCGCATAAGCCGCGCCGCCGCCGACGCCGATGCCGGCGGTCAGGACGAGCAGGGAAAGCAGGGTCTTCTTCATGCGCCTCTCAGAATTTGAAGCTGACGTCGCTCGGCAGCGCGGGCGCCTCGCCGAGCACGACCACGGTGATGCGGCGATTCTCCGGCCGGTCCGGCTGGTCGGGGTAGATCGGCGCGGTGCCGGCCTTGGCGACGACCTCCGCGATGCGGTCGGGGGTCAGCCCTGCCCCCATCATCGCGGCGCGTGCGGACTGGGCGCGGTTGCCCGAGAGCCGCCAATTGCCGTCGCTCTGCCCGCCGGTGGAATCGGTATGGCCCTCGATCGCGATCCGCGAGCCGGACTTGGCGACGCTGCGCGCGATCCGCGCCAGCAGCCCCTTGGCATAATCGTTGAGCTCGGCGGTCGGGCCCTTGAACATCTGCTGGTTAGCGGTGTCCATCAGGTTGATGCGCAGGCCGTCACGCTCGGGATCGAGGCGCACGTTCTTTTGGCCGGGGTCCGACGGCGTGGAATCGATGGCGATCTTCAGTTCCTGCGCCAGCATCCGCATCGACGCGTCCGGCACGTTGGCGGTGCCGCCCCGCGCCGTTCCGGCCGTCGCCGCCTCGACCGTGGGCTGGCCGTTGGACGTGGTGCTGTCGGACTGCGCGCGGCGCGTGCGGCCGCCAAGGCCCGGAGTCTCGCCGGTCGAGCCCGACGGCGAGGGGTCGTTGGGCGTGAAATATTCGGCCAGCCCCCTCAGCTTCTCCTTGTCCGGGGTCGAGAGCAGCCAGAGCAACATGAAGAAAGCCATCATAGCCGTCACGAAGTCGGCGTAGGCAACCTTCCAGGCGCCGCCATGATGCGCCGCGGTCGCCTTCCTGCGGACCTTGCGGATTATGATGATCGGGCGCTCGTTGGCGCCGGGCGCGGCCATATTCAGGCCGCCCTGAGCGCGGCGCGGAGACGATCCTGGACCACGCCGAGACGGACGCCTTCGACCGCTTCGAGCGAATGCAGGCCGTTCGCCAGTCGCTCGAGCAGGTCGGCGCTCTCGTCGGCACGCTGGATGACGAGGTCGAAGGTCTGGAGCTGCTCGGTATAGGTCATCGCGAATTGCTCGTCCGCGACAAGGGTCTCGGCGAGCTGCTCCACCAGCCGGCGCAGGTCGCGTATTTCTTCCGCGATCGCCGCCTTCAGCGAGGGTGCGAGATGATCACTCTGGGACATAGTCTTTTATAGAGGGGCCGCGCCCCCTTGCGGGCATCGGGCCCAAGATTCAGAACAGTTCGAGGTCGCCGCCGAACGCGAATACCGGCGCCTTCTCGACCGGGACATACTCTGCGACGAGCGTGCAGCGCGCTTTGCCTTCGAAAGGCAGGAACTCGACCTTGCGCGCCTGGCGGCCGCCGATGTCGGCATGGCCGATGGCGATACCCTCGGTCTCCAGGAAACGGCGGGCGAAGGCGGCATTGCCGTGGCCGATCCCGCCGAGCCCTGCAACGACGTTGGCGCCGCCATAAAGCTGGGCGCGCATCCGCGAGCGCAGGCCGCCGAGCTTCATGATCTCGTTGATCAGCAACTCCATCGCGTGGATGCCGTAGCAATGCATGTCGGCTTCATCCACCACCGAGTCCGGATTGGGCTCGGACAGCAGGAAATGGTTCATCCCCCCGACGCGCACGACCGGATCGCGCAGGCACACGGCGATGCACGAGCCGAGCAGGGTGGTGATCATCACGCCGGGCTCGGCGACGACGCGATGTTCGCCCTGGACGATCGGGAAGCGCTTCATTGGGGGATCAGGTGAGCTCGCCGAAAACGCGCTCGATCTTCTCCTTGAGCGCGGCCGGGGCGAACGGCTTCACGACATAATTGTTGACGCCGAGCGCCGCCGCCTTCTGCACGATCTCCTTGTCGGCCGATCCGGTCAGCATGATGAAGACGGTCTTGCCGATCACCGGGTCCTTGCGGACGGCTTCCAGAAACTGGAGCCCGTCCATATCGGGCATATTGTAGTCGGAGATGATGAGGTGGACGCGGTCGCTCTTGACTGCGTCCAAGGCCTCGACCGGGCCGGCCTTGTCGCGCACGTCCTTGAACCCGAGATCCTGCAGCGCGCGACGGATCATCGCCCGCATCGACGCCTGATCGTCGACCACCATTACCTTGATTGCAGCAGCAGCTGGCATCGTCCGTTCCCAATCTTCAGTGCCGGCACGCCGCGAGGATCGCCTCGGGCATGGCGGATAAACTCAGCTCCCTTTCGACGGCGCCTCGTTCGAAGGCCGCCTTGGGCATTCCATAGACCACGCAGGTCGCGGCATTCTGGCCTAGCGTCCGCGCCCCGGCCTGCCGCATCGCGAGCAATCCTTCGGCGCCGTCCGCCCCCATGCCGGTCAGGATCACCCCGACCGCCGCCGCGCCCACTTTCGCGACCGAATGGAATAAGATGTCGACCGAAGGGCGATGGCCCGACACCAGATCCGCCGGGCGCAAACGGATCCGTCCGTTCACGCCGCCCGACAGCTCCATGTGCCGTTCGCCCCCAGGAGCAATATAGACGGTCCCACGCTCGACAGGCATGCCGTCGACCGCTTCGACGACCCGTATAGTGCAATCACGATCGAGCCGTGCGGCGAAGCCGCCGGTGAACGCGGCAGGCATGTGCTGGACGACCAGCACCGGCGGGCAATCGGGCGGGAGCGCGCCGAGCAGGCTGAACAACGCCTCGACCCCGCCGGTCGAGGATCCGACTGCGACGACGCAGTCGCGCAGCGCTCCGGCCGAGGCCTGGGCCGCTGCGGCAATCGCCTCCGGCGCGCGCCGCACCGACGATCGCGACGCGGCCTTGACGGTCGAGCAGAGCAAGGCGGCATTCCGGGCCATCTCGGCGGCATTGCCGCTCGGCTTCTGGATGCAGTCGACCGCGCCGAGCCGCAGCGCCTCGATCGTCGCGCCGGCGCCGCGCGCGGTCAGCGTCGAGCACATCACCACCGGCATCGGCCGCAGCCGCATGATCTTCTCTAGGAACGACAGGCCGTCCATCCCCGGCATCTCGATGTCGAGCGTGATGACGTCCGGGTTGAGGTCCTTGATCATCTGCCGCGCGGCATGCGGTTCGGGCGCCAGACCGATCACCTCGATCTCGGGATCGGAGCCCAGGATCCGGTTGAGCGCCGCGCGCATCGAGATGCTGTCGTCGACGATGAGGACGCGAACCTTGCCGCTCATCGGCGCGCCTCTTTGTGATAGATAGTATGGCCGGCCGGCTTCATCGGCGTCGCGCCGACGCCGATCAGCCGCTCGCTATGGCCGATATAGAGGTAGCCGCCGGGCGCGAGCATATCGACCAGCCGCGCCTCGAGTTCGGCTTTCGCGTCATCGTCGAAATAGATCATGACGTTGCGACAGAAGATGACGTCGTATTTCTGGCGCATCGGCCACGGCCCGAACAGGTTCAGCACGCGTGCGGTCACCATAGCCCGCACCTCGTCGGCCACCGCGTAATTCTGGCCCTCGGGGTGCAGCCAGGCGCGGCGATAGGCTTCCGGAATCGGCTCGACCGAGGAGGCGGAATAGACGCCGCGGCGTGCGGTCTCGACCACCTTGGGCGAAAGGTCGGTCGCGAGCAGCTTCACGTCGGCGCGGTCGAGCCAGGCGGCGGTCGAGCGGTCCTCGCCGCGCAGGCACATGGCGATCGAATAGACTTCCTCGCCGCTCGAGCAGCCCGCCGACCAGATGCGGATCGGGCGCTGCTCGGCATGCGCCTTCAGCCACGGCATCGCCGTCGCGCGAAGATGGTCGAAATGATGGTTCTCGCGGAAGAAGTGGGTGTGGTTGGTGGTGAGCGCCACCACCATCGCCGCCCGCTCCTCGGCGTTCGACTGGACCAGCTTCACATAATCCTTGAAGCTGGAGACGCCGTTGTCGCGCAGCCGCCGGCTCAGCCGCGAGTGGACCAGAGTGGCTTTGCTCTCCGCGAGGTGAATGCGCGCGTCACTCTGCATGATGGCGGCGATCGCGGCGAACTCTTTGGGTCCGAGCTCGCCGCTCAGCGCCACCCGCGCCGCTTCCGGAGCCGCCGGGCGCGACGCGACCTTGGCTCCGATCGACATCAGGCTGCGAGGTCGAGGTGCTGGGTGACCCTGAGGGCCTCGAGGTCGAGCAGCAGCACCATCGTCCCGCTGTCATTCTCGGCCGCTGCGCCATGGGCCTTGGTCGGAACCTGGACGAGGCCGGCGATCACGTCCTGCTCGCCGATCTCGACTTCCGGTGCCGGCTGCACGTCGCTTTCCTGGATCGGGATGATGTCCCGGACCTCGTCGACCAGGAAGCCGGCCTGCTTGCCGGCGATCTTCACGACCAGGATGCACGAGCGGGCGTGAAGCACGCTCGGCTGCCAGCCGAGGCGCTCGGACAGGCCGACGACCGGCACGACCGTGCCGCGCAAATTGGTGACGCCGCGGATATAGGCCGGGACGCTCGGCAGCGGCGTCGGCTCTTCCCATTCGCGGATCTCGATCAGCGACTTCATGTCGATGCCGAAGACCTGCTGGCCGAGGGTGAAGGTGACGATCTTCCGCTCCGCGGCGGCGATGGTCTCGACAGTGTTGGTCATGCTGCGATTCCTTTGTGGGCGTATTTGGTGTTGCCGAGGTTCGCGCCGGCGAGCAGCGCGTCCACGTCGAGGATGAGCGCGATCGAGCCGTCGCCGAGGATGGTGGCGCCGCCGATGCCGCGGATCGGGTGGAGATTCTCGTCGAGGCTCTTGATCACCACCTCGCGGCGGTCGTCGATCGTATCGACCATCAGGCCGACGCTGCCGGCCTCGCTCTCGACGATGATGACGAGCGAATCCTCGGCGCTGCGGCGGTCGTTGGCGGCGAGGCCGAACATCTCGCTGAGGCGCTTCACCGGCAGATAGGCGCCGCGCAGCTCGATCACCTCGGTGGTCGGGGTCATCGGCTGGACCTGGCCCGGCTCGGGCCGCACCGCCTCGATCACGTTCGGCAGCGGCAGCACGAAGCGCTGGTCGGCGAAGCGCACGATCATGCCATCGAGGATGGCGAGGGTGAGCGGCAGCGCCATGGTGAAGGTCGTGCCTTCGCCCGGCACCGACTGGATCTCGACGCGGCCGCCGAGCGCCTCGACGTTGCTGCGCACCACGTCCATGCCGACGCCGCGGCCGGAAATGTTCGAAATGGTCGCAGCGGTGGAGAAACCGGGCGCGCAGATCAGCTGGTCGATCTCTTCGTTGGAAAGAACCGCATCGGCGCTGATGATGCCCTTCTCGACCGCCTTGGCGCGGACGCGCTCGCGGTCGATGCCCTTGCCGTCGTCGGCGACGCGGATGAAGATGCGCGCGCCCTTCTGCTCGGCCGAGAGGCGGATCGTGCCTTCGGCCGGCTTGCCGGCGGCAGCGCGCTCGGCGGCGCTCTCGATGCCGTGGTCGACGGCGTTGCGGATCATGTGGGTCAGCGGGTCGCCGATCTTCTCGATCACGCCCTTGTCGACCTCGGTCATCTCGCCGGTCGTTTCGAGCACGATTTGCTTGCCGGTCTCGGACGAAAGGTCGCGCAGCATGCGCGGCACGCGGCTGAACGCCTGGCGGATCGGCTGCGCGCGCAGCGACATGACATTGTCCTGGATCTCGCGCGTCAGGCGGGCGAGTTCGGGCAGCTCGACCCGCTCCTGGTCGCGCGGCGACAGCCGGTCGGCCAGGATCGAGCCGCGGATCACGAGCTCGCCGACCAGGTTGAGCAGCATGTCGAGCTTGGTGAGATCGACGCGGATGGTCTGCGCCGCCGTCTCGCCCGAGCGTTCGGGCATTTCCCGCGCGGGAGCGGCAACCGCGACCGGGGCTGCTGCGACCACGGCCGCCTCGCCGTCGGCTTCTACCGGGGCGATCTCGGCATCCTGAGCTTCGGCCGCGGCGCGCTCGATCTCGATCACGGCATCCGGCGCGACGAAATCGAAGCATTCGCGGACGGCTTCCTCGGCGACGTTGCCCGGCACCCTGAGCGTCCAGCCGAGATAGGCCTCCTCGGGATCGAGGTCGCGCAATTCGGGCAGGGTCGAGCAATCGACCGCCGTCACCCGGCCGCCCAATTCCTCGAGCTCGCGGACGACGAGCATCGGCTCGGCGCCATTGGCCATGGCCGCGCGCGACGGTCGGAAGCGGATCGTCCAGTCGGCCGGCGCTGCGGGCCCGCCGTCGAGATCCTCGAGCGAGACTCCGACAGGCTCGAAGCCGAACGGGTCGAACTCGATCTCGGCGGCGACCGGCACGAAGCCGAACTCGTCGGCGTCCGGCTCGGCCGGAGCCGCCGCGGGCACTTCGGCCGCCGGCGCCGGCGCGTCGCCGGCCCCCTTGGCCTCGAGGATCCGGTCGAGCTCGGCGGCGACCGCTGCGTCGTCGGGCGTATCGTTCTTGCCCTGGGCGGCGCCGACATGGTCCGACAAGATGTCGAACGCGCTCAGCAGCGCCTTGGTGACTCCGGCGGTCGGCGCGATCTTTCCGGCGCGAACCTCGTCGAGCACATTCTCGAACCGGTGCGAGAAAGCGAGCAGGGCGGCATGCCCGAACGCGCCCGATCCGCCCTTGATCGAGTGGACGGCGCGGAACACGCCGGCGATCGTCTCGGCCGAAACGTCGCCGCCCGCCATCGCGGACAGGCCTTCCTCGGCAACCGCTAGGCCTTCGGCGCATTCCTCGAAGAAGATCGCCTGGATTTCGTCGAGTTCGTCGCTCACGGGCACACCCGGCGGATCGCCGCCCCCAATTTGGCCGCGTCGAACGGCTTGGTGATCCAGCCGGTGGCGCCGGCCTCGCGGGCCCGCGCCTTCTTGTCGTCGGAAAATTCGGTCGAAAGCACCAGGATCGGCAGGCCGCGGAACTGGGGAAGCTTGCGCACTTCCTCGATCAGCCCGAAGCCGTCCATCTTGGGCATGTTGATATCGGTGATGAGCAGGTCCGGATTGACCTCCTGGATCCGCTCGAGGCCGTGGACGCCGTCATTGGCGCCCTCGATGGCGAAGCCCTGCGCGGTGAGCGAGGTCTTCAGCAGCATGCGCATGCTGGCCGAATCGTCGACGGTGAGAATGAGTTTGCTCACTGAAGAATCTCTTCCTGTTCCACCCCGAACATCCCCCCCATCCCGCAGGCGCGGATGCGGTGCAGGAAGGCCGGGCTGGGATTGGCGATGGCGAAGCTCTGGCCGTTGCGCAGCGCTTCCTCGCGCGCCGCGACCAGCAGCTGGAGCACGGCCTGGCCGACGCTCTCGACCTCCGACGCATCGACCACGATGTCGCCATTGACGTCCGACGCCAGCACCAGGCGCACGCGCAGATCCTCGGCGATTACGGTCGTGCCGTGCGCGGGAAGGCGCAGGCCGTCGGCCCCGGCCTCGTCAAATGGGGATTGCATTGAGCTCATCTTTGGTCTCCTCGAGAGCGATCTCGAGCTGATGGAAAGTCGGCGCGTAGGACGAAGGCGTCATGCGCCGCGCGATCTCGATCGCGACCTGCACCGGGACGCCCTGGGCGTAAGCGACGATCGCAGTCTTTGCGATCGCGAACGGCTTGGAATCGGCCTCGACGATCTCGAGCAGCTTGGATGCGAGCGGCCCCACGAAGCAGTAAGCGAGCAGCACGCCGAGGAAGGTGCCGACCAAAGCGCCGCCGATCATCGCGCCGAGCACGTCGGTCGGCTGGTCGATCGAGGCCATCGTCTTGATGACGCCGAGCACCGCCGCGACGATGCCGAGCGCCGGCAGGCCGTCGGCCATCATCTGCAAGGCGTGCTGCGGCTGCAGCTCCTCGTGATGGTGCCGCTCGATGTCGTTCTCCATGGCTTCGGCCATCTGGTGGGGATCGTCGAAATTGACGGTCATCATGCGCAGATAGTCGCAGATGAACTCGATCAGGTGGCCATCGCCGAGCAGGCGCGGGTAGCGCTCGAACAGCGGGCTTTCCTCGGGCGTGTCGAGATGCTTCTCGATCGCCATCGCGCCGCCCTTCTTGAAGGTCGCGAGCAGCGCGAACAGCAGCGCGAGCAGGTCGCGATAATCGTCGTCCTTCCAACGCGCGCCCTTGAACACGCGCTTGATGCCGCGGCCGGCATTCTTGACCGTGGCCATCGAGTTGGCGACGAGGAAGGCGCCGGTCGCGGCGCCGCCGATCGCCAGCATTTCGTGCGGCAAGGCGTGCATGATGACGTCGAGGCTTCCGCCCGAGATCATGTAGCTGCCGAACACGCAGACCAGGATAACGAGGAAGCCGATACCGTTGAGCATGGAGGGGTCTACTTATTCAGAAGCCGGATGATGGAATTATAGAATGATCGACGCCCCTGCGGTCGCGGCCGGCCAAAACATCACCCACGCGGGGCGGGGCGGACGCTCGGCAACGGCAGGCTCATTATAGAGGGCGGGGCCAGGGCCTTGGGCGGTCGGCGAAAAATTTGCCTATTGATGCCGGTCGGGCCGCGCACGTCCTAGAATGAAGGGCAACCAAGGAGTTTCTATGTCGCTCGACGCCTATCGCCGTGTCCGCAGCATCGCCGAGACGCCCCGCGCCCAGGAATATCGCCTGATGAGCCAGATCACCGGCGAGATGATCAAGGCGCGCGACACCGGTCTTGCCGGCGCCGCGCTGATGCCGACCCTGCACCGCAACCGCGAGGTGTGGAGCACCTTTTCCGCGCTCTGCGGCGCGCCGGGCAACCAGCTGCCCGCCGAGCTGCGCGCATCGATCATCTCGATCGCGCTCTGGGTCGAGCGTTACACCAGCGACGTCGTCGCCGGCCGCGACACGATCGAGGAGCTGATCGAGGTCAACCGCTCGATCATCGAGGGCCTGGCGAGCGAGAATCTCCACGCCGCAGCCTGAGCGGCCCCCGTTTCCTCGTTTCCAAGAGCCTCTTCCGCCAGCGCGGGGGAGGCTTTTCTTTATCGGCCGCGCCGACGCGCCGGCCTTCGCGCGCGCGGCCGATTGTTTTTCTGGCCGCGCCGCCCCGCTTCCCATGCCGGCCCCTATAATTCATCTATCCTTACAATGAGAAAGACACAGATGATTGGTTTCACCACGCCGGTTCTGGCGAGCCGCGCCCGGCACATGCTCAGCTTGCTGGCTGCCGCCGCTGCCGCCACCGTCGGCCACGGCGCTGCCGTCGCCGCCCCGCTGCACGATGCGATCGGCGCACCCGAGAATTTCAAGCTCAAGGGCACGCACCGCTCGCGCTTTGAAGCGATCGACGGCCAGTTCCGCCCCACCGGTCCCGAGAGCGACGCGATGTGGTCGATGCGCACCCAGATCTCCGCCGAATATGATGCCGGCCCGATCCGCTTCGGCGCCGAAGTCATCGACGCCCGCGCCTATTTCCAGAAGGACAACAGCACGGCCGGCACCAGCGAGATCAACCCGGTCGAGCTCAGCCAGGCCTATCTGGCGATCGACCTCGACGACAGCGGCACCGGCTCGAAGGGCGCGTTCACGCTCGGCCGGTTCACCATGTCGGCCGGCTCCAAGCGCCTGATCGATTCCTACGGCTCGAGCAACCGCGTCTCCGCCTTCACCGGCGCCAATCTCGACTGGCGCAGCGCCGAGGGCGACCGCTTGCTGGCCTTCTGGGCCATGCCGCATCTGCGCGAGCCGTCCGACGCGGCAAGCGTGCGCGACAACGAGATCGAATGGGACAACGAGACCACCGATCTGCAATTTTACGGCGCCAGCTTCACCAAGGCGAAGCTGCTCGGCGGCAGCCTCGAACTCTATGGCTACGGCCTCCACGAGCGGGATTCGGCCGAGGTCCAGACGATGAACCGCCGCATCTTCACGCCCGGTGGCCGCTTCGCCCGCACGCCCGCAAAGGGCCGCTTCGATTACGAGTTCGAAGGTGCCTACCAGTTCGGCAAGATCCGCGCCTCCCGCGCCGCTGCCGACGTCACCGACCTCGACGTCTCGGCCTGGTTCGCTCACGCCGAGATCGGCCGCACCCTGGCCGGCGCATGGTCGCCGCGCGTCTCGGTCCATTTCGACCAGGCCAGCGGCGACAAGGCGAACCCGAACAGCTACAACCGCTTCGACGCCCTGTTCGGCGCCCGCCGCACGGACTTCGGGCCGGTCAGCCTGTACGGCCCCGTCAGCCGCTCCAATCTCGTCTCCGGCGGCCTCCGCCTCGACGTCGCGCCGAGCAAGCGCGTCGACGCCTCGATCATGGGCCGCGCTTTGTGGCTCGATTCCGCCACCGACAGCTTCGGCGCCACCGGTGTGCGCGATGCGCGCGGCGCGAGCGGCGAATATGCCGGCACCCAGATCGAGGGGCGCGTGCGCTACTGGATCATCCCCGGCGCGATCCGCGCCGACGCCGGCGCTGCGTGGCTGAACAAGGGCCGCTTCCTCAAGGATGCGCCGAATGCCCCAGGCACGGGCGACACGGCCTACGCCTACCTCGATCTCACGCTAGACTTCTAATCCGGTTTGCCCTCTCCTGCGTGCAGGAGGGGGCAGCCTCGGGGGGCGCATGATCCGACCGACTTTCGCATCCGTCCTCTCCTGCGCTTTGGCCTGCGCGCTCGCTTCGCCCGCACGCGCCGAGCCTGCAATCGTGGTCGACGCCGCCTACAAGGCCGAGGCCATGGCCGTCGTCGACGGCGGCCTTTCCCGCGGCATACGCCTGCTCGACAATCTCGACATCGTCCTCGATGCCGATCTCGACCGACTGGTCGGCTGGGGCGGCGCCCGCGGCCGGCTCTATTTCCTCAGCAACCAGGGCGGCGCGCCTAACGACTTGGCCGGCACCGCCCAGGGCGTCAGCAACATCGAGGTCGCCGATCATCGGGCTAAGCTCTACGAAGCGTGGATCGAGCAGGATCTGGCCGACGGCCGCGCCGCTTTGCTGCTTGGCCTCGCCGATCTCAACGCCGATTTCTACGCCAACGATGCCTCGGCCTTGCTGCTCGCGCCGGCCTTCGGCATCGGCTCGGAACTCGGCGCCACCGGTCCGAATGGCCCGTCCATCTTCCCCTCGACCGCCCTCACGGCGCGCCTGCGCGTCTCGCCGACCGATCAGAGCTACGTCCAGGCGGCGCTGATCAACGCGCGCGCCGGCGTGCTGGGCGATCCTGGCGGCGTGGATTTCGGCTTCGACGAGGGCGCGCTTGCGATCGCCGAGGCGGGCGTGACCGGCCGCGGCAAGATCGCGCTCGGCTACTGGCGCTACACCGAGCGGCAGGACGATATCCGCGCACTCGGTCCGGCCGGCGATCCGTTCCCCCGCATCGCCCAAGGCGCCTATCTCCTCGCCGAGCGCCGCCTGATGGGCGCGCCGGACGGCCCCGGCCTCGACGGCTTCGTCCGGCTCGGCCTTTCCGACGGTAAGACCACGCCCTTTCGCGGCGGCTGGCAGGCCGGCCTCCTGTTCGGCGGGATCGTGCCCGGACGACCCGACAGCCAGCTCTCCTTCGGCGTCCACCAGGCCTGGCTGAGCCGCGGCTACCGCGCCAATGCGCGCGATGCCGGCGAGGATCTGGCCGCGGCCGAGACCGGCTTCGAGCTCACTTATTCGGACCGTATCCTGCCCTTCCTCACGGTCCAGCCCGACATCCAATATGTGCTCGATCCGGCCGGCGAGCGTGCCGTCGAAGACGCGCTCGTGATCGGCCTGCGCCTCACCTTCGAGTTCGGCAGCCGCTAGGCTGGTGTGCTGTCCGGCAACAGGCCGGCGGTGAATGCGACGCGAAGCACATCGGGAAGACTCTTCACGTCGAGCTTCTCCATCAGGTTCGCGCGGTAAATCTCGACCGTGCGCGGGCTGATGGAGAGGTCGAATGCGATCAGCTTGTTCGAGCGGCCCTCGATCAGGCCGTCCAATACATCGCGCTCGCGGGCCGAGAGTTGGCCGACCTTGGCCTGGGCGTCGGCGACCAGAGCCGCCTCGGCATGGCTGTGCTCGAGCCGCGCGAAGGTCTGCTCTACCGTCGCCAGCAGGGTCGCATAATCATAGGGCTTCTCGAGGAAATCGAGCGCGCCCGCCTTCATCGCCTGGACCGCGACCGCGACGTCGCCATGGCCGGTGAGGACGATCGAGGCGAACTTGTCCTTCTCGCCGACCAGCACCTTCAGCACATCGAGCCCGGTCGCGCCCGGCATATGGAAATCGAGCAGGACGCAGCCCGGGTCGAGCTCGCCGATGCGCTCGAGGAAGGCGTCGCCCGAGCGGAACGTCCAAATCAAAGTGTTCGACAGCGTCGACAGCAGGCTCTGAAGCGAGGTCCGGACGTCGTCGTCGTCGTCCACGATATAGATGCTGCGGGTACTCATTCTACGAACTGGGCCTCCCTAAAAGCCTGAAGCGTGAAGCAAAATACGGCGCCGCCCTCGGGCCGGTTCTCCGCCGAGAAACGCCCGCCATGGGCCTCGACGATGCGCCGGCAGATCGAGAGGCCGACGCCCATCCCGTCCTTCTTGGTCGATGCGAACGGTTTGTAGAGCTGGCCGATCGCCTCGTCGGAAAGGCCGGGGCCATTGTCGCTGACGCTGATCTCGATCATCCCTTCGTCGTGGCGATAGTCCGAGGCGATGACGATTTCGCGATCCCCCACGGGCTGGTGGCTCAGCGCCTCGACTGCGTTGCGCAGGAGATTGACCAGCACCTGCTGGATCTGGACCCGATCGGCCAGCATGGTCTCGCCGGAGGGGTCGAACACGGTGCGCACCGCCACTTCGTGCTGGCCAAGGCTCGCCCGCGCCAGCGCGACCGCGTCGGTGACGACCTCCTCGACCGGCTCGGGCTGCTCCTGGACCTCGCCGCGCGACACGAAGGCACGCAGCCGGCGGATGATGATCCCGGCGCGCAGCGCCTGGGCATTGGCCATCTCGATAAGCTCGCGGATCTTGGCCTCGTCGGCGTCGCCGCGCGCGAGCAGCAATTCGGCGGCGCCGAGGAAATTGACCGCGGCCGCCAGCGGCTGGTTCAATTCGTGGGCGAGGCCGGACGCCATTTCGCCCATCGCGCTCAGCCGCGACACGTGCATCAATTCGGCCTGCAGCTCGCCGAAGCGCGCTTCGGCCGCCAGCCGTTCGGTCAGATCGCGGACGAAGCCCGTGAACAGCCGCTCGCCGCCGACCTGTGCCTCGCCGACCGCGATCTCGAGCGGCATCTCGCGCCCGTCGCGATGGCGCCCGCGCATCCGGATCGCCCCGCCCTTGCGGCTGCCGCGCTCCAGGAAGCGCTGGATGAAGCCCTCGGCGCTGACATCTTCGGGCACCAGCAAGGCGGCCGGCTCGCCGACCACCTCGTCTGCGGAAAAGCCGAACAATTGCTCGGCCGCGGCGCTGAACGTGCGGATCGCGCCGGCCTCGTCGACGATCACCATCGCGTCGGGCACCGTCTCCAGCACCGAGCGGAGCTGGGCCTCGCGCGCCTCCAGCGCCGCCTCCCACTGGTGGCGCTCGGTGACGTCGAGATTGACGCCGACGATGCGCTCGAGCTGCCTGTCGGCATCGTAGAGCAGGGTGGCGGAGCCCTCGATCATCCGGGTCTGGCCGTCCGGAAGCCTGAGGCGATAGCGATAGGCGGAGCGCGTCGAGCCGGCCGCGCCGGCGCCGGACAGGCTGCGCAAGACCGTCGCCGCATCGCCCGGATCGACCCGCGCGCGCCAGTCTTCGATCGTTCGGATCGTGCCGGGGGGGATCTCCATCCACCGTTCGATTTCGGGAGCGACGTCGAGCCGGCCCGACGCGATATCCCATTCGAAGATGCCGATCCGCGCCGCCTCCACCGCGAGCTTCAGCCGCGCCTCGCTGTCGCGCAAAGCCGCCTCCGCCCGGGTGCGGTCGCTGATGTCGGTCATCGACAGCACGAAAACCGGTTCGCCGCCGTGGCGCGGCTCGAGCCGCCGGGCATGTTCGAGGACGTGGAGCACGCTGCCGTCGGCGCGGTGCTCGACGATCTCCTCCTCCCACGCCACCTGCGTCGCCATCCGCGCGGCGAGCCGGTCGGCTCCCTCCGGCGCTTCCGACCGGAGCAGGTCATATTTGCGCCGTCCGTGCGCCGCCTCCGCGGACCAGCCGTAAAGCTGCTCGCACCCTGCCGACCAGTGCAGGATCCGTCCTTCGGTGTCGGTCAATGCGATCGGGGCCGAATCGAGCGCCCGGGTCAGCGCCCGCCGCGCCCTGTGCTCGCGCGTGATCCGCGCCGCCGACCACAGCAGGATCGCCGCCATCGCGACGATGTTGAGCGCGGTCTCGAGCAGATCGGCGGCGTCGTGCGGCAAGATCCGCTCGCGCTCCGTCCAGGCCTGGATCGCCTCGGTCGCGAACGGCGTCGCCAGCACCAGCAGCAGGATCGTGCGCATCACCCGCCCTTCGACGCCCTCGGCGACAAGCAAGGCCGGCCAGCCTTCGTCGCCGCGCCAGGCGAGCAAGGCCAGCGCCAGCGCCACCGTCGCCACCGCGGTCGGCAGCGAGATCACGACGTAGCGCAGCATCGGATCGGGCACGCCGATCGCGAGCGGGATCGCAACCAGCGACGTCGCCCCCATCACCACCACCGCGCTCGCCAGCGCCACCACCGCCAGCCCCCAGCGCCGCCCCGGCCGCGGCGCCAGCCATATCGCCAGCGCCATCAGCACCAGCACGATTGCCACCGACGCCCCCGGCCGTCCCGGATCCTTGCGGGCCTGCGGCGCCACCGCGTCGGCGAACAGCCAGGCGTCGCTGCCCAACGAAATGCCGGTCGCGTCCTGGAACAGGGTCAGCGCCGCAATCCCGAGCGGCACGGCCAGCAGGGCCAGCGCCGTCCTGCGCGCCCCGCGCGCCGTCGCCAGCGCCGCACCGGCCAGGCCGAGCAAAGCGGGCGCGGTCAGCGGCTGCATCAGATAGTCGCGAAAGCCGAATCCGGCGAGCGCCGGCAGGCCGAACGTCCAGCCGGCGAGCCCCGCCAGCGCGCAGGCCCAGGCGACCGCCACTGCGGCGACGACGTGCCGGCTTCCCGGGGGGCCGCTCTTTTGGCTTGGACTCAACGCTTTGCGCACATGCTCGTTTGTGGCCGGGGGCCGCCAGCCCGACAACCGCTAATGGCACGGTATAAACCACAGGCGGGCGCGCTCGCGCGGGCCCCTCCCGCTTGTGGCTCCCCTCGGGGAAGGCACGATATCTAGCGCCTCGATCGTCTCCTCCCCGCAACATCCAGTGGTTTATCCCCAGATTTTATCCACACCCCGTCTTTTTCCGGATAGCCTTTCCGGCCTCTTTCCCATAGCATCGGGAAATAGTAGAGACACGAACGAATAGGGAACAGGAGCGCGATATGGGCCTTCTCGAAGCCAGGAAGCAGTACAAGCCCTTTGAATACCCCTGGGCGTTCGATTTCTGGAAGCGCCAGCAGCAGCTCCACTGGCTGCCCGAGGAAGTGCCGCTCGGCGAGGATTGCCGCGACTGGGCGCAGAAGCTGACCGACCACGAGCGCAACCTGCTCACCCAGATCTTCCGCTTCTTCACCCAGGCCGACGTCGAGGTGCAGGACTGCTACCACGACAAATATGGCCGGGTGTTCAAGCCGACCGAGATCAAGATGATGCTGACTTCCTTCTCCAACATGGAGACGGTGCACATCGCCGCTTACTCGCACCTGCTTGACACGATCGGCATGCCCGAGAGCGAATATGGCATGTTCCTTCAGTATAAGGAGATGAAGGACAAGCACGATTATCTCTCGACGTTCGGTGTCGACACCGACGAGGACATCGCCCGCACGCTCGCCATGTTCGGCGGCTTCACCGAGGGGCTGCAGCTGTTCGCCAGCTTCGCGATGCTGATGAACTTCCCGCGCTTCAACAAGATGAAGGGCATGGGCCAGATCGTCTCCTGGTCGGTGCGCGACGAGTCGCTGCACTGCGAGGGCATCACCAAGCTGTTCCACGCCTTCTGCGCCGAGCGCGACTGTCTGACGGCCGCGGTCAAGCAGGACATTCGCGACGTCTGCCACACCACGGTGGGCCTCGAGGACGCCTTCATCGACCTCGCCTTCGAGCAGGGCCCGGTGCCCGGCATGACGCCCAAGGAGATCAAGAAGTATATCCGCTACATCGCGGACTGGCGCCTCGGCCAGCTCGGCCTGAAGCCGATGTTCATGATCGAAGATCACCCGCTGCCGTGGCTCGCGCCTCTCCTCAACGGCGTCGAGCACGCCAATTTCTTCGAGACCCGCGCCACCGAATATTCGAAGGCCGCGACCCGCGGAAACTGGGGCGAAGTCTGGGACAATTTCGACCGCCGCAAGCAGGCCAAGGCCAACGACACGGTCGAGGAAGCCGACGGCGCGGACATGTTCTCCCAGGCAGGAGTGGCCGCGGAGTAAGTCCTGGAGGCGGTCATGGCGGGTCCATCGACACAGGTCGAGATTCGCCAGACCGCCGACTACGACCGTTGGTTCTCTACCCTGCGCGACATCCGCGCACGCGCCCTGATCGATGCGCGTATCCGCCGCCTCTCGCTAGGCCATGTGGGCGACGCCAAGGCGCTCAGCGGCGGCATCAGCGAACTGCGCATCGATTACGGTCCAGGCTACCGCGTCTACTTTGCCCGACGCGGCGAAAGGCTGGTTCTTCTCCTCGCGGGAGGTGACAAATCGCGCCAATCGGCCGATATTGCACGCGCGCGTGCGCTTGCCGCTGCATGGAAGGCCGATTGATGGGCACCGAAACCAGCCGGTGGGACGCAGCCGAGCATCTGGACAGCCGAGAAGCCGTCTTGGCCTATCTCGAAGCCGCATTCGAAGATGGCGATCCAGAGTTGATCACTGCCGCCTT
Organism: Sphingomonas sp. LY54; assembly: GCF_035594035.1. Classification (NCBI taxonomy): domain Bacteria; kingdom Pseudomonadati; phylum Pseudomonadota; class Alphaproteobacteria; order Sphingomonadales; family Sphingomonadaceae; genus Sphingomonas; species Sphingosinicella wutangchuni. Next base: position 1,802,177 of record NZ_CP141588.1, read on the forward strand.
CGACGATGTGGCTAGGGCAAAAGACCTCACGGGCGCTCCGCTGCTTTCATCGACCGAAGTAGGCGAAATGCGCCGAATGCTGGAACAGGTTCAGGATGCCAGCGGCGCAATGTCTGTTTCGGATGAAACTTCGTCCGCTGAAGAGACGGTTATCCGCCGCGCCGCGCCGGCCCGCGCAACGCTTCCTCCAGGAAAGAGAAGTGGGTTGGCTTACAGGCGCAGGAAGGGCGGCGACACCTGGCATTGGTGCCGCAACTGCAGCACTTGGCCCACGCACGCTTACGACGAGCGGCCGACCAAGCCGAGTTCGGGCGACCTCTGCAACGAGTGCAGAGCCAAGGACGCCGCCGGCAATTGCGCAAGGTAGGCGGCGCTCAATGGAGCGCGGCGACGAACCGCTGATTGTCGGCCATGCCGAGCCGGAGTGCTCCGGCTTGCGCGGCGTCGCCAAACCGGCGCATCTTCCTGCAACAAGACGGGGAGGAACTGCCATGTCGGAAGCCAATGAAACGGTCGTCCGCGCCATTTATGCCTGCATGGCGGCGGGGGACGGGCCCGGGTTGATCGCGCGCATGGATCCGGACATCGTCTGGACCGAGGCCGAGAATTTTCCTTATGCCGATCGCAGTCCCTATCGCGGCCCGGACGCCGTCCTCGCCGGCCTGTTCGCGCGCTTCGGCAGCGAGTGGGACGGCTTCGCGGCGGTGCCGGACGAGTTTCTCGACGCCGGCGACACGATCGTCGTTCTCGGCCGTTATCGCGGCACCCACCGCGCGACCGGGCGCGCGCTCGACGCGCAATTCGCCCATGTCTGGACGGTAGAAGGCGGCCGTGCCGCGGCCTTCCGCCAATATACCGACACGCTCCAGGCGGCTCGGGTCACCGGCACCGACTGACCTAGAATTTCACGCCGACATTGACCATCACGCGCTTGCTGATCTCGCCGTTCGGCATGACCACGGAATCGACCGTGACGGTGCCGCGGACGCCATCGCCGAGCGCAATCCCGCTCTCGCGCGGGCCGCTTTCGTAGATTTTCGCCATGTCCTCGAGCGGATAGTCGCCGCCGGGCGGCGGGCGGCCGCAGACGACGATCTCGTCGGGCGTGGCGCCGGCGCAGGCGCGGCGCAGCACCGGCTCCGCGGGCTTGGCCCGGGCGAGGTCGAAATCGACCGGCGCGACCGCCCCGCGTCCGGCCGGGTCGGCCGCCGCCTGCAGCGCCAGCAGCAAAGTCAGGGTCATGCCGATCTCCCCCCATTGCCGCACAACGTCCGTCGCCATTGCGGCGGGGATAAGGCGGGCGATCCATCCATTCCGGACCGATCTTGCTCCGGAGCGGACCGGATTGTCCGCCTCCCTAAGCCGGCTTGCGCTAGGCTCCGCCCCGGAAGGAGAAGTGGGATGTCCTACAGGCGCAAGAGGGACCGGGACACCTGGCATTGGTGCCGCAACTGCAGCAACTGGCCGACGTCCGATTATGTCGAGCAGACGAACAAGCCCTCGGGCGAGCAGTGCAACGAGTGCAAGGGCAAGGACGCCAACGGCACCTGCACCAGGTGAACGCGCTCAATCGAGCGCGGCGACGAACCTTTGGTTGTCGGCCATGCCGAGCCGGACAATGCCGGCGCGCTTCACCGCCGCGGCGACCGCGTCGAAGCGGGCATAAGGCGCCTCGCCGTCGGCCTGGAGCACGAAATCGCTGTCGGGCGCGGCCGCCTGCAGCCGTGTCAGCCGCGCCTGCAATTCGGCGAGACCGACCGGCGCGCCGTCGAGCCGGACCGTCCCCGCCGCATCGAGCGTGATGCGGTGGATCACCGGCTCCTGCTGCGCGGCCGGACCATTGGGGAGATCGACCGCGACCTTGTGGCTCGCGATCGGGATCGTGACGATGAACATGATGAGCAGGACGAGCATCACGTCGATCAGCGGCGTCGTGTTGAGCGTGCCGATCGGCTGCTGCTCGGCAACGGCGTAAGCGGGGAGGGGACGGCGTCTGATCATGTCGCGCTCCTTATTGTGATGTGACAACATGACATAGCCGGAACGGTTGGGGAAGCCCCTGCCGCGGTACGGCCTCGCCGGTGCCCAGCCTCTCGATCGCCGGGTCGCGCGCGCGGTGGCCCGCACTCTCCTCCCGCTCGGGCCCTCCGCGCCTCCGCGCGAACCCTTACCCCGCTCGCGGAACAAACAACGAACTTGCCAAATAGGATTTCGTCTGATGGGATGAAACCGGCTCGGTTTCCCGCTGCACTAGCGGCAGTCCGGGAGACCTTCGCCACCCGCTCTTTCTCAGCTCGCAACACGTTTTCAGCCCGCCCGGGCGGATGGCACGGTCGCCGCCTGAGCAGTCGTCCTGGCGTGACCCAAGTGTGACCTTTCGCGCCATGCGCGCGCTCAGCGCGTCACGCGCACCAGGGTTCGCGGCGGCCGGTCCAGGTCCGGGCGAGGCCTTCGGCAACCAGCCTGTCGCCGAGGCTCCGCCCGTCGCGGGTCACCACGCGCAGCTTGCGGCCGTAGCGGTCTTCGTCGCGGTCGACGCGGTGGAGCTCGAACGGGCCCTCGTTCAAGAGCGCCTCCATCCGCCGCGTCGCGCGCGCGGCGAGCGCGCTCTCCTCCGGGCAGCGGCCGCGCACTTCGGGCGTGTCGATATCGGCCACGCGGATCTTGTCTTCGCCGAGCCAGAAGGTGTCGCCGTCGACGATCCGGATCGCCGCGTCGCCCGACGGCACGCCGGCCCGGCCGCTGTCGAACCCGGCATAAGCGAGCCCGCCGAGCACGCCGACGACCAGCATCAGGCGGATCTCGGGCCAGGCGAAACGGGGACGGCGCGCGGCGCGGCGGCCGGCGGGGCGGGTTTTGGGTCTGCGCATGGGAAGGGAGGCTAGAAGAGAGAGGTCGCCGCCCGGTTAACGGGTCCGCGCCTGTCCCGGCGATGAACGGCAGGTTTTGTTCGGTTCACGCAACCCGCACTAAACCGGGCTCGTTCTACCTCCAGAACAAGGAGAGTGACATGAGAAGCCTGATCCTCGCCGCTGCCATGGTCGCGGTCGCCGCGCCGGCAGCCCCGGCGCTGGCCAAGCCCGACAACAAGGCCGCCAAGGAATATCGCAAGGATGTCCGCAAGGCGCAGAAGGAGTATCGCAAGGACGTGCGCAAGGCGGAGCGCGACTGGCGCAAATACGGCAATTACGACTATAACCGCTACGAGAGCGGCCAGGACCGTTATTATGCCGACCGCTATTACCGCAACGGCTCTTATTACCCGACCCGGCGCCTTGCCGCGAACGACCGCATCTATCGCGGCTCGAACGGGCAATATTATTGCCGCCGCCCGGACGGCACGACCGGCCTCATCATCGGCGGCCTCGCCGGCGGCCTGCTCGGCAATCTGATCGCGCCGGGCGACAGCAAGACGCTGGCCACGATCCTCGGCGCCGCCGGCGGCGCGGTCGCCGGACGCGCGATCGACCGCAACAACGTGCGCTGCGACTGACGCAAGAAAGGGGCCGGCTCGGGTGAGCCGGCCCCTCCCAATTGCGGCGATGCGCTCAGAGCTTCTCGGTAAGCTCGGGCACGATCTTGAAGAGGTCGCCGACCAGGCCGATGTCCGCCACCTGGAAGATCGGGGCGTCCTCGTCCTTGTTGATGGCGACGATCGTCTTGCTGTCCTTCATGCCGGCGAGGTGCTGGATCGCGCCCGAAATGCCGATCGCGACATAGACTTCGGGGGCGACGATCTTGCCGGTCTGGCCGACCTGATAGTCGTTGGGCGCGTAGCCGGCATCGACCGCGGCGCGGCTGGCGCCGACCGCGGCGCCGAGCTTGTCGGCGAGCGGATCGATCACGGCATGGAACTGCTCGGACGAACCGAGCGCGCGGCCGCCCGAGACGATGATCTTGGCGCTGGTCAGCTCCGGCCGCTCGCTAGCCGCGATCTCGGCGCCGACGAAGCTCGACAGGCCGGCATCGCCCGGGCCGGAGACGGCCTGGATGTTGCCCGAACCGCCCTCGGCCGCGGCCTTCTCGAACGCGGTGCCGCGCACGGTCAGGACCTTCTTGGCGTCGGATGACTGGACGGTGGCGATCGCGTTGCCGGCGTAGATCGGGCGCGTGAACGTGTCCGGACCCTCGACCGAGAGGATGTCGGAGACCTGCATCACGTCGAGCAAAGCGGCGACGCGCGGCGCGATATTCTTGCCGGTCGTGGTCGCCGGAGCGACGAACGCGTCGTGATCGGCCATCAGCTGCGCGACCAGCGGCGCGACATTCTCGGCGAGGCCATGGCCATAAGCCGCGTCGTCGGCGACATGGACGGTACCGGCGCCCGCGATCTTCGCGGCCGCCTCCGCCACCGCGCCGACGCCTTGGCCGGCGACGACCAGGTTCACGTCGCCGAGCTTGGACGCGGCGGTCACCGCGGCGAAGGTCGCGTCCTTGAGCTGGCCGCCTTCATGTTCGACCCAGACGAGCGTCTTCATGCCACCACTCCCAGCGTCTTCAGTTTACCGATCAGCTCGTCGACCGAGCCCACCTTCACGCCGGCCTCGCGCTTCGACGGCTCGGTCACCTTGAGCGTCTTGAGGCGCGGCGTCACATCGACGCCGTAATCCTCGGGCGCCTTGGTCGCGAGCGGCTTCGACTTGGCCTTCATGATGTTGGGCAGCGAAGCGTAGCGCGGCTCATTCAAGCGAAGGTCGGTGGTGACGATCGCGGGCAGCTTGAGCTTCACGGTCTCGAGGCCGCCATCGACCTCGCGGGTGACGCTGACCTCTTCGCCGGCAACGTCGACCTTGGAGGCGAAGGTGCCCTGCGCCCAGCCCAGCAGAGCGGCGAGCATCTGGCCGGTCTGGTTGGAATCGTCGTCGATCGCCTGCTTGCCGAGGATCACCATCTTCGGCTGCTCTTCCTCGGCGACCTTGTGCAGGATCTTGGCCACGGCGAGCGGCTCGACCTCGGCATCGGTCTGGACCAGGATCGCCCGGTCCGCGCCCATGGCGAGCGCGGTGCGGAGCGTCTCCTGCGCCTTGGCGGGGCCGATCGACACGACCACGATCTCGGTCGCCACGCCCTTTTCCTTCAGGCGAATGGCTTCCTCGACCGCGATCTCGTCGAACGGGTTCATGCTCATCTTGACGTTGGCGAGATCGACGCCCGAACCGTCGGCCTTGACCCGCGGCTTGACGTTGTAATCGATCACGCGCTTGACCGGCACCAGCAGCTTCATGCTCGTTCCTTCTATCTTGTCGTCACCCGGGCGTGGTTACGCCGCCTCCTGCACCTGCGCGACGATCTTGCGGGCGGCGTCGCCCAGATCGTTGGCCGGCACGATCGGCAGGCCGGATTCGGCCAGGATGCGCTTGCCTTCCTCGACATTGGTGCCCTCGAGGCGGACCACCAGAGGCACCGACAAATTCACTTCCTTGGCGGCGGCGATGATGCCGTCGGCAATGATGTCGCAGCGCATGATGCCGCCGAAGATGTTGACGAGGATGCCCTTCACGGCCGGATCGCTGAGGATGATCTTGAACGCCTCGGTCACCTTCTCCTTCGAGGCGCCGCCGCCGACGTCGAGGAAGTTGGCCGGGAAGGCGCCGTTCAGCTTGATGATGTCCATCGTCGCCATGGCGAGACCCGCGCCGTTGACCATGCAGCCGATATTGCCGTCGAGCTTGATGTAGGCGAGGTCGTGCTTCGAGGCTTCGAGCTCCATCGGTTCCTCTTCGCTCTCGTCGCGCAGCGCCATCAGGTCGGCATGGCGGAACAAGGCGTTGGTGTCGAAGCCGACCTTGGCGTCGAGCACGAGCAGCTTGCCGTCGTCGGTGACCGCGAGCGGGTTGATCTCGATCTGCGAGGCGTCGGTGCCCATGAACGCGTCATAGAGCTTGGCGACCATCTTCTGCGCCTGCTTGGCGAGATCGCCCTCGAGCTCGAGGGCGGCGGCGACGGCGCGGCCGTGGTGCGGCATCAGGCCGGTGGCCGGGTCGACGGTGATCGTATGGATCTTCTCGGGCGTCGAATGCGCGACTTCCTCGATGTCCATGCCGCCCTCGGTCGAGGCGACGATGGCGATGCGGCCGGTGGCGCGGTCGACGAGCAGGGCGACGTAGAATTCCTTGGCGATGTCGACGCCGTCGGTGACGTAGAGGCGCTGGACCTGCTTGCCCTCGGCGCCCGTCTGGATCGTCACCAAAGTGTTGCCGAACATGTCCTGCGCCGCGGCGCGGACCTCGTCCTTGGAGCGGGCGAGGCGAACGCCGCCCTTCGCGTCGGGGCCCAGTTCCTTGAACTTGCCCTTGCCGCGGCCGCCGGCGTGGATCTGCGCCTTGACGACATAGAGCGGCCCGGGAAGCTGGTCGACGGCGGCGACCGCCTCCTCGACGCTCATCGCAGCGATGCCGGCGGGAACCGGTACGCCGAACTTCGCCAGCAGCTCCTTGGCCTGATATTCATGGATGTTCATGGGACGAGGAATCCTTCCGCGGACAGATTTTGCCACGGCCTTAAGCACAGTGATGCGGTGAAGGGAAGCGGCGGAAGCCCTCGCGGCCCCCGCGGCGGCTCAACCCTTCAGGGCGGCCGCGATTCGCCTGCGGTCGATCAGCCCGGCGCGGGCGGCGTGGAAACGGGCGATCACGGCCGGGTCCAGCCGGTAGAGGCGCCCCAGGAAGCCGGTGCGCGCCTCGCCGGGAAGCGCGAACAGCTGGCTGTTGTAGCCGCGGTAATATTCGCGCTTCTTCCACAGAAGCGACGCTTCCTCCTCGAACAGATCGTGCAGCGCCGCGCCGTCGAGGGTTTGCTGGTCGGCGAGCAGGACGGCCGCGCCGACCGCGTCGGGCAAGGCCGCGCCGGTCGCCGGGTGGAAGAATCCGCCGCGTATGCCGAGCTTGGCCACACGGGCGCCGCCGACCCGCCAGAAGGCGTTGAAATCGCCGCCGAGCGGCAGCGGCAGCTGTGACTGCTGCTCGCTCTCGACCTCAGCTGGAATCCAGCGGCGCCGTTCGAGATAGGCCTCGATCCGCGCGCCGGCCTCCGCCGGCTCCGAGTCGGGCGTCGCGCCGTGATCGACATATTCGACCAGCATGCGATCCTCCGACAGCGGCAGGCAGCGGAAGAAGCCGGTGCCGCCCGCGACCGTGGCGTCGATCAGCACCGGGCGATCGAGGCCGTGGGGGGCGGCGAAGCGATAGGTTCGGCCCACGCAGAGGCGCCAGCCGAGATCAAGCAGCGACAGGTTGGTGGCGCCACGCGCATCGACGGCGGCCTCCCCGCCCAGCTTCTCGCCGCCGGGCAGCACCAGCTCGTTGTCGCGCACGGCGACGATGCGGGTGCCGAGCCGATACTGGTCGGGCCGCAGCGTCTCGCGCATCACCGCATCGAGCCGCTCCGCGCTGATCGCGTGGAGGGGCGCCTTGAAATTGCGGCTCTGCCCCGGGAACGCGACATAGTAACCGGGCCAGCTCGCAGTGATCAGTGGTTCGAGCAGCCAGCGGTCGGCCGGGTCGATGTCGCTTTCGAAGAAGGTCCAGGTCCGGTCCCCGCCGCCGAAAGTCTCGCTCTCCTCGACCAGCAGCAGCGGCAGGTCCGGCCGCGCTTTCGCCATGGCCAGGGCGGCGAGGCAACCGGCCAGCCCCCCGCCTGCAATGAGCAGCCCGTCCCTTTTCCCCTTCGCCATAGTCGTTTGCATGTACAGAAGCGCTTCGCCTTAGGCCACGGATTGTTGTAAACCGACCACGGTCGCGTCATTTTGGCACTGTTTTCTTGGCGTTACGCCTGGGGACCGGAACTTCCGGGCGCGGCTGGCGCTGGGCCGCTATCCGGCGAGCAGGGGGAAAGACCATGAAACAAGCATTGCGCGTCGCGGCGCTGTTGCCGCTCCTGTTTTCGGCGCCCGCTCTGGCGCAGGCGACCGAGCCGGTTGACGACGGCCGCGACAATTTCACGCTCGGCCTCGGCGCGAGCTATACCGCCTCCTATGAGGGGTCCGACAATTATGTCCTGAGCGGCGCCGGCCTGGTGCGCGGCCGCGTCTCGGGCTTCAACTTCTACAGCCGCGCGACCGCCCTCTACTTCGACGTGGTCCGCGAACCGGTCGGTACGCCGCTCAACGTCGAGATCGGACCGATGGTCAACGTCCGCTTCGACCGCGCCGGCCGCATCCGCGACCCGCAGGTCAAGGCGCTCGGCGAACTCGACACGGCCATCGAAGCGGGCGCCTTCGTCGGCGTGACTCGCAACAAGGTCTTCCACGATTACGACTTCCTGACCTTCCGTCTCGACGCGATCCACGACGTGACCGACACGCACGACAGCATGATCGTCGCGCCCAACATTGAATATGGAACGCCGCTCAGCCCCACCTTCTTCCTCGGCGCGTCGCTGTCGGCCGAGCATGTCGGGGGCGGCTTCGCCGACACCTATTTCAGCGTCACGCCCGCCGGTAGCCTCGCCAGTGGCCTGCCGGTCTACGACGCCGACGGCGGCTTCAAGAATGTCCGATTCACCCTGCTCGGGACCCAGTCGCTCTCGGGGGACCTGCGCCACGGCCTCGCGATCTTCGGCGTCGCCAGCTACTCGCGTCTATTGGGCGACTTCAAGGATTCGCCCGTGACAAGTATTGCCGGCGACGCGGACCAGTTCTTCGGCGCACTTGGCCTGAGCTACACCTTCTGAGGCCTCCGCTTCCAAGGAACTCCCCTCGCTCTTTGTTCGTTAGAACGGCGAAGAACAGGGAATGATATAGTGCAGGTCTCCAAGCGCCCGATCGCTGCGGCGCTGATACTGCCTTTCGTCCTAATACAGCCCGCAATGGGCCAGGGATTGACAGACACGCGCAGCGCCCAGCGGACCGACATCATCGGTCCATCCTATGTCCCAGGGCCCGATCCGGCCAAGCGCCCGATCGCGTCGCAGGTGAGAAGCGGGCTCAGCGTCACCACCATGCCCTATGTCGAGGATGACGGCGCGTCCTCGGTCCGGCGCGGAGTCGTCGGCAGCATGCCGGTGTCGAGCCGGGCGGAATTCCGCGTCGGCCTGCTCGAGGTGACCCGCACCTCGCACAAGGAACGCGCGCTCGCGCGGACTCAGCCGATGAAGGAGGTCTACGGCCGCACCGACCGCATCGCCGCGATCGGCCTCAACATCAGCTTCTGACTTTTCCCAAGGCCGCGCCTCCGCTAAGAACACAGCGTGAACGACGCGCCGATCCGAAAGATCATCCACATCGACATGGACGCGTTCTTCGCGTCGGTCGAGCAACGCGACAATCCCGAACTGCGCGGCAAGCCGGTGGCGGTCGGCGGATCCACCGCGCGCGGCGTGGTCGCGGCGGCGAGCTACGAGGCGCGCAAGTTCGGGGTGCGCTCGGCCATGCCCTCGGTGACGGCGAAGCGGCGCTGCCCCGAGCTTATCTTCGTCAAAGGCCGTTTCGACGCCTATCGCGAAGTCTCGAACCAGATCCGCGCCATCTTCCGCGATTATACCCCGCATGTGGAGCCGCTCTCGCTGGACGAGGCCTATCTCGACGTCACCGAGGATCTGAAGGGGATCGGCGTCGCGACCGCCATTGCCGAGGAGATACGCGCGCGCATCCGCGCCGAGACCGGCCTCACCGCATCGGCCGGCGTCTCCTACAACAAGTTCCTGGCCAAGCTCGCGTCCGACCAGAACAAGCCAGACGGAATCTGCGTCGTCACGCCCAGGCAGGGGCCGGCCTTCGTCGCCTCGCTGCCGGTCAAGCGCTTCCGCGGCGTCGGCCCGGTCACCGCGGCCAAGATGGCGAGGCTAGGTATCGAGACCGGCGCGGACCTGCGCGCCTGCAGTCTCGAATTCCTGCAGGCGGCGTTCGGCAATTCCGCCGCTTATTATCACGACCTCGCCCGCGGCATCTGCCACCGTCAGGTGCGCGCCAATCGCGAACGCAAGTCGATCGGCGCCGAGGACACCTTCTTCACCGACCTTCGCGCCGAGCCGGATCTGCTCGCCGAGCTCGATCGGATCGCGACCACGGTCTGGACGCGCATCGCGGACAAGGCCGTGCGCGGCCGGACGGTCACGCTCAAGGTGAAATATCAGGACTTCCAGATCGTGACGCGGGCGCGGTCGCTGCCAGCGCCGGTCGCGGACCGCGAACAGTTTCTCGGCATCGGCGCCCATCTGCTCAAGACGCTGCTGCCGCCGCCCAAGGGCATCAGGCTGCTCGGCCTCACCCTGTCCGGCCTCGAAGCCGAGAAAGAGACGCCGCAGCTCGGCCTGCCTATCTGAAAAGGCCGACGACAAAAAAAGAGCGTCCCGAAAATACGCTCGGGACGCTCATCGATCGCGGAAAGGGAGCTGTCGCGATCTACTGGTTGTTCACGACCACATCGGCGTCGTCGATCGCCTCTTCCTTGGCCTCGCCGGTTTCGCGAACGACGTCGGCCTGGTCCTGGAGATTTTCCTCGACCGCTTCGCTGGTGGCGTTGTCGGCCATTGCGTCGAGGCTATCCGCCTTGGCTTCGGCCGCGTCGGCAACGTTGTCGCCCAGCGCGTCGTCACCCTGGCCGCCGCATGCTGCAAGCGCGAGCATGCTGCCGCCGATCATGACCTTGAGAAGCAACTTCATGTAATTCCCCTTTTTCCTTGGAAGGCGAGGCAGGAATCCGATTGCCGGCGCCATGCCCCAAGGGCCGCGCAGCGCAGCCGCACGCCCAGCCCGAGAACCTCAATTCGCCGGGAGGGCGGAAAGTTCCATGGGGGGAACCTTGCATGAGCTTCGCGCGCTGACTGGCCTTACACGCGGAGCACCGATGAAATATCCGATTACATTGACACCGGGCGAGGACGGCCGCGTGCTCGTCACCTTCCCGGACGTTCCCGAAGCAGTCTGTTGCGGGCCGAGCGAGGACGTAGCGATCGCGCGCGCCGGCCCGATCCTCGATATCATCCTGACCGGCTATGAGAGCGAAGGCCGCCCGATTCCGCGGCCTTCCAGGATCGCCGACGCTCCGACGGTGGCGACGCAGCGTTTCGGGCGGTAGCGCGTCAGCCGTTGTCGGCGACCAGCGCGGTCAGCAAATAAGCGGGGATCGCGACCGGGCTGACGAAGACGGTGAGCAGCACCATGGTCACGCGCACCAGCAGCGGATCGACATCCATCCAGCGGGCGAGGCCGGCGCAGACGCCCAGCATCTTGGCGTTGCTTTTGTCGAGTGCGTAGCGGCTGTTCATAGTCTCAAATCCTGCGTTTCTGTTCTTGTTGCTTCTTCTTCGGCGGGGCGGGGCCGGTCGCTCAGACGAACTGAGAGACCGGACCGACCGCTGCGGACACGAGAAGGACGGTGGCGAAGAGCGCGCCGACGACGGAAGCGGCGAACTGGTTGAGGCTGGCATAGGTCATTTTCTGTCTCCCTGAACCGGCTGCCGGACTGCCCGGCGGCCTTGCCAGAACATTAGCAGGGAGCGTGCCAGATGGCGCAAATGGCGGAAATCCGTGGATCGAGCAGTACGCAGGGGTAAAGTCGGGAATCCTAACCGCCGAACAATGGTGATTTGCACCACTTTCTGGGGCGGTATTTCGCAGCCAGTGTCCGGTTCGGTGACCGCACTGTCCGAAACCGGCCACTCCTTGAAGCGAACCGGCCGCCTGCCTAGTTCGTGGACTAGGAAGAGGAGCAATTATGGCCGAGCCGATGCTGTGCCCCGTCGATCGCACGCCGCTGGTGATGAGCGAGCGACAGAATATCGAGATCGATTATTGCCCGACCTGCCGCGGCGTGTGGCTGGACCGGGGCGAACTCGACAAGATCATCGAGCGCAGCGGGGCCGCCTCCGCGCCTCCCCGCGCGGCCGATCCGCCGCCGGCGGGCCATGCCCCGCGCCCGGGCTTTGGCGGCGGTTACGGAGGCGGCTATGAGCAGCCGTACCGGAAACGGAAGAAATCTTTCCTGGAAGAGCTGTTCGACTAAGCTTTTGCTAATCGAATCAGGGCTAAATATGGGTCGGGGGCGGTTCGATCAGGAAGCCCAAGCCGATGTCATTGTCGTCGCGTCTCTCTCAGGCCCTCGCGTCCGGCCGGCGAACCCGCTGGCGGCCGCAAAGTCGCGAACAGATACTCGCCCGCTTGCTGGTCAAGCGGGCCGAGGCGCAGCAGGCCGGCTTGCACGATCTCGAGGTGGCGCTGCGCAAGCAGATCGCCTGGTCGCTGCCGGTCCGGCGCGGCGACGAGGTTGAGGAATATCCGGATGCGAACGCTCTCGACCATAGGCTATGAAGGCAAGACCCAGCCCGAATTGCTCGAGGAGCTGAAAGCGGCCGGAGTCGCGCTGCTCGTCGACGTGCGCGCCGTTGCCGCCTCGCGCCGCCCCGGCTTCTCGAAGACCGCGCTCGGCAGTGCGCTGCGCGATCAGGGCATCGACTATCTCCATCTGCGCCCGCTCGGCACGCCGGCGGCGGGGCGGGAGGCGGCGCGCAAGGGCCGCATCGCCGAGATGCGCGCCATCTATGCCGAGCAGCTCGAGACTCCGGAAGCGTTGCTGGCGATGGAGCAATTGTTGGCGGAGGCCGGCGAGCGCCATGTCGCCTTGCTGTGCTACGAGAAGGAAGCGCCCTGCTGCCACCGCGCGATGCTGGCCGAGCGCATGCTCGAGCGCGCCGAGTTCGACGTCCGCAATCTCTAGCGCGGGCGCCGTTCCAGATAGAGGAAAGCAGGGCTGAACTCGCCCACCCGCTGCAGCCGCTCCCAATCATGGATCACGACTTCGCCGCTGCGGAAGGTGAGCAGTCCGTCGTCGCGCAGCTTCTTGAGCATGCGATTGACGTGCACGGAGGTGAGGCCGCACGCGTCTGAGATATCGGTCTGGGTCAGCGGCAGGCTGAAATGGAAGTCGCGCGCCAGCCCGACGATCTCGAGCCGCATGTAGAATTCGCACATCAGATGCGCGATCCGGGCGAGCGCCGTGCGGCGGCCGACCGAGAGAATGCGTTCGCGATGCAGCGCCGCGTCGAGCAAAGTCGAGAACCACAGCATGCGGGCGAGATGGGGGTGGCTTTCCGTGATCCCCCGAATTGCGTCGTGCGGCACGAGCGCGATCCGTACCGGCGTCATCGCCCCGACATTGTGCTCGAGCCGCTTCAGCAGGAAGCTGTGAAGATCGAGGAAGTCGCCCGGGACATGGACCTCCATGATCTGCCGCTGGCCGTCGGCCAGATCCTTGTAGCGCGCGACGAAGCCGTCGATGAGCAAGGTGCAGTCGCTCAAGGGAACGTCGGCCCGGACCAGCACCCGCCCCTGCGGAAACTCGCGGATGTCGCCCAGGACCTTGCGCAGAACCTCTTCTTCCTCCGCGGTAACGACATCGCGCGCCCGGAATTTGAGCAGGAGGCGCTCGACCGGGTCGACGGTCAGGGTCCGACTCGAATCATTCGCCACGCGCGGGCTCGCTCGTTGTATGAGGGCGCACGCCCGCGGCGGCGAGTTCGCGGTCGATCCGGCCGGTCAGCCACAGCGCCCACATGCGGAAGTCGGCGATCAGCGACCAGGCTGGATAGGTGAACGTCGCCGGCCGGTTGCGCTCGATCAGGGCATGGCTCCCCCAGGCGAAGGCGTAGCCGGCCACCGGCATCGCCAGCAGCAGCCACCAATTGCCGGTGACCAGCGCGATGAGCGCGATCGCCACCACCAAAGTGGTCCCGGCATAATGGAAGGCGCGGGTCCGCGGCTTGCTATGCTCGCGCAGGTAGAAGGGCCAGAATTCGGCGAAAGTCCTATAGGTTCGCATCGACTGCCTCCGGTTTGCGCGCGCGCGGCTCGACGAGATGGCTGGCGGCGAGCGCGCCCAGCAGCGGCGCGAGCACCGCCGAAATCTGCATCCACACCGGATGCGGGATCATCATGACATTGACCACGGCCGCGCAGGCGACGAGCCCCGCCACCGGCCAGGCCGCCCACCAGCGCCGGCAGATCCGCTTCGCCACGACGCCGCCGGCCAAAGCGCCGACAAGCCATGCGAAAATGACGACCAGTTTTGCGGGAAGGGGAATGGCAGCCACGACCTGCCCGGACGCCTCCGGATTGCGCAGTTCGAGATCGTCGGGAAGCGGGTAGGCCATGTGGCCGAGCAGCTCGACCAGGACGATGGTGGCGAACGCCGCCACAATTCCCAGCGCTATGCCGACGACAATGCGGACCATCGCGCCCCCTTTCCTGCCGATTGTATAGCACGAAAGGCGCAGGGTGACAGGGCTTCAGCCGTTGACGATCGTCCCCCCATTGGGGTGCAGCACCTGGCCCGACATGTAGCTCGAATCCTCGCAGGCCAGGAACAGGAAGCTCGGCGCAACCTCGTTGGGCTGGCCCGGCCGCCCCATCGGCGTGTCCTTGCCGAAATCGGGGATCTTCTCGGGCGGCTGCCCGCCGAACGGATTGAGCGGCGTCCAGATCGGCCCCGGCGCCACCGCGTTTACGCGAATCCCGTCCTCGATCAGGTTCTCGGACAGCGAGCGGGTGAAGGCCGTGATCGCGCCCTTGGTCGCGCTGTAGTCGAGCAGGATCTTGGCGCCCTTGTACATCGTCACCGACGTGCAGTTGACGATCGCCGACCCGGATTTCAGGTGCGGCCGCGCCGCCTGGACCAGATAGAACATGCTGAAGATGTTGGTCTGGAAGGTCCGCTTCAGCTGCTTCTCGCTGATGTCGGTAATATCCTGCTCATAATGCTGCTCGCCGGCATTGTTGACGAGGATGTCGAGCCCGCCGAGCTTGTCGACCGTCTCCTGCACGGCGCGGTCGCAAAAGTCCTTCTCGCCGAGATCGCCGGCGATGGTGATGGCGCGGCGGCCCTCGTGCTCGACGATCTCCTTGGTCTTGGCGGCGTCGTCATGCTCGCACAAATAGAGGATCGCGACGTCCGCGCCTTCGCGGGCGTAGAGCGCGGCGACGGCGCGGCCGATGCCGCTGTCGGCGCCGGTGATCAGCGCCACCTTGCCCTCGAGCCGACCCGATCCGGGGTAGCGCGGCTCCCAATCGGGCTTGGGCTCGAGCTCGCTCTCGTGTCCGGGAAGATCGTCCTTGTGCACCATGTCGACGATTTCGGTCTCTGACATTGCTTGTCTCCGCTGGTCCTCGGCTGGTTTTCCTCTAGAGCGCTCCAGCTTGGGGCCGGTTCCGGCCCGTTCGTCGAAGGTTCAGGCGACCTAGTCGAAAAGGGGCGCGCCGCGATCCGCTTCGGTGGAAGAGACGGGCCGCCGTGCTTGATGGAACGTAAAGGCCGGACGGCAGACGAAAAGGGGAAGGCATGAGGGTCCACGCGCTACGCCTGACGAAGGCGATGCTGCTGCTGTCGACGGCGTCGGCCGCGCCGGCCTCGGCGCAGGAAACGGGAAACGCCCCGCCCCCGGCGCCGACGCTCCCCGCCGCCCAGGGCGCCAAGAGCTACACCCCGGCCGACTTCGCCCGCTTCTCGCCCAAGACCGCGCTGGACATGCTGCGCCAGGTGCCCGGCTTCACGATCCAGCAGCAGGACGAACGCCGCGGCCTCGGCCAGGCGACCGCCAACGTGCTGATCAACGGGCAGCGCATGTCCGGCAAGTCGAATGACGTCGTTACCGAGCTCGGCCGCATTTCCGCGACGAACGTGGCCCGCATCGACATCGTCGACGGCGCGACCCTCGACGTTCCCGGCCTGTCGGGTCAGGTCGCCAATATCGTCACCGCCGCCAAGGGCCTGAGCGGCAGCTTCGCCTGGCGCCCTCAGGCCCGGCTGCGCCGCACCCCGCCGCGCCTGCTCAACGGCGAGGCATCGATCAGCGGCACCGCCGCGGGCATCGACTATACGGTGAGCCTTTCCAACGACAGCTATCGCAACGGCAATGCCGGGCCCGAAATCGTTTTCACGCCCGACCGGACGATCATCGACCGGCGCGCCGAAGTGCTCGACGTCCGCGGCGAGGTTCCCAAGATCAGCGGCAGCTTCCGCCGCCAGGGCTCCGACGGCTCGATCGCCAACCTCAACGCCTCGGCCTCGCTCGACTATCAGGATATCGAGGAAATCTCGCTGCGCTCCGGACCGGGCCAGCCGGACCGCGACCGCCTCCTCACCGAACGCCGCCGCGAATGGAATTACGAAGTCGGCGGCGATTACGAATTCGCGCTCGGCGGCGGCCGGCTGAAACTGATCGGCCTGCGCAGCTTCGAGCACACCCCCTACCGCCAGATACTCACCACCGATTTTGCCGACGGCCGGCCGCGCGTCGGCGACCGCTTCGAACAGGTCGCCGACGAGGCCGAGACGATTGCCCGCGGCGAATATCGCTGGAAAAGCGGCGGCGCCGACTGGCAGATTTCGGCCGAAGGTGCGCTCAACATCCTCGACGTCGCCAACAGCCTGTCGACGCTCGACGCGGCCGGCGCGTTCGTCGCCGTCCCGCTCCCCAATTCGGTGGCCACCGTCGAGGAGAAACGCGGCGAAATCATGCTGAGCTATGGCCGGCCGCTGTCCCCGGCGCTGACGCTGCAAAGCTCAGTCGGCGGCGAATATTCGCAGCTCAGCCAATCGGGCGAGGCCGGCCTCACCCGCACTTTCCTGCGCCCCAAGGGCTTCGTCTCTTTGGCCTGGAAGGCGTCGCCGCGGCTCGACGTCAGCGTCAAGCTCGAGCGCGAGGTCGGCCAGCTCAATTTCTTCGATTTCGTCGCCTCGGCCAATGTCAGCGGCGGCACCACCAATGCCGGCAACGTCAATCTCGTCCCGCAGCAGAGCTGGAACCTCGACATCGAGGCGACGCGCAACCTCGGCCCCTGGGGCACGGCCACCGCGCGCCTGTTCGGCCGCCAGATCACCGACATCGTCGACATCGTCCCGATCGGCGAGGCCGGCCAGGCGCCCGGCAATCTCGACAGCGCGACGATCTACGGCATGCAGTGGACGAGCACGCTCAATTTCGATCCGATCGGCTGGCGCGGCGCCAAGCTCGATCTCGACCTGCAATATCAGAAGAGCCGTCTCGAGGATCCGGTCACCGGCGTCCACCGCCCGATCAACGAGAACGAGTTCCGCCGCATCGTCGCGAATTTCCGGCACGACGTGCTCAAAACCGACTGGGCCTATGGTTGGGGGTTCGAGAATTACGGAAACACCGCCGGCTACCGGCTCGACCAGCGCTTCCGCTTCTTCAACAATCCCGGCAATCTGGGAATCTTCGTCGAGCACAAGGACGTTTACGGGCTGACGGTGCGCGGCAGCGTCGACAATATCCTCGGCACCAACGAAGCGTTCGACCGCAGCTTCTACGATCGCCGGCGCACCAACGATTTGCTGTTCACCGAAAGTCGCGACCGCTTCTACGGTCCGATCCTGACGGTCTCGATCAGCGGAAAGATCTAGCGGCTGGCGAGGCGGAGCTTGGCGAGGCTTTCGTCGCGCGAGGATGGCAGAGCATCGGCCTCAGGCAGCGCAACCTCTTCTGGGAACAGGCTCTGCGACACCGGCGCATCGGCGCGGCGGCACTGGGCAACGACCACCGGGAAGAGCAGGTCGGTATTGCGTTCCACCGCCGCGGCCGTTGCGTCGTTGCACGCGGCCTCACTCCGATAGACGGTGTCGGCCACGCTCACTTGCTGGCAGGCGGTATCCGCCTCGCCGCAGCCGAGAATCGCCAGTACGTAAATTGCCGGACCCATCACTGCCTCCGCTCCTTCTAAGAGCTAAATGCTTGAAGGTATTTGCAGTTCCTATTGTTTCGCTTGCATAACTTGGTGGGCCCGTCGCGCATCCCTATTTAGACGAGAATGCCTCCTGAAACGACGAACCTGACTTCGCGCGACGAACCCGGCTGGGCCGCCCTGCGGCGCTTCCTGCCCTATCTGTGGCCGGCCGGCGAAACCGGGCTGCGCGTGCGCGTCGTCCTGTCGCTGCTGCTCGTCTTCGTCTCGATCGTGGTGACTACCCTGGTGATGCCGCTCGCTTATGGCGAGGCGGTCAACCGGATGACCGAAGGCATGGAGGCAGGCGCCGCAGTCGCGATCGCTCTGGTCGTCGCCTATGCCGCGGCGCGGTTCACCGGCGTATTGTTCGACAATATGCGCAATGGCGTGTTCGAGCGGGTCGGCCAGGACGCCACCCGCCGGCTGGCCGAGACCACGTTCCGCCACCTCCACGATCTGTCGCTGCGTTTCCATCTCGAGCGGCGCACCGGCGCGGTCACCAAGATCATCGAGCGCGGCACCAAGAGCATCGACATGATGCTCTATTTCCTGCTGTTCAACATCGCCCCGACGGTGCTCCAGCTCGGCATCGTGCTCGTCATGTTCTGGGTGAAGTTCGGCCTCGGGCTGGTCCTCGCCACGGTCGCGATGGTCGCGGCCTATATCGTCTACACGCGCATCATCACCGACTGGCGCACCAAGCTGCGCGTCGAGATGAACGACCTCGACACCGGCGCGGTGGCGCGCGCGGTCGACAGCCTCTTGAACTACGAGACCGTCAAATATTTTAACGCCGAGGACCGCGAGGCGCGCCGCTACGGCCGGGCCGCGCGGCGCTATGCCGAAGCCGCGGTCAAGAACGAGACCTCGCTCGCCTGGCTCAACGTCGGCCAGTCGCTGATCACCAATCTGATGATGGCCGGGGCGATGGGCTATGTCGTCTGGGGCTGGGCGCGCGGCTGGTTCACGCCCGGCGACGTGGTGGTGGTGAACACCCTGCTGGCCCAGCTCTTCCGCCCGCTCGACATGCTCGGCATGGTCTATCGCACGATCCGCCAGGGCCTGATCGACATGGAGGCGATGTTCGATCTGGTCGATACGCCGGCCGAGGTCGTCGACGCGCCGAGCGCGCCTGCGCTCCACGTCGCCGCCGGCCATGTCCGCTTCGAGGACGTACATTTCGGCTACGAGCCCAATCGCGAAATCCTGAAGGGCATCGATCTCGACGTTCCGGCCGGGACGATGCTGGCCGTGGTCGGCCCCTCGGGCGCCGGCAAGTCGACTCTGTCGCGCCTCCTCTTCCGCTTCTACGAGCCGACCGGCGGCCGGATCACGATCGACGGCCGCGACATATCCGACGTGACCCAGCACAGCCTGCGCGCCGCGATCGGCATCGTCCCGCAGGACAGCGTCCTCTTCAACGACACGATCGGCTACAATATCGGCTATGGCCGCGACGGCGCGACCCAGGCCGACATCGAGGCGGCGGCGCGGGGCGCAGCGATCCACGATTTCATCCGCAGCCTGCCCGAGGGCTATGATTCGAAGGTCGGCGAGCGCGGCCTCAAGCTGTCGGGCGGCGAGAAGCAGCGCGTGGCGATCGCCCGGACCTTGCTCAAGGACCCGCCGATCCTGATCCTCGACGAGGCGACCAGCGCATTGGACAGCCGCACCGAGGCGGCGATCCAGGCGACTTTGCGCGACGTCGCGGCGCGGCGCACCAGCATCGTCATCGCCCATCGCCTTTCCACCGTGGTCGATGCCGACCAGATCGTCGTCCTCGACCAGGGCCGCGTCGCCGAGCGCGGCACCCATGCCCAGTTGCTCCGCAAGAACGGCCTCTATGCCGAGATGTGGACGCGCCAGCAGAGTGAGCGCGAGGCCGAGACGGAAGCCGCCGAATAGGAGACGAACCGGGCTCGACTTCGCTTCCTCCCGGTGCATAGGGTCGCCGCGTGACTGAACCCCTCGACATCCTCCACACGACCTTCGGCTTTCCCGCGTTTCGCGGCGTCCAGGAGCAGGTCGTCGGGCGAGTCATGGCCGGCGCCCATACGCTCGCCGTGATGCCGACCGGCGCCGGCAAGTCGCTCTGCTACCAGGTGCCGGCGCTGGCGCGGGAAGGGACGGCGCTCGTCATCTCGCCCTTGATCGCGCTGATGCACGACCAGATCAGGGCCGCCGACGCGTTCGGCATCCGCGCCGCCGCGCTCACCTCGGCCGACGACAACCGCCAGGAAACCGTGGCCCGGCTGCGCGCCGGCGAACTGGACCTGCTCTATGTCGCCCCCGAACGCGCCTCGGGCGAGGGCTTCCAGAGCCTGTTGCGCCAGATCCCGCTGTCGCTGATCGCGATCGACGAGGCGCATTGCGTGTCGGAATGGGGCCACGATTTCCGCCCCGATTACCGTCTCCTGCGGCCTCTGCTCGATCGCTTCCCGCATGTGCCGCGGCTGGCGCTCACCGCCACCGCCGACCGCCAGACGCGCGCCGACATCCTGCGGCAGCTCGGCATTCCCGAGGATGGGCTGATCCTCGCCGGGTTCGACCGGCCCAACATCCGCTACCATATCCGCCCGCGCGACGGCGTCGGCACGCAATTGAAGGCCTTGCTCGCCGAGCATGAAGGGCCGGGCATCGTCTATGCATCCAGCCGCGCCGCGACAGAGAAACTGGCCGATCAGCTCGGCACGCCCGGCCGCAGGGTACTGCCCTACCATGCCGGGCTCGACGCCGGCGTCCGTGCGCGCAATCAGGCCGCCTTTGTCGCGTCCGAGGACATGGTAATGGTCGCCACGATCGCCTTCGGCATGGGCATCGACAAGCCCGACGTGCGCTTCGTCGCCCACGCCGGCCTGCCCAAGTCGATCGAGGCTTATTATCAGGAGACCGGCCGCGCCGGCCGCGATGGCGACCCGGCCGAGGCGCACCTCTTCTGGGGCGCCGAGGATTTCGCCCGCGCCCGCCAGCGGATCGAGAGCGAGGTCGCCGAGGACCGGCGCCAGGGGGAGCGCCATCGCCTCAACGCGCTGGCCGGCCTGGTCGAGGCGGCCGACTGCCGTCGCGCCATCCTGCTCCACCATTTCGGCGAAGACCCGCCGGCGCGCTGCGGCAATTGCGACAATTGCCTGTCGCCGCCGAAAACGGTCGACGCGACCGAGGCGGCGCGCAAGCTGCTCTCGGCCGCCTTCCGCACCGAGATGCGCTTCGGCATCGGCCATCTGACCGATGTGCTCGCCGGCCGCGAGACCGACAAGGTCCAGAATTTCGGCCACCATCGGCTGTCCGTGTTCGGCATCGCCGATGCCGACGAGCTGGCGCTGATCAAGCCGGTGGCGCGAGCTTTGATGGCGCGCGACGCGCTCCGGGCCGACGATTATGGCGGCCTCTCCTTCGGGCCGGGCGCCCGGCCCGTGCTGAAGGGCGAGGAGGAAGTGCGGATCGTGCTGCCACCGCCCAAGACACGGCGGCGCCGCGGCGGCGGCGCGGCCGAGGATCATCCCCACGACCCGTTGTTCGAGGCGCTCCGCGCCTGCCGCCGCGACCTTGCCAGGGAAGCGGGCGTGCCGCCTTATGTGATCTTCCACGACAGCACGTTGCGCGAGATGGCGGGGCTCAAGCCGACGACCCTGTTCGGCCTTTCGCAGGTGTCGGGCGTCGGCACCGCCAAGCTCGAAAAATATGGCGATGCCTTCGTGGAGGCGATCCGCGCTTATGAATCGAGCGGAGTGAATTGATGCGGGCCATCGACGAGAGCATTTGCGTGTCCGGACAGGTCATGCCGGACCAGATCGAGGCGCTGAAGGCGGCCGGCTTTACGATGCTGGTCCAGAACCGTCCCGACGGAGAGGCGCCGGGCCAGCCAGGCAGCGCCGAACTGGCGGCGGCGGCGCAGGCGGCGGGCATGGCCTATCGCTACGTTCCGCTTGGGGCGGCCGGGCTCTCGCCGGAGCTGGTCGACGCCATGGGCGAGGCGCTCGATGCTGCGGAGGGGAAGGTGCTCGCTTTCTGCGCGGCCGGAATGCGCTCGACTTTCCTGTGGGCGCTGGCCCGCGCGGCGAGGGGCGACGATGCCGAAAGCCTGATCGCGAAGGCGGCGGCCGCAGGCTACGATCTGGGCCCTATTCGTCCGTATCTGGGCTGAGCAGGGCTGCCGCCTCCGCGCGGTCGCGTTCCTCGACCATCAGCCGCATCGGCGCGAGCATGCCAAGGCCGAGGCCGGCAACGCCCTGGTCGAACAGAATCGTTTCGATCCCCTCGGCCGCCAGCCGCGCCCGCGCCATCCCGGCGCTCATGCTGTCGTAGAACAGGGCGATCTCGACCAGCGCCATTACCAGGGCACGACCTCGCCGGCCGCAATCTCCTCGGGCCGTGGCGTCCGGCCGAGGACCGCATTGCGATGAGGAAAGCGGCCGAAGCGAGCGATGACGTCATGGTGCAATTGCGCGAAACGCAGCAGCTCCGGATCGCCCAGCGCGCCCATCAGCCGCACCGCCCGCTCCTGGTCGGCGAGCCTCTCGCTATGCTCGAACGGCATGTAGAGGAATGTGCGCTCGTTCTTGCCGAGTTGCTCGTCACAGCCGCGATCGACCGCCGCCCCGGCAATCGCCAGCGCGAGATGATCGGTGGCGAAGCTATCGGCATGGCCGCGGAACATGTTGCGCGGAAACTGGTCGAACAGGATCACGGCAGCCAGCGCCTCGCGGGGCGAACCGAGAAAGTCCTCGGGCAGGCGCTGCGCCTGCTCCTTCCAGAGGGCGCCGAACCGCTCGGTCGTTTCGGCGTCGAGCTCTGGGTCTGCCTTGAACCATTGCTCCGGCCGCAGCGCGAACCAGAAAGCGAGGACGTCGTCGGCCCAGGCGGTCATGCCGCCGTGCCGCCGATGGTCAGGCCTTCGATCAGCAGGGTCGGCTGGCCGACGCCGGCCGGGACCGACTGGCCGCCCTTGCCGCAAATGCCGATGCCTTCGTCCAGCTCCATGTCGTTGCCGATCGCGCGCACCTTGGTGAGCACCGACGGTCCGTCGCCGATCAGGGTCGCGCCCTTGATCGGCGCGCCCAGCTTCCCGTTCTCGATCTTGTAGGCCTCGGTGCAGGAGAAGACGAACTTGCCGCTGGTGATGTCGACCTGGCCGCCGCCGAAGCTCTTGGCGTAGATGCCATTCTTGGCCCGGGCGAGGATTTCGCCCGGATCGTCCTTGCCGCCGAGCATGAAGGTGTTGGTCATGCGCGGCATCGGCGCGTGGGCAAAGCTCTCGCGTCGACCGTTGCCGGTCGGCTCGACGCCCATCAGCCGGGCGTTGAGGCGGTCGTGGATGTAGCCCTTGAGGATGCCGTCCTCGATCAAGGTGTTGCACTGCGTCGGCGTGCCCTCGTCGTCGATCGACAGCGAACCGCGCCGCTCGCCGATCGAGCCGTCGTCGACCACGGTGACGCCCGGCGCCGCAACCCGCTCGCCGATGCGGCCGGAGAAGGCCGACGTGCCCTTGCGGTTGAAATCGCCCTCCAGACCGTGCCCGATCGCCTCGTGCAGCAGCACGCCGGGCCAGCCGGGGCCGAGCACGACCGTCATTTCGCCGGCCGGCGCCGCGACCGATTCGAGGTTCACCAGTGCCTGGGCGAGCGCCATGTCGACGCCGCGGTTCCACGTCGCCGGATCGAACAGGTCGTCATAGAGATAGCGTCCGCCGAGCCCGTGGAAGCCGGTCTCGCGCCGGCCGTTCTGCTCGACGACGATCTGGACGTTGAGGCGGACGAGCGGGCGCACGTCATGCGCGACGAAGCCGTCCGGGCGGACGATGTCGATCACCGACCAGGATCCGGCCAGCGAGACCGACACCTGCTGGACGCGCGGGTCGCGCGCCCGCGCCGCGGCGTCGATCTGCTGGCAGAGCGCGACCTTGCGGGCGAAGGGGATCGCGCTCAGCGGGTCGGTATCGGTGTAGAGCGTGGCGTTGGTGCGGCGCGGCGGCGCGGGCCGGGGGCCTTTGGCGGGATCGAGCACCGCCATCGTCTCGGCGGCGCGTCGGATGGCCGCCTCGGACAGTTCGTTGGCGTGGGCGAAGGCGGTGGTCTCGCCGGAGACGCCGCGCAGTCCAAACCCGGCCTGGGTGTTGAAGTCGGCGCTCTTCAGCCGGCCGTCGTCGAAGCTGAACGCTTCCGAAGCCGTATATTGGAGATAGAGCTCGCCATCGTCGCAGCTTTGCAGCGCGTCGGCGGTGAGGCGGAGGGCCGCTTCGGGGCTGAGCCCGTCACTGCGGTAGAGGAAGCGGCGGGGATCGGCGATGCTGTTCATGGCGCCGATATAGGGGCTTTAGGCCTCGTTGGCACCCTGATCCGCGGGCCCGCCCTTCAGGACGAACCTTTTGTCGCAATAGCCGCAATCGACGAAGCCCTTCTCGTCGATCTGCAGGTAGATGCGCGGATGGCCGAGCGCGGCGCTGATCTCGGTCGCGCCGTCGCAGGCGACGCGCGGCATGGTGACGTAGCTGATCTCGGGCGTGAAAGGATCGTCGGTCATGGCCGCGCCCTTAGCAACGGGACGGCCTGCAGGCAATCAGGCGAAAGCCGGCGCCGCCGTGGCGACCAGCGCAATGAACGCCGCGCCGATCGCCGAAAGCAACAATGCCCGGCTCGACCGAGATACGAGAGAAGCTGATCCGAGCATGGCCCCTGATCGCACGAGGCACGTAAAGCCCGCGTTGGCGTATAGGGTAAACATGTCCTTCTTGTTTGCGGCGACCGCAGGACGGGCTATGGCCCGGCCATGTCCGACAGCAGCGCCGCCATCTCGATCCGCAATCTGGAAAAGACCTACAAAGGCGGCAAGCGCGCGCTCGACGGCGTCAGCCTCGATGTGCCGCGCGGCCAGATCTTCGGCCTGCTCGGGCCGAACGGCGCCGGCAAGTCGACGATGATCAACATCCTCGCCGGCCTGGTGAACAAGACCGGCGGCAGCGCGGAGATCTGGGGCTTCGACATCGACAAGCACCCACGCAACGCCAAATATTCGATCGGCATCGTCCCGCAGGAAATCCTGTTCGACCCCTTCTTCACCCCGGCAGAGACGCTCGACCAGCAGGCCGGGCTCTATGGAGTACCCAAGGCGAAGCGACGGACGATGGAGCTGCTTCGCGCCGTCCACCTCGAGGACAAGGCCGGGGCCTATTCCCGCACCCTTTCCGGCGGCATGAAAAGGCGCCTGCTCGTCGCCAAGGCGATGGTCCATTCGCCGCCGATCCTGGTGCTCGACGAACCGACCGCCGGGGTCGACATCGAGTTGCGCCAGCAGCTCTGGGACTATGTTCGCCGTCTCAATACCGAGGGCGTGACCGTGGTGCTCACCACCCATTATCTCGAGGAGGCCGAGCAATTGTGCGATCGCATCGC
This sequence comes from Sphingomonas sp. LY54, assembly GCF_035594035.1. Taxonomy (NCBI): domain Bacteria; kingdom Pseudomonadati; phylum Pseudomonadota; class Alphaproteobacteria; order Sphingomonadales; family Sphingomonadaceae; genus Sphingomonas; species Sphingosinicella wutangchuni. The sequence goes on from NZ_CP141588.1 coordinate 1,827,239, forward strand.
GATCATCAACCACGGCCGCCTGATCGCCAACGAGCCAACCCGCGCGCTGGTCGGCATGGCCCAGGAAAAAGCCGTCGAGGTCACCGTCGACCGCGACATCACCGCCGCGCCGGACGCCTCCTGCTTCGACAAGATCGAGATCATCGGCGAGCGCACGCTCGCGATCACCTACCGCAAGGACCGGGTTAATGCGGGCGAAGTGCTGGCGGCGCTGCAGCGCGACGGCTTCGGCATCGTCGACGTCTCGACTCGCGAGGCGGACCTCGAGGACGTGTTCCTGAATCTCACCCGCGCCTCCAACGCCCATGGCTGATCACGCCTTTGACGTCATCGTCATCGGTTCGGGCGCAGCGGGGCTGAGCGCCGCCCTCAACGTTGCGCCGCACCTCAAGGTGGCGGTGCTGGCCAAGGGCGACATCTCCGCCGGATCGACCGCTTTTGCGCAGGGCGGCATCGCCGCGGTGCTCGAGGAAGGCGACACGTTCGAAAGCCATATCGAGGACACGATCGTCGCCGGGGCGGGGCTCAACGACCGCAAGACGGTCGAGTTCGTGGTCGAGAACGCCCCCGCGGCGATCGAGCGGCTGGCGCAGCTCGGCGTCCCGTTCAACCCGGGAGAGACCGACCGCTGGCATCTGACCCGGGAGGGCGGCCACAGCCATCGCCGCATCGTCCATGTCGACGATGCCACCGGCTGGGCGGTGCAGCAGGCGCTGGAGCAGGCCGCGCTGCGGCGGCCCAACATCACTTTGGTGCCGGACATGGTCGCTATCGACCTCGTCAGTGGCCGCCACACCGTCGCCGAAACCGACGCGAAGCATGTCTGGGGCGTCTATGCCGTGAACCGCAAGACGGGGCGGGTCGACCTGCTGACCGGCCGTGCAACCGTGCTGGCCACCGGAGGCGCCAGCCGCGCCTGGGTCTATTCGACAAATCCGCGCGGCTCGACCGGAGACGGCATTGCCATGGCGTGGCGCGCCGGCTGCCGCGTGTCGAACATGGAATTCAACCAGTTCCACCCGACGTGCCTCTACCACCATGACGTCAAGAATTTCCTGATCACCGAGGCGATGCGCGGCGAGGGCGGACAGCTGAAGATCCCGGGCACCGGCTACCGCTTCATGCCGGACTTCGATCCGCGGGCGGAGCTGGCGCCGCGCGACATCGTCGCCCGCGCGATCGACCATGAGCTGAAGCGGCTCGGCCTCGATTTCGTCCATCTCGACATCAGCCACCGCGATCCCGAATTCATCGGCCAGCATTTTCCGACGATCCAGGCCAAGCTGGCCGAGCTCGGCATCGACATCACGCGCGATCCGATCCCGGTCGTGCCCGCCGCCCATTATACGTGCGGCGGCGTGATCGTGGATCTCGACGGTCGGACCGACGTCGCCGGCCTCTACGCGGCCGGAGAGGTGACACAATCGGGCCTCCATGGCGCCAACCGGCTGGCGTCCAATTCGGTGCTCGAATGCATCGTCTTCGGCCTTGCCGCGGCCGGGCATATCAACAGCAATTGGGCGGAGCTCCCCCCGCCGCCGCCGATCCGAGCGTGGGACGAGAGCCGCGTGACCGATTCGGACGAGGAGGTCGTCGTCCACCACAATTGGCGCGAGATCCGCCGCTTCATGTGGGATTATGTCGGCATCGTCCGCACCACCAAGCGGCTGGAGCGCGCGCTCAATCGGGTCAATCTGCTGCGCCAGGAAACCGAGGAATATTACGGCAATTTCCGCGTCACGCCGGATTTGGTCGAATTGCGCAACCTGGTCGAGGTCGCCGGCCTGATCGTGCAGTCCGCGCTGACCCGGCAGGAGAGCCGGGGCCTCCATTACACGCTCGATTATCCGGACCTGTTGCCGGACGCGGTCGATACGGTGCTGTCGCCCTAACCGGCGAGGAAGGCCTTCAGCTCGGCGCGGAATTTCGCGGGCTGGTCGTACATGATCATGTGGCCGCTATTGGCGATCGCCGCGAGCCGCGCCTTGGGGGCGCGGGCGTAGGCGCGGCGATAGTTCGCCGCGACCCGCTCGGGAGGCACGTTTCCGCCCGGCGCCGGCGTCGCAAACACCACGGTCATCGGCGCGGCGATCCTGGGCAACTCCGGCGTCAGGTCGAGCAAAGCGAGTTCGTGGCTGGCGCGGGCAACGACGTCGGGGTCGCTCTTCGGCCCATTGGGTTCGTCGCTGCCGAACCGGCCCATCAGCGAGCTCATTAGCTGCCGCCCGCCAGGCGAGGACCCGAACAGGTCGCGCAGGCTGTTGGCCAGCGGCGCGATCCCGCTCGCGCTGGCGCCGAGGAGGCCGGCCGGCTCGGGCAGCATGTCGACGACCATCAGCCGCCCGACTTTGGCCGGATGGCGCACGGCGACCATCATCGCCAGCGTGCCGCCCATCGAATGGCCGACCAAGGCCGGCGCGCGCAGCCCCTCGGCCTCGATATAGCGGGCGATCTCGGCGGCAAGCGGCTGCAGGATCGCGCCCTTGGCGTTGCCGCCCGCCGGATGGCCGGCAAAGCCGGCGACCTGGACGAGGTGGTAGCGATGGCCGGGCACAGCCGCGACCGTACCGTTCCAGATCGCGCGCGAGGCCGTAAGCCCCGGGATCATGATCACATCGGGCCCGCTGCCGTGCACGGTTACCGAAATCCTGTTGGACGCGAAGCGCGGGGCGGCGAGCAACGGCGACGGCATGACGCCACAGAAGCCGATCGCGAGCGCGGACTGGAGGAAGGACCTGCGGTTCATGATGCTGTCCCTGCCACCGCCGGGTTGAACGGGGGATTACGAAAGGGCGCGGCGATCCCCACACGCTGTCGCACCCCCTCCCATTGGCCGGACGACTAGGCTAGACCCGGCCGATGTCCTCCCAGCATCTCTACCTCGTCGACGGCTCGAGCTACATTTTCCGCGCCTTCCACCGGTTGCCGCCGCTGACAAACCGGCACGGACTCAATGTCGGTGCCGTCTATGGCTATACGACGATGCTGTGGAAGCTGGCCGAGAGCCTGCACAAGCAGGATGGCCCGACGCATCTGGCGGTGATCTTCGACGCGTCGTCCAAGACGTTCCGCAACGAGATGTACGACAAGTACAAGGCGCATCGGCCGCCGCCGCCGCCCGAATTGATCCCCCAATTCCCGCTGATCCGCGACGCCACGCGCGCCTTCTCGCTGCCTTGCATCGAGGAAGAAGGGCTGGAGGCGGACGACATCATCGCCTGCTATGCCAAGGCGGCGTTGCGCGAGGGCTGGAACGTCACGATCGTCAGCTCCGACAAGGATCTGATGCAGCTGATCGAGCCCGGCCTCGACATGCTCGACACGATGAACGACCGCCGCATCGGCCCGGATTATGTGATCGAGAAATTCGGCGTCCCGCCCGAGCAATTGGGCGAAGTGCTGGCGCTGATGGGCGACAGCGTCGACAATATTCCCGGCGTGCCCGGCATCGGCCCCAAGACGGCGTCGAAGCTGATCATCGAATATGGCGACGTCGAAGCGGTGCTCGCCGCCGCGCCGTCGATGAAGCCTTCAAAGATGCGCGACAATCTGATCGAGCATGCCGACAATGCGCGGCTGTCGCGCGAGCTCGTCCGGCTGGTCTGCGATTCGCCTCTGCCCGAGCCGCTCGAAGACCTGACGATGAAGGGCATTCCCGACGCCCCGCTGCGCGAATTCCTGGAGGACCAGGGCTTCCGGTCGTTGCTCGCCAAATTGAACGGCAATTCGCAGGTCCAGGCACCGTCCACTTCGCCGTCGGCGACCCCGGTCCAGTCCGAGGTCCGCCCGGAGCCGAAGATCGACCGCTCGGCCTATGCCATGGTCACCGACGAGGCCGAACTCGACCGCTGGATCGCCGAGGCGCGCAAGAACGGCTTCATCGCGCTCGATACCGAGACCAATTCGGTCGACTGCGTCAGCGCCACCCTGGTCGGCATCAGCCTCGCCACCGAATGCGGCAAGGCCTGCTACATTCCGCTCGAACATGGCGGCCACGATCTGCTCAGCGAGCGCCCCCACCAGCTCCCCGCCGCGCTCGTGCTCGGCAAATTGAAGCCGTTGCTCGAGGACCCGGCCGTCCTCAAGATCGGCCATAATTTCAAGTTCGACTGGGTCGTGCTCGATCGCCGCGGGATCAAGGTCGCGCCGCTCGACGACACGCTCGTGATGAGCTTCGACCTCGATGCCGGCGGGCTCAACAGCCATTCTATGGACGATCTCGCGCGCAAGCATCTCGATCACGAATGCCTCACGTTCAAGGAATTGTGCGGCACCGGCCAGAAACAGATCAGCTTCGACCAGGTGCCGATCGCGCGCGCGACGGAATATGCGGCCGAGGATGCCGACGTCACCTTGCGCCTGTGGAATCGCTTCAAGACGCGGCTGGCACACGAGCGCGTCGCCCGCATCTACGAAATGGTCGACCGCCCTCTGGTACCGGTCGTCGCGCGCATGGAGCGCGAGGGCGTGAAGGTAGACCGCGAGGAGCTGCAGAAGCTCTCGGCCGAATTCTCCGCGCAGATCGGCGAGCTCGAAGAGCGGATCTGCGGCGAGGCCGGCTGCCGCTTCACGATCGGCTCGCCCAAGCAGTTGGGCGAAATCTTGTTCGACAAGATGGCGCTGAAGGGCGGCCGCAAGGGCAAGTCCGGCGTCTGGTCGACCGACGTCACCGAACTCGAGCGGCTCGCCAAGGACGGAGTGCCGATCGCCAACCTCGTGCTCGAATGGCGCCAGCTCTCGAAGCTCAAGTCGACCTATACGGACGCGCTGCAGGAGCAGATCAACAAGGATACCGGGCGGGTCCATACCAGCTACTCGCTGTCGGGCGCGCAGACCGGCCGGCTGTCCTCGACCGACCCCAACCTGCAGAACATCCCGATCCGGACCGAGATCGGCCGCCGCATCCGCGACGCCTTCATCGCCGAGGAGGGCCATGTCATCCTCGCCGCAGACTACAGCCAGATCGAGTTGCGCCTCGCCGCGCACATGGCCGACGTGCCGCAGCTCCGCCAGGCCTTCGAAGAGGGCGCGGACATTCACAACATGACCGCGCAGGAGCTGTTCGGCGAGGTCAACCGCGACACCCGCGCCAGCGCCAAGACGATCAACTTCGCGATCCTCTACGGCATCTCGCGCTGGGGCCTGGCCGGACGCCTTGGCGTCACCGCCGACGAGGCGCAGGCGATCATCGACCGCTATTTCGAGCGCTTCCCCGGCATCAGCAACTATATCGCCGATACGCTCACCAAGGCGCGCGATGTCGGTTTCACCACCACCTTGTTCGGCCGCAAGACGCATTTCCCGCGCATCAAGGCCAAGAATCAGGGCGAGCGGCAGGGCGCCGAGCGCGCCGCGGTCAACGCGCCGATCCAGGGTACCAGCGCCGACATCATCAAGCGCGCGATGGCGCGGATGTGCCCGGCGCTGGAGGCGGCCGGCCTGGGTTCGACGCGCATGCTGATGCAGGTCCATGACGAACTGGTGTTCGAAGTGCCCGAGGCCGATGTCGAACGCGCCAGCATCGTGATCCGGCAAGTGATGGAGGGCGCCGCCGAGCCGGCGGTGAAGCTGTCGGTGCCGCTCGGCGTCGAGATCGGCACGGGCCCCAATTGGGGCGCCGCGCATTGAACACGACTGCCCCGGCCGACGACGACATCGCCGCGCTGGCGAAAGGCGGGCGGACCAATTTCTTCGGTTTCCTGCTGAGGCTGGCGGCCCGGCTCCCCTTCCTGTTCATCGCCGGCCGCATCTACGGCCCCGAGGCGCTGGGCCGGTTCGCCTACGCCGTCCTGATCGTTGAGTTCGCGGCGCAGCTCGCCACATTGGGCCTGAAGCGCGGCCTTGCGCAGCAGCTTTCGTCGACCGACAAGCCCCATGTCTGCGTCGTCGCAGACGCGATGCTGGTAGCCTTCCTGGCCTCCGCCGTGGCGACGATCCTGCTCGCCATCTTCCCGCAGGCGATGTTCCCGAACAGCGCGATTCACGGGCTCGAATGGCTGTTGCCGCTGATCGTGTTCGCCGTGGCCGGGTCCGACGTCGCGCTGGCGGCCCTGGCCTATCGCCACAATGTCCGGGCCACCGTGACGGCGCGCGCGATCGTCGAGCCGTGGACGATCAGCATCGCCGCCTTCCTGCTCGCCTTCGTGTCGTCGCGCGACGGCCTGATCATCGCCTACGTGCTGTCGATGCTCGCGGCCCTGCTCGCGTCGCTATGGCCGCTCTACAAGAGCTACGGCCTGCCGCGCGGCTGGCGCCCCCAGCCCGGCGTCCTGTGGGCGCTCGCCCGGCGCAACACCCCGCTCGCCATGGCCGACGCGATCGAATGGGGATCGCGGCGCATCGACATCGCCATCCTCGGCCTGTTCTTCTCTCCGGCCGTGGTCGGCATCTATTATGTCGCGCAGCAGGTCGCCTCGCTGCCGCAGAAATTGAAGACCAGCTTCGACCCGATCCTCGGGCCGGTCATCACCGAGAAGCTCGCCGAGGGCGACCGCAAGGCCGTCGCTAACCAGGTGCGCCAGGTCGGCTTCTGGATCATCGCCGCCCAGGCCGGCATCGCGCTCGCGCTCGGCATTCCCGGCGAGGCGGTGATGGGCCTGGTCGGCCCGCAATTCGTCGGCGGCACCGGCGCGCTCGCCTTCCTGCTCGCCGCCGAAGCCATCGCCGCCACCGCAGCCGTCTCGGAAGCGGCGCTGGTCTATGTCGCCCGCCACCGCAATCTGATGATCTCGCTGCTGATGATCGTGGTCCAGATTGGCTTGTCGGTCGCGTTGATCCTCGGCATGCGCGCGCTCGACTGGCCGATCATTTTCCAGGCCGCGGGTCCTGCGATCGCCTTGTGCCTGGCGCTCGGGCTCTCCTCGATCCTCAAGGCGCGGCTGCTCAGCCGGCTGCTGGAGGCGCCGGTGCAGGGCTGGCGCTGGCCGCTCGTCTGGGCCGCCGCCGCGGCCGCCCTGGTCGGCTACGTCATTACGATCCTGCCGCAGTCGTTCGAATGGTTCGAGCTGGTCGTCGGCATCCCGCTCATCCTCGGCACCTTCGGAATCGTCGTGTGGAAGCGCGGTTTCACCCACGAGGACCGCATCCTTTTCCGGATGAAGAAGCCGAAGGAAGTTACTCTTCCGCCGCCGCCAGGGGCTTCACCGCCGGCCCGTTGAGGACCTGCCCGTCCGGCGCGAATTGCGAGCCGTGGCAGGGGCAGTCCCAGCATTTCTCAAACCCGTTCCAGTGGACGAGGCAGCCCATATGGGTGCAGGCGGCCGAGCGGCGGACAACGGTGCCGTCCTCCGCCTTGTAGGTGGCGATCTTGCTCAGCCCTTCGCGGATGACGGCGCCTTCGCCCGGCGCGAGATCGTCGGCCGAGGCGACCTGCCCCGGCGTCAGATATTCGGCGAAGTTCTTCGCGGCGCCGGCCTGGCCCTTCAGGAACTCCTTCGCAGCAGTTGGCGCGGCCGACTTACGCGCCGGATCGAAGACGGGGGCGTAGCGGCTGTCCTCCCCGATGATCAGCGGCAGGATGGTCAGGCTGCCGGCGACGCCGTTGGTGATGCCCTGCCCGGAATCGCCGGTGTGGATGTAGATGTTGGTATTGCCCGGGTTGCGTCCCGAGAACGGCATGAAGTCGATCGGCTCGAGAACCTGGCCCGACCAGCGATATTCGGCGCGGGTGAAGCTCGGATAGCGCTCGCGCGTCCACCCTTCCAGCGCGGCAAGCCGCTCGTCCATGTCGGCGGCCTCGCCGCTGCGATGGTCCTCGCCGCCGACGATGAGCAGGTCCTCGGTGTCGCTCAGCGGCTGGATGCGGACATAATGATAGGCGTCATAGGTGTCCCACGCGAGTGCGTCGGGCACCGAGCCCTTCGCCACCCGGCCGGCAATCGCATAGGTGCGGGCGGGAAGCTGCTTGGCGTGGATCGCGACCTTGTCGTTGGTCGGCGAGTTCGTGCAGAAGACCGCTGCCGACGCACGGATCACATGCCCGGCCTCGGTCGTGATCTCGACGCCGCCGTCGACCTCTTCGTCGGATACGTGGGTCGTGTCGGAATGGAGTCGGCCGCCGCGCGCGGCGATGGCGCTGGCCAGGCCAGCGAGATATTTCATCGGGTGCAGGCGGCCCTGATTTGGGAAACGCAGCGCCGGCCCGGTGTCGATGCCCGGGATGGGCGCACGATCGGCCCATTCGACCGGCACGCCGATCGTCTGGCAGGCCTGATATTCTTCCTCCAGATCGGCGCGATGCTCGGCCTCGGCGGGGAACAGATAGCCGTCGACCCGCGCGAAATCGGCATCGATGCCCTCGTCGCGGCAGATCGCCTCGATGCGGTTTACGGCGGCAACCTGGCTGTCGTGGTAAAGCCGCGCCTCGTCCGCGCCGCGGACCCGGATCAGCTCGGAATAGAAATCGTCGAGCTCGGTGGCGAGGTGCGCGGTGGTTCGCGCGGTCATGCCCCAGCCGATCCTGCCGCGGTCGATGACGATCACGCGGCGGCCGAAGCGCGAAAGCTCGTAGGCCGTCGACAGTCCGGCGATGCCCGATCCGATGACGACGACGTCGCATTCGGCGTCGGTCGTGAGCGGCGGCGCGTCGATCGCAGGCCCGGATTCCATCCAGCAGGAGGTGCTGCGCTCGTCGCCGACGTTCATGTGCGTCTCCCTTGTTCTTGGGAGCGCCAACGGACTTGCGCGCGGAATCGTTCCGGCTGCGGCGACCTGCCGCAGCCGGGTGGACGCCGCGCTTAGTGGCGGAAGTGGCGCATGCCGGTGAACACCATCGCCAGCCCGGCTTCGTCGGCGGCGGCGATCACTTCCTCGTCGCGAATCGAGCCGCCCGGCTGGATCACCGCGGTGGCGCCGGCCTCGACCGCCGCGAGCAGCCCGTCGGCGAACGGGAAGAAGGCGTCCGAGGCGACCGCCGAGCCGATCGTGCGCGGCTGGGCCCAGCCGGCCTTCTCGGCCGCATCCTTGGCCTTCCACGCGGCGATGCGCGCGGATTCGAGGCGGTTCATCTGGCCGGCACCGACGCCGGCGGTGGCCCCGTCCTTGGCATAGACGATTGCGTTCGACTTGACGTGCTTGGCCACCGTCCAGGCGAACAGGGCGTCGGCCAGCTCCTGTTCGGTCGGCGCGCGCTTGGTGACGACCTTCAGCGCCTCGCGCGTCACCCGGCCGTTGTCGCGGGTCTGGACGAGGTAGCCGCCGGCGATCGATTTCAGCATGAAGCCGGTGCGGGCCGGATCGGGCAGCGCCCCGGTCAGCAGCAGGCGCAGATTCTTCTTTCTGGCGAAGACGGCGCGGGCCTCGGCGTCGGCGTCGGGCGCGATGATCACCTCGGTGAAGATCTGGGTCATCGCCTCGGCGACCTCTCCGGTCAGCGGCTGGTTGACGGCGATGATGCCGCCGAACGCCGAGACGGTGTCGCAGGCGAACGCTTCCTCATAGGCCTTGAGCAAGGTCGGCGCGGAGGCGACGCCGCAGGGATTGGCGTGCTTGACGATGACGCATGCCGGGCCGGCGTCGCGGAACTCAGCCGCCAGCTCGAGCGCCGCATCGGCGTCGTTGTAATTGTTGTAGCTGAGCTCCTTGCCCTGGACCTGCTCTGCCTGGGCGATGCCACGGCTGTGCGGGCCGGCGGGAAGGTAGAGCGCCGCCTTCTGGTGCGGGTTCTCGCCGTAGCGCAGCTCCTCGCCCTTGTTCATGATCGCCGGCAGCATGTCCGGGAAGAATTGCTGCTGATCGGCGAAGGCAAACCAGGAGGCGATCATCGAATCGTATGCCGCGGTAGCGGAAAAGGCCTTGGCCGCCAGCCGCTTGCGGAAATTGAGTGACGTCATGCCGCCATTCGCGTCGAGCGCCTCGATCAGTTCGGCATAATCGGACGGGTCGGTGACGATCGCGACGTGGGCGTGGTTCTTGGCGGCCGAACGGACCATCGAAGGGCCGCCGATATCGATATTCTCGATGATCTCGTCGCGGCCCGCGCCCTTGGCGACGGTCTGGGCGAATGGGTAAAGGTTGACCACGACCAGATCGATCGCGCCAATTTCATGCTCCTGCATCGAGGCGACATGCTCGGGATTGTCGCGGACGGCGAGCAGGCCGCCATGGACCTTCGGGTGCAGGGTCTTCACCCGTCCATCCATCATTTCCGGGAAGCCGGTCAGGTCCGAAATGTCGCGAACGTCCAGGCCCGCATCGCGCAGCGCCTTGGCCGTCCCGCCGGTCGAGACCAAGTCGACGCCGTGGCGCGCCAGGGCCTGGCCCAGTTCAACGAGGCCGCTCTTGTCAGAAACGGACAGGAGCGCACGGGTGATTTTCACGTCGGACATGATGGTTCCTGTTGGGACGGCGCGGGACGCGCGGCCAATGTTGGCGCCCCCATAACGCCATCGTCGCCGACCGTCACCCCGGGGCGGCGCCCTAACCGGCCCGTTTCAGGACCCAGCTGATCGTCATCCCGTCGGCGGGCGTTTCGCCCGAAACCACCAGTTGCAGGCTGGGATGCGGCTTGGCGTCGCCGTCGATCCAGAGGCTGTCCTCGATTGTCAGCTGGCCGCCGCGGCAGCGGAACTGCCAGGTCGTGTGGCCGCGGATCCGGAGCAAAGCGCCCTGCCCGTCGGCGGTGCTGGTCACTTCCACCGCCGGCGCGAGATGGAAGCGCACCGCGAAGGGGATGGGTTCGGCGCGGCGGCGCCGGCCGCCCGGCATCAGGCAATCCTCGCCCTTCAATTCACGGCCGTCGGCAGAGAGGAGGAGCTGACGCTGGTGGAGGAGGCCGAAACGGCGAACATAGCCGTCGTGGCTGGCCTCGACCATCGTCGTGCCGCCAGTCTCGTCGCGCGAGAGCTCGACCTGGCTGACGCCCTTGCCGAGGCTGCCATCGTCATGAACCGCGGTGGAATTGCGATCGCCGAGCGTGACCGTCGTATGCGCCGCGGTCGTGCGCAAGCCCTGGATCAACGCGTCGGGGAGAGCTGGCGGGCGGGCGCCGCCGCAATTGACGATCAGCCGGTCCGGTCCGTCGCTGAACTCGAACGCGAGGGTGGAGGCGCAGCCGCCCGCGATCGTGCGGCTCGGAGGAGGCGGCGCCGCGTCGAAGATCGCGATGCTCTTGCGCGCCTCGAGGCGATGATAGCCCCAGCCGCGCGCCTGGCGCAGCGCACGGGTGCTGACGCCGGAACCCTCGATCGCCGCCAGCACGCGTCGGGCCGAGACCATGTTGCCGCCCTGCCAGCTCGACAGCGCGTCGTCGCCGAGCGTGACCGACAGCAAGGCGGCGACGCTGCCCGAGAGCGCGTCGGCAATCTCTTCGGGCATGTCGCGCCGGGCGGCATTGTAGACGGTGCGCAGCTGCGAAAGGATTTCGACCAGGCGCAATTGGTCGGTCGGGGACCGGCTGACCAGGCCGCCATCCTCGTGCAATGCCGTCGCCAAGGCCCGGATCAGCCCTGCTTCGCCGGCGCCGAGCCGCGCGGGGCCGCCCTGCACGACCACCGCGGCGGTGATGACTCCTGCCCAGGCGGTGACGCGCTGCAGTCCGGCCGGCGCCTTGTCGGCGCTGCGGTCGAGGTGGCGGGCGCCGCGCGCGAGCGCGTTCAGGACCGCCGAGCGGTAGACGAGGTCGCGGCTCGACAGGACGTAAGGCGCATAAGCGGTCCAGAACAGGATGCGGCGCCCCCAGAGGTCCGCCCGCCACGCCCGTTCCGAGATGGTATCGGCATGGCTGTCGAGCCATTTGCGGACGAGTCTTTCGGCGATCTGGCAGGCCTTTTCGCGGGTGGCGGCGGCGGCGAGGTCGCGCAGCCAGGCGAAGCTCTGCAGATAATCGGCGAAATCCTGCGGGATCGTGGGGTCGGCGAAGTCGAGCTTGTCGATCGGGACCGAGCGGCCGCGGTGGAGGATCTGGCCCTGGAGAATGGCCGTGCCGGCAGCCTTGTCGCCGGCGATCGGGTCCTTGGGAACGGCGAGCAGCTTCAGCGGGAAGCGGCCGCGAAGCCGGAGGGTGTGGAACGGAGTGCGCCAGGCGAGGCGGTGGAGGCGGTAGGCGACACGTTCGGAGAGGGACAGGCCGCGGTCGTCCCCGACACGGATCAGCCGCTTGCCCTGTTCGATCTCGTCTTCAGTGCCGGTGGCGTCGATCCGCTCCAACAGGGTCATGGTCCCCTAAGCCCCCTGATATTCTCCGCATATTTCTCCGGGCCGCCGCGGAAGGTGGCGGTGCCGGCGACCAAAGCGTCGGCCCCCGCCTCGATGATCCGGCGGCAATTATTCTGGTCGACACCGCCGTCGACCTCGAGGTCGATCGGCTTGCCCAATTTGTCGATCTGCTTGCGGATCGCCTCGATCTTGCGCAGCTGGCTCTCGATGAAGCTCTGCCCGCCGAAACCGGGATTGACGCTCATCACCAGGACAAGGTCGATCTCCTCGAGCACGTAATCGAGCATCTTGGCCGGGGTCGCCGGGTTGAGCGACACGCCCGCTTTCTTGCCGAGCGACTTGATGCGCTGGATCGTCCGGTGGAGATGCGGACCGGCCTCCGGGTGCACCGTGATCATGTCGGCGCCGGCTTCCGCGAAGGCATCGAGGAAGCTGTCGACCGGCGAGATCATCAGATGGACGTCGAAGGGCTTGGCCGTGTGGGGCCGCAGCGCCTTCACGACGCCGGGTCCGATCGTGATGTTGGGGACGAAATGGCCGTCCATCACGTCGACATGGATCCAGTCGGCGCCGGCTTCGTCGATGGCGCGGACCTCCTCGCCCAGCCGGGCGAAATCGGCGGAGAGGATCGAGGGGGAGATACGAACAGGCTGTTGCACAGCGAATCATTAACCCCCGCGAGTCGCGGGGGCAAGAAAGCCGCGCACTTTATCCCCGGTTAATTGCAGAGCGCTGCGATCAGCTCCGCCGGAAACGCGCCATGAAGAAGCCGTCGGCCCCGCCGTGCTCCGCAAAAGTGCCCGGCAGGATGCGGAGCAGGCCGTTATTGGGCCGCATCTCGGCGGGGACTTCCGACGGGTCGATCGGATCGATCCTGAAGTCGCGACGGGCGGCGAGGAACGCCTCGACCACCTTCTCGCCCTCCTCGGGCTCCAGCGAGCAGACCGAATAGACGAGTGTCCCGTCCGGCTTCAGCCAGCCGGCCGCGCGGGTCAGCATCGCCTTCTGGCCTTCGGCCAGCTCGGCAATCGCGCGCGGACGGACGCGATGCAGCACGTCGGGATGGCGGCGGAAGATGCCGGTTGCCGAGCAGGGAGCGTCGAGCAGGATCGCATCGACCTGCTGCGGCGGGCTCCACTTCATGACGTCGGCGGCGCGGATGTCGGCCTTGAAGCCGGTCCGCTCCAGATTCTCGCGAAGTCGCGCCAGACGACTTTCCGAAGCGTCGATCGCGGTCACGTCGAAGCCGGCCGCAGCAAGCTGCATCGTCTTGCCGCCCGGCGCGGCGCAGAGATCGAGCGCCCTGCGGCCCTCGCCCTGCCCCAGCAATCGCGCCGGAATGGAGGCGGAAATATCCTGCACCCACCAGTCGCCTTCGCCGAAGCCGGTCAGGCCGGCGACGGCGGCGCCGCGCTCCAGGCGGAGGTGGCGCGGCATCAGGCTTACGCCTTCCATGCCCTCGGGCGGTGCGTCCGACGCGAAGATCAAATCGAGCGGCGGCGGTACGGCCATGGCCACGGCTGCGGCGCGCGCGACCGCGCTGCCCCAGGCTTCCTCCCATCTTTGCTGCACTTGCGGCGGCAGGGTGGGGATCTCGGGAAGCATGGCGCCGTTGCGGATCAGGGTGCCGAACACGCCGTGGACGAGCTTCCGCGGCCCGCCGTCGACCAGCGGCAGAACCGTCGAGATGGCCGCATGCGCCGGCGTATCCAGCGCGAGCGCCTGGACCAACGCGATGCGGAGCGCGAAGCGCGCCTTGGCGTCATCGGGCAAAGGCTTGCGGGTCGCGCTGTCGATCAGCGCGTCGAGATCGGCGAGGCGGCGCAGCGTCTCGGCAACGATCGCATGCGCGAAGCCGCGGTCGTCGGCGCGGTCGAGGTCGCGCGCAGAGCTGTCGAGCGCCGCTTCGAGCGGGAGCCCCTTGCGGAGCACCGCATCGAGCAAGCGAAGGGCGGCACGGCGCGAAGCGGTGCCGATCGGTTCGTTATTATTCAGCGTCTGCGGCCTAACGGATCAAGCGCGCTCGAGGCGCGGCGGGTTTTGGGGACGGAGGTGTGCGGCGCGCTGCCCCGGCTGTGTGCGAGAGGCGGCGGAGAATGGAGGCCCATCTCGCCGGCGAGATCCTCCAGCGCGGCGATGCGGTTGCCGGTGTCGGGATGGGTCGAGAACATGCTGTCGCGCCCGGTGCCCGACGGGACGATGTAGAGCGAAGCGGCGGCGGGATTGCGCAGCGACACCGGGTTGGGAACCCGCGCCGCGCCCGCGGCCAGCTTCGCAAGCGCCGAAGCGAGCGCGCGCGGATTGCCGGAGATTTCCGAGCCGGTCCGGTCCGCTTTATATTCGCGGGTGCGGCTGATCGCCATCTGCACGATCATCGCCGCGAACGGGGCGATGATCACCGCCGCGATCATCGCCAGCGCATTGCCGCGATTGTCGTCGCCGGAGCGGAAGAACAGGCCGAAATTGGCGAGGAAGGAGATCGCGCCGGCGATCGTCGCCGTCATCGTCATGATCAGCGTGTCGCGATTCCTCACATGCGCCAGCTCGTGCGCCATCACGCCGGCAATCTCGTCGCGGTCGAGCATGGCGAGCAGGCCGGTGGTCGCGGCGACGGCGGCATTCTCCGGGTTGCGGCCGGTGGCGAAGGCATTGGGATGCGGCGATTCGACCAGATAGACTTTCGGCATCGGCAGGTTCGCGCGTGCCGCGAGCTGCTGGACGATCCCGACCAGCTCGGGCGCGGTGCGGCCGTCGACCTCGCGCGCATTGTGCATTTTGAGCACGATCTTGTCGGCGTTCCAGAAGGTGAACAGGTTCATGCCGGCCGCGATCACGAGCGCGAGCAGGGCGCCGCCCTCGCCGCCGAGCGTATAGCCCAGGCCCATGAACAAGGCGGTCATCGCCGCCAGCAGCATCAAAGTCTTCAACGAGTTCATCTTGCGTCCGCGCCTTCCACGCCCGAAATGTGGGGTCAAGCACTCCCTCGTTCAATCGGACCCGCCATGCCAGGACAGCGCCCCGCTTTCGTCAAGCCGCCCGCTCATCTCTCGAAAAGCCCGCCCGTGCCGGTGCCCCAAGCCGTCGAACCGGCCGGCGCCGAAGAGCATGGCGGCCCCAATGGCGAGGAGCCGACCCGCTACGGCGACTGGGAGAATAAGGGCATCTGCTGGGACTTCTAACCCGTCACACGCCCTCGGAGCGAAGCGGGCGGGAGAGCAATTCCTCCACCACCTCGTCGATCGACGCATTGCCGCCGAGCAAGGCGCACACGCCCTCCACGATCGGCATGTCGACGCCCATCGCCTTGGCGGCGCGGTTCAGCACCGGCGCGGTGAACGCGCCCTCGGCCACGGTGCGGCGGTCGGCGAGCAATTCCTCCGCGCTGCGTCCCTCGCCGAGCCCCTTGCCGAGGCTGAAATTGCGCGAGCTCGTCGAGGAGCAGGTGAGCACCAGGTCCCCGAGGCCCGACAGGCCGGCCAGAGTCTCGGCGCGGGCGCCGCGGGCCAGGCCGAAGCGGGTCATCTCGGCAAAGCCGCGCGAGATCAAGGCCGCGCGCGCATTGAGGCCGAGGCCGCGCCCCTCGACCACGCCGCAGGCGATGGCGAGCACATTCTTGACCGCGCCGCCGATCTCGGCCCCGACCACGTCGTCGGACAAATAGGGCCGGAACCAGGGCCTGGCCAGGCGCGCGCGGAGCTGCTCGCCCACGATCTGGTCCTCGACCGCGAGCGTCACCGCCGCCGGCAGGCCCGCGGCAACCTCGTGCGCGAAGGTCGGCCCGGACAGCACCGCGATTGGCGAATCCGGCTGCTCCTCATGGGCCACGTCGTGCATCAGCTTGGTGGTCGATTCCTCCATGCCCTTGGCGCAGAGGATGAGCGGCGTGCCGGGCGCGACCAGCCCGCGCAGCACCGACCGCATATGCTGGGCCGGCGTGACCACCAGCAATGCGTCGCACTGTGCGAGATCGGCCAATTCGGAGGTCGCCCGGATCGACGGGCTGAGCGGAATTCCGGCGAGGAACATCGCATTTTCGTGGCGGGCGTTGACGCTCTCCACGACCTCGGGTTCGCGCACCCACAATAGGGTTTCTTCGCCCCCGTTCGCCGCGACCTGCGCCAGCGCCGTGCCCCAGGCGCCGCCGCCGATCACGCCTACTCGTCCGATCATGCCTTTACCCCCGCGCCGCGCGCTTTCTCCGCATTGGGATCGAGCGGCCAGCGCGCCCGCGCCGGCGCGTCGAGCCCGTCGACCAGCCCCTGCTCGAAGCGCAGCGCGCCGGCCCAGGCGATCATCGCCGCATTGTCGGTGCAGAGCCACAGAGGCGGCGCCACGAACGGCAGATCATGTTCGGCCGCCAGGGCGGTGAGCGCGCCGCGCACCGCCTGATTGGCCGCCACGCCGCCGGCAACGACAAGCGCGGTCACGCCTCCCGCCTCGCCGAGCGCGCGGCGGGTGCGGTCGACGAGGCAATCGACCACCGCCTGCTGGAACGAAGCGGCGATGTCTTCCGCGCTGTAGCGTCCGGAATCGCGCGCGCGCAGCACCGCGCTCTTGAGGCCGGCGAAGGAGAAATGCGGCTCGTCGGTGCCAACCAGCGGGCGCGGCAGCGGCACGGCCCTCGGGTCGCCACGCTGCGCCGCCCGCTCGACAGCCGGCCCGCCCGGAAAGCCGAGACCGAGCAATTTGGCGCTCTTGTCGAAGGCTTCGCCGGCGGCGTCGTCGATCGTGGTCGCCAGGCGCCGGTAGCGGCCGACGCCCTCGACGAGCAGAAGCTGGCAGTGGCCGCCGGAGACGAGCAGCAGCAGATAGGGGAAAGCGAGATTCGGCTGGGCCAGCATAGGCGAGAGCGCATGGCCCTCGAGATGGTTGACCGCGACCAAAGGCTTGTTCGCCGCCAGCGCCAGCCCTTTGGCGGTCACCAGGCCGACCATGACCCCGCCGATCAGCCCCGGCCCCGCCGTGGCGGCGATCGCATCGACCTCGTCGAGCGCGATGCCGGCCTCGCGCAGCACGTCCTCGACCAGCGGGGGCAGGATCTCGACATGCGCGCGCGCCGCAATCTCGGGAACGACGCCGCCGAACGGGCGGTGCTCGCTCTCCTGCGTGGCCAATTTGTGCGCCAGGATCCGCCCTTCGGAGGTCACCAGCGCCGCCGCGGTCTCGTCGCAGCTCGATTCTATGCCAAGGATGAGGCTCATACGACTTCCCTGCCACCGCCTTACCCGCTAGCACAAGCGCGCCATGACCCCCCTGCGTATCGGAACCCGCGGCTCTCCCCTTGCCCTCGCCCAGGCCCGCATGGTCGCGGAGGCCTTGCGCGACACGCATGATTGGGGGCCCGAGCGCATCGAGATCGTGCCGATCACCACCACCGGCGACGTCATCCAGGATCGTCCGCTCGCCGAGGTCGGCGGCAAGGCCCTGTGGACCAAGGAGCTCGACCGCAGCCTGTTCGAGGGCCGCACCGACGTCTCGGTCCATTCGATGAAGGACGTCGAGACCTTCCGCCCGGCCGAATTGTGCATCGCCGCGATGCTGCCGCGTGAGGACGTGGAAGACCGCCTGATCGGCGCCCCCAGCCTCGACGCCCTCCCGCACGGCGCCCGCCTCGGCACCTCGTCGCCGCGCCGCGCCGCGCAAATGCTCGCGCGCCGCCCCGACCTCGCCATCGTGCCGCTGCGCGGCAACGTCGCCACCCGCTTGCGCAAGCTCGATCTCGGCGAGGTGGATGCGACCCTGCTCGCCTCGGCCGGGCTCATCCGCCTGGGCCATCCCGAGATCGGCGCGGTCATTCCCGACCTGCTGCCGGCGCCGTCGCAGGGCGCGGTCGGCATCGAAGTGTGCAGCGACAACAAGAAGGTCCGCGCGCTGGTCGCGGCGATCGACGATCACGTCACCCATCTCTGCGTCGCTGCCGAGCGCCGGCTGCTGGAAGGGCTCAACGGCACCTGCCATTCGCCCATCGCCGCTTTGGCCGTGATGGACGGCGACCTCCTTCATCTCCGCGCCGAAATCCTGACCGAGGACGGGCGCGAGTGCGCGCGGATCGAAGGCCGCTTTCCGCCCAGCGACGGCGAGGCGCCGCTGCTCCTCGCGCGCCAGTTGCTCGACCGCGCCAGCCCGGCCGTGAGGGCGCTTTTCGGCGCGTGACCGCGGTCCTCATCCTGCGGCCCGAGCCCGGCGCGTCGGACAGTGCGGCGCGCGCGGAAGCGCTCGGGCTCGAACCGGTCACCGCCCCTATCTTCGTGGTCCGGCCGCTCGCCTGGGAGGCGCCCGATGCTGCCTCGGTCGACGCGCTACTCCTCACCAGCGCCAACGCGATCCGGCACGGCGGCGGCGGAGTCGGACGATTTACCGGCCTGCCCTGCTATTGCGTCGGGCCGGCCACCGCTGCCGCGGCGCGCGCAGCCGGGTTCGGCGACATCCGGGTCGGCCCCGGCGACGGCAAGGCGGCCATCGCGATGATGGTCGCCGACGGGGTCGCAAGCGCGCTGCATCTCAGCGGGCGTGACCATGTCGGCCTTGCCGACCCGGCCCTCAGGCTGGAGCGCCGCCTGGTCTATGCCGCCGAGCCGGTGCGCGTGCTCCCCGACGAGGCGGCCAAGGCGCTTGGCCGCGGCGCGCTGGTGCTGCTCCATTCGCCGCGCGCGGCCGCCGCCTTCGCGGCGCTGATCGACGCGGCCGGGATCGAGCGGGGCGACATCGCGCTGGCGGCGATCAGCGCGGCGGCTGCGGATGCGGCCGGCGAAGGCTGGCGCGCGAAGCATGCGGCGGGCGAACCGCGCGACGAGGCATTGCTGGAGCTTGCCGCCAAGCTGTGCAAGACTGCGGCCGATCGCGAGACGAAGGTGGACGAGAATGGACTATGAGCGGGTCGAAAGCACGGCGCGGCCGCGGCGCTCCTTGCTCTCGCTGCTGCTACTGCCGACCATCGCCTTCCTGCTCGGGCTGGCCGCGATGGGGTGGCTGCTGACGCGCTGGGATGCGGCGGCGGCCTATCTCGGCATTGCGCCCGCCCCCCAGGTTCAGGCTCAGCCGGCTCCGCAACCCGCGGCGGCTGTCGAGGCGGTCGGAGTGTCGGACGGGGGCGAGACGCAAAGGCTGATTATCGATCCCGAGACGATCCGCCGCGTCACCCAACTCGAGCAGCGCATCGGCCAGATCGATTCCCAGTCGCGTGCCGCGGTCGGCAATGCCGACCGGGCCGAGGGCCTGCTCGTCGCCTTTGCCGCGCGGCGCGCGCTCGATCGCGGCGTCCCGCTCGGCTTTCTCGAAAGCCTGCTCCGCCAGCGTTTCGGCGACACCCAGCGCCAGGCTGTCGCGACGATCATCACCGCCGCCCGCCAGCCGGTGACGCTGGAGGAACTGCAGGAAGGCCTGCTCGAAGTCGGCGAGAGCCTGACCGGGGCCGGGCCCAACCCCAATTGGTGGGACGCGCTGAAGGCGGAATTGTCCGGCCTCGTCACCATCCGCAAGGCGGGGACGCCCTCGACCATGCCGGTCGAGCGGCTGCGCCGGGCGACGCGTCGGCTCGAGGCGGGGCAGGTGGACGTCGCCTTGGCCGAGGTGCTGCGCATGCCCGGCCGCGAGAATGCGGCGGAGTGGATCGCCGATGCGCGCCGCTACATCGCCGCCCGCCGCGCGCTCGACACGATCGAGACGGCGGCTTTGCTCGATCCGCGCAATCCGCCGCGCGAGGCGCAGCCCGAACCGGTCGCCTCGCCCAGGCCCGCGGGCTAGATTTCGATCAGGGCGTAAGGGCGCCCGGTCTCGGCCTCGACCACGAACTGCGCGCAATTGTAGACCGGGACCTGGCGTGGCGTTGCCCCGCGAAAGCGGCCGCGATGGGCATGGCCGTGCAGCACCGCCTTCACATTGTCGAAGCGGTCGACCGCATTGGCGAGGCGCGACGAACCCAGGAACGGGAAGATTTCGAGCGGTTCGCCTTCGACCGTCTCGGCGATCGGCGAATAATGCAGCACCGCGACGGTGCGGTCGGTGCGCAGCGACCGCAGCTGATTCTCGAGCTTGCGCGCCTCGTTGCGCGATTCGTCGACGAACGCCTTGATCGAAGCCTCGCCGAACGCGCCCAACTCGCCGCGCCCGAAGCCGCCGACGAACCCTTTGACCCCGGCAAAGCCGACGCCCTCGACGACCACCGCCTGCTCGTCGAGGATGGTGACGCCGGCCTGGTGGAGGATGCGCACCACTTCCTCGGGCTGGCCGCATTCATAATCGTGGTTGCCGAGCACCCCGACGATGGGGATCGTGCAGGCGAGGAGATCCTCCGCCAGGATCTCCGCCTCGCGCGTCTTTCCGAAATTGGTGAGGTCGCCGCACAATGCGAGGACATCGGCCTGGTCGGAAATCTCGGCGAACATGTCGCGATAGCGATGCTCGCTCGTCTCGGAGACATGGAGGTCGCCGATCGCGGCGAGCGTTATGGTGTCAGTGCGCTGGTCGCTCATGCTTTTCGTCGATTCCCTTTCCGACCACGTCGGCGAAGCCCCATTCGCTGACGTCGATCACGAAGTCCGTGGGGCTGAGCAGGCGACCGCGGCAGATCTTCATCCCGGACGGCGGCATCTCGCTCTGCGCGCGCACCCGCTCGAGCAATTCGTCGAACAGCCAGCGCGGGATGAGGTCGCGCTCGGTCGGGTAGATGAAGCGGAAATTGAGGATGTTGATCAGCAGCACCTCCCAATAGAGCTCGAGCGAGGAGAGCAGCCATTTCCAGTCGATGTCGGCATGCTTGATCAGGATCGTATGCGCGACGTCCGCGCCGTCATAGCGGTAGCGGGTTTGTAGGAAGAGCTTGGACAGGATGAACTGGGTCGGCGGCGTGATGCGGACCGTCGTGCCGTACACTTCGGCGCGATAGGTCTCCTCGAACCATTCGTCGGTGATCGGGATGCTGGCCGAGGAGATGTTGTAGATGACGTCGAAGAAATTGTCGTCCTTCCACACCTTGCCGATCCAGCGCTCGTCCTCGATCTCGATATGGTAGCCGCGCGCCTTGAAGAAGGAGAGGATCTTGGGCGCGTCGCTCGGCTTGCAGAAGACGTCGAGGTCCTTGGTCGGGCGGACGATGCCGGTGAAGCAGCTCAGCGCATAGGTGCCCGAGAGCAGGAAGGGCACGCCCGATTCCTCGAGCAGCTTCAGGCTCTCCACGTAGAAATCGACCGCTTCGGGCGGCGGCTCGAAGGCGGAGGCGTCGAGGATCTGCGGTTGTGCGAGCATCGTGACCTTGATGTTGGCCGGCGGAAACGGCGTGGATCGCCGCGCGGCCCCGGGACAGGATGAACGGCGCGAACGGCCAAGCGTTCCGTGGGGATCGGGATGCGCACGCCAATGGCTGTCGGCCCCATCGGCAGGCCAACATGGTGTGCGGACCGCTGATCCGGCCGGTGCTAGTATGATGCTGTCTGGAAAGACTGGAGCGGGCGAAGGGATTCGAACCCTCGACCCCAACCTTGGCAAGGTTGTGCTCTACCCCTGAGCTACGCCCGCTCGGCGGACCGGGCGGCTCGTTGCCCCCGATCAAGGTGAGGGGCGGTTAGCATCGGTTTTTCAGGGCCGCAACCCGTTTTCGCGGAATTTCTCGCGGGGTTGGCAGAGGCGGGCTTCATCCCACATAGGGGCGGTACGAACAGGGAGACGATTGTGGCGACGTTGGGCATGAGCGCGGCCGAGAAGGAAGCGCTGGATTCTTTCAAGCGCGACGTGATCGACCCGTCGATGACGTCGCTGGTGATTCTCGACTTCTGGGCTGAATGGTGCGGCCCGTGCAAGCAGCTGACCCCGGTGCTGGAAAAGGTCGCCGCCGATTATGCGGACCGCGGCGTGCGGCTGGTCAAGGTCGATGTCGACGAGAACAAGCTGATCGCGGCGCAATTCCGGATTCAGACGATCCCCACCGTCTATGCCGTCTTCCAGGGCCAGCCGGTCGCCGACCTCACCCCGGCGCGCACCGAGGGGCAGCTCACGCGCATCCTCGACCAGCTCCTCGCACAGCTCCCGATCGAGGGCGACGCGCAGCAGGCCGAAGCCGAGGTCGCGCCTTTGATCGAGATGGGCGAGCAGGTGCTGGCCGACGGCGACGGCGAACGCGCCGCTTCGATCTTCGGCCAGATTATCGAGATGGCGCCCGAGAATCCGGACGCGGTCTCTGGGCTGGCGCGCGCGCTGGTCGCGACGGGCCGCGTCGACGAGGCCACGGCCCTGCTCGATCAGGTTCCGGAAAAGATCGCCGCCGAGCCCGCCATCGCCCGCGCTCGCTCGGCCATCGCCCTCGCGTCCGCAGCCGAGCCCGGCGTCGACACCAGCGCCTTCGACGCGCGAATCGCCGCCAATCCCGACGATCTCGAGGCGCGCTACGAGCTCGCCGGCGCGCTGATGAGCCGCGACCGCCAGGCGGCGGCGGACCAATTGTTCGAAATCATCCAGCGCGACCGCGACTGGAACGACGGCGCCGCGCGCAAGCGTTTGCTGCAATTGCTCGAAGTGGTCGGCCTGGAAGATCCCTGGGTGTCGCAGCAGCGCCGCCGCCTCTCGTCGATCCTGTTCACCTGATGGCGAAGGCCGGCCTCCTACGGGTGCCGATCTTCCCGCTCGCCGGGGCCGTGCTGTTTCCGCGCGCGCAATTGCCGTTGCATATTTTCGAGCCGCGTTACCGCGCGATGGTGCGCGACGCGCTCGCCAGCGACCAGCGGATCGCGATGGTCCAGCCCAGGGATTCGGGGGAGCCGCCGGGGCTCTTCGAAGTCGGCTGCATCGGCCGCATCGTCGGTTCGGAGGAACTGGACGACGGCCGCTTCAACATCGTCCTCGAAGGGGTCTCGCGCTTCCGCATCGCTGGCGAGGCTGACGTCATGACGCCCTACCGGCAGGTGGATGCGGACCGCAGCGGCTTCGACGACGAGGAGGATGCCGAGCCGCTCGCCAGCATCCAGCGCGCCGAGCTCGAGCGGGAGGCGCGCCGCTACGCCGACGCGCTCGGCTATGCCGTCGACTGGGAGGCGGTCGGCCGGCTCGACGACGAGATGCTGGTCAACGGCATCGCCCAGATCGCCCCGCTCGACGTCGGCTCGAAGCAGGCTCTGCTCGAAGCGGCCGACCTTGCTGCGCGCACCGACCTGCTCGTCCAGTTCATGCATTTCCAGCGCATCCTGCCCGGCGGCGCGGACGGTCCCGAGACGCTGCAATGAGCGGCGACATCGATCCGGCGCTGCTCGCCAAGCTGGTCTGCCCGGCGACCCGCACGCCGTTGCGCTACGATCGCGAGCGGAGCGAGCTGGTTTCGGACGAAGCCGGCCTCGCTTATCCGGTCCGCGACGGGCTGCCGGTGCTGTTGGTCGAAGAAGCCCGCCGCCTAGATGGTCAGGCCGCGTAGCAGCAACGGCATGTCGCCGCTCTCGCCACGAGCCTCGGCCATCAGTTGGTCCTTGAGCGGTCGGATGCGCTGCACCGCGCTCATGCCGAAGCGGCGGACCGCCGAAGCGGTCTTGCCGGGGATGCCGTAAAGACGGGTCAGCGCGTCGGTAGTGGCGGCGACCGTGAAAGTGTCGAGGCTGCGCCAGCGCTCATAACGCGCCAGCAATTGTGCGTCGCCGAGATCGAGCCCGATCCGTGCCCCTTCGACCAGCACTTGTGCCAATGCGGCGGCGTCGCGGAAGCCGAGATTGAGGCCCTGGCCGGCGATCGGATGGATGCCGTGGGCGGCGTCGCCGACCAGCGCGAGCCGCTCGCCGGTGATGGTCGCGGCATGGTGGAAACCGAGCGGATAGCTGGAACGCGGCCCCGCCAGCGTGATCGCGCCGAGGAAGCCGCCCATCCTCTTCTCGATCTCGGCCGCGAGCGCGCGCTCGGGCAGATCGATGATCGCGGCGGCATCGTCGGCGTTGACCGACCACACGATCGCCGAGCGATGCATGCCGTTCTCGGCGGCCAGCATTGGCAGGATCGCGAACGGGCCGGCCGGATAGAAGATCTCATAGGCCACATTTTCGTGGCTGCGCTCGTGGTTGACGGTGGCGATGATCGCGACATGGTCGTAGCGCCAGCGCGCGACCGTGATGCCCGCGGCCTCGCGCGACGGCGAATTGCGGCCTTCCGCGCCGATCAGCAGAGGCGCGGCGATCAGGCGGCTGTCGTCGAGCGCGACGCGGACGCCGGTCGAGTCCCGCACCACTTCACCCGGGCGAGCCGGCATAACCAGATTGACGCCCTTGGCCGCCATGGCCGTGTCGCGCAACGCTGCGCGCAGCAGCCGGTTCTCAAACATGATGCCGAGCGGATCGTCGTCGGCCGGCGGATCGAACACGAGTCCGCCAGGCTCGAGCCCGTCGCTGACCCGGATCGAGCGGATCGCGCAGCCCTTGTCGTCGAGCCGCTCGCCTACTCCGATCGCCTCCAGCATCCGCCACGACGAGCTCGAGACCGCGGTGGTCCGGCCATCATATTGCGGGGTGAGGGTTTTTACCGGGTCCGCCGGATCGACGACGATGCTGGACAGGCCGTGCTTGTCGAGGGCAATGGCCAGCGTCAGCCCGACCAGGCCTCCGCCGAGGATGATGACGTCCGCGCGCTCCATTTTCCCGCTCTAGCGATGCAGACGGGCAACGCCAAGCGCTTGACCGCGGACTCCCGGCCAGCGCATTAAGCATAAGAGAACATTTGGGGCACGGACGTGGCATCATCAGCGGCGCGCGGGGGCCGGAAGGGCCGGATGGCCCAGTGGCGGAACGGCATGAAGAAAGGCGCGATGCGCTCGGGCACCCTGCTCGGCGGGATCGCCTTGATAGCTGCTGCCTTGCTCGCCGTGCTGGCATTGGTGAGCTACCACCCCACCGATCCCTCGCTCAACACCTCCGCCGCGGGGCCTGTTCAGAACTGGCTCGGCGCGCCCGGCGCCTTCGCGTCCGATCTTCTGCTCAGCCTGTGGGGCCCGGTCGTGGGCCTGCTCGTGCCCCTGGTCCTGCTGCTGGGCCTGCGCCTGGCGCGTGGCACCGAGCCGGGCCGCTGGATCCGCGCCCTCCTGCTCAGCATCCTCGGACTGATCCTGCTCGGCACCGCCGTCGCCCTGCTGTTCGGCGGCGCGGTCAATGGCCTGCCCGCAGGCTGGGGTGGCGCCTTCGGCCTGTCGCTGGCGCGGCTCACCGACTGGGGAATCGGCCTGATCGGCGAGCCCGGCATCGCCGAGCCGTTCCGGGTCGTCACGGTCGCACTGTTCGCGCTCGCCGGCCTGTTCCTCTGGTATCTCGGTCTCGGCCTGCGCGCCGAGGAGCGGCAGTGGCTGTTCACGCGCCGAGAGCGCGCCGCCTCCACGATCGAGGATTATGACGAGATCAACGAGGAGGATCTCGCCGAGAAGCCCGCGCGCGCGCCGGTGATCACCCCGGCCGAGCCGCCGCGGACCGTCATCGCCGACCGCAAGCCGCCCGACACCAGCCGCCGGCCGCAACGCGAGCGCCAGCCGTCGCTGGCGCTGGGCGATGCCTACACGCTGCCGACGCTCGATCTTTTGAATCCGCCGCCGCCGCCGGCCACCGGCAAGCTCGACAAGGCGGCGCTGGAGCGCAACGCCCGTTTGCTCGAATCGGTGCTCGAGGATTTCTCGGTAAAGGGCGAGATCGTCGAAGTTCGGCCTGGCCCGGTCGTCACCATGTACGAGCTCGAGCCGGCGAGCGGCATCAAGGCGAGCCGCGTCATCCAGCTTGCCGACGACATCGCGCGCAACATGTCGGCCCTGTCGGCGCGCGTCGCGACCATCCCGGGCCGCAGCGTGATCGGCATCGAACTGCCCAACGCCAAGCGCGAGATGGTGACTTTGGCCGAGCTGATCGCGTCCGAGGCGTTCGAGGACCAGGTCGCCTCGCTTCCCCTGATCCTCGGCAAGAATATCGCCGGCGATCCGGTCATCGCCGATCTCGCGCCGATGCCGCACCTCCTCGTCGCCGGCACCACCGGCTCGGGCAAGTCGGTCGGCCTCAACTGCATGATCCTGTCCCTGCTCTACCGGCTGACGCCCGAGCAGTGTCGCATGATCATGATCGATCCGAAGATGCTGGAACTCAGCGTCTATGACGACATCCCGCACCTCCTGTCGCCGGTCGTCACCGAGCCCGCGAAGGCGGTGCGCGCGCTGAAATGGACCGTCGAGCAGATGGAGGAGCGCTACCGGATGATGGCGTCGGTCGGCGTCCGCCAGCTCTCCAGCTTCAACGCCAAGGTGCGCGAGGCCAAGCAGAAGGGCCAGTCGCTCGGGCGCCGCGTCCAGACCGGCTACGACCAGGAAACCGGCCAGCCCAAATATGAGATGGAGGAGCTCGACTTCGACCTGCTGCCGCAGATCGTCGTCGTCGTCGACGAGCTCGCCGACCTGATGATGACCGCGGGCAAGGAGGTCGAGTTCCTGATCCAGCGCCTCGCCCAGAAGGCGCGCGCCGCCGGCATCCACCTGATCATGGCGACGCAGCGCCCCTCGGTCGACGTCATCACCGGCGTGATCAAGGCCAACCTGCCGACCCGTATCTCCTTCTCGGTCACCTCCAAGATCGATTCGCGCACCATCCTCGGCGAGCAGGGCGCCGAGCAGCTGCTCGGCAAGGGCGACATGCTCTACATGCCGGGCGGCAAGCAGATCGCGCGCGTCCACGGGCCCTTCGTCACCGACGAGGAGGTCCGCGCCGTCGCCGATTACTGGCGCGGCCAGGGCCATCCCGAATATGTCCAGTCGGTCACCGAGGAGCCCGCGGACGGCGGCTACATGTTCGAGGGCCAGCCGACCGGCGAGGACGATCCCGACAGCCAGCTCTATCGCAAGGCGGTGCAGACCGTGGCGGAAAGCCAGAAGGCATCGACCAGCTACATCCAGCGCCAGCTGCGCATCGGCTACAACAATGCCGCGCGCCTGATCGAGCGGATGGAGAAGGAAGGAATCGTCAGCGCACCCGACCATGTCGGCCGCCGCGAAGTCCTGATCGACGCCGAAGGCCACGCCATCTGAGTCTGAACGGAATGGAACGGAGGGGTTCAGTAGGCATTCAAGCCAGCAACCCCATATCCCTTCCAAACATTATACGGAGACACTGCATGTTGCGTTTCACGACGCTTGCCCTGGCCGCCGTGCCGCTGACGATTGCGTCCGTGACGCCGGCGACGGCGGCCGCGCAGGCCGCGTCGCCGCTCAATCAGGTGACCCAGCATCTGCGCGCGGTCGACACGATGACCGCCAATTTCGTTCAGACCGACCGCAAGGGCCAGTCGCTGGGCGGGACGCTGACGATGAAGCGGCCCGGCAAAATCCGCTTCCAGTATCAGAAGGGCGTGCCGCTGCTGATCGTCGGCGACGGCAAGGCCCTGACCATGATCGATTACGAGGTGAAGCAGGTCTCGCGCTGGCCGATCGGCAATTCGCCGCTGTCGGTGCTGCTCAACCCCGACAAGAAGCTCGACGGCATCGCCAAGGTCGTCACCAATAACGACCAGGTGCTGATGATTCAGGCGCGCGATCCCAAGAAGCCGGAATTCGGCACCATTTCGATCGCCTTCGCCAAGATCGGAAGCGCGCCGCAGGGACTGATGCTGCAGGGTTGGACGACGATCGACGCGCAGAACAACCGCACGACGATCAAGTTGTCGAACCAGCGCTTCAACGTGGCGGTGGCGGAATCGGCATTCCGCTGGACTGACCCGCGTCGCAAGGGCCCGCGCGGATAAGTGTCGAAATAGTTAACGCCATTCATCGCGGCGACAGGTACGGCTCTTTATAGAGAGGGGTGCAATTGCGAATCCCCCCGGGTTTCCCCCCTGTTGCCCGGCCGGACGTCGCAATTGACCTCGCGTCGCAAAACGCTTGGACGGCCCTCGTTCCACGCCCCCGGAGCGAGGGCCTTTTCCTGTGTGGCGCGGTGCTTGTCGACAGATTCGAGACCGGACGCTAAACGCCGCTGATGCCTGCCACGCTGAAGATCGCCTCCTGGAACATCAACTCCGTTCGCGCCCGCCTCGGCATCGTCGAACAGTTCCTCATCGACCACCGCCCGGATATCCTGTGCCTGCAGGAGACCAAGGTGGTGGACGGGGATTTCCCGCGCGCCCTGTTCCACAAGCTCGGCTACGACCACATCATGCTTTGCGGCCAGCGCATGCACCATGGCGTCGCGATCATCAGCCGTGTGCCGATGCGCGAGGACGACCGCTTCGACTGGCAGGACAATGGCGAGGCGCGCCATCTCGGCGTGCAGCTCGAATGCGGCATCCGGCTGGAGAATGTCTATGTCCCCGCCGGCGGCGACATCCCCGATCGGAGCGTCAACACCAAGTTCGGGCAGAAGCTGGATTTCATCGAGCGGATGACGCGCTGGTCCGAGCAGTGCAAGCGCCCCACACTCCTGGTAGGCGACTTCAACGTCGCGCCGCTCGAATGCGACGTGTGGAGCCACAAGCAGTTGCTCAACGTCGTCAGCCACACCCCGATCGAGGTCGAGGCGCTGAACCGCCTGCAGCAGAGCGGCGACTGGGCCGACCTCGGCCGCCATTTCCATCCGGCGCCGAAGCGTCTCCACACCTGGTGGAGCTACCGTTCGCCCGATTTCACCAAGAACGACCGTGGCCGCCGGCTCGACCATATGTGGGCGACCCAGGACGTGGCGAAGCTCGCCGTCGCCCACGAGGTACTCGAGCACTGCCGCAGCTGGATCAAGCCGTCGGACCACGTGCCGCTCGTCACCGAGTTCGCCATTTGACCGGCGGGCGCGATGTCGCCCGCGCCATCGATGCGCTGCGGCGCGGCTGGCCGATCGCCATCGACGGCACCTCTTTCCTCGCCGTCGAGACGGCGGATCCGGAGGGCCTGGCCGCGTTCGACGCGGCCGGCCCGTCCGATATCCTCATTTCGGGCAATCGCGCGGTGACGCTGAAGCTGGCCAACCAGCGCGAGGCGGTTCCGACAGGGCCGGTCCGGATCGAGCGTTCGCCATGGATCGACCTCACCGAAGCGACCGCGATCGCCGACCCCGCGCTCGATCTCAGCCGGCCGATGAAGGGACCGTTCCGCACGGTCGCCGGCGATTGCCCGGAAGCGGCGCAGGCCGCGCTCCGTCTTGCGCGGCGAGCGGGGCTCCTGCCCGCTTTCTTCGTCGGCGGCGGCGGCGACCCCGAAGTGGCGCTGAGTTCGACCGTCGTCGCCGATTACGACCGCACGCCCTCGCTCACGATCGCGTCGCGGGCACGCCTACCGATCCGGGGCGCCGAGAAGGCCGAGATCGTCGCCTTCCGCTCCGGCGAGGACGCGGCCGAGCATGTCGCTCTGGTCATCGGCAGTCCGAGCGGCAAGCCGCCTTTGGTGCGGCTGCACAGCGAGTGCCTGACCGGGGACGCGCTGGGCTCATTGAAATGCGATTGCGGCCCCCAGCTCAACGACGCCATCGCCGCCATCGCCAACGAGGGATGGGGCATCTTGCTCTATCTGCGCCAGGAAGGGCGCGCGATCGGCCTAGTCAACAAGCTGCGCGCCTACGCGCTCCAGGATCAGGGCTTCGACACGGTCGACGCCAACGTGCGCCTCGGCTTCAGCGACGACGAGCGGGATTTCTCGGTCGCCGTGCGCATGCTCCAATTGCTCGGCCAGAAGGAAGTCCGGCTGCTGACCAACAATCCGCGCAAGGTCGCCGGGCTGGAGGGGGCCGGCATCGGGGTCGTCGAGCGGGTGCCGCTCAAGACCGGGGCCAATCCCCACAACCAAGCCTATCTCGACACCAAGCGCCTGCGCAGCGGGCACCAGCTCTAGCGACCGAGCAGCGCGGCGACCTCGTCGAAATTCGTCGCGATGTGCTGGACGCCGAGCGTGCGCAGCCGATCGGCATGGCCGGGCAGGCAGTGGCTGCCCGCACACAATCCGACGACTGTAGCCCCGGACGCGACCGCGCCGGCAACGCCGACCGGCGAATCCTCGATGATCAGGGTGCGGCTTATGTCGACGCCCATCGCGGCGGCGGCGTGCCAATAGATGTCGGGCGCGGGCTTGCCGCGCGCGACATGCTCGCGGCCGCTGAAGATCCTGTCGCCAAAGTGGTGGCGCAGGCCGAGATGGTCGAGATGGGTCTGGATCCAGTGGCTGCGGCTGGACGATGCGATCGCCTTGGGCAGCTCCGGCGGCAGCGATTCGATGAAGGCGACGGCGCCCGCCACCGCTTCGATCCCTTCGCTCAGGACACGCGCATCCTCGGCGGCGCGCGTGTCGTGGAAGTCCTCGGGCAAGGCGCGGCCGATCCATCGCTCGATCGCCGCCAAGAAGTCCGTCCCGCTCAGCCCCATGAAATGGTGCATCGACTCCTCGGGAGTCGTGGGATGACCCCTGGCCGTCAGATATTCGGCGATCTGCCGGTTGCCGACATATTCGCTCTCGAGCAGCACCCCGTCGAAATCGAATATCAGGCAGTCGAACGTCATTCGCGCGCGCCGAACAAAGCGGTGCCGACACGGACATAGGTGGCGCCGGTCATGACCGCCGTTTCAAAATCGCCCGACATGCCCATGCTGAGCCCCGGCAGTTCGTGGCGGCGCGCCAGCTTGGCGAGCAACGCGAAGTAGGGCGCGGGTTCGACATCGGCAGGGGGAATGCACATCAGCCCTGCGATATCGAGGCCGGCCTCGCGGCACTGGTCGAGCAGCGCCGGAAGCTCCGCCGTCGGGCAGCCGCCCTTCTGCGGCTCGTCGCCGATATTGACCTGGACGAAACAGGCCGGCCGGCGGCCGCTCTTCTCCACCGCCTTGCCGAGGGCGGCGACCAGCGACGGACGGTCGACCGAATGGATCGCGTCAAACAGGGCCACCGCTTCCTCGGCCTTGTTGGACTGGAGCTGGCCGATCAGGTGAAGCCGGACATCGGGGAAAAGCGCACGCAGCGCGGGCCATTTTGCTTCCGCCTCCTGCACCCGATTCTCGCCGAAGCTGCGATGCCCGGCCTCGAGCAGAGGCACGATCGCGTCGGCGGGATGGGTCTTGGAGACCGCGATCAGCTCGATCGCGTCCTCCTTGCGGCCGGCAAGGGCGGCGGCCTTGGCGATGCGGTCGCGGACTTCGGCCAGGCGGGCGGCGGTTGATGCGTCGTTCATGGGCGCTGCTATAGAAAGGGGCATGCACCGCCGCCAGCCTCTGCCGCGCCTGTGGCTGATGACCGACGAACGCCAGGGCGAGGCTCTCTGGACCGCGATCGCGCGGCTGCCGCGCGGCGCCGGCATCGTCTTCCGCCACTATAGCCTGCCGGACCCGGAGCGCCGCGCGTTGTTCGAGCGCGTCAAGGCGGCCGCCCGGGAGCGCGGCCTGGTCTTGCTCGCGGGCGGAACGGAACGGTGGGGCGGAGACGGCACGCACGGACGCGGACGGCGCCTTCATGGCGGGCTGCGCACTGCACCGGCTCACAATCTGCGGGAGATTCGCGCCGCCGAGCGCAGCGGCGCCGACGCCGTCTTCCTGTCACCCGTCTTCGCGACTCGCTCGCATCCGGAGGTCGAGCCGTTGGGCCCGCTGCGCTTCCGCGCGCTGGCGCGGCGCACCCAGCTACCGGTCATTGCACTGGGCGGGATGGAAGCGGATCGCGCCCGAAATCTCGGGGCTTATGGATGGGCCGCAATCGACGCCTGGAGCGCCTGAGCGGGATCAGAAGCGGAAGGCGGTTCCGATATAGACGGCCTGG
The DNA here is from genome assembly GCF_035594035.1 of Sphingomonas sp. LY54. NCBI lineage: Bacteria > Pseudomonadati > Pseudomonadota > Alphaproteobacteria > Sphingomonadales > Sphingomonadaceae > Sphingomonas > Sphingosinicella wutangchuni. The sequence goes on from NZ_CP141588.1 coordinate 1,859,094, forward strand.
CTGTCGCGCCGGTCGTCCTCGAGAGCCTCGAGCCGGTCATGCTGAATGCGATAGCGCACGCCGCCGGTGAGATCGAGGTTGCGAGTCAGGCGGTACGAACCGCCGACGTCGACCGAATAGCTGCTTTCCTTGGGCAGGACGAGCGGGGCGGTGCCGTCGCTGCGCTCGGCGCCCACGGCCAGGCGGCCGGTGAACTTCTTGAGCGAATAGCTGACGCCGACTTCGGCCGCCTCGCGACCGCCCGGGACCGGGCCGCCATCGACCTTGGCGACATCGCCGGAGAGCGCGAAGCGCTTCCAGCCGACCGAGACTCCGAGATTGTAGGCGGTCGGCGTGATCGCCGTGACGGCGCTCGCGGAATTCTCACCGCCGCGCGCCGCAAGGGCGGCAGCGCCGGAACGGGCGCGAACCGCGACCCGAACGGCCTTGCTCTTGTCGCCGGAGGCCGACGAGGGCGTGAAGCGGAAGCTCGACTGGAGGCCGCGGCGGGCGAATTCGGCGGCGAGGCGCGGGTCGGCGATCGCCGGCGTGAAGCCGTTGCCACTACCGAGCGACAGGCTGGGCGCGGCCTTCTTTGCCTTCTGGGGCTGGTTGGAGGCGGCGATGGCAGGAGTCAGCAAAAGCGACAGCGCAACAAGCGCTGTGCCTCCAACTGCACCGATCCCCGCCAACTTCATCACTGCCTTACGACTCCCCGATTGAAGGTCATGTAATATGCCAGAGCGCATGAAACCAGCAAAGCGCTCCCCCGTCGAACGAATCGTTCCGGGTTGTTGCATCTTTTCCACAACCTGTGCTGCAGACCGATGACATCCCCACCCCTTCGGTCCGCCGGCCGCCTCTAGTGGCCAAGACGGCTTGCCGCAAGCGCGGGGATACCTATAACGGCTGCCGACCGTAAATTTCGAGGAATCCCTGATGGCCCGCGCTGTTTCTATCGGCATGGCGATTGTGTGTGTCGCGACGCTTTCCGCCTGCGCGAGCAATCGCGAAATCCCCAAAGCCGATCTTGCCGCTTCGGCGGTGACGACGATCGGCGTGAACTCCTATCTGTGGCGTGCCGCGCTCGACACCTTGTCGTTCGCGCCGATGGCCCAGGTGGATTCCAACGGCGGCGTCATCGTCACCGATTGGTACGCCAACCCGAATTCTCCGAACGAGCGGGTCAAGGTGACCGCGACCATCCTCGACCGCGACCTTCGCGCCGACGCGCTGCGCGTCGCCGCCTCGCGCCAGGTCTACCAGAACGGCCAGTGGATCGAGGCGCCCGTCGCCGCCGCCACCGTCCAGAAGCTGGAAGAGATCATCCTGACCAAGGCACGCGACCTGCGTCGCAGCGCCGTCAGTAGCTAAGCGTTTCAATTCAAAAGGTAAGTTCAAGAGATGGCATCGCGCTTCAATCCGCTTAAGGCCGATGCGCACTGGCAAAAGATCTGGGAGGAGCGAGGCTCCTTCCACGCCTCCGACGACAGCGACAAACCCAAATCCTACGTCCTGGAGATGTTCCCTTATCCGTCGGGGCGCATCCACATGGGCCACGTCCGCAACTATACGATGGGCGACGTGCTTGCCCGCTATCGGCGGATGAAGGGCTTCGAAGTGCTCCATCCGATGGGCTGGGACGCGTTCGGCATGCCCGCCGAGAATGCGGCGATGGAGAAGAAGGTCCATCCGGGCAGCTGGACCCGCCAGAATATCGCGACGATGCGCGCCCAGCTGAAGCGCCTCGGCTTCGCGCTCGACTGGAGCCGCGAGGTCGCGACCTGCGAGCCCGATTATTACGGGCACGAGCAGGCCCTGTTCCTCGATCTCTATGAGGCCGGGCTCGTTTATCGCAAGCAGAGCGAGGTGAACTGGGACCCGGTCGACATGACCGTGCTCGCCAACGAGCAGGTGATCGACGGCAAGGGCTGGCGCTCGGGCGCCGCCGTCGAGCGGCGCAAGCTCAGCCAGTGGTTCCTGAAGATCACCGATTTCGCCGACGAACTGCTCGACGGCCTCGGCACGCTCGACCAGTGGCCCGACAAGGTCCGGCTGATGCAGGAGAACTGGATCGGCAAGAGCGTCGGCATGCGCTTCCGCTTCGCGATCGACCATGGCGCGGTGCGCAGGGACATTCACGGCGTGGCGGGCTCGCACGCGGTCGATGCAGGTGCTCTGGACGCGCTTCCGGACGCGCTCGAGGTCTTCACGACCCGGCCCGACACGATCTTCGGCGCCAGCTTCGCCGCAGTCTCGCCGGATCATCCCATCGCGCAGACGCTGGCCGCGCGCGACGATGCGGTCGCGGCGTTCGTTGCCGAGTGCAAGAAGGGCGGCACCACCGCGGCCGAGCTCGAGACGATGGAGAAAAAGGGCTTCGATACCGGCCTCTCCGTTATCCACCCGCTCGATCCGAGCTGGAAGCTGCCGCTCTACATCGCCAATTTCGTGCTGATGGATTACGGCACCGGCGCCGTCTTCGGCGTGCCGGCGCACGACCAGCGCGACTTCGAATTCGCCACCAAATACGCGCTGCCGATCAGCCGCGTCGTCGCGCCGACCGCGGCGCAGGCCTCCGACCCGGTCGAAGGCGAGGCGTTCAGCGGCGGCGGCGTGATCGTCAATTCGCGCTTTCTCGACGGCATGGAGGTCGAGGCGGCCAAGGCCGAGATTATCCGCCGCGCCGAGGAAGCGGGCTGGGGCGAGGGCACCACCGTATGGCGCCTGCGCGACTGGGGCGTGTCGCGCCAGCGTTACTGGGGCACGCCGATCCCGATCGTCCATTGCGAGACGTGCGGCCCGGTCGGCGTCCCCAAGGACCTGTTGCCGGTCGTGCTGCCCGAGGACGTCAGCTTCGACATCCCCGGCAACCCGCTCGAGCGCCACCCGACGTGGAACAAGGCCGATTGTCCCAAGTGCGGCGCTCCCGCGCGGCGCGAGACCGACACGCTCGACACCTTCGTCGATTCGTCCTGGTACTTCATCCGCTTCGCCAGCCAGCCGACGGACAAGCCGTTCGACAAGGCGGTGGCCGAGAGCTGGCTGCCGGTCGACCAATATATCGGTGGCGTCGAGCATGCGATTCTGCACCTGCTCTACGCCCGCTTCTGGATTCGCGCGCTGAAGCGGATCGGCAAGCTCGACATCGAGGAGCCGTTCAAGGGTCTCTTCACGCAGGGCATGGTGACGCACGAGACCTACAAGGCGCCCGACGGCCGCTGGCTGTCGCCCGAGGAGGTCGAGCACCGGCTGGGCGGCGTGATCATCGCCGAGACCGGCGAACCGGTGACCACCGGCCGCATCGAGAAGATGTCCAAGTCCAAGAAGAACACCGTCGATCCCGAGCCGATCGTCGATCAGTACGGCGCCGACGCGGTGCGCTGGTTCATGCTCTCGGACAGCCCGCCCGAGCGCGATCTGCCGTGGAGCGAATCCGGCATCGAGGGCGCGTGGCGCTTCGTCCAGCGGCTGTGGCGGATGGGATCCGAGGTGCAGACCGGGCAGGGCGAGGACAGGGCGCTCGACCGCAAGCTCCACCAGACGATCGCCAGCGTCGCCGCCAATATAGAGGCGCTCGCCTTCAACAAGGCCGTCGCCAACGTCTACGAGCTCGCCAATGCGGTCGAGAAGGCGGCGCCGTCTGCCTCGCGCACCAAGGCGGCCGAAACTTTGCTGCTGCTGGTGGCGCCGATGGTGCCGCATCTCGCCGAGGAGGCCTGGGCTGCGCTCGGCCACGACGGCCTGATCGCCGACCAGCCCTGGCCCGCGATCGATCCGGCCTTGCTGGTCGAGGAGGAGGTGACGATCGCCGTCCAGATCAACGGCAAGCTGCGCGATACGCTCACTGTCCCCAAGGGCGCGCCCAAGGAAGCGCTCGAGCAAATGGCGCTAGCCTCCGAGAAGGTGGTGCGCATCCTGGAAGGCAAGGCGCCGCGCAAGGTGATCGTCGTTCCCGACCGCCTGGTGAACCTGGTCGCATGATCCGGATCGCCGCCCTAGCTCTCGTCCTGGCGCTCGGCGGCTGCACGCTGCGGCCGCTTTACGGCGGCGGCGGCAGCGGCGTGGTCGCGCAGACGCTGCAGGCGGTGCAGGTCGCCCCCATCCCCGGCCAGTCGGGCTGGCTGGTCCGCACGGCGCTCGAGGATCGGCTGGGCGCCGGTAGCACGACGCCGCGCTACCGGCTCGAGGTCGAGCTCGACGACGACATCACCGGCTTCGGCATCCGCCGCGACGACGCCGTCACGCGCGAGCGGCGGACGCTGCGCGCGCGCTATCGCCTCGTCGACGCTGCGGTCGGCACCGTGCTGCTCGACGCCACCGCGGGATCCGATGCCGGCATCGACGTCGTCAGCTCCGAATATGCCACCGTCGCCGCCGAGCAGACCGCGCTCGAGCGGCTGTCGCGCGAGATCGCCGACCAGATTGTCTCCCGCGTCGCGCTCTACGTGTCGCGGACGGGCGGGGGCCAGTGAAGGCCAACAGGGCGCAGATCGAGAAGGCGCTGCGGGCGCCGACCGCCGACACCCGCTTCTTCCTCCTCTACGGGCCCGACGAGGCCGGCTCCCGCGCCCTCGCCATGCTTTTGGCCAAGAGCGTCGGCGACGATGCCGAGCGGATCGAACTCAGCGGCGCCGAACTCAAGTCCGATCCGGCGCGGCTTGCCGACGAGGCGGCGTCGATCTCGCTGTTCGGCGGGTCGCGATACATCCTCGTCGACGCCAATGGCGACGAGGTGCTTCCCGCCGTCGAGGCGCTGCTGGAGGTGCCGACCGCCGGCAATCCGGTGGCGATCGTCGCCGGGGCGCTCAAGCCCACCTCCAAGCTGGTGAAGCTCGCTCTGGCCGAGAAGGCGGCGCTGGCCTGCGCCTCCTACGTCCCCGAGGGCCGCGACGCAGAGCGCCTCGTCGCGGACATGGCGCGCGAGGTCGGAATCACCGTCCATGGCGATCTCGCCCGTCGCATCGCCGATTTCACCGGCGGCAACCGTGCGATCATCGCCCAGGAACTGCAGAAATATGCGCTCTATGTCGATGCGGCGCCGGACCGGCCGCAGGCGATCGACCATGACGTGATCGACGCCGTCGGCGCGGCCAGCGAGGAGGGCGACTTGAGCCGCCTCGTCGACAGCGTCAGCGGCGGCAACCCGGCCATGCTCCAGTCCGAGCTGCTACGGCTGAAGAGCGAAGGGATCGAGGGGATCCCGCTGATCCGCGCGGTGCTGCGGCGGATGACCCTGCTCGCGCGGCTGCGCGCCGAGGTCGACCGCGGCAGCAATGTCGGCGCCGTCATGGCGTCACACGGCAAGGCCGTGTTCTGGAAGGAAAAGGACGCGGTCGCCGCGCAGGTGTCGCGCTGGCGCTCCGACCTCATTGCGAAGGGCATGGGTCGCCTGCTCGAAGCGGAGCGGCAGGCGAAGGCTTCGGGCGGGCTCGGCCCGCTCGCGGTCGACGAAGAATTGTTCGCGATCTGCCGCCAGGCCGCGCGCTTGCGCTGATCCCGTCATTGCGAGGAGCGCAGCGACGCGGCAATCCACCAAGGCTGCGGTGCCAAGCTGGATTGCTTCGCTACGCTCGCAATGACGAGTGCGCTCAGAGCGCCTTCACCCCCTAGATCTTCTCGCCGCTGAGGCGCTGGCAGATCATGTCGAGCTGGTCGAGCGTCGAATAGCTGAGCGCGACCTGCCCGCCGGCCGGGCCGTGGCTGATCTGCACCTTGAGACCGAGCATGTCGCCGAGCTGGCGCTCGAGCGCCTCGATGTCGGCGCTGCCGCCCTTGCTCTCGGCCTTGGCCTGGCCCGCCTTCTTCGGCTTGCCGGAGCGGGCCAGCTTCTCGGTCTCGCGGACCGAAAGGTCGCGATTGATCACTTCGAGGGCCAGCGCTTCGGGATCGTCGGCCGTGATCAGCGCGCGGGCATGGCCCATGCTGAGCTCCCCCGACGCAACATAGGCCCGAACCTTCTCAGGAAGTTCCAGCAATCTCAATAGGTTAGCAACGTGACTGCGCGACTTGTGGACGAGCTTCCCGAGCGCGTCCTGGGTGTGGCCGAATTCCGCGATCAGCCTCTTATAGGCCTCGGCCTCTTCGATCGCGTTGAGGTCCTGGCGCTGGATATTCTCGAGGATCGCGACTTCGAGCGTCTCGGATTCGTTGAAGTCGCGGACGATGACCGGGACTTCGTGCAGACGCGCCCGCTGCGCCGCACGCCAGCGCCGCTCGCCGGCGACGATCTGGTAGCCGCCGTCATGGGGACGGACGACGATCGGCTGAATCAGGCCGCGCGCGCGGATCGACTCGGCCAGCTCGTCCAGCGCATCCTCGGCGAAATGGCGACGGGGCTGGTGCGGGTGCGGCGCCATGGCTGCGACCGACAGCATCTGGATGCCGTTGCGGACGCCGGCGCCGCTGATCGGCGCTTCCTGGGCGACTTCGCCGAGCAGGGACGAGAGGCCGCGGCCAAGCCCGGAGGGCCGCTTGCGCATGGCTGCGTCCTCGCTCATGCGGCGGCCGCCGGCTTGGGCAGGCGCCCGATCAGCTCGCGCGCGAGCGACATATAGGCCTCCGATCCTGGGCAGCGCATGTCGTAGATGAGGGCGGGGACGCCGTGGCTGGGCGCTTCCGACAGCCGCACGTTGCGCGGAATGACGGTGTCGAACACGACCTTGCCGAGCACGGCGCGGACATCGTCCGCCACTTGGGACGACAGGTTGTTGCGGCGGTCGTACATGGTGAGCGCGACGCCGAGGATCGACAATTGCGGGTTGAAGCCGGCGCGCACGCGCTCGACGGTTTTCAGCAGCTGGCTGAGGCCCTCGAGCGCGAAGAACTCTGCCTGGAGCGGCACCAGCACCGAGCGCGACGCGATCAGGGCGTTGATCGTAAGCAGACCGAGCGAGGGCGGGCAATCGATCAGGCACACGTCCCAGCGGCCGGGCGTGGCGCTGTCGAGCGCCATTTCGAGGCGATGGGTGCGCTGGTCGAAATCGACCAGTTCGACTTCCGCGCCCGACAGATCGACGGTGGCGGGCACGATATCGAGGCGCGGGACCGGAGTGGCGACGACCGCCTCGGGCAGCGTGCAATCGCCGCGCAGCAGCTCGTAGCTCGAGGATTCGCGCTGGCCGTGATCGATGCCGAGCCCGGTCGACGCATTGCCCTGCGGGTCGAGATCGACCAGCAGCACCTTCCAGCCGGTGGCGGCGAGCGCCGTGGCGAGGTTGATGGCCGTGGTGGTCTTGCCGACCCCGCCTTTCTGATTAGCCACTGCGATACGGATCATGGCTTACGCGTCCCCTTGCCCCTGCGGCGAACCTGCTCCCCGACGATGATCTGTGCATCTGCGTCGGTGAGGCTGGGTTCGAGCTGGAAGACACCCTGCCACGAAGATTCGACCGCTTCCAGTTCGGACTTCGCGTTTCGCCCCTTCGGTAGGACCCAACGTGTCCCAGGCGTGGCGAATGGCGCGCCGAGATCGAGCAATTTGGCGAGCGGAGCGAAGGCCCGCGCACTGATCGCGTCGAATGGGCGCGCCTCGAAACGCTCCACCTTCGACGGGATTACTTCCGATTTGCGTTCGATCCCGAGCAACTCGGAGGCGCGGTGGAGGAAATCCACGCGCATGCGCCGCTCCTCGACCATCGTCACGCGGGCCGGATGTAGAGCCGCGACAATAAGACCCGGGAAACCTGCGCCGGTGCCGAGATCGAGCCACGTCGCGGCGAGGGGTGCGAAACGAATCAGCTGGGCCGAATCGAGGATGTGACGGGTCCAGATCGAATCGAGTGTTCCACGTGAAACAAGGTTTTGGCGCTCATTCTCATCGCGCAAGAAAGCCACGAAGGAATCGAGCCGCTCGAATGTTTCACGTGAAACACCGAGTTCTACCCTGAGCCACTGCCGCGCCGCCGCTTCGTCCATTACGCGGCCTTGCGCCGGGCATGGACGAGGATCGCCGCCAGGGCCGCCGGAGTGATCCCCCTGATGCGGCCCGCGGCACCGAGAGTCGGAGGTCGCGTCGTCAACAATCGCTCGACCATCTCATTCGAGAGCCCGGCGATAGCGCGATAATCGAGATCAGCCGGGATCCGGACCGCCTCGTCGGCTTTGAGCCGCGCGATCTCGCCCTGCTGCCGGATCAGATAGGGGGCGTAACGATGGTCCTGGACGGCCTCATCCAGAACGGCGCGGCTGTGCTCGGCAAGGGCAGGGGCGATCCGCAGCAGCGCGTTCGCGTCCACTTCCGGGAAGCGAATCCAGTCCGCAAGGCTGCGTTTGCCGCCCTCGTCGCGGACACCCACGCCGACCTGAGTGAGTTCAGCCGCGCTGTGCTTGCCCGCGAACAGGCCCTCGATTGCGGCGCGCTCGGCTTGCCATGCTTCGAACGCGCGCTGCCTTTCTTCGCTCACGCAGCCGGCTGCGATCGCCTGGGGAGTCAGCCGCGCATCGGCATTATCGGCACGCAGTCGCAGCCGATACTCGGCGCGGGCGGTCAGCATGCGATAGGGCTCGGTCACGCCCTGCAAGGTGAGGTCGTCGATCATCACGCCGATATAGGAGTCGCTGCGATCGAACAGGATCGGGGTCTTGCCGAGCGCATGGGCTGCCGCATTTAAACCCGCGACCAGACCTTGGGCTGCCGCTTCCTCATAGCCGGTTGTGCCGTTGATCTGGCCGGCCAGATAGAGGCCCTCGACGTCGCGTACGCCGAGCGTCGGCTCGAGGATGCGCGGGTCGACATGGTCGTACTCGACCGCATAGCCGGGTTGGACGATCTCGGCGCGTTCCAGCCCTGGCAGGGAACGAACCAAGGCAAGCTGCACGTCCGCGGGGAGGGAGGTCGAGATTCCGTTGGGATAGACGGTGGCATCGTCGAGCCCTTCGGGTTCGAGGAAAACCTGGTGGCCGTCGCGGTCGCCGAAGCGGTGGACCTTGTCCTCGATCGACGGACAGTAACGCGGGCCTACGCCGGTGATCTCGCCGGCAAAGAGCGGCGAGCGATCGAGCGAGCCGCGAATGATCTCGTGCGTGCGGGCATTCGTCCGCGTGATCGCGCAGAAGAGCTGCGGCGCAACGCGGCCCCCACCGAGCGACGACATCGTCCAGTCGCCATCATCGCTCGGCTGCCGCTCGAGCGCCGCCCAGTCGATCTTCCGCCCGTCGAGGCGCGGCGGCGTGCCGGTCTTGAGCCGGGCGAGCGGCAGCTTCAGCGCGCGCAACTGCTCCGCCAGCGTGACCGCCGCGCGCTCGCCGACCCGTCCGCCAACGCAGTTAGTCATCCCGAAATGCAGCTTGCCGTTGAGGAAGGTGCCGGTGGCCAAAACGACCGCACCCGCGCCGAGGTCGCGCCCGTCCGCCAGCGCCAGGCCTGCGACGCGCGTACCGTCAAAACGCAGCGCCGCAGCCTCGCCCTCTACGATCGTCAGACCTTGCTGGGCATCCAGCAAAGCGTAAATCGCTTCCTTGTATCGGCGCCGGTCGGCCTGCACGCGCGGGCCGCGCACGGCAGCGCCCTTGCTCGCGTTGAGCATGCGATAGTGGATCGCGGCATGATCGGCGGCGCGCGCGATCAGCCCGTCGAACGCATCGACCTCGCGTACGAGATGGCCCTTGCCGAGCCCGCCGATCGCCGGGTTGCAGGACATAGCCCCGATCGATTCGCGCGCGAAGCTCACCAGCGCCACCGACGCGCCCATCCGCGCGGCGGCCGCCGCAGCCTCGCAGCCGGCATGGCCTCCACCGACGATGATGATGTCGTACCGCTCGCTCATGCGCTGGCCCTTAGCCGAAATCCTCCTGGGGGCGAAGACGAGAATGCCGCGCCTGTTCCACGTGGAACATCACTTGCCGATGCAGAATTGCCCGAACAGGGCGTCGAGCATATCTTCGACCCCGGCGCGGCCGGTGATCCGATCGAGCGCGCCGCGGGCATGGCGCAGCGCCTCGGAAGCGATGATCAGGTCGTGCGCCCCCGCCGCCTCGCGCAGCGCTGCCAGGCATTCCGCCACCAGCGCCCGATGCCGCGCGTTGATCGCGACTTCGCCTTCGCGCGGCAGCAGGGTCCGGGTGCGCTCGACGAGCAATGCGACAAGCTTGTTCATTCCGGCGCCGGTCTCGGCCGAAATGCTGATATCGGCGCTAGCGTCCACCTGGCCGCGGAGGTCCGACTTGGCGGCGACGACGATCGTGCGCTCGCCATCGGGACGCTCGCCGGGATCGCCGAGCCACAGGATCAGGTCGGCGTCGGCGAGGCTTTCTTTGGCCAGCCCCACGCCGATCGTCTCGATCTCATCGCCGCTCTCCCTGAGACCCGCCGTGTCGACCAGCAGGAACGGCGAGCCGCCGATTGCGGTGGGTGCCTCGACCCTATCGCGCGTCGTGCCGGCGATCGGCGAGGTGATCGCCGCCCGACGACCCGCTAGCGCATTGAGAAGGCTTGATTTTCCGGCATTCGGAGGACCTGCGATGACGACCCGCACCCCGTCTCGGAGACGTTCGCTGCCGGGCCGGCTCAGCATTTCAGCCAATTCGTCCACGAGCGCGCGGAGGAAGGGCGAATCGGCCAGAGAGACTTCTTCCTCGACGTCCCCCTCGTCGGCGAAGTCGAGTGCCGCCTCCACCTGCGCGGCGAGCGCCAGCAATCGCTGCTGCCACTGCTCGACCTGGCGGCTGAGCGCGCCCCCGGCCAAAGCGAGCGCGGCGCGGCGCTGCGAATCGGTCTCGGCCATTAAGAGGTCAGCGAGCCCTTCGGCTTCTGCGAGGTCGATGCGGCCATTCTCGAAGGCGCGGCGGGTAAACTCCCCGGGCAGGGCCGGGCGTAGCCCCGCCGCCGCCGTGAGCGCCTCGAGCACCGCCGCGACCACCGAGCGGCCGCCATGAAGGTGGAATTCGACGAGGTCCTCGCCGGTCGAGCTGTTCGGGCCGGGAAAGCGGATCACGAGCGCATTGTCGAGCAAGTCGCCCAGCGCGGGATGGCGCAAGGTCGCCAGGCTCGCCCGCCGCGGCTCGGGCAACCTCCCGGCCAGCATCCGCACCGCCTCGTCGGCCATCGGCCCGCTCACCCGCACAACCGCGATCGCGGCCGGCGGATTGCCCGAGGACAAAGCGTAGATCGTATCGGCGGCCGCTTGGCTCACTTCTTCCCGCTCATCTGGCCCAGCATCCCGCTCCACAGGCTCATGCCGGCTTCACTCATCGGCCCCCAGGCCTTCATCATGTCGCCGACCATTTCGGGGGTGACGCCGTCCGCCACCAATTTCTGCAGCCGCTCGACATAGGCCTCATGGACCGGCGCCAAATCCGGCAATCCGAGGAAATGGCGTGCCTCTTCCGGCGTGCAATCGACATCGACCGTGATTTTCATCGGCTTCACCTCCTCGGGCGGTTGCGGGCCCCGCCGGGTCTATGTGTATAGTCCCGCCCCACCCCGCAAGCCGGAACACATGAGGAGACCCCGATGGCGATGACCGAGATCCGCACCCTGGACGGCGATCAGGCCTTCAACGCCTATGTGGCGCGCCCCGCCGGCGATCCCAAGGCGGCGGTGATCGTCATCCAGGAGATTTTCGGGGTCAACGAAGGCATCCGTCGCAAGGCCGACCATTGGGCCGGGCTCGGCTATCTCGCGATCGCGCCCGATCTCTTCTGGCCGCTCGAGCCGGGCGTCGAGCTCAACCCCGACGTTCCGGAGGAATTCCAGGCCGCGCTCGGACTGATGAACCGCTTCAACCAGGACCGCGGGATCCGGGACATCGAGGCCACGATCCGCGCCGCACGCGCGATGATGCCCGACGGGGGCAAGGTCGGCGTGGTCGGCTACTGCCTGGGCGGCCGGCTCGCTTACATGACGGCGGCGCGCACCGACGTCGACGCAAGCGTCGGCTATTATGCGGTCGGCCTCGACGGGCTGCTGCAGGAGAAGCACGGCATCGCGCGGCCGCTGATGCTCCACATTGCCGGCGCCGACCATTTCGTGCTGCCCGACGTTCAGGCCAAGATGCACGAGGGCCTGGACGATCATCCCCGAGTCACGCTCCACGATTATCCCGGCGAGGACCACGGCTTCGCCGCCGAGATGGGCCAGCGCCGCAGCGAGGACGCGGCCCGGCTCGCCGACAGCCGCACCGAAGACTTTTTCGCGCAGCACCTGGCATGACCGAAGCCTATCGCATTGCAATGCGGGAGACGGGCGGGCCCGAGGTCCTCGAGCGCGAACCGCTAGGAAAGCTCGCGCCCGGCGACGGCGAATTGCTGGTCCGCAACGAGGCAATCGGCCTCAACTTCATCGACACTTATTATCGCTCGGGCCTGTACCCGACTCCATTGCCGAGCGGCCTCGGCAACGAATCCGCGGGGATCGTCGAGGCCACAGGAGACGGCGTGGAGGGCTTCCGGCGGGGGGATCGAGTCGGAGTCTTTTCCGGCCCGCTCGGCGCTTACGCCACACACCGGATCGTCGCTGCCGAGCGCGCTGTGAAGCTGCCCGACGCGATCGGATCGGAGGTCGCCGCCGCCGCGATGCTGAAGGGCTGCACCGCCGAATTTCTGATCGAGCGCTGCGCCCGGGTGGAGCCCGGCCAGACCGTCCTCGTCCATGCCGCGGCGGGCGGTGTCGGCTCGATCCTGGTGCCGTGGCTAAAGGCGATCGGCGCGGGCGTGATCGCGCATGCGGGCAGCCCGGCCAAGGCGCAGCAGGCGCGCGAAGCGGGGGCCGACGAGGCTTTGTCCTGCCCGATGGAAGAGCTTGCCGCGCAGGTACGTGCGCTGACCGACGGCAAGGGCGTGCCGGTCGTCCTAGACGGCGTCGGCGCCGCGAGCTGGGAGGCTTCGCTGCAGTCCACGGCACGTCGCGGCCTGATCGTCACCTACGGCAACGCCTCGGGGCCGGTTCCCCCCTTCACGCCGCTCGATCTGGTCCGCGCCGGCTCGCTGTTCGTCACGCGGCCGACCTTGTTCGATTATATCGCCACGCCGGATGAAATGCGGGCGTCGGCCGCCCGGCTGTTCGAGATGATCGGCAGCGACGCCGTGCCGGTGCGGATCGGCGCGCGCTATCCGTTGTCCGACGCGGCCGAAGCCCATCGCGCGCTCGAATCGCGGAACACGACAGGTTCTACCCTGCTGATTCCGTGATCCGGGCGCCGAAGGCGTCGATCAGGCGAAGAGGGTGGTGATGCCTACCGACGGATCGATAAAGCCATCGTAGATCATCTTGATCGCGACGTAGACGATCACCAGGAGGCCGACCCAGGCGATCCAGCGATAGCGCTCGATATATTTCGCCAGGACGTTCGCGGCGATGCCCATCAGCGCAACCGACAGGATCAGGCCGATCACGAGGATGCCGGGATGGTCGCGCGCCGCGCCGGCGACCGCGAGCACGTTGTCGAGGCTCATCGAGACGTCCGCCACCGCGACCGCCCAGGCGGCGGCCGCAAAGCTCTTGGCCGGCTTCAGGCCCGAATGCTCGTCACCCGCGATCTCGGCCGAGCCGGGCGATTCCGCGGTGTGGCGAAGGTCGCGCCACATCTTGAACGCGACCCAGAGCAGCAGCAGGCCGCCCGCGAAGACCAGCCCGACGATGCCGAGCAACCACGTCACCGCGAGCGCGAAGATGATGCGCAGGACCAAGGCGGCGATGATGCCGATCATGATCACCTTGCGGCGCTGATCGGCGGGCAGGCCCGCGGCAAGCGCGCCGACGACGATCGCATTGTCGCCGGCAAGCATGATGTCGATCATCAGCACCTGGCCGAACGCGGCCATAGCCGAAGGCGAGCCCAGGTTCGAGAAATCGGCGACGATATGGTCCCAGATGTTGCCGGGACTGCCCAGTGACAGCGAGAAATTCAGGATGAAGTCGAGCATCGTTCGCGAACGCCTCCGCGGCTTACTGGTTCATCGAGGCGAAGAAATCCTCGTTGGATTTCGCGTCCTTCATCTTGTCGAGCAGGAACTGCATCGCGTCGATCGTGCCCATCTGCATCAGGATGCGGCGCAGGACCCACATCTTGGAGAGGGTCGCCGGATCCACCAGCAACTCTTCCTTGCGGGTGCCGGACTTGCCGACGTCGAGCGCCGGGAAGATGCGCTTGTCCGCAACCTTGCGATCGAGCACGATTTCCGAATTGCCGGTACCCTTGAACTCTTCGAAGATGACCTCGTCCATCTTGGAGCCGGTGTCGATCAGGGCGGTGGCGATGATCGAGAGCGAGCCGCCTTCCTCGATATTGCGCGCGGCGCCGAAGAAGCGCTTGGGGCGCTGCAGCGCGTTGGCGTCGACGCCGCCGGTCAGGACCTTGCCCGAGCTCGGCACGACGGTGTTGTAGGCGCGGCCGAGGCGCGTGATCGAGTCCAGGAGGATGACGACATCCTTCTTGTGCTCAACGAGGCGCTTGGCCTTTTCGATCACCATCTCGGCGACTTGGACGTGGCGCTGCGCGGGTTCGTCGAATGTCGAGGAGATGACCTCGCCCTGGACCGAGCGCTGCATGTCGGTGACTTCCTCAGGCCGCTCGTCGATCAGCAGTACGATCAGGAAGACCTCGGGATGGTTCTCGGTGATCGCCTTGGCGATATTCTGCAGCAGCACCGTCTTGCCGACGCGCGGCGGCGCGACGATCAGGGCGCGCTGGCCCTTGCCCTGCGGGCTGACGATATCGATGACCCGGGCGGACTTGTCCTTCTGGGTCGGATCGAGCGTGTCGAGCCGCAATTTCTCGTCGGGATAGAGCGGGGTGAGGTTGTCGAAATTGACGCGATGGCGGACCGCATCGGGATCGTCGAAATTGACCGAGACCAGGCGGGTCAGCGCGAAATAGCGCTCGCCGTCCTTGGGACCGCGGATCTCGCCCTCGATCGTGTCGCCGGTGCGCAGGCCGAATTTCCGGACCTGGTTGGGCGCGACATAGATGTCGTCGGGGCCGGCGAGATAATTCGCCTCGGGGCTGCGGAGGAAACCGAACCCGTCGGGCAGGACCTCGATCGTCCCCATGCCCATGATCTCCTGGCCGTTTTCGGCCTGGACCTTGAGGATGGAGAACATCAGTTCCTGCTTGCGGAGCGTGGATGCGCCCTCGATGCCAAGCTCTTCGGCCATGGCCACCAGATCGGCGGGGGTCTTCTGCTTCAAATCTTTGAGATGCATGAGGATTCTCGGGAAAGCGGGATACGGTCGTCCGAAGCGCTGAGAGATCAGAATGCGGCTGGATGCCCGCAAAGGACTGCGAGCTAACGACTTGAGGGTGCGTTAGGCTCCGCCCTGATTCAAGTCAATATGTACTAAAAGGGGCGAACGATCACCAGGATGACGATGATGGCCGTGGCAATGCCGGGCACTTCGTTCATGATGCGCAGCGCCTTGCCGCTCACAGGCCGCTCACCGCGGGCGAGCTTCTTGCCATAAGCAACCATCCAGCCGTGATAGCCGGACAGAGCGATGACGAGCGCGAACTTGGCGTGGAACCAGCCCTGCGACCAGGCGCCGGTCATGAAGGCGAGGGTCAGGCCGAACACCCACACCATCGCCATGGCTGGCGTGATGATGATATTGCGGAGCTTCTTCTCGCGGTCGATCCAGCGCTTCTCCTCGACCGATCCGGGCGTCGCCTCCTGATGGTAGACGTAGTAGCGGGGCAGCATGAACAGGCCCGCGATCCAGAAGATCACGAAGATGACGTGCGCAGCCTTAATCCAGGCGTAGGTCAATTGAAGAGCCGTTTCGAAATCATAGCCGGTCACTGGCGCACCAGTTGGAGGAGTTGCTCGACATGAGCGATCGGCGTGTCCGGCAAGATGCCATGCCCCAAGTTGAAGATATGCGGCCTATCTTCGAGCGCTGATATGATACGGGCAACCGCCTTTTCAAGCGCGTCGCCGCCGGCGATCAGCGCGAGCGGATCGAGATTGCCCTGGACGGGGAGACCAGCGGGCAGGGCGGAATGGGCCCAGGCCGGATCCACCGTTTCGTCGAGGCCGAGCGCGTCGACCCCGGTTTCGCGCGCATAAGCGGGGAGCTTGCCGCCCGCGCCCTTGGGAAAGCCGATCACAGGAATATCGGGATGGCGCGCCTTGAAGGCGGCGATGATCCGCGCGTTGGGCGCGATCACCCATTGTTCGAACTGGGCCGGCGCCAGGCTGCCCGCCCAGCTGTCGAACAATTGCACGGCCTCGACCCCGGCTTCGACCTGGCCTGACAGATAGTCGACGGTCATGTCCGCGACGGCGTCGATGATTTCCTGGAACGCCGTCGGATCACGATAGGCGTAGCGCCGGGCGTCGGCCTGCTCCTTGCTGCCCTTGCCCGCGATCATATAGGTCGCGACCGTCCACGGGCTGCCTGCAAAGCCCAGGAAGGTGGTTTCAGGCGGCAATGCTCGCTTCACCTTATCCACGGTCCGGTAAACCGCCTCCAGACGCTCTGGCACGGCCTCAAGCGAGGCGAAGGCAGCATCGACGAGCGGCGGCGACAGTCGCGGCCCCTCGCCAGCCTCGAAGCGTAGATCCTGGCCGAGCGCATAAGGCACGATCAGGATGTCGGAGAAGAGGATGGCCCCATCGAAGCCGAACCGGCGGATCGGCTGGAGCGTGACCTCGGCTGCCGCGTCGGTATCGTAAACCAGCTCGAGGAAGCCGCCCCTGTCGGCCCTCAACGCGCGGTACTCGGGCAGGTAGCGGCCGGCCTGGCGCATCAGCCATATCGGCATTTTTCCCGGATTTCCGCCGTTCAGCACGGTGAGCAGGGGCTTATTCGATCCGGACATAAGGGGCGCGGGCTCCGCCTCTCTTATCTAAAGAGTCTTATTAGAAGAGAGTCTGATGAAGGTTGTAGGGCGTCGGATCAGGGGGTTTATTGAATCGCACCGTTTTTGCAAACAGCTTGACTCGGGAGGCCCCCACGGGCCGCTGCAGATTCGCCGGAACGATCCCCGCTATCCACAATCTGGGGATGGAACTTATCCGGTGTTCGGCGAACTGTGGATGGAATCCGGACAACGGGGGCGAATCGATTTCTTGAAAGCGCCCCGAAGCTTCCGCTAGCGCTTTCCCCAGGCTTTTCCACAGGCGGATTCTTGATGGGTCAGTTCCACCTCCACCTCCTCTCGGATTCCACGGGCGAGACGCTGGAAGTCGTTGCAAAGGCGTGCCTGGCCCAGTTTGACGGGGTCGAGGCGCTGCGCCATTTCTGGCCGATGATCCGGTCGGAAGGGCATCTCGATCGCGTGCTCGACGATATCGAGCGTCGGCCTGGGCTCGTCCTCTACACGCTGGTGAACAGCAATATCCGCCGCGAGCTCGAGCAGAAATGCCGCCGCCGCGGCATCCATGCGGTGTCGGCGCTCGATCCGGTGATCGACGCTTTGTCCGCCGTGCTCGGCCAGGAGGCCAAGGCGCGGCCAGGACGCCAGCATGCGCTCGACGCGGCTTATTTCGCGCGCGTCGACGCGATCCAGTTTTCGATCGCGCATGACGACGGCGTCAACGCGCAGAATTGGGAGGAGGCCGACATCGTCCTCGCGGGCGTGTCCCGCACTTCGAAGACGCCGACCTCCATCTATCTCGCCAATCGCGGCTACAAGGTCGCCAATATCCCGCTTGTCCCGGAATCGCCGCCGCCGCCATCGCTTTTCTCGCTCAAGCATCCGCTGGTCGTGGGTCTGACCACCGGCTCGGACCGGCTGATCCAGATCCGCCGCAATCGCCTGCTCGCGCTCAACCAGGCGCCGGAAACCGATTATGTGGATGCCGATGCAGTGGCCGCCGAGCTCGCCTTCGCACGGCGCCTATTTGCGGATAACGGTTGGCCTGTCATCGATGTAACTCGCCGCTCGATTGAAGAAACGGCGTTTGCGATCGTTAAATTGTGCAACGAACGAATGGACGGGTCTGAATGAAACTTCTCCTCGCATCGATGAGCACTACTCGCCGCGGCATGCTGGAGGCGACCGGCGTCGCCTTCGATGCTGTGCCGGCGATGATCGACGAGGACGCGCGCAAGGCGGAGCTGCAGCATGACGGCCTCGCCGCCCATGTCGTCGCCAAGACGCTGGCCGAGATGAAGGCGCTGAGCGTGCTCGACGCGGTCGGCACCCTGATCATCGGCTGCGACCAGACGCTGGAATATGGCGACGGCGAGACGTTCGATAAGCCGAAGACGCGCGACGAGGCGTTCGACCAGTTGAAGACGCTCAGCGGCCGCAGCCATTTTCTCCATTCCGCCGTCGCTGTGGCCGAGAACAAGAAGATCGTGTGGCGCCATTCGGATACCGTGCGCCTGACGATGCGCACGCTCAGCGACGAGTTCATCGATTCCTATCTCGACGTGGAATATGAGGACGTCCGCAACAGCGTCGGCGGCTATCATATCGAGGGGCGGGGCGCGCAATTGTTCGATTGGGTCGAGGGCAGCCATTTCGCCATCCAGGGCCTGCCGCTGCTGCCTTTGCTCAAATATCTCCGCGAGCGCAGCATCTTGATGGCATGATCACGCTCGGCCTCACAGGCTCGATCGGCATGGGCAAATCCACGGTCGCCGCGATGTTCGCCGAAGCGGGCGTGCCCGTGTTCGACGCCGACGCTGCGGTTCACCGGCTGCAGGGACCCGAGGGAGCCCTGGTGGCCGCCATCGAATCCGATTTTCCCGGCACCACTGGCCCGGCCGGAGTCGACCGGACCAGCCTCGCCGAGGCAGTGCTCGGCCAGCCCGAGGCGCTGCAGCGGCTGGAGGCCCTGGTCCATCCCGCCGTCGCCGCAGAGCGCGAGCATTTCCTCGCCGCACATCGCGCGGATCCGCTGGTCGTGCTCGATATCCCGCTGCTGTTCGAAAAAGGCGGCTGGTCGCATGTCGACAGGATCGCGGTCGTCTCTGCGCCCGCCGAAATCCAGCGGGCGCGCGTCCTGACTCGGCCCGGCATGACCGAGGACCGGTTCGAACAGATATTGGCGCTGCAGATGCCGGATTCGGAGAAACGCGCGCGCGCCGATTTCGTGATTCCGACAGGGGGTTCGTTGGACGAGACGAAAGCGGCGGTCCGAGCACTGATCGCTGGACTGAAAGGACGTCCGGATTCATAAGGGTCCGATGCGGGAAATCATCTTCGACACCGAGACCACGGGGCTCAATCCGCTCACTGGCGACCGGATGGTCGAGATCGGCTGCGTCGAATTGATCAACCGGGTCGAAACCGGCCGGACTTTCCACGCTTATTTCAATCCCAAGCGGTCGATGCCGGCGGAGGCGCAGGCGGTGCACGGACTGTCCGACGCCTTCCTGGCCGACAAGCCGTGCTTCGACGAATTGTGCGAGGATCTGCTCGAATTCGTCGGCGACAGCCCGCTGGTCGCACACAATGCCAGCTTCGACTTCGGATTCCTGAACCACGAATTGAGCCAGTGCGGGCGACCACTGGTCTGCATGACCCGGATGGTCGACACGCTGGTGCTGGCGCGGCAGCGTCATCCCGGCGCTAAGCACAGCCTCGACGCCTTGTGCACCCGCTTCGGCGTCGACCGCAGCCTCCGCGTCAAGCATGGCGCGCTGATCGACGCCCAGCTCCTGGCCCAGGTCTATATCGAGCTGACCGGCGGCCGGCAGATCGGCTTCTCGCTGGCCACGACCAAGGTCGAGCAGGACATCGCCGACGCCGCGCGGCTGGCCGACGCCGCCCCGATCGTGCTCAAGGTCCGCCCGCCGCGGCCGCATTTCGCGTCGGAAGAGGAACTTCAGCGACACGCCGCATTTGTAGCCGCATTGGTCGACCCCATATGGCACCGGCTGGACGGGCGCGGTTGACCCCTGACTGTCGCCGCGCCTAAGCCGCGCCCGACAAATAAGTGTGGAGAAGATGATGGAAATCCGGGTCTCTGGTCATCAGGTCGATACCGGCGAAGCGCTTCGGACGCATGTCGAAGAGCGCCTTAACGCGATCGGCGAGAAGTATTTCTCGCGCACGCTTTTCGCCAACGTGACCTTCGGCAAAGGTCCCCACGATTACCAGTTCACCTGCGACATCATCGCCCACGTGCCGCAAGGCGTGATCCTCAAGGGCTCGGGCCGCGCGGCAGAAGCGCACCCCGCGTTCGACCAGGCCGCCGATCGGATCGAGCGCCAGCTGCGCCGCTACACCAAGCGGCTGAAGGATCGCAGCGGCGCGCCGACGGTCGCCGAAGCGCTGGCCGAGATCGCTGCCGATGCCGCCTACACTGTGTTCCAGTCGCACGAGGAGGAGCAGGAGCCGGCCGACAACCCGCCGATCATCGCCGAAACCCGGGTCGACATTCCCGACGCCAGCGTCTCCGACGCGGTGATGATCCTCGATCTGCGCAACACCAACGCCTTGCTCTTCCGCAACAGCGGCACCGGCAAGTTCAACATGGTCTATCGTCGCGGCGACGGCACGATCGGCTGGGTCGAACCGCAGCGCGACTGAGCGCAAGCCGGGGGGCCGAGCTTTTCCTGAATTGGCGCGGGGGCCGTCCGGCCCCCATATCGGTGCATACATGAATGATCTGACTTCGATCCTGGGCGGGGACGCCGTCGACGCTGGGCTGAGCGTCGCGAACAAGAAGGCGCTGTTCCAGCAG
Organism: Sphingomonas sp. LY54; assembly: GCF_035594035.1. Lineage (NCBI taxonomy): Bacteria > Pseudomonadati > Pseudomonadota > Alphaproteobacteria > Sphingomonadales > Sphingomonadaceae > Sphingomonas > Sphingosinicella wutangchuni. Next base: position 1,879,650 of record NZ_CP141588.1, read on the forward strand.
CTCGCCGCCGCCGCCTCCCGCCTCACGGGGATCGCGGCGAAGGCCATCGTGGCGGCGCTGAACGAGCGCGAGCGGCTCGGGTCGACCGGCTTCGGCAACGGCATCGCCATTCCCCACGGCAAGCTGCCCGGGCCCGACCGGGTCTTCGGCTATTTCGTGCGGCTCAACGCCCCGATCGATTTCCAGTCGATCGACAATCTCCCGGTCGATCTCGTCTTCCTTTTGCTCTCGCCGATCGATGCCGGGGCCGACCATTTGAAGGCGCTGGCCGGCGTCAGCCGCGCGCTGCGTGACAAGCAGACCCTGGCGAAGCTCCGCGGTGCGCGCTCGAAGGACGCGATCTACGCCTTGCTGGCCGGGGAGGCGGCGCATGCCGCCTGAGGAATCCGGCGCGCTCGCCCATTATCGGGCGCTGGAATCGCTCTACCGCCGGGCCCCGGTCAATCGTCTGTTCCAGAGCGAGCTCGAGATCGTCGACGAGGGCTTTGCGCGGATCCGCTTCGAGGTCGAGGAGAGGGTCTATCACGCCGCCGGCGCCGCCCACGGCACCATCTATTTCAAGATGCTCGACGACGCCGCTTTCTATGCCTGCAACAGCCTCGTCACCGACCGCTTCCTGCTGACCACGGCTTTCAACCTGCTGTTCACGCGCCCGCTGAAGGCCGGACCGGTCGTGGCAGAGGGGCGCTGGGCCAGTGGCAAGCGCCGGGTCTATGTCGCCGACGCGCGCCTGATCGATTCCAGCGGGGAAGAGGCGGCGCGCGGAACCGGCACGTTCATGCGCTCGCACATCCCTCTGTCCGGCCTCGACGGCTACCGCGCCGAATGACGCAGGCCCGTCTCGCGGCGTCGGTGCTGATCACCGGCCTGGCGCGCAAGGCGGAGGCCGAAGGCGGATTTGCCGCGGTCCTGTCGAAGGGCGATGCGACCGCCGGTTCGATCATCGTGGTCCTGGTCGAGCGCGGCGGCGATCCGCGCGTCCTCGAGAGGATTCTGCAAGGCGACGGCCGCTATGCCTGGCGCGAGGCGGTGGCGGGTAACCCCGCCGCCGTCCAGAAGTTCCTCGAAAAGCGGCGCGGATTCGATCCCGACGTCTGGATTTTGGAACTGGACGTCCCATCGTGGGAACGGTTCGCCGCTGAAATGATCGATTTTTGTTGACCCTCTGGCGGCGCGATATCATTACGCGCCCATCACTTTTCGAGCGGGGGGCCGCACAAGACGCCAGGGGTTCGGCGTCGTGGCCACAGCGAGACGGGGGGACGACCCAGGGCGGGTTTTTTCTGAGCGCCTGAAGGTCCGAGAACCGCACAGTCCAGAGACTTGATGCTTCGATACATTCGCGCCACCGGCATTGCCGGGGCAGCTATGACGTTGGCCGCGGGTGCGGCCTACGCCGACACCTCGATGGCTCCCGAAACCGATACGGCCAACGCCGTTCGCTACATTGACCATGCCGCCGCCGATCTGGACGGCGCCACCCTCGCTTCGGCGAGAATGGAGACGCCGGCAATCCGGGCGCAGCAGGTCGACTTTTCCACTTCCGTTCCCGATCACGCCGTCGCCACCGTCGACGAGCCCGTCATCGCCCCCGAGCCCGCGCCAAAGTCGCGCTCGCTGCGCGAACTGGTCGGGGAACATGCGCGTTCTAAGGTCGCCGACGCCGAGCATGAGTGCCTCGCCGAGGCCGTCTATTTCGAATCGAAGGGCGAGCCGCTCGAGGGCCAGCTCGCCGTCGCCGAGGTCGTGATCAACCGCGCCGAATCCGGCCGCTATCCCTCCACCCTCTGCGGCGTCGTCCGCCAGCGCGGCCAGTTCTCGTTCGTGCGCGGCGGCCGCATCCCCGACGCGCCGAGCGGCACCGAGGCGTGGCGCAAGGCCGTGGCGATCGCCCATATCGCCCGCGAGGAACTCGCCGAGAGCAAGGCCGAGAATGCGATGTTCTTCCATGCGACCCGCGTCCGTCCGTCGTGGCGCGGCCTGAAGCGCGTCGCCGCGGTGGGCAACCACATCTTCTACCGCTGATCGCTTAAAGCGCCGGGAAATGGCCCGCTCTCCGGTTGGAGGGCGGGCTTTTTCGTGCCCGTCCCTTTATCCTGTTCCCTTTTCATTCTAGCGTCAGGCGATGGCTTCCCTCCCGAGTCTCGACGGCTGCTTCGCCGATTCGCCGCTCATTGCGCAGGATGTCGCGCGCGGGGTGACGCGGCTGTTCTTCCGCCAAGACCTGTTCGGACTCTGCGAAGTGCCGCTGCCCAACGGCCGGCGTGCGGACTTGATGGCCGTGTGCGGCAAGGGGCTTCTGACGATCGTCGAGATCAAGGTGTCCAAGGCGGACCTGCTCGGCGACCAGAAGTGGCGCGACTATCTCGATTATTGCGACCGATTCTTCTGGGCCGTGCCGGCCGGCTTCGATCTCGCCTTGCTCGAAGGCGAAGCGCAGGGCCCCGACGTGTCGGGGCTGATCGTCGCCGATCGCTACGATGCGGCGGTGGTCCGCGATGCGCCGATGCGCCAGCTCGCCGCGGCCCGGCGCAAGGCGGAGACGTTGCGTTTCGCCCGCCGGGCGGCGCGCCGACTGGTAGGCGGAATCGATCCCGGGCTGGCCGGCCTCGACTAGAGGACGGGGCCGGAGACTGCCTTGGCGGGCTTGGCCGGGGTCTCGAGCAGCTTCACGATGCTGGCCGCGCGCGGATCGCGCTTGGCATAATCGATCGCGGAATAGCCGGTGCTGCTGTCGGCCTTGCGCGGATCGGCGCCGCGCGCCAGAAGCAGCCGCACCATCGGCACGTCGCGATTCAGCACCGCGAGGATCAGCGGCGTCTCGCCGCGCTTGTTGGCAGCGTTGGGCGATGCCTTGCGGGCGAGCAGGAATTCGGCGCCTTCGGCCCAGCCGATCTGCGCCGCCAGCGAAAGCGCGGTGTTGCCCTCGCGATTCTCGCTGTCGACGCGTGCACCCTTGCCGACGAGGAAGCGGAGCCAGGTGAGGTCGCGCTCGCGGGTGACGACGTGGAGGACGGAGTCGCCGCTGGCATGGTCGCGGGTGTTGATGATCGTGGTCGAGGGCTTCGACAGCAGATTGGTGACCTTGTCGCCGTCCCGCTTCTTGACCGCCTCCATCAGGGCGAAACCGTCCGACGTGAGCTGCTGCGCCGCCGCCGGTGCGGCAACCAGGGCCAGCGCGGCGGCCGCGAACAACGCTTTGGATATCCGGATCACGATTTCTACCCCGCCTCAGTACCAGCTTGATTGTCGGCCTGTAGCAAAGCAAGGCTGGCCGCGCCATGAATGAACGCCGCTTTCTCGCTTCGCTCGCCCTCCTCCTGACACTGCTGCTCGGCGCCTGCGGTCCCAAGGCGGAAGAGACGCCGCCGCTGGCCGGAGCGTCGCTCGGGGGGCCGTTCACGCTGACCGACCAGGACGGCAAGCAGGTCTCCGACACGGATTTCGACGGCCGCTACCGACTCGTCTATTTCGGCTTCACTTACTGCCCGGACGTGTGCCCGGTCGATCTCCAGGTGATCGGACAGGGCTTCCGCCAGCTCGAAAAGAGCGACCCGGCGATCGCGGCCAAGGTCCAGCCGATCTTCATCAGCGTCGACCCCGAGCGCGACACGCCGCCGGTGGTGAAGGAGTTCGTGTCGGCCTTCCATCCCCGGCTGGTCGGCCTCACCGGCACGCCCGAGCAGATTGCCGAGGTGGCGAAGCGCTACGGCATTTATTATATCAAGGAGCAGTCGGAAGGCGCGAGCGGCTATCTGGTGAACCATTCGCGTAACACCGTCCTGTTCGGCCCGAAGGGCGAGCCGATCGCGATCGTCCCGCACGACCAGGGGCCGGAGACGGTGGCCGCGGAGCTCAAACGCTGGGTGAAATGAACTTCTGGGAAAAACCGCTCGTACAGCTCACCCGCGAGGAATGGGAAAAGCTGTGCGACGGCTGCGGCAAATGCTGCCTCCACAAGGTGGAGGATGCCGACACCGGCGAGATCTACAACACCAACGTCACCTGCAAGTTGCTCGACAGCCATAGCGGGCTTTGCACCAACTATAAGGGGCGGCGCAGCTTCGTGCCCGATTGCGTCCAGCTCACCTACCAGAAGGCCGGCACGCTGCCCTGGCTGCCCTCGACCTGCGCCTATCGGCTGCGCGCCGAGGGCAAGCCGCTTCCGGGCTGGCATTACCTGATCACCGGCAGTCGCGACACGGTTCACGAGGCCGGCCAGTCGGTCCGCGGCTGGACGGTCCCTGAGGGCGAGGCCGGGCCGCTCGAATATCATCTCTCCGACCGTGAGCTCTGAGCTTCGCTTCGAGGGCGGCTCGGTGAGCGCCGTCCTCACGCTGAAGACTTCGGCGCGGGCCAAGGTGATGCGCCTGCGCGTCGATCCCCGCACCGGTGCCGTGATCCTCACCGTGCCGCGGCGCGTGTCGCAACGGCGGGCGCTGCAATGGGCCGCCGGGCATCGGGACTGGATCGAGAAGACGCTGTCCGCAATCCCGGCGCCGCTCGCGCTCGCCCACGGCAGCGAGATTCCGCTCGGGGGCGTGCCGCATGCGATCGACTGGCGCCCGGATCGCTCGCGCATCGCGCGGGTCGAGGACGGCCGCATTCTGATCGGCGGGCCGGAGGAAACGCTCGTCCCCAGGATGCAGCGCTGGCTGCGGCGCCAGGCGCTGGACGTGCTGACCCGCGAGACCCACGAATATGCCGCCAAGGCCGGAGTGACGGTCAGCCGCGTCGGCGTCGGCGATACCGTGTCGCGCTGGGGAAGCTGCTCCTCGGCTGGGACCATCCGTTACAGCTGGCGCCTCATCCTGGCGCCCGATTGGGTGCGGCGGGCGACGGTGGCGCATGAAGTGGCGCACCGTGTTCACATGGACCACAGCCCGCGCTTCCACGCCTTGGTCGAGCAATTGTTCGGCGCCGATCCGACGCCGGCGCGCTTATGGCTGCGCCGGAACGGGGCGGCGCTCCACCGGATCGCGCGCGCTTAGCTGGCGCGGCGGCGGGGCCTGGCGCGGCGCGGGGGGCGGTGCCCTTTCCCGGCCGACGGCTCGATCCAGCCATTCCTGGTTGAGCTCTTCGCGCCTCGGATCATCGGCCGGTGCCGGGAGCGGCTGCGGCGCGACGTCGATCGGCTGGCCCGGCTGCGGTGCGATCGGATTGCCGTCAGGATCGACCATCATGCCGGGGTCGCCGGGGATGGCGGGGCCGTTCTCGGGCTCGCCGAACCAGGCTTCCTCGTCGGGCTCCATCTCCCAGTCGGGCAGAGCGACCTCGATGTCGAACTTCTCGACCGGGCGCTTGGCCACCGCGCGGACCATATGGTCGCGGAAGGCGCGGGCGGGCGAGGTGCCGCCCTGCAGTCCCGGCAGCGCCTTGGCGTCGTCGCGGCCCATCCACACGCCGGTGGTGAGGCCGCTCGAGAAGCCGATGAACCAGCCGTCCTTGTTCGAATTGGTCGTGCCCGTCTTGCCGGCGACGGGACGCCCAATCTGGGCGGCGCGGCCGGTGCCGGTCAGCACCGCCGCCTGCAGCAGGTCGGTCATCTGCGCGGCGACCCACGGCGCGACGAGGACGCGCGATTGGTCGACCTCGTGCTGGTAGAGGACGCTGCCGTCGGGCGTGGTGACCCTGCGGATGCCATAGGGCACCACCGCCACGCCCTTCTGGCTGACCGAGGCGAAGGCGCGGGTCATGTCGATCAGGCGCACGTCGGACGTCCCCAATACCATCGAGGGCTGGGTGTTGATCTCGGTGGTGATGCCGAAGCGCTGCGCCATGTCGGCAATGGTGCGGAAGCCCACTTCCTGTCCCAGCCGTGCGGAGATCGTGTTGATCGAACGCGCAAAGGCTTCGCGGATCGTCACCGGCCCCGAATGGCTCCGGCTGCTGTTGCGCGGGCTCCAGCCGCCGATCGTGATCGGCTCGTCGACGACTGTGTCGTCGGGCGTGTAGCCGGCCTCCAATGCGGAGAGATAGACGAAAAGCTTGAACGCCGAGCCCGGCTGGCGCGTCGCCTGGGTGGCGCGGTTGTATATCGAGCTTACGTAATCGCGGCCGCCGACCATCGCACGGACCGCGCCGTCGCGGTCGAGCGTGACGAGCGCGCCCTGGGCGCCGCTCGGCGTGTTGGCGTTGATCGCCTGGTCGGCGGACCGCTGCATTGCCGGATCGAGCGTCGTCCAGACGTCGATCGGCTCGACCGATTCATCGATCAGCATGTCGAGCTGGGGCAGGACCCAATCGGTGAAATAGCGGACGCTGTTCTGCTTCGGCGTCGGCACGAATTTGACTTGGGCGGGCTCGGCGGAGGCAGCCTCGGCGGGCGTGATGTCGCCCGTCTCGAGCATCAGCTTGATCACGACCCCGGCGCGGCCCCGCGCTGCCTCGGCATCGGCGGTTGGCGAATAGTTGGACGGCGCCTTGACCAGGCCGGCGATGATCGCGGCCTCGGAGAGGCTGAGCGTGTCGGCGCTGTGGCCGAAGAAGCGGCGCGAGGCGGCGTCGATGCCGTAGGCGCCGCCGCCGAAATAGACGCGGTTGAGGTAGAGCTCGAGGATCTGCTCCTTGGAGAAGCGGCGCTCGAGCGCCAGCGCCAAGATCGCCTCGCGGACCTTGCGGCCGAAGGTGCGGCTGTTCGTCAGGAAGATGTTGCGGGCGAGCTGCTGGGTGATGGTCGATCCGCCCTGGGCCCAGTGGCCGCGCTCGACGCGCACCTTGACCGCGCGGGCGAGGCCGATCGGATCGACGCCGGGATGCATGTGATACCGACGGTCCTCGACCGCCAGCATCGCATCCTTCATCACTTCGGGGATCTCGTCGTAGCGGACCCATTCGCCGAAGCTCGGCCCGAGCGAGACGAGGGTGCTGCCGTCGGCCGCGCGCACGCGGATCATCTGGCCGAGGTCGTCGCGGCGGACCAGTTCCTGGTAGCTGGGCAGCGAATTCATCGCAACGACGACCGCCACCACCAGCGCCACCAGGCCGACAAGGCCTGCATAGACGCCGATTTTGAGGGTCGTGATCAAGGTCCGCTTGAGCGGAGAGGAAGCGGTACTGGCCATGGACGCCGAGAGATAGGGCCAGACGCCGAACCTCACAAGCAGAAGCGCTATCGTGGAATCGCGACTCTGCGTCGGTTCGCCGCCAGGGTTTCAGGCCGGTCGCGCCGGCGGCAAACCCTTATTTCTTGCCCTTGAAGTCGAGCGAGGCGCTGTTGATGCAGTAACGAAGCCCCTCCGGCCCCGGACCGTCCGGAAAGACATGGCCGAGATGCCCGTCGCAGCGGGCGCAGCGCACCTCGACCCGGCGCATGCCGTGGCTCACATCCTCATGCTCGGTGATCGCGTCCGGCTCCTCGGGGGCGGTGAAGCTCGGCCAGCCGCAGCCGGAATCATATTTGGTGTCGCTCTCGAACAAAGGCTCGCCGCAACCGGCGCAGCGATATTCGCCTTCCTGGTGGTTGTTCCAGTAGCGGCCGGTGAAGGGGCGTTCGGTGCCGGCCTCGCGCAGCACATGATATTGCTCGGGCGAGAGGCGCTCGCGCCATTCCTTCTCGGACAAATCGAGGTGATCGTCGGCGGGCTTGGTCATGGTCGTGCTGTGGGAAGGGTCGTCCGCAGGGTCAACCATAATGGGGTCCTCGTGAGAGCGCGAAGGTCTGGGCGACGAATCATTGGCCGTGCCAGCGTAAAACTACGCCGCGACCATAAGGTTTCGGCGACGCCCTTGTCGATGCGGGCGGCTTGGCAGCCCACTCGCGGAGAAATTGCAGGCTTGGGAGCGAAGGGGGCTCGGCGGCCCCGCGCTTCAGCATTCAAATGGTGCGGTCGAGAAGACTCGAACTTCCACGTCCTTTCGGACACAACGACCTCAACGTTGCGCGTCTACCAATTCCGCCACGACCGCACATTTGATTGAACCGCCGGAAGAGGCCCGGCGGCTGGTAGGCGCGAGCCTCTAGCAAAGGGTTTTGGCGGACGCAATGGCCGTTCCCGCGTCGCCCCGAGAAATTGCGGCTCTCCCATCCGCTCCCGGGCATTGCGAAATCCACCGGGCGCGCGTCCCTCAATAGAGGAACATCGGCATCCCTTCGACGCGCATCAGCCGCGCGCGATAGGTCAAAGGGTCGTAGAGGCCCTCCACGTCCACCCGCTTGGTGCCGCCGAGCAATGTATCGACAGGGACATGGCCGTAATTGCCGTCGTTCAGCGTCACCATCCGCGCGGTCTCGCCCTGTCCGAGCAGTTGCACCGCAAGCGCGCCGAAGGCGAGCCCGACCATCCGGTCCATCGCGTCCGGCTCGCCGGCGCGCATCAGATAGGCCAGTTCCTGGATCACCGTGCCGCTGCCGAGCCGGTCGGTGATCGCCTGTCCGAGCCGGTGGCCCACGCCGACGTCGCCGCGCTCGCTGGCCGGCTTGGATAGTTCGAAACCCGCGCCCGCGCCGCCGATCGTCGCGCCTTCGGAGATCACGCACATCGCATAATGGGCCGGATTGCTGTTCTTGTCCTCGGCGAGCAGCGGCAGCAAAGTGTCGAGATCGGCCGGCACCTCGGCGATGATCGTGCGGTCGACCTGGGCGAGGAAGCCGGCGAGCAAGGCGGTCTCGCCGCTGCGGCGCCCGAACAATTCGATCACGCCGATGCGCTCATGGCTTTCCACCGTCGTGCGCAGCGCGTTGATCGCCGCCACCGAGCGGCTCACCGCCGTCGAGAAACCGATGCAGTAATCGGTGCCGAACACATCATTGTCCATCGTCTTGGGGACAGAGATGACCGGCACGCCCTGCGCCGCGAGATGGGCCGAAAAACGCAGCGTTCCGTCGCCGCCCAAGGTCACCATCGCGTCCACGCCAAGCCGGTCGAGCACGTGCAGGACATGGGCGGTGGCGTCTCCGCCCGGGGCGGTGCGGGGATCGGCCCGCGACGTATGGAGGATGGTGCCGCCCGTCCGGTCGATCCCGCGCACGCCTTCGCGCGTCAGCATCAGGCTGTTGGCGGCGACGGTTGCAGGATCGGCGGGATCGATGGCGAGTACGCCTTCCCAGCCGCGCCGGAAGCCGACCACCTGCCAGCCGCGGTCGTCGGCGTTCATCACGATCGACCGGATGCAGGCGTTGAGGCCGGGCACGTCGCCGCCGCCGGTCAGAACTCCGATCCGCATCCCGGTCCTCCTGCTGGGTGTCGCACGGCCGGCCTAGGAAGGGCGGCGGTCGTCGGCAAAGCCGTCGCTCAGGGCGCGGCTCCGAACGTCATGCTCAGCGTCTTCGCGGCCGGCGGCACGTTGACCTCGGCGCTGTTGAACGTGGCGCTCTGCTGCGGCGCGAGTTCGGCCACCGGCGCGGAGATCGCCCAGCTGTAGACGACGCGGCCCTGCGTATCGCGCAGCTCGGCCCGGATCTGGGGCACCTTGCGCGTCGTCTCGGTCGGGTTCACGACCCGGCCCGAGACCGCGAACAGCTCGTTGCCGCTCGCCATCACGCTGCGCTCGGGCTTGCGCGTCACTTCGAGCTCGAGGCCGGTCCCCGTCGTCTCGCCGCGTGCGGCGCTGTCGGCGATTCCCGGAATTCCGAAATAGGAGATGGCGGCCACCGCCGCGATCATCAGCGCGGCGGCCAGGATCGCGAGCAGGGTCCACATCCGTGCCGGATTGCGCCGGCCGGAAAAGGGCGGCTCGCCGGCGAAATCGTCGTAATCCTGCAGTTCTGGCTCGGGCGCGAAATCCTCGACCGGAACCGGCGCGGGCGGCACCGGGACCGGCCGCGGCGCGGCGCGCGGCTGCGGCGCCGGGGCGGGCGCCGACGGCATCTGGGCAGCCGGCGCCGCTGCGGCGGCCGCACGCGGCGGCGGCGGTTCCTGGAACCAGCTATTCTTGCACGAGGCGCAGCGCACCTGCCGCCCGGTCGGACCTACGGCGCTGTCGGGAACGACATAGCGTGTGTCGCAGACTGGGCAGGAAAGGATCATTGCTGTCGGGCCTTGGCTTGTGCGTTGGAATCTAAGCACGGCAAAGCGGGACGGCGCAAGTAAATGCCGTGTTTACGGGGCCCTCCCCGCCATGCCATGGCTGGTTGCAGTTAGGCCGGTAAGCGGAGGCGCGTCTGGGCGCGGCGGGCAGCATCGTACAGTTCGAGAATGTCGGCCTGCGCTACGGCACGGGGACCGAGACGCTGTCCGATCTCACTTTCTCGCTGCGGGAGGGAGGTTTCTACTTCCTCACCGGACCATCGGGCGCGGGGAAAACCTCGCTCTTGAAGCTGCTCTATCTTGCCCAGCGTCCCAGCCGCGGCCTGATCCGCCTGTTCGGCGAGGATATCGTGACGATGCCGCGCAAGCGCCTGCCCGGCTTCCGCCGCCGGATCGGCGTCGTTTTCCAGGATTTCCGCCTGGTCCCGCACCTCTCCGCCTTCGACAATGTCGCCTTGCCGCTGCGCGTCGCCGGGGTCGAGGACCGCGACCTCGAGACGCCGGTCAACGAGATGCTGTCCTGGGTCGGCCTCGGCCACCGCGCCACCGCCCGGCCGGCGACCCTCTCGGGCGGCGAGCAGCAAAGGGTGGCGATCGCCCGCGCCGTGATCGCCCGGCCCGAATTGCTGGTCGCCGACGAGCCGACCGGCAACGTCGATCCGGAAATGGCGCGCCGCCTGCTTCACCTGTTCGACGCGCTCAACAAGCTCGGCACGACCGTCGTCGTCGCCACCCACGACGTGCACCTCATCTCCAGCGTCTCGGGATTCGAGATGCTGCGGCTCGATCGTGGCCAGATCGCCGACCCGACCGGGGCGCTGCGCCATCCGCCGCGCAGGATCGACGCGTGAAGGGCGGAACTCGCAAGTTCGGGACCGCCGACCGCCGGCTGCTGCCCGAAGGGCGGCTGGCCGGGCCGATGCCCTGGGTGATCGCGATCATGATGTTCCTGACCGTGCTGGCCGCCGCGGCCGGCCTCGGGCTCGGCCAGGCGACGCGCACCTTGAACGCCGATATCGGCAACCGCATCACCGTCCAGGTCGTGGAGGCGAACCCGGACTTCCGTGAGGCCCAGGCCGCGGCCGCGATGGCCGAGCTGAAACGGCTGCCCGGCATCGGATCCGTCCGCCGCATCGAGGCCGCAGAGATGGAGCGACTGCTCGAGCCGTGGCTGGGCGAGGGCGGGCTCCAGGCGGAGCTGCCGGTGCCGGCGATGATCGACGCCGAGCTGAGTGCGGAAGCCTATGCCGATCTCGACGCGATCCGCGCGGCCATCCTCGACGTCGCTCCGTCGGCGCGGGTCGACGACAATGCGCAATGGCTGGCCCCGCTGGCGACATTGATCGATGCCTTGCGCCTGCTCGCGGCGGCGTTGGTGCTGCTGATGGTGGGCGCGAGCGCGGCAACCGTCGTGCTCGCCGCGCGCGCCGCGCTCGACACGCATCGCAACACGATCGAGGTGATGCATTTGATGGGGGCGACGGACATCCAGGTCGCACGCCTGTTCCAGCGCCGGATCGCGCTCGACGCCTTGTTCGGCGGGCTGGTCGGGCTGGTCGCCGCGGCGATCGTGCTGCTGGTGATCGGCAGCCGCGTCGGCGCGCTGGGATCGGAGCTGCTGGGTTCGGCCGGCCTGCCGCCGACGAGCTGGCTGGTGCTGGTCCTGCTGCCGGCGGCCGGCGTTTTTCTTGCGATGCTGGTTGCCCGCACCACGATTTTGAGGGCATTGGGCCGGCTCCTATGATCGTCCGTGCCGTCTCCGCCCTGCTCCTGCTCTATGCGCTCGGCTATGCCCTGTTCGTGGTGGCGCTGCCGCGCCCGGCCGACGACCGCCAGACCGACGCCATCGTCGTGCTCACCGGCGCCGGCGGACGGGTGCAGCGCGGGCTCGACCTCATCCAGCGCGGCCGGGCCAAGCGCATGCTGATTTCGGGCACCGCCCGAACCGTCCGGCCGATCGAGCTCGCCGAGCGCTACGACGTCGATCCGGCCCTGTTCAAATGCTGCATCGATCTTGGTCGCGAGGCGGTCGACACCCGCTCGAACGCCGACGAGACCGCGCGCTGGCTGGAGAAGCGCAAGCTCAGGACGGTGCGGCTCGTCACCACCGACTGGCACATGCCGCGCGCGCGCTTCGAACTGTCGCGCCAGCTCGGGGATGGCTACGAGCTGATCGGCGATGCGGTCCAGAGCAATCCCAGCTTCCGGCAGCTCTTCACCGAGTATAACAAATATCTGCTGCGCCGCGCGGCGGTGGTCGTCGGCATCTGATGCTCTTGATCCGCTCCCTCCTGTTCTCGCTCTTCTTCTATCCCGGCACGGCCGGCGCGGTGCTCATGGCTTTCCCGGCCGCCTTTCTCGGCCGCCGGCCGATCCAGTGGGTGACCCATGGCTGGGCGCGCTGGCACCGCTGGTGCGCGCGCTTCCTCCTGGGCGTGCGCTCGCGGGTCGAGGGAACCACGCCGCAGGGCGCGGTGCTCGTCGCCGGCAAGCACCAGTCGATGTACGAGACGATCGAGATGCTGCTGCTGCTCGATCGCCCGACCGTGGTGATGAAGCGCCAGCTCACCGAGATTCCGGGCTGGGGCTGGGTGGCGCGGCAATATGGCGTGATCGGCGTCGATCGCGAGGGCGGCGCCTCGGCGTTGCGCAGGATGCTGACCGAGGCGCGCGCCTCGGTTGCGCAGGGCCGGCCGATAATGATCTTCCCCGAAGGCACGCGCGTCCTGCCGGGCGAAAAGCCGCCGCTGCAGCCGGGTTTCGCGGGCCTCTACAAGATGCTCGGCCTTCCGGTCGTGCCGATCGCGCTCGACAGCGGCCGCCTGTGGCCGCGCCGCAGCTTCGTCAAGAAGCCCGGAATCGTCACGTTCCGTTTCGGCGAGACGTTCCCGCCTGGCCTTCCCCGCGCCGAGATCGAGGCGGAGGTGCACCGGGCGATCAACGTGCTCGAGCCTTAATCGCGGAGCTTGGCCCCGGCCTTGGCCGCGGCCGCCACGATCCTGGCCGAGATCGCTTCGAGCTCCTCGTGGCTGAAGCTCTTCTCGCCCGGTTGCAGCGTGACTTCGACCGCCAGCGACTTCTGGCCCTCGGGCACGCCCTGGCCCGTGAAGATGTCGAACAGTCTGATGGCGGTGATCGCGCCCTTGTCCGCGCCGCGCACGGCCCGGAGCAGGGCGTCCGCCTGGCTGTCGAGCGGCAGCAGGAAGGCGAAGTCGCGCTTCACCGCCTGCAAGGCCGGCGGCGCGTAGGCGGTGCGCATGTGGCCCGTGCCGCCGCGCTTCTGCGGGATCGCGTCGAGGAAGATCTCAGCCGCGACGACCGGAGCTTCGAGGTCGAACGCCTTGATAGTCGCCGGGTGCAGCGCGCCGAATTCGGCGAGCGCGTTCTTGGGGCCGAGGCAGAGCCGTGCCGACCGGCCGGGATGATAGACGCTTGATGCGCCGCCCAGCACCTGCAGGTTCTCGACCGGCGCTCCTGCGGCAGCGAGCAAGGCCATCGCTTCGGCCTTGGCGTCGTAGGCGGTGAAGGCCTGCGCCTTGCCGCTCGACCAGTGGCGGGCGGCGGCATTGCCGGCCAGCACGATGCCGATCGTCGGATGCTCGCGGTCCCCGAGATAGCGGCGGCCGACCTCGAACAGGCGGACGCTGTCGGCGCCGCGATCCATGTTGCGGCGCGCGGCGGCGAGCAGGCCCGGCAGGAGCGAGGGCCGCATCGCCTTCATCTCCTCGCTGATCGGATTGGCGAGGATCCAGTCACTGCCGCCGAACGGCGCTGCTTCGGCCTCGCTGATGAAGCTCCAGGTGACCGCCTCGTTGAGCCCGCGCGCGGCAGCCGTGCGGCGCACGCGCCGCTCGACCATCTGCTCGGGGGTGGCGGTCGGCCGGGCGACGCCTTCGGCGCGCGGCAGCGGCGTCGAGGGCACGGCGTCGAGCCCCTCGATCCGGATGACCTCCTCGACGATGTCGGCCGATCCGGTGACGTCACGACGCCATGACGGCACTGCGATCCGCCACGGATTTCCGCTATTCACGGCGAATCCGAGCCGTTCCAGCACGTCTTTCTGGCGGCTTTCCGAAACCGCGATGCCAGCGAGTTCGGCGGTGCGCTCGGGGCGGTATTCGACCACCCGCTCGAGCTGCGGCGGGGTGCCCGCGCGCACGATTTCGGAAGCTTCGCCGCCGGCGAGCGCGATCGCCATCTCGGTCGCGAGCGCGAGCCCGGTGTCGAGGAAGGCCGGATCGACGCCGCGCTCGAAGCGCGTGCGCGCGTCGGAGGTCAAGGCCAGCTTCTGGCCGGTGCGGGCGATATGCTCGGGATCGAAATAGGCGCATTCGATGACGATGTCGGTCGTCTCTTCGGTCACGCCGCTATGCTCGCCGCCCATGATGCCGCCGATATCGTGCACCGCGCTGTCGTCCGCGATCACGGTCATCGAACCGTCGAGCGTGTAGGTCTTGCCGTTGAGCACCAGCACCTCCTCGCCGTCCCGCGCGCGGCGGGCGACGAGCGCGCCGTCCAGCTTGGCGAGGTCGTAGACGTGCAGGGGGCGGCCGTAGCTCAGCATGACATAGTTGGTCATGTCGACGAGCGCGCTGATCGGGCGCTGGCCGACCGCTTTCAGCCTCTGCTGCAGCCAGGCCGGAGACGGGCCGTTCTTCACGCCGCGGACGACGCGACCGTAGAAGGCCGGGCAGCCCTCGGGATCGTCGGTGCGGATCTCGATCGGGCAGGCGAAGCCGGCTCCGATCTCCTTGACCGCGATCGGCTTCAGCGTACCGAGGCCGGCGGCGGCGAGGTCGCGGGCGATGCCGTGGACGCCCATGCAATCCTGGCGGTTGGGCGTGATCGCGACGTCGATGACCGGGTCGTCGAGCCCGGCCCAGGCCGCATAATTCTCCCCGACAGGCGCGTCCTCGGGCAGCTCGATGATGCCGTCATGCTCGTCGCCGATCTCCAGCTCGCGCACGGAGCACATCATGCCCTTGCTCTCGACGCCGCGGATCGCCGCCACCTTCAAAGTCATGTCGCTGCCCGGCACGTAGGCGCCCGGCGGGCCGAACACCCCCTTCAGGCCCGCCCGCGCATTGGGCGCGCCGCAGACGACCTGGACGGGCGCGCCGTCGCCGGTGTCGACGGTGAGGACCTGCAATTTGTCCGCCTGCGGATGGCGCACGGCGGTCAGCACCTGCGCCACCGTGAACGGCGCCAGCTTGTCGGCCGCATTCTCGACCCCTTCGACCTCGAGACCGATTTGGGTCAGCGTCTCGACGACGGCTTCCAGGCTCGCATCCGTGTCGAGATGCTCCTTGAGCCAGCCATAAGTGAACTTCATCGGCGCGCCTCCAGCGCTTCCGTTCCTCGGCGAAAGCCGGGGGCCATGGGACGGGTCTGGGACGACTGGGCCCCGGCGTGCGCCGGGGAGCGAAGCAGGAAGACCGTCATGCGCCCACTCCTCCCGACAAGGTGGGCACGTCGAGGCTTTGGAAGCCGTAGTGCTTCAGCCACCGGAGGTCGCCGTCGAAGAAGGCGCGCAGGTCGTCCATGCCGTATTTCAGCATGGCGAGGCGGTCGATGCCGCAGCCGAAGGCGAAACCCTGCCACTCGTCCGGATCGAGCCCGCAGGCCTCGATCACCTTGGGGTGGACCATGCCCGAGCCGAGCACCTCCATCCAGCCTTCGGAGCCGCCGATCACGCGCTTGCCCTTCTCGATCGAATAGCCGACGTCGACCTCGGCCGAGGGCTCGGTGAACGGGAAATAAGACGGGCGCAGGCGCAGGACGATATCGTCACGCTCGAAAAACGCCTTGAGGAAGGTCTCCAGCGTCCATTTCAGGTGGCCCATATGGATGCCGCGGTCGATCACGAGACCCTCGACCTGGTGGAACATCGGCGTGTGGGTCGCGTCGCTGTCGGAGCGGAAGGTGCGCCCCGGCGCGATGATGCGGATCGGCGGCTGCTGCGACTGCATCGTGCGGATCTGCACCGGCGAGGTGTGCGTGCGCAGCAGCATCCGGTTGCCGCTCGCATCGTGCCGGTCGAAGTAGAACGTGTCGTGCATCGCCCGCGCCGGATGCGTCTCGGGGATGTTGAGCGCGGTGAAATTGCGCCAGTCGTCCTCGATCTCGGGGCCGGTGGCGACCGCGAAGCCGAGGTCGGCGAAGATCTCGGCAAGCTCGTCCATCACCTGGCTGACCGGATGGACCGTTCCCTGCGCCCGGGGCGCGACCGGCAGCGTCATGTCGAGGGTCTCGGTGGCGAGCTTGCGGTCGAGTTCGGCCGCTTCGAGCGCCGTCTTGCGGGCGGTGAGGGCGTTGGTGACCGCCTCGCGCAGCCCGTGGATGCGCGGCCCCTGCGCCTGGCGCTCGTCGGGGCTCATGCCGCCCAGCGTCTTCAGCAGGCCGGTGATCGCGCCCTGCTTGCCGAGCGCGGCGACCCGCTCGGCTTCCAGCGCGGGCAGGTCGGCGGCGGATTCAATGCGTTGCAGCCAGTCGCTGCTCATCGTGTCGAGGTCGGACATAGCGGCCCTCTAGAGGAGAAATCGGAGCGTTAGAAGAGGGCGGCCTAACCCACGAACGGATAAGGCGAGATGGTTTTCTGCATCTCGTTGACCATCAGCGTCCGCCCCGCCGGGGCGGCGGCGCGCTGGGGGCACCGCAGGCGCGGGCAGATCGAACAGGCCGGCCCGATCGGCGTGACATAGGGATCGGCGAGATCGAGGCCGTCCGAATAGACGATCTTGCGCGCATATTTGGCTTCGCAACCGAGGCCGATCGCGAGCTGGCTATTTTCGCGCGGATCCAGCCGCACCGCGCGGTCGACCGTGCGGCTGATCGTGAAGAAACGCTGGCCGTCGGGCGTTTCCACGGTCTGGGTCGCGATGCGGCCCGGCGTCTGGAACGCGGCGTGCAGGTTCCAGCGCGGGCAGGTGCCGCCGAAGCGCGAGAAGGGAAAGCTCTCGCCGGCAAAGCGCTTGGAGATGTTCCCGGCCGCGTCGACCCGCAGCATGAAGAAGGGGATGCCGCGCGCGCTCGGGCGACCGAGCGTGGTGAAGCGGTGCGCGACCTGCTCGACGCTCGCGCCGAATTCGGCGCACAGGCGGTCGATATCGTAACGGTGGCGCTCGGCGGCCGCGAGGAAGGCCTCGTAGGGCAGCATGATCGCGCCCGCCGCATAATTGGCGAGGCTCATGTGGAGCAGGCGACGGGCAGCGGGGTCGGGCGGCGCGGCGGCCTCGAGCATCCGCGCCAGCAACGGCCGGAATTCGAACAGGGCGACCTGATAGGCGACGCCGAACGTCCGGCTCTCCGGGCGCAGCAAGGCCGACAGCATCAGCCGCTTGCGGTGGATGTCGTAGTGCTGGCTGGCGGCATCGAGCAGATCGGGCGGGACGACCCGCGTCTCGACCCCAAATCCTTCCTTCAAACGCCGCCGCAGCCCCTCGAACAACGTGCTCGGATCGCCGAGCGCGCCGGCCAGCGTCTCGGCCGCCTCTTCGAGATAGGGGAAATAGTTGCGCTGCGACTGGATATGGTCGCGGACCCAGGCTTCGGGCGTGACGAGCGACGCCTGGTCGTCCGGCCCGGCGCCTTCGGGCGCCTGGCGGCGTTGCCCAAGCGCCAGATAGAGGCGCGCGATCGCGTCCGCCACGGCCGGGGCGTTGTCGGTCACCTCGAGCAGTTCGTAGCGGGGGATGCCGATGTCGGAGAACATCGGGTCGGCGAAGATCTCTGCAAGCTGCTCCAGGCTGGTGCCCTCGCCCTCGGCGGTGAAGCTTTTCAGGTCGACGTCATAAGCCTGCGCCAGCTTCAGAAGCACGCCGGCGGTGACCGGCCGCTGGTTGCGCTCGAGATGGTTGAGGTAGGACGGTGACATGCCGAGCTCGGCCGCCATTGCGCTCTGATTGACGCCGAGCTCACGGCGCAGCCGCCGGAGCCGTCCACCAAGGTACAGTTTGCGCTCGCTCGCCATGCAGTCAGATTGTCAAAGATTTACAACCGTCGCAAGTCATAGTGCGACATCGCGACCCTTTTCGATACTCCTTTGCACGCCGATTCGCGGTTCAATGGGGCAACGAAACAAAGGGAAGCCCCATGAACGACTTCACTGCCCTCGTCCCCGCACCCTCCGGCCGCTTCGATGGCATCGAACGGACCTATGGCGTCGCCGATGTCGAGCGCCTGCGCGGATCGCTGGCGGTCGAGCACACGCTCGCCCGGCGCGGGGCGAACCGTCTCTGGGAGCTTCTCCAAAGCGAGGATTATGTGCACGCGCTCGGCGCCCTCTCGGGCAACCAGGCGATGCAGATGGTGCGGGCCGGGCTGAAGGCCATCTACCTGTCCGGCTGGCAGGTCGCTGCCGACGCCAACACCGCCGGCGCCATGTATCCGGACCAGTCGCTCTACCCCGCCAATGCCGGGCCGGAGCTCTGCCGCCGGATCAACCGCACGCTCCAGCGCGCCGACCAGATCGAGCATATGGAGGGCGGCGCTTCCCGCGACTGGTTCGCGCCGATCGTCGCCGACGCCGAAGCCGGTTTCGGCGGACCGCTGAACTGCTTCGAGATCATGAAGGCCTATATCGAGGCCGGCGCCGCCGGGGTCCATTTCGAGGACCAGCTCGCCTCGGAGAAGAAATGCGGCCATCTCGGCGGCAAGGTCCTGATCCCGACCAAGGCCCATATCCGCAATCTCAACGCGGCCCGGCTCGCGGCGGACGTCTGCGGCGTTCCGACCGTCCTCGTCGCCCGCACCGACGCCGAGAGCGCCAGGCTCATCACCTCCGACGTCGACGAGCGCGATCACGAATTCCTGACCGGCGAGCGTACGCCCGAAGGCTTCTTCCGCTTGAAGGACGGGACCGGCGTCGATCATTGCATCAAGCGCGGCATCGCGTTCGCGCCCCACGCCGACTTGCTGTGGTGGGAGACGAGCCATCCCAATCTTGAGGATGCCAAGCGCTTCGCCGAGGCCGTCCAAAGGGCGCATCCGGGCAAGATGATGGCGTATAATTGCTCGCCCAGCTTCAACTGGGAGGCCAAGCTCGACAAGGACGTGATCGCGAAATTCCAGCGCGAGCTCGGCGCGATGGGCTACAAGTTCCAGTTCGTCACCCTGGCCGGCTTCCACAGCCTCAACCACTCCATGTTCGAGCTGGCGCGCGGCTACAGGGACCGCGGCATGGCCGCTTATTCCGAGCTGCAGCAGGCCGAGTTCGCCAGCGAGGCGGCGGGCTACACCGCCACCCGCCACCAGCGCGAGGTCGGCACCGGCTACTTCGACCTCGTCGCGCAGACCCTTTCGGGCGGCACGGCCTCCACCACGGCACTCGCCGAATCGACCGAGGCCGCCCAGTTCAAAACCAAAGTTGCAGCCTGAGGAGAGTGATGATGACCACGCGTTATTGGGTGATCGGGGGCGAATATCAGGATCCGGACTTCCGGGCGCTCGTCCCGGGCACCGAGACCATGGCCGGCCCGTTCGACGACGAGGCGCGGGCGCGGACCGAGTGGACCCGGCTGACCTGCTGCCCCGAGAAAAGCCGGATCGCGACCCTGCGTTACTCAATCGCCGCCGAAACCCGCCACTGACCCCTTCGCCCCCCGGGATCAGTGGCCGCCTGTCGCTTGGAGAGGGGCGACGGGCAAAAAGAAAGGCGCGGAGAGCTTATGCCCTCCGCGCCTTTCCGATTCTTGCGGGCTGCTCTTAGGCCTGGGCCGGGAGCGCCGCGCGAGCCTGGGCGACGATGCCCTTGAAGGCTTCGCCCTCGTGCATCGCGATGTCGGCCAGGACCTTCCGGTCGAGGTCGACGCCAGCGAGCTTCAGGCCATGCATGAACTGACCGTAGGTCAGGCCCTCGACGCGGACCGCGGCATTGATGCGCTGGATCCAGAGAGCGCGGAAGCTCCGCTTCTTAACCTTGCGGTCGCGATAGGCATATTGGCCGGCCTTTTCGACGGCCTGGCGAGCGATACGGATCGTGTTTTTGCGACGGCCGTAATAGCCCTTCGCCTGATCCAATAAGCGCTTATGCTTGGTACGAGTGGTCGTACCGCGTTTGACACGTGCCATGCTTCAGTACTCCTCTTAACGCAGGCCGTAGGGCGCCCAGAGCTTCACGCGCGCCGTATCGGCGTCGGCGAGAACTTCGGTGCCGCGGTTCTGGCGGATGTACTTGGCATTGTGGCTGATCAGGCGGTGACGCTTGCCGGCGACGCCGTGCTTCACCTTGCCCGTTGCGGTGAGCTTGAAGCGCTTCTTCACACCGCTCTTGGTCTTCAACTTGGGCATTTTGTCTCCTTCTGGCGCTTACGCGACATTTAAGAACGGCCACGGCAGCCCTTGACGCCGGGCAGTTCGATTTCTCCATAGCTGGAAAGAGGGCGCCTATACGGGGCGGAGGGCCCCAAGGCAAGGGGGGGGCGCGGAACAGAGCGGCCCCGAAACGGGTTCCTCCCGTGTCATGGACGCCACGACCACCGCCTCGGCCGAATCCCGGCGCGATGCCCGCAAGCAGCTGGGCGCGAATGCGCTTGGCATCGGCCTGTCGCTGCTGGCGACGATCGTCGGCCTGATCATCCTCGCCTGGGCGATCCTGTTCATCACCAAGGGCCGCTTCCTCAAGCCCTATTTCGAGGATTATGCAAGCGACCAGGCCCAGCGTCGCGTCGCCGTGGCGGGCGATTTCCAGCTCTATCTCAACCCGATCGACATCAAGTTCCTCGCCGAGGGGCTGACCATCGCCAACCCCGCCTGGGCGAGCCGCAAGAATTTCTTCGAATCAAAGCGTATCGACACCAGTATCGCGACGGTGCCTCTGATCTTCGGCGAGCGGCGGATGAACTGGCTCGACCTCGTCGACTCCAATGTCGACATGGAGTGGGATTCGACCGGCACTCGCAACACCTGGACGCTCGGCGATCCCAACCGCAAGGGCGAGACGCTCGAGCTGCCGCTGATCCGCCGCGCCAGCATTGTCGGCTCGGACCTGCGTTACCGTGCCCCGCAGATGGACTTCGTCGCCGACCTCAAGTTCGAAACGGTCCGCGCCCGCGACACCGCGTTCGAGAGCGACATCCGCTTCTCCGGCGGCGGCAGCTCGAAGGATAAGCCCTTCACCGTGTCGGGCAGCCTGATGTCGCCCAACCAGACGGTGCGCGGCGGCCGCAACAAGCTCGCTTTGCACGCGACCGGCGCCGGCAACGTGCTCGACGTCAGCGGCACCCTGCCGGGCGCGACCGAGATCGAGGGCGCGGACTTGAAGCTCGAGGTGCGCGGGCCCAACATCCACTCGCTGTTCGATTTCCTCGGCGTGGTCGTGCCCGACACGCGCCGCTACCGCTTCACCTCGAACCTCACCAAGCGCGACGACCGCTGGCGCTTCACCGGGCTGCGCGGCACGTTCGGCGACAGCGATCTCGCGGGCGCGATGACGATCTCGATGCCGGCCAACCGCTTGCGCATCGATGCCGATCTCACCAGCCGCGTGCTCGACATCATCGATGCCGGTCCTTGGGTCGGCTATGATCCCGAGCGGCTCGACCGGATGGGACCGAGCGGTGCGATCGAGAGCGAGGGCGGCCGGCCGCGGGTGCTGCCCGATGCCTCGCTCGACGTCGCCGGGCTCCGCGCCTTCGACGCCCATGTCGATTATCGAGTCCGCACCGTGCGGATGGAGAATTTCCCGGTCTCGAACATCGGCCTGACGCTCGATCTCGATCGCAGCCTGCTCAAGCTCTCGCCGCTTACTTTCGACGTCGCCGGCGGCCACTTCGCATCCGATATCGTCATCAACGCGCGGGGCCGGCCGGTCCGCACCGATTACGACATCCGCCTGTCGCCGACCCGCATGGGGCTGCTGCTCGCCAAGTTCGGGGCCGACCAGTCCGGCACGACCGGCCTCGTCAAGGCGCGCGTCCAGCTCAAGGGCACGGGCGATTCAGTACGCGAATCGCTGGCCAGCTCAAACGGGCGGATCGCCTTCATCATGCCGGCCGGCACCTTCTGGACGCGCAACGTTCAATTGTCCGAGCTCGATATCGGCACCTTCGTCCAAAAGATGTGGGAGAAGAAGCTGGCCGAGCCGGTCCTGATCAATTGCGGCCTGATCGCCTTCACCGTGCGCAACGGCATCGCCGCCGCCGATCCGATCCTGATCGACACCAAGAAGAACGTCATTGGCGGCCGCGGCGGCTTCAGCTTCAAGACCGAGTCGCTCGATCTCGCCATCGAGGCCGACGCCAAGACGTTCAGCGCCTTCTCCGCCCAGTCGCCGATCGGAGTCGGCGGCTATTTCGCGGCGCCGAGTATCGATCCGATCAGCGGCGAGATGGTGGCGCGGGCCGGCATCGGCATCGGGCTCGGCGTCCTCGTCAGCCCGCTCGCGGCGATCATCGCCTTCGTCGACCCTGGCGATGCCGAGCCGACCAATTGCGGCCCGGTGCTCGCCGGGGCGCGCGCCGCGTCCCAGCGCGAGAAGGACGGTGGCCCGGTCCAGAATATCGGCACCGGCAAATCGGCGAATCCGGATGACAAGCCGAAGAAGAAGCGGAAGAAGTTCCTCGGCATCTTCTGAGGGGAGCGACCATGCCCGTCCGCCCGGCGATCATCCCGTGTCTGGTCTATCGCGACGCCCATGCCGCGATCGACTTCCTCTGCGCAGCATTCGGCTTTAGTCGCCACGCCATCTTCGAGAATGCGGACCGCAGCCGGGTCGAGCATGCCCAGCTCACGCTTGAAGGCAATATGGTCATGCTGAGCTCGCCAGCGCCGGCCGGCGCCGAGGACCGGCTCGGCATGGTCCCGCCGGCCGATGTCGGCGGCAAGGTCACGTCCTGCCTCTATATCGTGGTTGACGATCCCGATGCCCATCACGCCCGCGCGGCCGCGGCCGGGGCAAAGGTCATCACCCCGCCGCACGACCCGGATCATGGCGGCCGCAGCTACGAGGTCCGCGACCTCGAGGGTAATGTCTGGAGCTTCGGCAGCTACGATCCATTCGCGATCTTCGAGAATTAATCGAAGAGGCTGGACACCGAAGTCTCGTCGGCGATGCGGCGGACCGCCTCGGCAAGCAGGGGGGCGATCGTCAGGATGCGGATCTTTGACGTGGCGGCGGCGGCTTCGTGCACCGCGCCGATCGAATCGGTCACCACCAGTTCGCGCAGTTCGGAGGTCTCGACGCGCGACACCGCGGCTCCGGAAAGGACGCCGTGGGTGCAATAAGCGACCACGTCCTCGGCCCCCCCCGCCTTGAGCGCGGCCGCGGCGTTGCACAGGGTGCCGGCCGAATCGACGATGTCGTCGATCAGGATGCAGAAGCGGCCGGAAACGTCGCCGATGATGTTCATCACTTCGGATTCGCCCGGCTTCTCGCGGCGCTTGTCGACGATCGCCAGCGGGGCGTTGTCGAGGCGCTTGGCGAGCGCGCGGGCGCGGACCACGCCGCCGACGTCGGGCGAAACGACGGTGATGTTGCGGCCGGCGAAGCGCGCCTGGATGTCGGCCGACATCACCGGCGCCGCGTAGAGATTGTCGGTGGGGATGTCGAAGAAGCCCTGGATCTGGCCCGCATGCAGGTCGATCGAGAGGATGCGGTCGGCGCCGGCGACGGTGATCAGGTTGGCGACCAGCTTGGCCGAGATCGGCGTGCGCGGACCCGGCTTACGGTCCTGGCGGGCATAGCCGAAATAGGGGATGACGGCGGTGATGCGCTTGGCCGACGAGCGCTTCAGCGCGTCGATGCAGATCAAAAGCTCCATCAGGTTGTCGTTGGCCGGATAGGCGGTCGACTGGACGACGAACACGTCCTCGCCGCGCACGTTCTCGTGAATCTCGACGAACACTTCTTCGTCGGCGAAGCGCCGGACGGAGGCGTCGGTGATCGGCAGCTCGAGATAGGACGCAATGTCCTTCACGAGCTGAAGATTGGAATTGCCCGACATCAACTTCATCGAAATATCCCCGAAATGCGGCTGCACGTCCCCCTTATAGCCAGATGCCTTGAAGGCAAGGGGGCGTTGCCCGCAGGGGGCTAGCCGCATAGGAGGCGCGACATGACAGTAACCACGCGCTTCGCGCCTTCCCCGACCGGTCGGCTGCATGTCGGCAACATCCGCACGGCGCTCCACAATTGGCTGTGGGCGAAGAAGCATAGCGGGCGCTTCATCCTCCGGCTCGACGATACCGACGCGGAACGCTCGACCGAGGAAAATGCCGAGGCGATCCGGCGTGATCTCGCCTGGCTGGGGCTCGCGCCCGACGAAGAGCATCGCCAGTCGCAGCGTTTCGACCGCTACGAGGCGGCGCTGGAAACCCTGCGCGCGATCGGCCGGGCCTATCCGGCCTATGAGACGGCGCAGGAACTCGATCTCAAGCGCAAGGTCCAGCTCGGCCGCGGCAAGCCGCCGGTCTACGATCGCGCCGCGCTTGCCCTGACGGAAGCGGAGAAAGCGAAGCTCGAGGCCGAAGGCCGCCGCCCGCACTGGCGCTTCAAGCTCGATCATGCGGCGCCGATCGAATGGCACGACCTCGTCCGCGGCCCCCAGCATATCGATCCGTCCCTGCTGTCCGATCCGGTAATCCGGCGCGAGGACGGAAGCTGGCTCTACATGCTGCCGAGCGCGGTCGACGATATCGACATGGGCGTCACCCACGTCGTGCGCGGCGAGGACCATGTCACCAACACCGCCCTGCAGATCCAGATGTTCGAGGCCTTGGGCGCCGCGTCGCCGGCCTTCGCGCACGAAGCCCTTCTGGTCGGTTCGGAGGGCAAGCTCTCCAAGCGCCTCGGTTCATTGGGCGTCGAGGCGATGCGCGAAGCCGGAATCGAGCCGATGGCGCTGATCGCCAAGCTCGCCCGCATCGGCACCAGCCAGCCGGTCGAGGCCTTCGCCGGCCCCGGGCCGCTGGTCGAGAGCTTCGACTTTGCCACGTTCGGGCGCGCGCCCGCCCGCTTCGACATGGACGAGCTTGCCACGCTCAACGCCCGCATCGTCCACCAGCTTCCCTTCGCCGCCGTGGCGGACCGTCTCCCGGAAGGCATGGCCGAGGACGCCTGGGTCGCGATCCGGCCCAACCTCCGCAGCGTCGCGGAGGCCGCCGACTGGTGGCACATCGTCGAGGGGCCGGTGGAGCATAAGGCCGCGGACTCAGATCGCGACTTCATCGCCGCCGCCGCCGACGTGGCCGGCTCGATCGACTGGTCCGATGCGCCGTGGAAGGCGCTGACGGCGGCGCTCAAGGAGCGGACCGGCCGCTCGGGAAAATCCCTGTTCCTGCCGCTGCGCCAGGCCCTCACCGGTCGCGACAGCGGGCCGGAAATGGCGCCTCTGGTCGCGCTGATCGGCAAGGACCAGAGTCTTGCCCGCCTGAGGGCTGCCGCCGCCTGATCCGCCGCCAGCCGGATTTTTCACGCGCCCGGCAATTTCACTAAGCAATGCTATAGTATATCATTAAGAGATGTTGTAACATCCTTATTGCAGCTGCCAAAGGCGGCGCAGCACAGGAGAAGTGGTCATGCGTGATGGAGGTTTCCTCGAGCCTAAACGGACCAACGGCGCCAGCCTTGCGGTCGTCATCCTGCTCCACGGCGCGGCGATCACCGCGCTTGCCTTGTCGAAGATGGAATATGTGCAGCT
The DNA here is from genome assembly GCF_035594035.1 of Sphingomonas sp. LY54. Classification (NCBI taxonomy): domain Bacteria; kingdom Pseudomonadati; phylum Pseudomonadota; class Alphaproteobacteria; order Sphingomonadales; family Sphingomonadaceae; genus Sphingomonas; species Sphingosinicella wutangchuni. The sequence continues at coordinate 1,905,253 of NZ_CP141588.1, forward strand.
TACGCCGCCGGTCCTGAAAGGCTACAACGTCCCCATAAAGGATCCGCCGCCGCCGCGGCCCGTCGAGACAAAGCCGGAGGCGCCCCAGGTCAAATCGGTGGTCACGTCCGTCCGTCCGGAAGTGAAGACGAACGTCACCCCCGAGCGGCTCGCGACCGAGCCCCTGGTCGAGCCGCAGCCCTACGATCCCTTCCCGGGCGAAGCGATCACGATGAAGGAGCCCGCCGATCCGCCCAAGCCGTTGCCGGCGGTCCGAGTCGAGGCGAAGATCGATCCGCGGAGCGACCTTCAGCCGCCCTATCCCGCGTCCGAGCAGCGCGCTGGCAATGAGGGGTCGGTGACTGTCCGGCTGCTGGTCGGAACCGACGGCCGCGTCAAGGCGGTGGAGAAGGTGCGCGCCGCCAGCGATGCCTTCTGGCGGGCCACGGAGCGTCATGCATTGCGCGCCTGGCGCTTCACCCCGGCCCGCGTCGACGGCAAGCCGGTGGAAGGCTGGACGACTATCACATGCTATTTCAGGCTCACCGATTGAGCCAACCGGCGCTGCCCGTCCGGCATCCCTCAGCCGAACAGGTAGCGCCTCGTGTCCGGGTTCTCCCGGCGCCACATCACGTTGTCGAGGAAGTAATGATGCACGTTGATCGCGATCCAGAAGACAAACAGGAACAGGGCGCCCCCGAACAGCTTCGCGTCATAGGGAACATATGCCTTGGCCAGCAGCGGCAGGCCCCAGAAACCGAGGAAGCCGAGGGCAACCCCTGAGACCGCGAAAATGCCGAGATGGGCGCGCCAATGGTCGCCGAAGATCGCCCGGGCCAGGGAGCCCTTCTTATACACGTCGGTGGCGAGCTGCGCCTTCTCGTAGTTGCTCTGGTAGCGCCACACGACCACTAGATATTGCAGGGAATGAAACGCCGGCACGACCAGCAGCCATAACGGGTTGATGCGCACGAAGGCCAGCCACAGATATAGACTGACCAGATAGGCCATGACACCATTTGCGGGCAGGCTGCCGGCCGAGCGCCAGCGCTTGGCGAACGTCCACAGGGTCGCGGCCCCGGCCATAAGGGCAAGAATTGCGGCGGCGGTGACGATCGGCGCGGGAATCGCAAAGCTGTAATAATGCAGCCCCCACATTTCGGTCTCGCGCATCGTGGCGTTGATGCTTAGCCACGCATAGCCCCAGACCGCGTAGCAATTGACCAGGAAGATTTTCTTCTCCCGGTCGTTGAAGAAGCGGCGTTTCAAGGCCGCGTCGACCATCAGCATGCCGTAGCCCTGCTTCACATAATGCCAGCCGACGAACAGCGCCATGAAGTTGCCGCCCAGTCCCAGTAGGCGGGCGTCGCCGCGGGCTATGGCGTAGGCGCAGAAGGCGACGAGCATCACAGGAACGATGATCCCCGCAAACACGTAGCGCGCTTGCATCGTGCGCCCGAGCGAAGGCGTGAAGGCCTTGGTGCGGAAGCGACGGTAGAAGATCTGGTAGGAATGCCCGAAATGCGGGTGGTTGATGAAATGGGCCACGAGCAGCATCAGCGCCGCCACCGATGCGCGATATTGCTCGGCCGGCACCAGCAGGAGGAGCGGCAGCACGAACAGCGAACTGCCCCCCAGGCAGAGGAAATCGACGACCGGGCCGTACAAATAGCGTTTGTCGGCCGGGGCGGCCGGAGCCGCGACCATGGGCGGATCGGCATATTGTGTCAGCACGACGTCTTCGCCTCAACGTGAAAGGGCGCAGGGTAGGGTTTCTTCCCTACCGGATGGTTAACCCACTCCCGGTCCGTCGCGCCGATGCCGGCTCCCCGCGCGATGCGCAGGGACTGGCGCTCGGGCCGTGGCGCTCCTATCTTCCGCGCCATGGCCTTACCCCGCCCCGCTTCTCCCCGCGCCCTTTGGGCGGACCTTCGCGCCTTCACCCGCGAGCGCAGCCGCGTTCAGTGGATTGCCGCGGCGGTCGCGGTGCTGATGCCGGTGATCATCATCATCGGCTTCATCACCGATGCCCGCACCAACATCGCGCCGGGCGAGCAGCTGATCTACGTCGACAGCTGGTCGACCAATCGCACCGATGCGGAAATCTTGGCAGAGCAGAAGCGGCGCCAGGCCGAGCGCGAGGCGGCGCAGGCCGAACGCCAGCGCCAGTTCAAGAGGCTCGAGGAAAAGCTCGACTTCTGATGGAAGAATCGGCGTGGATGAAAGCTGCGATCGCCCTCGGGGACCGCGGCCGCGGCACGACCGCGCCCAATCCCCATGTCGGTTGCATCCTCGTGCGCGGGGGCGAGGCGGTCGGTCAGGGCTTCACCCAGCCGGGCGGCCGCCCCCATGCCGAGGCGGTGGCGCTCGCCGAAGCGGCGGACAGGGCGCGCGGCGCCACCGCCTTCGTGACGCTTGAGCCCTGCGCCCATGACAGCCCCCGCGGCCCGGCCTGCGCCGATCTGCTGGTCGAGGCCGGCGTGTCGCGCGTCGTCGCCGCGCTGACCGATCCCGATCCGCGCACCAACGGCGAAGGCTTCGCGCGGCTGCGCGCCGCCGGGATCGAAGTCTCGGTGGGGGTGGGAGCCGAGGGGGCCGCTCGCTCGCTCGCCGGCTTCGTCAGCCGGATCCGGCTTGGCCGCCCCTATGTGACGCTGAAGCTCGCCATGTCGATCGACGGCAAGATCGCGCTACCGTCGGGCGAGAGCCGCTGGATCACCGGCGAGGATGCGCGCGCCAACGTGCACTGGGAGCGCGCGCGCTGCGACATGATCCTGGTCGGCCGCGGCACGCTCGAGGCCGACCGGCCCCGCCTTGACGTCCGCCTGCCCGGTCTCGAGGATCGCTCCCCGCGCCGCGCTTTGCTGACCCGCGGGACCGCGCCCGAAGGGTGGACGCGCCTCGGCGCGCCCGAGGAAATATTCGGCCTCGCCGACATCAACGACCTGCTGGTCGAGGGCGGCGCCGGGGCGGCGTCCGCTTTCCTCGCCGCCGACCTCGTCGATCGCCTGCTCATCTATCGCGCCCCGATCCTGATCGGCGAGGGCCGCTCGGCGCTCGGCTATATCGGGCTCACCGCCTTGGCCGACGCCCATCAGCGCTGGGCCCTGACCGGCATCGAAACGCTTGGCAGGGACCGGCTCGAAGTCTACGAGCGCGACCGAGACTGACATGTTCACCGGCATCATCACCGACATCGGCCGCCTCGAGGCCGTCGAACAGCGCGGCGACCTGCGCGCCACGATCGCCTGTGGCTACGACATGGCCACGGTCGATCTCGGCGCCTCGATCGCCTGCTCGGGCGTCTGCCTGACGGTGGTCGACAAGGGCGAGGGCTGGTTCGCGGTCGATATCTCCGGCGAGACCCTGAGCCGCAGCGTGCCCGGAATGTGGCAGCAGGGCCGCCGCCTCAATCTCGAGCGCCCGCTGCGCGTCGGCGACGAGCTTGGCGGCCATATCGTCACCGGTCATGTCGACGGCCTCGGCACGATCGAGGCGGTCCTGGCCGAAGGCGGCTCGACGCGCATCACGATCCTGATCGACGACGCGATCGCGCCCTATCTCGCCGCCAAGGGTTCGGTGACGCTCGACGGCGTGTCGCTGACCGTCAACGAGGTCGAGAATCTCTCCGACGGCGCCCGATTCACCGTGAACATCATCCCCCACACCGCCGCCCAGACCACGCTGGGAGCGCTGGCGCCCGGCGGCAACGTCAATATAGAGATCGACGTGCTGGCACGCTACATCGGGCGCATGCTGGCCTATCGTCCCAGCCGAGTGTGATTTCATATTGCGGTATCACATCGTCGTGTGATATTTGGTCGATATGAGCACGATTCTGATCGACCGCCTGACCGAACTCGTAACATCCGGTGAGATGTCGCGTGCGGGTCTCGCCCGCGCCGCGGGTCTCCATGCCAATTCGCTGCGCCGGATGGGCGAGGCGGACTGGAACCCCACCGCCGACACCTTGCTGAAGCTCGAGAAATTCCTCGCCAGCGGCAGCCGGGGCGTGATGGCAACGCCCGAGCAGATCATCGACGAGGCGCGCAACGGCCGCATGTTCATCCTCGTCGACGACGACGACCGCGAAAATGAGGGCGATCTCATCATCCCCGCGCAGATGGCGACGCCGGACGCGATCAACTTCATGGCCAAGCACGGCCGCGGCCTGATCTGCCTGGCCATGTCGAAGCAGCGGGTCGATCAGCTCGGCCTCGGCCTGATGAGCCGGCACAACGGCACGCGGCACGAAACCGCCTTCACCACCTCGATCGAGGCGCGGGACGGAGTCACCACCGGTATCTCGGCCGGCGACCGCGCCCGCACCATCGCCGTCGCAATCGACGCGTCGAAGGGGCCGGAGCATATCGTCACGCCCGGCCACGTCTTTCCCCTGGTCGCCAAGGAAGGCGGCGTCCTGATCCGCGCCGGCCACACCGAGGCCGCAGTCGACGTCTCCCGCCTGGCCGGGCTCAACCCCTCCGGCGTGATCTGCGAGATCATGAAGGAAGACGGGACGATGGCGCGGATGGACGACCTCGTCGTCTTCGCCCAGCTGCATGGCCTCAAGATCGGCACGATCCGCGACCTCATCGCCTATCGCCTGAAGAAGGACCATCTCGTCGAGCAGACGTCCGAGGCGCAGTTCGAAAGCCACTGGGGCGGCACCTGGACTGCCAAGAGCTTCCTCAACAAGGCGTCCGGCACCGAGCAGATCGCCCTCGTCAAGGGCAGGATCGAGCAGGACAAGCCGGTGCTCGTCCGCATGCACCAGCTCAGCTTCTTCTCGGACGTGTTCGCCGAGGCCAATGCCCGCAGCGGCCTGCTCGCCGGGGCGATGAAGGCGGTCGCCGAGGAAGGGGCGGGCATCATCGTCCTGCTCACCCGCTCGACGCCCATCTCCGCGATCCTCGACGCCCATTCCGGCAAGGCCGAGCCCCGGGATATGGAAGAGCTCCGCGATTATGGCGGCGGCGCGCAGATTCTGTCGGCGCTCGGCGTCCATGAGATGACCCTGCTCACCAACACCCACCATACCCCGGTCGCGCTCGGCGGCTACGGCCTCAAGATCGTCGGCGAACGGCCGATCCCGCTGGAGAATTGAGAATGGCGAAGCTGCTGATCGTCGAAGCGCGCTTCTACGACCATCTCAACGACCTGCTGATCGAGGGCGCGCGCACCGCGCTCGAGCAGGCCGGCCACAGCCACGAGACCGTCACCGTCCCCGGCGCGCTCGAGATCCCGGCCGCGATCGCGCTGGCCGCGGAGAGCGGCCGCTATGACGGCTATGTCGCGCTCGGCGTCGTAATCCGCGGCGAGACCTACCATTTCGAGATCGTCGCCGGCGAGAGCGCGCGCGGCCTGATGGCGCTCACCATGGACGGCCTCGCCATCGGCAACGGCATCCTCACCGTCGAGAACGAGGCGCAGGCGCTCACCCGCGCTCGCCGCGACGAGAAGGACAAGGGCGGCGAGGCAGCCAAGGCCGCGATCGCCCTGATGAAACTGAAGGAGCGCTTCGGCGCCTGAGCTTCAGTCGGGGTCGGTGCCCGACGCCGGATAATCGACATAGCCTTCCGGGCCCTGGCTGTACCAGGTCGCCATGTCGTCGGGCGCCAGCTCGGCCCCCTTTGCGATCCGGTCGACCAGGTCCGGGTTGGAAATGAACGGCCGGCCGAAGCTGATCGCGTCGGCCGCGCCCTCTTCCAGCGCCGATTCCGCCGCGCCGTGCGTGTAGTCGGAATTGAGCACGAGCGGGCCGGGAAACGCCTTGCGGATCAGCGGCGCGATCGGATCGACCTCGCCCTTGCCGAACGTGCCCTCGCGACCCGGCTCGCGCAGCTCGAGGAAGGCGATGCCGATCTCGGCGAGCGCTTCGGCCGCCGCGGTGAACAGGGGCCCCGGATCGCTGTCGTTGACGCCCTGCGAATCGCCGTTGGGCGAGAGGCGGACGGCGGTACGGTCGGCGCCGACCACGTCGGTGATCGCACTGGTGACCTGGCGCAGCAGCCGCACCCGATTCTCGATCGAGCCGCCATAATCGTCGTCGCGCAGGTTGGAATTGTCGCGCAGGAACTGGTCGATGAGATAGCCGTTCGCGGCGTGCAACTGCACTCCGTCGAATCCGGCCATCATCGCGTAGCCGGCGGAACGGGCATAATCGTCGAGCAGATCGGGGATCTCGTCGAGCGCGAGCGCGCGGGCCTCCTCATAGGGCGCCCGGCCTTCGTAAGTGTGTGCCTTGTAGGGCGCCGTGGTGACCGAGGCCGAGACCGGCGCCTCCCCGTCCAGAAAGCTGGGATGGACGAGCCGCCCCATATGCCAGAGCTGGCAGAAGATGCGGCCGCCCGCTTCGTGGACCGCGTCGGTGATCGGCTTCCACGCCTCCATCTGCTCCTGGGTCCAGATGCCCGGCGCGTAGGGCCAGCCCAGGCCCTGCCGGCTGATTCCCGTTCCTTCGGAGATGATCAGGCCGGCGCCGGCGCGCTGGGCGTAATAATCGCGCATGATTTCGGTCGGCACATGCTCGCGGGTGGCGCGGGCGCGGGTCATCGGCGCCATCATGATGCGGTTGGGGCAGGTAATGGCACCGATCGTGATCGGGTCGAGCAGGCTGGGCATCGGCGCTCCTTGACGGACGGGAGCGACCGGTCCTAGCGGGTTGCAGATTGCAATGCACCAACCTCCATCACCTCCGGCCGCGCACACCGGGCGCTATGCCTTCGCCGCGCTGATCGTCGCGAACCTGTTCCTGGCGCTCGGGCCGTGGATGGTCCGGCTGACCGATGTGGGGCCGGTCGCCGCGGGCTTCTGGCGCCTCGCTCTGGCGATTCCCTTGCTGCTCTTGCTGGCCCGCTACGGGGGCAAGGGCCCGGCGGTGCGCTTCCGCCTGTCCTGGGCGATGGCGCTGATGATCGTCATCGGCGGCTTCTTCTTCGCCGCGGATCTCGCTGCCTGGCATTATGGAATCGTCCGCACCAAGCTCGCCAACGCCACCTTGTTTGGCAATTTCGCGAGCTTCATCTTCGCCTTCTACGGCTTCGTGATGCTGCGCACGCTGCCGCGGCCGGCGCAGGCCGGAGCGCTTGTCCTCGCCATTGCCGGCACCGCGTTCCTGCTCGGCAACAGCTATGAGCTTAGCCCCAAGAATTTCGCGGGGGACCTGTTCGCGATCCTCGCCGGCGTCTTCTATTTCTTCTACCTGATCACGATCGATCGCGCGCGCCAGTCGCTGGCGCCGATGCCGGTGCTGGCCCTCTCGACCATCGCCGGCACCTTGCCGCTGCTCATTTTTGCCCTGGCGTTGGGCGAGCAGGTCATGCCGCAGGATTGGACGCCGCTCCTCCTGCTTTCGCTCGGCAGCCAGGTCGTCGGCCAGGGGCTGCTGGTCTACTCGATGGGCTATCTGTCGCCGGTCGTGGTCGGGCTCGGCCTGCTCACCCAGCCGGCGGTCTCGGCTCTGGTCGGCTGGCTCGCTTACGACGAGCGGCTAGGGACGACCGATCTGGTCGGCGGGCTGATGATCTGCGCCGCTCTGGTGCTGATCCGGCTGCCCGAGCGCGGCCGTGCCGCCTGAGCTTGCATCGCTCCCGCGGTGCGCACATCTAGGCGACAGGGAGAGCCGCGATGATTGAACCCCGGGACATGACTCTGGACGAACTGCGGGCCGCGCTCGCGCCGCTGATCCCCGCCAATGCCGTGTTCGACGGTTGGAGCGACGAGGCCCTCGCCATGGCCGCTTCCCAGCTTGGCGTTCCCGCCGAGCGGGCGCGCCTGTGCTTCCCCGGCGGCGCCGTCGAGATGATCGACGCCTGGTTCGACGCGGTCGACCGCGCGATGGCCCAGGCCTGGCCGCTGGAGCGAGTCGCCCGCCTCAAGATCCGCGAGCGCATCCGCGACCTCGTCCTCTACCGCATCGGGGTGGTCAACCCGCACAAGGAAGCGTTGCGCCGCGCGCTCGCCATCCTCGCATTGCCGCAGAATGCGCTCGCCGGGCCCCGGCTTGCTTGGCGCGCCGCCGACCGGATGTGGCGCATCGCCGGCGATACCGCGACCGACTTCAACCATTACAGCAAGCGCGCGATTCTCGCCGGACTCTACGCCGCGACGATGCTCGTCTATCTGGATGACGAGACCGAGGAATTGTCGACGACGCGCGGCTTCCTCGATCGCCGGATCGACGACGTGATGAAGTTCGAAAAGACCAAGGCGCAGTGGCGCGGCAGCCGCGAGCGCCTGCCAAGCCTCAGCCGCTTCCTCGGGCGGTTGCGCTACCCCGTCGTATAGTGGTCGCCTTCAAGGACCATTTCTCCAGCCATTCCGCCGATTATGCGGCGCACCGGCCGGCCTATCCGGATGCCCTGGCCGATTATCTTGCCGGCCTAGCTCCCGATCGGCGGCTGGCGCTCGATTGCGGATGCGGCTCGGGGCAGCTGTCGCGCCTCCTCGGCGATCGGTTCGAACGGGTCGTCGCCACCGACGCGAGCGCTGCGCAGATCGCGAAGGCCGGGCCGCATCCCCACGTGGAATATCGCGTCGCACCGGCGGAGGAGAGCGGCCTTGCCGCTGGCAGCGTCGCTCTGGTCACTGCCGCCCAGGCCGCGCACTGGTTCGATCTCGACGCCTATTATGCCGAGGTTCGCCGCGTCGGCCGCTCCGGCGCCGTGGCCGCGCTGATCAGCTATGGAATGGCCCATATCGCGCCGGAGATCGACCGCGTCGTCGGCCGCCTCCATGACGAGACTCTCGCACCTTTCTGGCCGCCCGAGCGCCGCCACGTCGAGGACGGCTATCGTTCGCTCGACTTTCCGTTCGACGAGATCAACGCGCCCCGCTTCGCGATCGAGCTGGAATGGCGACTCGCCGGGATGCTCGCCTATCTCGACACCTGGTCGGCGGTTCGCCGGATGGAGCAAGCGACAGGGCGGGGCCGTTTCGAAGCCTTCGCCGCGGAGCTGAATGCCGCATGGGGCGATCCGGCCGTCATCCGGCGTGTCACCTGGCCGCTCGCGCTGCGCGTCGGCCGGCTCTGACATTCGCCGCTGGCTTTTCCTTTTCGTTATTGATAATCACTCGCATCAAGAATGATGTGGATGCGATGACCCTGCGCCTCGACCAACTGCCTTTCCGTACTCCCGCGACCGTCACCAGGGTCGAATGGACCTCCCTGACTCCGATCGAGGCGCGCCGCCTGCGCAATCTCGGCCTCGACGAAGGGGTGTCGATCGAAGCTCTGCACGGCGGGCCGGTGGGCCGCGATCCGCTGGCAATCCGAATCGGGCGGATGATGGTGGCGATCCGCCGCTCCCACGCCCAGGCAGTCATGGTCGAAGCGACCGCAGCATGACCTCCATCCCATTGGTCGCGGTCGTCGGCAATCCCAATGCCGGCAAGAGCGCCTTGTTCAACATGCTGACCGGCGCCCGCCAGAAGGTCGGCAATTATCCGGGCGTCACGGTCGAGCGCAAATCGGGCCGGCTCTCCCTCCCCGACGGCCGCCCGGTCGAGCTGGTCGATCTCCCCGGCGCCTACAGTCTCGATCCGTCGAGCCCCGACGAAGAGGTCACCCGCGACGTCGTGCTCGGCAAGCAACAGGGCGAGCGGCTGCCCGACGCGTTGCTGCTGGTGCTCGACGCGACCAACCTCGACAACCATCTCCGCTTCGCGCTGCAGATCATCGCACTCGGCCTGCCGACGGTGATCGCGCTCAATATGGTCGACCTCGCCCGTCGCGACGGGCTCGAGATCGATCCGCAGGCGCTCGAGCGCGAGCTCGGCGTGCCTGTGGTCGAAACGGTGGCGGTGCGCCGCCGCGGTGGCGACGAGATCAAGGAAGCCCTGAGCGGGGCGGTCGGCACTGCCCGCCGCGTCCGCGCCGGCGACGGCGCGGAGGAGCGCGACATCGCGGCCCTGCAGCGGCGCGCCCGCGCCATCGCCCGCACCGCGACGGTCGGCGAGACCGGCGCGCGGCGTTGGACCCACTTCATCGATCATGTCGTGCTCCACCCGCTGGCGGGGCCCCTGATCTTCGCCTCCATCATGTTCCTGATGTTCCAGGCCGTGTTCGCCTGGTCGGAAGCGCCGATCGGCTGGCTCGAGGATCTGATCGCGTCCAGCCAGGGGCTGGTGGTGGATGCGCTTCCGTCCGGCTTCCTGCGCTCGATGCTGGTCGACGGCGTGCTCGGCGGTGTCGGCGCGGTGATCGTCTTCCTGCCGCAGATCCTGATCCTGTTCCTGTTCATCCTGCTGCTCGAGGCGACCGGCTACATGGTCCGCGCCGCCTTCCTGATGGATCGGCTGATGGCGCGCGTCGGCCTGTCGGGCCACGCCTTCATTCCGCTTCTCTCCTCCTTCGCCTGCGCGGTTCCGGGAATCATGGCGACGCGGACGATCGAGGATCCCAAGCACCGCATCACCACCATCCTGATCGCGCCGCTGATGACCTGTTCGGCGCGGCTGCCGGTCTATGCCGTGATCATCGGCGCCTTCATCCCGGCGACGAGCGTCGGCTGGGGCGTCGGCCTGCAGGGGTTGGTGTTGTTCGGCCTCTACGCGCTCGGCATCGTCGGCGCCTTGCTCGCCGCGCTCGTCCTGCGCCGCACCGTTGCCAAAGGCAGCCACCAGGGCTTCATGATGGAGATGCCCAAATATCAGGTGCCGAGCATCCGCGACGTCGCGATCGGCCTGTGGACGCGCGCGATGATCTTCCTGAAGCGCGCCGGCACGATCATCCTCATCTCGACGATCGTGCTGTGGGCCCTGCTGTCCTTCCCGCAGCCCAAGCCGGGCGAGACCGCGCTCGACAGCTCGATCGCCGGCAGGATCGCCTCGGTGCTCGAGGTCGGCCTCCGCCCGATCGGCTTCAATCACGAAATCGCTTTGGCTTTGGTGCCGGCGATGGCGGCGCGCGAAGTGGCGGTCTCGGCGCTGGCGACGGCTTATTCGATCCAGACCGACGACGAGACCAAGGCCGAGCAGTCGCTGACCGAGCAGCTGCGCGGACGCTGGTCGCTGCCCACCGCTCTCGCCTTCCTCGCCTGGTTCGTGTTCGCGCCGCAATGTTTATCCACAGTTGCGGTGACCAGACGCGAAACGAACGGCTGGAAATGGCCGGCCTTCATGCTAGCGTACCTCTTTGCGCTGGCCTACCTGGCCGCAGGCGCGACCTTCTGGGCGGCCACCGCTCTCGGTCTTTAGGAGAAGTCCATGGCGGGCAGCGTCAATAAAGTCATTCTGGTCGGCAATCTCGGCAACGATCCCGAATCCCGCTCCTTCGCCAATGGCGGCGAGGTCGTAAACCTGTCGGTCGCGACGACCGAGAGCTGGAAGGACCGCGACGGCAACAAGCAGGAGCGGACCGAGTGGCACCGCGTCGTGATCTTCAACGAAAATCTCGGCAAAGTCGCCAAATCCTATCTCCGCAAGGGCTCGAAGGTCTATCTCGAGGGCCAGCTCCAGACCCGCAAGTGGCAGGACAATAGCGGCCAGGACAAATATTCGACCGAGGTCGTGCTGCAGCGCTTCCGCGGCGAACTCGTCCTGCTCGACAGCCGCGGCGGCGGTGCGGGCGGCGGCGGTGGCGGCTCCAGTTATGGCGACGATTTCGGCGGCGGCGGCGGTGGCGGCTATGAAAGCGGCGGCTTCGGCGCCGGCAGCAGCGGCGGCCAGGCGCGTCCGCAGTCCCGCCCGGCGCCGGCGTTCGACAGCGATCTCGACGACGACGTCCCTTTCTAAGAACTGCCTTCTTCGCAATATGAACGGAGCGGCTCTTTCCCCACGGAAGGAGCCGTTTTGTTTTGGCCCTCGGCCGACAACGGACCGAACAAGCTGAAACCATCAATCTTTTCAGGCGCCTGGCCGTTATTTTGGGGGTCGGAGGCGTCACGATTGGAACAGGCGTCAGCGCCCTGCGCTTGTGGGTCAGACCAGCCGAGGAGCGACCCAATGTTCATGCATAACAAGCGCTTGCAATATACCGTCCGTGTGTCGGAGCCGAACCCGAAGCTCGCGTGCATGCTCCTGGAGCAGTTCGGCGGAGCGGACGGCGAACTGGCCGCGGCTATGCGTTATTTCACCCAGGGTCTTGCCGAGGAGGATCCGGGCCGCAAGGACATGCTGCTCGACATCGCCACCGAGGAACTGAGCCATCTCGAGGTGATCGGCTCGATAGTGACGATGCTGAACAAGGGCGTGCGGGCGCAGCTGAGCGAGCAGCAGATGGCGGAAGCCGACCTGTACCAAATGGTCGGCTCGACCGGCACCAGCGTCAAGGAGTCGATCCTGTTCGGCGGCGCGCCGGCCCTGATGGACTCGGCCGGCGTCCCGTGGACCGCCGCTTATATCGACAGCCGCGGCGAGCCCACGGTCGATCTCCGCTCGAACATTGCCGCCGAGAGCCGTGCCAAGATCGTTTATGAGCGTTTGATCGGTATCACCGACGATCCCGGCATCAAGGAGGCTTTGGGCTTCCTCATGACGCGCGAGATCGCGCACCAGAAGTCCTTCGAGAAGGCGCTCTTCTCGATCGAGAACAATTTCCCTTCCGGCAAGCTGCCCGGCGTGGATCCCTATACCGACATGTACGTCAACGCTTCCCAGGGCGAGGGCGACATGCAGGGTTCGTGGAACAGCGGGGCGCTTTGGAACCGCGTCGACGACCTCAACGAAGTGCTTCCCGCGGATGCCGATGGAGACGGAACGGCCAGCGTTACGCTGGGCACCAGCGATGCCGGCGCCATGGCGAAGATGGTGACTCGCCTCAAATCCGATCTGTCGGCGGACCCCGTCACCGGATCCGATCTCGGTGCCGGCCCCGGCGCGGGCAAGACGACGAACGGCGACATGGGCGGATCGGCGAGCATCCACGAGGCGACGCGGGACGCGGAAGCGGTCGCCAAGGCTGAACGCGCGGAGACGACCGATGCGCAATGACAAGCTCGCTTGGGGCGGCATCCTGCTGCTTGGCACGATGACCGCCCTCGCCCTGCCGAAGCTGGCTGGCAAGGGCCGGCTCGCGGTGCGCCGGGCTACCGGAACCACGCACCGCAGCGGCGTCTCGAACCCCGGCGTGCGCGCGACGGCCGATCCGACACGGGGGTTCCCGGCCTGAGGACAGCGACCGCTCCGACCAGTCAGCCTTGGTCCGGCTCCCGGCTCGGCGCGCCGATCGACCAGACATGGCCGTATGGATCGCGCAACTGGCCGTAGCGGTCGCCCCAGAACTGGTCTGCGAGCGGCATCAGCACTTCGGCGCCGGCGCCGGTCGCGCGCGACCAGAATGGATCGGCGTCGAACACGGCCAGGTGGAGCGTCACCCCGGCAGGCGCGGCGGCCTCCGCGCCGCCGCGGAACTCGGGAAAATCGTCCGACAGCATCAGGTCGTCGCCATTGATGCGCGGGTGCGCGTGCATCAGCCGCCGCCCGTCGTCGGCGGGATGCCGGCCCAGTTCTTCGGCGTCGAAGGCCCGCTTGTAGAAATCCACCGCCTCGGCGGCGCGGCCGCCGGTGATCGTGAGATAGGGTATGAGTCCGCTCATCGCCGCCCTCCCTTTGGACTGGCGGCCGATTCTATCATTCTTTGCGGAGCGCCGCGAACGGACTCCGCGCCACCCGCTCGGCCTCCATCTCGTCCTCGCTCTTGACGCCGACCTCGCGCAGCACGTCCTCGGCGTCGGGCGCGCGGGGATAGGGGTCGAGGCCCAGCGACAGCGATTCCGCCACCGCGTCGCCGATATCGACCATCGCGCCGTCGTAGAAGACGACGTCCATCTCCTGCTCGCTGAGCTCGATTTCCTCCTCGGCATGGCCCTCGGGCGGCGGCCGGAACAGGATCGTGAACGCCTCCTCCACGCGGGCGGAGACCGGGACGGCGGTGGCGACGCAGCTCTGCGTCACTTTGGCGCGGAGCGTGCCGACGGCGGTGATGGCTTCGCCGGCCCGGGTCATGGCGACATCCGCGGCGAGGCGCTCGACCGAAACCAGCCCGAACCGCTCGGCGAGAGCCGCGCGCTCGGCTTCGTCGGCCTCGATCTCGATGGTGCGCGGGCCCGCGCCCAGCGTGTCGATGCGCACGGTGCGGCAGAACTCGGCGGTCATAAGGCGGGCAACTCCCCGGCAAGCAGGCGATCGGTGGCGACGGCGCCAAGCCGGTCACGCAGCGACTCGAGACGGGCGGCGACGAACGCCAGCGCCTCGGGCGAGGGCGGCGCATCGTGGAAGATGTTGCGCGCCACCGGCGCGTCCAGCGCGCCCGTGCCCGCCGTCCGGAAGGCGGCGAGCCGTCCGCCGAGCGCGCTCATCATCCGGCCGATATGCTTGCCGACCATCAGGTCGCCGATCCCCATCTGGCGGATGCTGCCGTCCATGTCGGCGACGAACAATTCGGTGAGCAAGACGCTGTCCTGCTTGGTGCCGTCGCCCTCCTGCTCGAGCCGCAAGAGGACGAGGGTCAGCACGGCTGCGATCATGTCGAACCGGCCGTCGATCGTGTCGGCCACCTGCCCCTGCCGATACCAGGCGGGATCGCGGCCGGTTGCGACGATCGCGCCGTAGAGCGGCTCGAGATGCTGCCGTTGCCGTTTTTCATCGCCGAACAGGCGGGAGAGGAAGGACACGTTAAGCCTTTGCTGCTGCGGCGCGCACTTGCGCCTTGGGGACGAAATTGCATATTGGGGAAACACAGGCGGCCCGCAAGGCGGGTGCCGGCGCGGATGTGATGCGTCCGGCGTTTCAGGAGATTTCTCAATGACCTTCCGGTTCGGACGCAGCTTTGCCCTGATTGTCGGCATGGGCCTCGCGACCACCGCCTGCACCCAGATCCGCGATCACCAGGGCTATCTGGTCGACGATGTGCTCGTCGCCTCGGTCCAGCCCGGCGTCGACAATCGCGAATCGGTCCAGGGCACGCTCGGTCGCCCCACCTTCACCGGCCAGTTCGACCAGCGCGATTGGTATTATGTGTCGCGCGACACGAAGCAGCTCGCCTTCAAGATGCCGAAGCCGACCGCCCAGACCGTGCTCCACGTCCGCTTTGACGAAGCCGGCAACGTCGTCGCGGTCAACAAGACCGGCCTCGAGCAGGTCGCCTCGATCACGCCGATGGACGACAAGACCCCGGTGATGGGCCGCGATCGCGGCTTCTTCGAGGAATTGTTCGGCAATATCGGCCAGGTCGGCGCCGCCGGCCTGCCCGGCCAGACCGCCGACAACCCCCGCTAAGCCGCTCCTCACGGGCGCGCCGCAGGACACGCCCGTAAGCGCGTTGCTGTCAGCCGGCGATGCCGCCGGCGGCGAGCACGGCCAGCGTCACCAGGTCCGAAGCGCTCGACGTCATCGGCGCGACCTGGACCGGCTTCGCCATCCCGACCAGCATCGGCCCGATCACCGCGTCGCCGCCCAGCTCCTTGAGGAGCTTGGCCGAGATGTTGGCCGATTGCAGGCCCGGCATCACCAGCACGTTGGCGGGCCCGGTCAGGCGGCTGAACGAATAGACCGACTGCATCTTGGGATTGAGCGCCACGTCGGGCGCCATCTCGCCCTCATATTCGAAATCGACCTGCCGCGCGTCGAGTAGCCGCACGGCGCCGCGGACATTGTCGAGGAACGTGCCCTCGGGATTGCCGAAGGTGGAATAGGACAGGAAAGCGACGCGCGGCTCGTGGCCCATGCGGCGCGCGACGGCCGCCGTCTGGACGGCAATATCGGCAAGCTGCTCGGCCGTCGGCCGTTCGGTGACCGTCGTGTCGGCCATGAACACGGTGTGGCTCTTGCCGACCAGCACGTGGATCCCGAACGGGGTGCAGCCGGGCCGCGGATCGAGCACGCGGCGCAGCTGGCGGATGGTCTGAGCATAGGGGCGGGTCACGCCGCTGATCAGGACGTCGGCCTCGCCCAGCGCCAGCAGCAGCGAGGCGAAGGTGTTGCGGTCCTGGTTGACCATGCGCTCGATCTCGCGGTGCAGGTAGCCGCGGCGCTGCATGCGCTTGTAGAGATAGTCGACCATCTCCGGCACGCGCGTGTAGGTGCGGCTGTTCAGCACTTCGATGCCCTCGGGATCGTCGACGCCGAGTGCCCGCAGCCGGTCGTGCACGCTGTCGCGCCCGACCAGCACCGGGATGCCGTAGCCGCCGTCGCGGAAGGCGATCGCCGCGCGCAGCACGACGTCTTCCTCGCCCTCGGCGAAGAGGACCCGCTTCGGATTCCCTCGCGCCGCTTCGTAGGCCAGCGTCAGGACTGAGGTCGTCGGGTTGAGCCGCGATTTGAGCTGGGTGCGGTAGGCCGCCATGTCCTTGATCGCGAACTGCGCGACGCCGCTGTCCATCGCCGCCTGCGCGACCGCCGCCGGCACGACCTCCATCAGGCGCGGATCGAACGGCGCGGGAATGATATATTCGGGGCCGAAGCTGTGCGCCTTGCCGCCATAGGCCGCTGCGACTTCCTCGGGCACCTGCTGGCGCGCGAGAGCGGCCAGCGCCTCGGCGGCGGCGATCTTCATCGCGTCGTTGATCGTCGTCGCGCGCACGTCGAGCGCGCCGCGGAAGATGAAGGGGAAGCCGAGGACGTTGTTGACCTGGTTGGGGTAGTCCGAGCGCCCGGTGGCGACGATCGCGTCCGGCCGCGCGGCCTTGGCCTCCGGCGGGGTGATCTCGGGATCGGGATTGGCCATGGCGAAGATGATCGGCTGCGGCGCCATCTTCTTCACCAGTTCGGCCGGCAGTGCGCCCGCCGCCGACAGGCCGAGGAACACGTCCGCATCGACCAGCGCCTCGGCCAGCGTCCGCCGGTCGGTGTCGACTGCATGGGCCGATTTCCACTGGTCCATGCCGTCGGTGCGGCCCTGGTAGATCACGCCCTTGCGGTCGCACATCAGCACATTGTCGTGGCGGACGCCCATCGACTTGATCAGCTCGGTGCAGGCGATCGCCGCCGCGCCGGCGCCGTTCACCACCACGCGCACGTCCTTGAGGTCGCGGCCGGTGAGGTGGCAGGCGTTGATCAGGCCGGCGGCGGTGATGATCGCGGTGCCGTGTTGGTCGTCGTGGAAGACCGGGATGTTCATCCGCTCGCGCAAGGTCTGCTCGATGATGAAGCAGGCCGGGGCGGCGATGTCCTCGAGGTTGATGCCGCCGAAGCTCGGTTCCATCAAGGCGACCGCGTTGATGAAGGCGTCGGTGTCCTCGGTGTCGAGCTCGAGATCGATCGAATCCACGTCGGCGAAGCGCTTGAACAGCACCGCCTTGCCTTCCATCACCGGCTTGGATGCCAGCGCGCCGAGATTGCCGAGGCCGAGGATGGCGGTGCCGTTGGAGATGACGGCGACCAGATTGCCCTTGGCGGTATAATCATAAGCGGCGGCGGGGTTCTCGGCGATCGCGCGCACGGGCACGGCGACGCCGGGCGAGTAAGCGAGGCTGAGGTCGCGCTGGGTCGCCATCGGCTTGGAGGCAACGATCTCGATCTTTCCGGGGCGGCCCTGCGAATGGAAATCCAGCGCTTCCTGCTCCGAAAATTTGACGTTGCTGCCCTCGTTCATCTCACTCTCCCTGTCTGCGCGAAGCTCTAGGCTCGGCGACGCTAAGGCTGCAAGGGGCGGAAAGCCGCACCGACCGCACAAGCCGGTTTCGCCGCGGCGATTCAGCCATTATCCCCGCTCCCATGGCGACCAAGGTCAAAGAGAGCAGCAACGCACCCACGCCGATGATGGCGCAATATCTGGCGCTGAAGGCCGAGGCGCAGGATTGCCTGCTGTTTTATCGGATGGGAGACTTCTTCGAACTCTTCTTCGACGACGCCAAGGCGGCCGCCGCCTGCCTCGATATCGCGCTCACGGCGCGCGGCGAGCATGAGGGCGCGCCGATCCCGATGTGCGGCGTGCCGATCGGCGCCGCCGAAGCCTATCTCGCCCGCCTGATCCGCGCCGGCCACCGCGTCGCCATCGCCGAGCAAACCGAAAGCCCGGCCGAGGCCAAGAAGCGCGGCTCCAAGTCGGTCGTCGCCCGCGCCATCGTCCGCGTCGTCACCGCCGGCACCCTCACCGAGGAAGCCCTGCTCGACTCGCGCACCGCCAACTGGCTGGTCGCGGTGGCCAGGGTCGGCGACCGCTTCGGCCTCGCCGCGGCCGACATTTCCACCGGTCGGTTCGAATTGTCGTCGGTCGCGACCGGCGCGCTCGATGCCGAGCTCGCCCGGCTCGCCGCCGCCGAGATCGTTGCCCCGGAGCCGCTGGACGGCGTCGCGGTGCAGCAGCGCAAGTCCGGGTTCGACAGCGTCGCCGCCGAGACGAAGCTGATGGAGCGGTTCGGAGTCGCGACGCTCGACGGCTTCGGCCAGTTCGATCGCCCGGCCCTATCCGCCGCCGGCGGCCTGCTCGCCTATCTCGACGAGGTCGCGCGCGAATCGCTGCCCTTTCTCCGCCCGCCGGTCGGCCGCGCGCCCGACGGGCACATGATGATCGACGCGGCGACGCGCGAGAGTCTCGAGCTCACCGTCTCGGCCGGCGGCACGCGCGCCGGCAGCCTGCTCGCGGCCTTGGACCGCACGGTTACCGGCGCCGGCGCCCGCCTGCTCGCCGCCGACATCGGCGCGCCCTTGCTCGATCGCCCCCTGATCGAGGGCCGGCTCGACCTCGTCGCTTTGTTCGAACGCGATGCCGGGGCGCGCGACGCGATCCGCCGCCAATTGAAGGCTTTGCCCGACATCGGCCGCGCGCTGGGGCGAATCGCGGCCGGACGCGGCAGCCCGCGCGACCTCGGCCAGCTGCGCGACGGCCTTGCCGAGGCGCGCCGGCTCCACGATCGCCTCGCGGCCTTGCCGGAGCCGCCGTCGCTGCTCGCCGAATTGCTGCCGGCCCTCGTCGGGCATGGCGAGCTGGTCGATCTGCTCGCCCGGGCTCTGGTGCCGATGCCGCCGATCGAGGCCTCCCAGGGCGGCTATATCGCCGAAGGCTATGATGCAGCGCTGGACGAATTGCGCGCCACCGGCGGCGAGGGCCGCCGCGCGATCGCCGGTCTCGAGGCGCGCTACCGCCAGCAGACCGGCATCACGACGCTCAAGATCCGCCACAATGGCGTGCTCGGCTTCCATATCGAAGTGCCGGCGCGTAACGCCGACAAGTTGATGGCCGCCGACTCGGGCTTCATCCACCGCCAGACCCTGGCCGGCGTCGTCCGCTTCAACGCCCCCGATCTGCACGAGCAGGCGATGCGCGTCGGCCAGGCCGGCGCCCATGCCCTCGCTGCCGAGGCTGCCCATCTCGAGGAGCTGACCGCGGCCGCCTTGGCCCGCGCCCACCCGATCGCCGCCGCCGCCGATGCTTTGGCTCGGCTCGACGTCGCCGCCGCTCTGGCCGAGCGCGCGGCCGAGGGCGGCTGGTGCCGGCCCGAATTCGTCGGCCACAATTGCTTCGAGGTCGAAGCCGGGCGCCACCCGGTCGTCGAGGACGCGTTGCGCGCCAGCGGCGAGCGCTTCGTCGCCAACGATTGCGGCCTCGCCGAAACCGAGCGGCTATGGCTGGTCACAGGCCCCAATATGGGCGGCAAGTCGACCTTCCTGCGCCAGAACGCCTTGATCGCCCTGCTCGCCCAGGCCGGCTCCTACGTGCCGGCCGGCAAGGCGAGGCTCGGGCTGGTCGACCGCCTGTTCAGCCGCGTCGGCGCTTCCGACAACCTCGCGCGGGGCCGCTCGACCTTCATGGTCGAGATGGTCGAGACCGCCGCGATCATCTCCCAAGCGACCGAGCGCAGCTTCGTCATCCTCGACGAGGTCGGCCGCGGCACATCGACCTATGACGGCCTCGCCATCGCCTGGGCCGTGGTCGAGGCGATCCACGACCGCAATCGCTGCCGCTGCCTGTTCGCGACCCATTATCACGAGCTGACGCGGCTCGCCGAGCGGCTGGACGCACTCTCGCTCCACCATGTCCGCGCGCGCGAATGGAAGGGCGAGCTCGTCTTCCTACACGAGGTTGCGAAAGGCCCGGCCGACCGCAGTTACGGCCTCGCCGTCGCCAAGCTCGCCGGCCTGCCGCCGCCGGTGCTCGCCCGCGCCAAGGCGGTGCTCGCCAAGCTGGAGCAGGGCAAGGCCGCGACCGGGGGTATCGCCGCCGGGCTCGACGATCTGCCGCTGTTCGCCGCTGCGATCGCGCCCGAGGAGCCTTCCGTCGATCCGCTGGCCGAGGCCCTCGCCGGGATCGATGCCGACGCTCTCAGCCCGCGCGAGGCGCTCGACCTCGTCTACCGGCTCAAGCGGCTGGCGGCGGAGCGCAGCGACGCCTAGATTGGGGCATGGCCGCCCGCTTCGCCTCGATCCCGTCCCGCCGCGCCATCGTCGATCGGCGCGCCCTCGCCGACGCGATCGAAGCGCTGCGCGGCGAAGCCGACCCTTTCCTCCGCAAGCAGGCCGTCACCGCCTTGCTCAAGCAGGCGCTGGCCGACGGCCGAGCCGAGATCGCGCGGCGGCTCGAGGCCAAGCCCTGGAACGGCACCGAGACCGCGTCCAGCTACGCCTTCCTCACCGACCAGGTCCTGCGCCTGGCCTATGATTTCGTCACGGAACAACTCTATCCGCGCGCCAACCCGACCGCGGGCGAGCGGCTCGCTCTGGTCGCGGTCGGCGGCTACGGCCGCGGCGAGATGGCGCTCCATTCGGACGTCGACATCGCCTTCGTGACGCCGTGGAAGCCGACCGGCTGGTCCGAGCAGGTCATCGAGACGATGCTCTATCTGCTTTGGGACCTGAAGCTGAAGGTCGGCCATTCGACGCGCTCGGTCGACGACGTCGTCCGGCTCGCCCACGAGGACCATACGGTCCGCACCGCCTTCCTCGAATCCCGCTACGTCTGGGGCGACGAGGCGCTCCACGACGAGGCGGCGGCGCGCTTCCGCAAGGAAGTGGTCGGCGAGGACGCCAAGACCTTCGTCACCGAGAAGCTCGACGAGCGCAACGCGCGCCACAAGAGGCTGGGCGACAGCCGCTATGTGGTCGAGCCCAACGTCAAGGAAGGGAAGGGCGGCCTTCGAGATCTCCACACGCTCTTCTGGATCGGCAAATATGCCTATCAGCTCGGCTCGGTCGCGGAGCTGGTCGATGTCGGCCTGCTCGCGCCCGACGAGCTCCGGCAATTCCAGAAGGCGGAGCGCTTCCTGTGGGCGGTGCGCTGTCACCTCCACCTCACCGCCAACCGCGCCGAGGACCGGCTGACGTTCGACTATCAGCGCGAGATCGCCAGCCGGATGCATTATGCCGACCGCCCCGGAAAATCGCCGGTCGAGCGCTTCATGCAGCATTATTTCCTGCACGCGAAAGCGGTCGGAGACCTCACCGGCGTCTTCCTCGCGCACCTCGACGAGAAGTTCGCCCGCAGCGGCCGCCGGTTCGGCCTGCCGGCCCTGCGGCGGCGGCCGCGCAAGCTGGAGGGTTTCGTGCTCGATCGCGGCCGGCTGGCGCTGCCCGACGACGATTTTCTGCGCAAGGATCCGGTCCGGCTGATCCAGATGTATGCGCTGGCCGATCTCCACGGCCTTGAGATCCATCCGCTCGCAGCGCGGGCGGCGGGGCGCGACGCCAAGCTGATCGACCACAAGGTCCGGTCCGATCCGCGCGCCAATGCCCTGTTCCTCGATGTCCTCACTTCGCCGCGCGATCCGGAGACGGTGCTGCGCTGGATGAACGAGGCCGGCGTGTTCGGTCGCTTCGTTCCCGATTTCGGCCGTGTCGTCGCGCAGATGCAGTTCGACATGTACCATCACTATACCGTCGACGAGCATTCGATCCGGGCGATCGGACTGCTGTCGCGGATCGAGAGCGGCGCGCTCAAGGACGATCATCCGCTGGCCACCGCGCTTTTCCGCCAGCTTTCCTCGCGGCGCGTGGCCTATGTCGCCGTGCTGCTGCACGATATCGCCAAGGGGCGCGGCGGCGACCATTCCGTCCTCGGCGCCGAAGTCGCGCACCAGCTCTGCCCCCGCTTCGGCCTCACCGAGGCGGAGACCGAGATGGTCGCCTGGCTGGTGCGCTGGCACCTTTTGATGTCGGCCACCGCCTTCAAGCGCGACCTCGCCGAGCCCAAGACGATCCGCGACTTCGTCGGCCGGGTGAAGAGCATGGAGCGCCTACGCCTGCTGTTCCTGCTTACCGTCGTCGACATCCGCGCGGTCGGGCCCGGCGTCTGGAACGGCTGGAAGCGCCAGCTCCTGCGCGAATTGTTCGAGTCGGCGGAGGAGATGCTGCGGCTCGGCCACAAGCAGAAGGGCCGGCGCGAACGGGTCGCCGGCGTGCAGGAAGCACTGGCGGCGAAGCTCGGTTGGGACGATCCCCATTTCACGCGCCTCGCCTGGCGGCTGCCGGACAGCTACTGGCTCGCCGAGCCGGTCGAGGTGCTGGAAAGCAACGCCCGCTTCATGGATGCAGCCGACCGCACGCCGGGCGCCGCGGCGCCGATGGCGACGAGCATCCAGCCCGAGCGCGGCGCCACCCTGCTCACCGTCTACGCCAAGGACCAGCCGGGCCTCTTCTACCGCGTCGCCGGCGCGATCAGCCTGGTCGGCGGCAACATCATCGACGCGCGCATCCACACGACGAGCGACGGCATGGCGCTCGACAATTTCCTCGTCCAGGACGCGGCCGGACAGCCATTCGCCGACCCGCACCAGCTCGAGCGGCTCGAACAAGCGGTGGCGGACGCCGTCGCGGGGCAGGAGCCCCTGACCGAGCGGCTGGAGGCGAAAGCCCTGCCGCTCACCCGCGCCGAAGCGTTCGAGATCAAGCCGGCCGTGTTCATCGACGACAAGGCGTCCAATCGCTACACAGTCGTCGAGGTCAATGCGCGCGATCGCGCAGCCCTGCTCAGCGGCCTCGCCCAGGCGATCTCGCAGTCCAAGGCGGCGATCCACTCCGCCCATATCGCCACCTATGGCGAGCGCGCCGTCGACGTTTTCTACGTGACCGACCTGCATGGCGCCAAGATCGCCAGCCCGGCCAGGCTCAAGACTTTGCGCGAGCGCCTGCTCAAGGCCGCCGACTGGCGCGAAGCGTCCGGCGGCAGCCGCATGCGCAGCCGCGCCGCCGCATAAGAAAAGGCCCCCGCCGTCGCCGGCGAGGGCCCTCCCTTGTTCTTGCTTCGGATCAGAAGCGGGTGCGAACCGTCAGACCGTAGGTGCGCGGCTCGGCCAGGTAGGACGAGTAGAGCTGGTTGGAGGTGCCGCCGAAGCGGACCACGTTGGCCACGCTGCCGGCGCCCTGGAACGGCGAGTTGAAGCCGACCTGCTGATATTTCACGTCGAACAGATTCTGCGCCCAGACTTCGAGCGACCAGCGATTGTCCGGGCCGCGGATGCCGGCGCGGGCGTTGACGATGAAGTAGCTGTCCTGCTCCTTCTCCGGCGCCAGGTCCGAACCGGTATTGTAGTCGGAAGTCAGGCGGCCATCGACGTAGAACAGACCCGAAAGGCCGCTGACGCCCAGATCCGGCGTATAAGCGAACGACGTAGTGACGACATGCTCCGGCGCGTTCGACATGTTGTCGCCGGCGAGGAGGAACAGCGCGGGATCGAGCGGCTCGCCGTCGATGCCGACCAGGTTGCGGCGATACTTGGTCTTGGCGAAGGTGTAGCCCGCCGTGACCGCGATGTCCGGGTGCGGCGAGAAGGAGGATTCCAGCTCGATGCCCTGCGAGCGGACGCCGGCGCGCAGGTCGTCCGCGGCGCACGCGCCGGTCGAGGTGGATGCGTCGGTGTCGGCACCGCCAAGGTCGCTGCGGCAGCTGTTGATGTTCTGGACGATGAACACCGAGCCGTTGAACGTGTTCAGCTGGAAATCGCTGAACAGCTGATGGAAGGCGGCGACGTTGAAGGTGAAGCCGCGGCCCGAATATTTGAGGCCGACCTCGTAAGCGTCGACCTTCTCCGCATCGAACTGGAGATCTGCGACATCGGCCGGCGTGATCGGGAAGAGCGCGGCGGTGCGGGCCTGGATCGGGCGGGTGCCGAGCGCGGAGCGGTCGAGGTTGAAGCCGCCGGCCTTATAGCCCTTCGAGAAGCTGCCGTAGAGCAGCAGGTCGTCGTTCGGCTTGTAGGAGAGGATGGCGGTGCCGGTCCACTCGTCTTCCTTGCGCTTGTCGCTGAGGTCGAGTCCGTTGAGCGCGACGCTCGAATTGCCTTGGCAGGTGAGGGTGACGATGCCGCCGATCAGCGTGCGCAGATTGGCCGGCACGGCCGGGTTGACCAGAAACGGGCTGAGGTTCTGCTGCTGCTCCGGGCAGATCGTGTTGTTGTTGTTGAAGTCGCCTTCGAACTTCTTGACCTCGTTCGTGTAGCGCGCGCCGAGGGTCAGCGCGAGCTGGTCGGTGATGTTGAAGATATTGTGGGTGAAGAAGGCGAAATTCTCGCTGTCCTGCCGGTAATTGGCGCGGATGTCGCCCATGTTGTTGACCTGGCTGAGACGGTCGATGCCGGCGATGATCGCAGCAGTGAAGGGGCCGAAGGCTGGGGTCGTGCCCGGCAGCGCGCCGGTCAGGACGGCACGGCCAGTCGGGCTGAGGCAGCCGGCATTGGCCGGGTTGCGAAGCACGGCGGCCGGGTTGACGGTCGCGACGATGCGGCATGCGGCGAACGCGCCGTACTGGCTGCCGAACATCGTGTTGTCGGCGACGTGCAGCTTCTCGTTCGCGTAATAGCCGCCGAACAACCAGTCGAGCTTGTCGTCGAACGCCGACCCCTGCAGGCGCAGCTCCTGGGTGAACGTCTTGAACTGGCGGAAGGCATTGCCGTCGTCGGCGCGGAACGCGATGTCGACATTGCCATAGTCGATGTCGGCGGCGCCGCCGGACTTATACTCGCGGTACGAGGTGATCGAGGTTAGCGCGCCGAAGCCCATGTCGTAATCGACCTGGAGCGAGCCGCCATAATCCTCGGTCGTGTTGCGGAAGGTGCGGCCCGGCGTCAGCGCGACGAGCCGGTTGAACGGGTCGCCCGCCGAGGGGAGGACGCCGCCGAGGCTGGTCAGGATATCGACGATGCGGTTGTTCGGGGCGACCGCGAAATCGCCGTTCGCATTGGTACCGGGCGCGCCCGGCGTCGGGTCGAACGTCTCGCGGGTCGAGATGTAGACTGCGCCGCAGCAGCTCTCGTCACGATGCGTGTAATCGCCGATCAGACGGATTTCGAGGGCGTCGGTCGGCTCGTAGAGCAATTGGCCGCGGACGAAGATGCGGTCGCGGTCGTTGATCCGCTCCTCGCTGCCGCCGCCCGGAGTGAAGTTCTTGAGGAAGCCATCGCGCTGCGTCCAGACCGCGTCCAGGCGGTAGCCGAGGCCGGAATCGCCGATCGGGCCCGTCAGCCCGCCGCCAAGCCGCCAATAATCGTAATTGCCGTAGGTCGCTTCGGCATAGCCCTCCATCTCGTTGAGGTTGGGCTTCTTGGTGATGATGTTGAGCAGGCCGGCCGAGGCGTTGCGGCCGAACAATGTGCCCTGCGGGCCGCGCAGCACTTCGACGCGCTCAATCTCGCCGAGTTCGTTGAGGCCGACGCCGGTGCGCGAGCGATAGACGCCGTCGATGAACACGGCGACCGAGCTTTCGAGGCCGGGATTGTCGCCGACTGTGCCGATGCCGCGAATGCGGGCGGAGCCGTTGGCCTCGCTGCCGGTCGAGGAGACGAGCAAGGACGGCGCGAGCTGGTTGAGGGCGCGGAGATCGGAGGCGCCGCTATTCTGCATCGCCTCGGCATTCACCGCGGAGACGGCGAGGGGAACGTCCTGCAGCACCTGGGCGCGGCCCTGGGCGGTGATGATGATGTCCTGATCGTTGCCCTGGTCGACGTCGGCCGCCTGCTGGACCGGCGAAGCCTGGTCGGTGGGCTGGGTCTGATCCTGGGCGTAAGCGGGTGTCGTAAGCGCAGCGGCAGCCGCGGAGATCAACCAAAAGGACTTACTCATCTTCCCCTCCAATTCATTATGTTTGGGAAAGGAGTACTGAAAAGCCGCAGCACCCGCCAGCCGGAATCCGCAGTTTCCCGCCACCTGTGCTTGCGTCTATGGCAATTGAGCAACAATCGAGTTGCAGAAAGAAACTAACAACAACGCGCGATTCAGGATGCCGTAACGGAAAGCCCGCCTCTCCACCGGGTGAAGAGACGGGCTTTTATTTGAGCTAGTGGCGCAGAGCGGTCGCCGAGCGACCCGTCCGAGCTCCGATCGGGGCTTATTTGGGCGCCAGCACCATCAGCATCTGGCGGCCTTCCATGCGCGGATGCTGCTCGACCTTCGCGGTCTCGGCGACATCGGCCTGGACGCGCTGCAGGAGGCGCATGCCGAGTTCGCCATGGGCCAGCTCGCGGCCGCGGAAGCGCAAAGTCACCTTGACCTTGTCGCCCTCGCCGATGAAGTCGTTCACCTTCTTCATCTTCGTGTCGTAATCGTGATCGTCGATGTTGGGACGCATCTTGATCTCTTTGATTTCCTGCGTCCGCTGCGTCTTGCGCGCGAGATTGGCCTTCTTCTGGGCCTCGTACTTGTATTTGCCGACGTCGAGGAACTTGGCGACGGGCGGATCGGCGTTAGGAGAAACCTCGACAAGGTCGAGCCCGACTGCGGCAGCCTGTTCGATCGCTTCCGCGGTCAGCAGGACCCCGAGATTATCGCCATTCTCATCGATCACGCGCACGCGCGGAGACGAGATGAATTCGTTGAAGCGAGGGCCGTTCATCGGGGGCGCCATCGGGCGCCGGTTGAGAGGGGGACGTATAGCTGTTTCTCCTGGAACCGAAATTACTGGCCGCATCTAGTGATTCGTCGGGCAAAATGGAAGGTGCCGCGCCCCGAGCCGGTACTTTTCTGGCGGCCTGTTGCGGCTGGGACGCGACGGGAAGCAGGGTTAATCGCATTTTAGCACCGCCGCCCTACCCCTCGGCGCATGACTCAAGGTGCGGCTATCGAGGCGAGTGCGTCCGGCGCGGGGTTCGGCGGAGCCGGTTGGCGCGCCCTCGTCCGGTCGCCACTGGCGGCGGTGCTCCTGTTTACATGGCTGCTGATCGCGCTCGGCACGACCGGTTTCCTCGGCCGGGCCGGTGATGATTGGCAATATCTCCAGGCAGCGCGGTGCGGGGCGGAGTACGGCCTCTGCCTGCCGCACGACCATTGGTGGCGCCGATTCCCGCTCATCGCCCCGCTGGCGGCGGTGCTCCACCTGCTGGGCGAGAGCCGCGCCACGATCTCGATCGTACCGCTCGCTTATGGCGTGGCGACGATCATGCTGTTCGTGGTCATGGTTGAACGCCAATATGGCCGCCGCGAAGCCTTGTTCGCAGGACTGGCCCTGGTCGCCACGCCGGCCTTTTCGGGGCGTCTGCTCGAGCTCAACGTCGATATCCCCGAACTGGCCTTCGTGGTCGCCGCGGTCTTCTGCGTGCAATCGGCCTGGCGCAGCGGCCGCGGTGCCTGGGCCGCGGCGGGCGGCGCCATGCTGGCGCTGGCGATCATGACGCGCCCCACCGCGCTGCCGCTGCTGCCGCTGTTCCTCGCTGGCTTGTGGATGACGGATCGGCGGCGCTGGATCCCGCACTTCCTCGCCGGCCTGCTGGCCCTGCTTCTGGTGGAAGCTGCCGTCTACGGGGTCTGGGCGGGCGATCCTTTGCTGTCGTGGAAGCTGTCGCTCGCCCACACCCGGATCCCGACGCCGGTGCTCTCCGCCAGCGTCGACCTCAGCCAGAGCCCCTTGTTCAATCCCGCCTATATCGATGGCTGGCGCAAGGGCATGGGCATCTCGGTCCACTGGACCGTGGACGGCCTGCTCAACCTGCTCGTCCACCCCTGGATCGCGTTGACGCTGGTCTGCGCCTCCGCCTTCCTCCTCCTCGACTGGCGCAGGCTGGGCTCGGCGGATGCGGGCGGCCGGCCCTTGCTCTTCCTCATCGCCGCCGCCGCTTCGCTGTTCGGCGCGCTGGTCTACGGCCTGGCGATCGATCCGCAGCCCCGCATGTTCCTCGCGCTCGCCGCGGTGGCGAGCCTGTGCTTCGGTCTGTTGGCCGCGCGCAGCTGGGACAGGCGGCGTGGTCTGGTAATCGCCGCCTTGGTCATTCTCCTGGGCAAGGGGCTGATCGCGTCCTACGACGCCGTCGATCTGGAGGGGGCCGCCGCACTCGCGCCGCGCTGGATCGCGGAAGAGGGTGCCGGTCTCGCCGTCGACAAGGACAGCGCTCGCTATTTCGCCCTGGTCCCCGAGGTCGGTGCGCTGTCGCGCCTGGACGCGGCGCCCGCCGCCCGGCGCCTGCTGCTCGTCGGCGAAAATGATTGCCTGAAGGCGGCGGTCGCGGCCGGCCACGCCGGTTGGAACGTGCTGCGCGCCGCGCGTTTCGAGAGGCCGGGGCCGGCGCCGGTCGCCGCGCTGCGCCGCCGCCAGATATTCTTCAATCCGCAAGCCGTGCCGGTGCTGTGCATCCTCGGCCGTGCCGGGGACTCGGCGGCTTAGCCGCGCAGGTCCGGCGGGGTCGCCTCGCTCCTGAGCCGCTCGATCAGCGCGTCGAGCCCGATCACTTCCTGGCGCGCGTCGCTGCCGAGCGGGCGCAGCGCGATCGTGCGCTCCTCGGCCTCGCGCTTGCCGACCACGAGCAAATTGGGGACCTTGGCGAGGCTGTGCTCGCGCACCTTGTAGTTGATCTTCTCGTTCCGAAGGTCGGCCTCGGCGCGGATGCCGGCCGCGGTCAGCTTCGCCTGCACTTCGCGCGCATAATCGTCGGCGTCGGAGACGATCGTCGCCACCACCGCCTGGGTCGGCGCCAGCCACGCTGGCAGGCGGCCGGCAAAATGCTCGATCAGGATTCCGATGAAGCGCTCGTAGCTTCCGAAGATCGCGCGGTGGAGCATGACCGGCCGGTGCCGCTCGCCATCCTCGCCGACGTAAGACGCGTCGAGCCGGTCGGGCAGTACGCGATCGGACTGAATCGTGCCGACCTGCCAGGTGCGGCCGATCGCGTCGGTCAGATGCCATTCCAGCTTGGGAGCGTAGAAGGCGCCTTCGC
Source organism: Sphingomonas sp. LY54 (assembly GCF_035594035.1). Classification (NCBI taxonomy): domain Bacteria; kingdom Pseudomonadati; phylum Pseudomonadota; class Alphaproteobacteria; order Sphingomonadales; family Sphingomonadaceae; genus Sphingomonas; species Sphingosinicella wutangchuni. The sequence continues at coordinate 1,934,241 of NZ_CP141588.1, forward strand.
CGGGCAACTCCTCCCAGCCATATTCCGGCGTGGCAAGGCCGGCGAGGGCCACCGCGGCGCGCAATTCGGCCTCGGCCTGATCCCACATTTCCTCGGTGCCGAAGCGCTTCTCGGGGCGGAGCGCCAGCTTGATCGCGTAGGTGAAGCCGAAATCCTTGTAGATCCGGTCGGCCAGGCGACAGAAAGCCTGCACCTCGTCGACGATCTGGTCCTCGCGGCAGAAGATGTGGGCGTCGTCCTGGGTGAACTGGCGCACGCGCATCAGCCCGTGCAGCGCGCCGTGCGGCTCGTTGCGGTGGCAGCAGCCATTCTCGTAGAGCCGGAGCGGCAGGTCGCGGTACGATTTGATCCCCTGGCGGAAAATCAGGACGTGCGCCGGGCAGTTCATCGGCTTCAGCGCCATCCAGTCCGCATCGTCGCTGACGATCGGCCCTTCGTCCTCGACGTTGGGCACCTCGTCGGGGATGACGAACATGTTCTCGCGATATTTGCCCCAGTGGCCGGACTGCTCCCATTGGCGAGCGTCCATCACCTGCGGCGTCTTGACCTCCTTATAGCCGGTCGCGTCGATCGCGCGCCGCATATAGGCCTCGAGCTCGCGCCAGATGACATAGCCGTTCGGGTGCCAGAAGACGCTGCCATGGGCTTCCTGCTGGAGGTGGAACAGGTCCATCTCCTGCCCCAGCTTGCGGTGGTCGCGCTTGGCGGCCTCTTCGAGCCGGTGGAGATGGGCGTCGAGCTGCTTCTTGTTGAGCCAGCCGGTGCCGTAGATGCGGCTCAGCATCGCGTTCTTCTGGTCGCCGCGCCAATAGGCGCCGGAAACGCGCGTGAGCTTGAACGCCTGCGGGTCGAGCTTGCCGGTCGAGGCTAGGTGCGGGCCGCGGCAAAGGTCCATCCACTCGCCGGCGCGGTACATCGTGATCGTCTCGTCGGCGGGCAGCTCCATCACCCATTCCGCCTTGAACGTCTCGCCGCTCTTCAGGAAGAGTTCGCGCACCTGGTCGCGCGTCCAGACCTCGCGCACCAGCGGCGCGTCCTGGGCGATGACGCGGCGCATCTCTTCCTCGATCGCGGGCAAATCCTCTTCGGTGAAGGGCCCGCGCTCCGGGTTGGGCGCGAAATCGTAATAGAAGCCGTCGTCGGTCGCCGGGCCAAAGGTAATCTGGGTGCCCGGGAAAAGGTTCTGCACCGCCTCGGCAAGCACGTGGGCAAAATCGTGCCGCGCCAGTTCGAGCGCGTCGGCCTCGTCCCGCGCCGTGATCAAGGCAAGCTCGGAATCCTCCTCGAACGGGCGCATGATGTCGCGCACCTCGCCGTTGACGCGCGCCGCCAGCGCCGCCTTGGCCAGGCCCGGGCCGATCGCCGCCGCGACGTCCGCCGGCGTGGTTCCCCGCTCGACTTCGCGCACCGAGCCGTCGGGAAGTTTGATCGAGAACATCTGCGTCATGGGCGTCTTCTACTCCGTCGCCCGGCGAAAATCAGGCGTCGGGTTCACTTAAGTGGGGGTGGCACACTGTCAAGCGCATCGCCGCTTGCCAAGCCGGGGTGGTGCGGGTCAAGCTGTCGCTTCGATCGGGGGGGAATCGATGAACGACATGTCCGGGGGGCCGGCGCTCGACGAGTGTCCGGCGGATTCGAGCTTTCGCTTTACGGGAAGTTGGCGGGAATTCCTGCCGATCGCGCTGACCAACTTTGCGCTGACCGTCGTCACGCTCGGCTTCTACCGATTCTGGGCGAAGGCACGCGAACGCCGCTACCTCTGGAGCCGTACCCATTTCATCGACGATGCGTTCGAATGGACCGGCACCGGCAAGGAGATGTTCCTCGGCTTCCTGATCGTCGCCGCGGTGCTGATGCCGGTCATTCTGTTCGTCAATTTCGGCTTCCAGGCCATGGTGCTCCGTGGCCAGGCGGCGCTCGCCGGCGCGATCCTGCTCACCCTCTATGTCGGCTTCTTCTATCTCTATCACGTCGCCAAGTTCCGGGCGCTGCGCTACCGGCTGAGCCGCACATGGTGGCACGGCATCCGCGGCGGCAGCGACGCTCCCGGCTGGGATTATGGCTGGAAGGGCCTGTGGAAGAGCGCGGCGGGCTGGGCGGTGTTCGGCTTTCTCGTTCCCTGGTCGATGACGCAGCTTTGGAACGATCGCTGGAACCGGATGAGCTTCGGCGGCCACCCGTTCAAGGCCGATGCCCATGAGAACGGCCTCATGCGGCGCTGGCTGCTCCTCTATCTCGTTCCCGTCCTTTCGCTGGTGATCCTCTCCATGGCTCTCGCGGCTGTGGCCGTCTCGCTGGGGACGGACCTCGAGGACGGCACCGTTGAGTCGTCTGCTATAATCGTCTCTGTCGTAGTGGGCAGCTTCACGGTGTACGGACTGGTGCTGCTGTTCGGTCTCAGCTTCTACACGCTCTTCTTCCGCCAGGTCGCGGCGGCGACGAGCGTTGGTGGCCTCTCGTTCGTGTTCACCGCCCGCACCCGTGACTGGCTCAAGCTGGTCCTCGGCAATATCGGGCTGGTGATCGCGACGCTCGGCGTCGGGCTGCTGTTCCTCTCCTATCGCAACTGGGCCTTCGTCGTCCGCCACATGGAGGCGAGCGGAGTCGTCGACCTCGATCTGCTCACCCAGTCGACCGCGCGTGCGCCGACCGACGCCGAGGGTTTGGCCGACGCGTTCGATTTCGGCGCGGTCTGATCGATGCACGAAGCCTGGCTCTACGACGGGGCGAGCGCCGTCCGGCATCGCGTCACGCTTGAAGCGGCCGGACCGGCGCTGGGGATCCGCGGCGCCCCGGATCCGGAGCTATGCCTCGGCCGGGACGAGCTCGTCCATGTCGAGAGCCGCGCCGACGCCGAATTGTACGGCCGCAGATCGGTGCCGGGCTGGCGGCTTGGCGTGCCCAGGCCGGTGCCGGACGAAATCGCCGCCTTGTTGCCCGCGCGACAGGTCTATGGACGGTGGATCGACCGGATCGGGCTGGGCAAGGCGCTCGCCGCGGGCGCCGTCGCCTCGGCCGCCATCCTGTTCCTCGGCCACAAGGCGCCGGCCCTGCTGGCGCCTCTGGTGCCCTATAGCTGGGAGCAAAGCTTCGGCGATGCTCTGGTCGGCGATCTCGGCGGGAAGTTTTGCGCCGGGACCGGCGGCCAGGCGGCGCTCGACGCGATGGTGGCGAAGCTCACGCCCGATCCCGCGCGCTACAAGGTGCGGGTCGTCAATGTCCCGATCGTCAACGCGGTGGCCTTGCCCGGCGGCAATATCGTGATCTTCCGGGAATTGCTGGCCGAGGCCGATGGCCCGGACGAGGTGGCCGGCGTGCTCGGCCACGAGATCGCCCATATCGACAATCGCGACGTCACCCGGGCGATGATCCGGGAATATGGCTTCGGCCTGCTGCTCGCCTCGGTCGGCGGCACCACCGGCGGCAACGTCGATATGCTGGCCAGCGCCAGCTACAGCCGCGAGGCCGAATCGAAGGCCGACGAGGATTCCATCGCCGCTTTGCGCCGCGCCAACGTCTCGCCGCGGCCGACGGCGGGGTTCTTCGCCCGCCTCGCCAGGCACGAAAAGGGCCTCGACGGCTGGGACGGTGCCCTGGGCTACGTCTCGTCCCATCCCTTGTCCGAGGGGCGCCGCCGTCGCTTCGAGGAGAGCGCCGAGGCCGGCCGTGTTTATGCCCCGTCGCTGACCGAGGAGCAGTGGGCGGCGCTCGCGGACATTTGCCACAACGATTCGAACCGCTAAGTCGGCGGGCATGATCGAAACACGCTTTCTCGAAATCGGCGAGAATCTCCGCCTGGCTTTCAAACACCGCACCGGCCGCGGGCCGACCATCGTCTTCCTGCCCGGCTACATGTCGGACATGGAAGGCAGCAAGGCGACCGCGCTCGACGCCTGGGCCGAGCGCGCGGGGCGCGCCATGCTACGCTTCGATTATGCCGGCTGCGGCGCCAGCGACGGCGATTTCGAGGCGCAGAGCCTGCTCGGCTGGCGCGGCGACGTGCTGGCGATGCTCGACGAGGTGGTCGAGGGGCCGGTCGTGCTGGTCGGTTCGTCGATGGGCGGGTGGCTGATGCTGCTGGCGGCGCTGGCCGCGCCCGAGCGGGTCGCTGGCCTGGTCGGGATCGCCGCTGCGCCCGATTTCACCAACTGGGGCTTCAGCCAGGACCAGAAGATCGCGATCCTGCAGGACGGCAGGATCGAGGAAGTATCACCCTACGGCGGCGCACCCTACGTCACGACGCGCACCTTCTGGGAGAGCGGCGAATCGCTGCGGCTGCTGCACGGGGAGATCGCGGTCGATTGTCCCGTCCGGCTGCTCCACGGCCAGCAGGATGCGGACGTGCCCTGGACCTATGCGCTCGAGCTGATGAAACTCATCCGTTCATCCGACGTGCAGACGATTTTCGTGAAGGACGGGGACCACCGTCTCTCGCGCGACTCGGACATCGCGCTCCTCATTCGCGCGGTGGCGGGATTGCTGGAGGCCTCGTGATCGTAACATTCCTGGCGCTCGCCGCCGTCCAGGCGGAGCCGCAAACGGCCAGCCCGCAGGATCGGGCGATCGAGGCCGAATATGCGCGCTGCACCGAACTGGTGAAGAGCGACGCCGAAAGGGCGATCCAGGTCGCCGGAGACTGGCGGCTGCGCGGCGGCGACATCTATGCCCGCCAGTGCCTCGGCCTTGCCTATGTCCAGCTCGAGCGCTGGGCGTCGGCCGCCACCGCGTTCGAGCAGGCCGCACAGGATGCCGAGCGCGTGCGCGATCCGCGCCGCGCCGATTTCTGGGTGCAGTCGGGCAATGCCTGGCTCGCCGCGAACGAACCCGCCAAGGCACGCGCCGCCTTCGATGCCGCGCTCGCCATCCCCGCCTTGACGCCCGAATTGCGCGGTGAGGTCTATCTCGACCGCGGCCGCGCCGGCGTCGCGCTGGGCGATCTCGCCGGCGCGCGCAAGGATCTCGACGAGGGCGTGAAACTGGTCCCCGGCGATCCGTTCGGCTGGTATCTGTCGTCGGCGCTGGCGGTCCGCCTTTCCGATCTGCCGCGCGCCCAGTCTGACATCGCCGAGGCGGTGCGGCTGGCGCCCGACAATGCCGATCTGCTCGTCCACGCCGGCAACGTCGCCGGCCTGTCGGGCGAGGTCGATGCCGCCAAGGGCCTCTACATGAAGGCGATCAGGGTCGCGCCGGGCTCCCCGGCGGCGGCCGCCGCCCGGGCGGCGATCGCCGCCAATCCGGACCAGCCCGCGCCCGCTCAGTCCAAATAGAAATCGATCGTCGTCACGACGCGCACCTTCTGGAACGGCGAGTCGTTGCCGGACTCGCTTTCCTCGCCGTGGCGGGCGCCGACCGAGAAATAGCCCTGGGTCGCCTGCTTGATGCCGCCGACGCTGGTGCCGCTGTCGCGCGCGAACTGCTCAGCACCGCGGCGCGCGTCCTTGGTGGCGGCGACGATCATCGCCGGCTTAACGTCGTTCAGCTTGGTGAAGCTGTAGACGATGCCCGATCCCTCCTCGATCGCGACGCCGCTGCGGATGAGGTCGAACTGGCGGGCGAAGGCGGCGCGCGCCTTCATGACGTCGGTGCTGCGCAGCTGCAGCCGGCGCCGCACGGTAATGCTGTTGAGGCCGCGGTTGCTGTCATAATATTGGTTCACGCCGACGCCCGCGGTCGTAATCTCCTGGTCCTTGAAGCCGGCGCCGCGCAGGAAATTCGCGATCGCGCGCGTGTCCTGGTCGATCCCCGCCTGCACTTGGGCCAGGTCGGTGCCCTGCTCGGAATAAGCGATCGTCCAGGTGGCGAGGTCGGCGGTGACATTCTGCTCGGCCAGGCCGCGCACCGTCACCGAGCGGTCGGCCATCCGCGCCCGCCGCAGCCCGTCGCCCAGCAGGTAGCCGCCGATGACGATGCCGAGTGCGATGATGGCGGCGGCGATCAGGCTGTTGCGGCTGGCGCTCATTCTCGGTCCCTTCGCAGTGGAACGGCGGGGCTTTCCGCCCCATATACAGCGCGCGAGCGGCTTTCGCACTGCTGAACGATCTGGAGCCGGAATGAAGTATCTGCACACCATGATCCGCGTCTCGGACCCGGAGGAGACGATCCGCTTCTTCACCCTGCTCGGCCTCCGCGAGACCCGGCGGATGGAGAATGAGCAGGGCCGCTTCACGCTCATCTTCCTGGCCGCGCCGGGCGACGAGGCGGCCGAGGTCGAGCTCACCCACAATTGGGACGAGCAGGGCTATGACGGCGGCCGCAATTTCGGCCACCTCGCCTACCGCGTCGACAATATCTACGAGACCTGCCAGCGGCTGATGGACGCCGGCTACACGATCAACCGCCCGCCGCGCGACGGCCACATGGCCTTCGTCCGCACGCCCGACGCGATCTCGATCGAGCTGCTGCAGGACGGCCGTTTGCCGCCGCAGGAGCCCTGGGCCTCGATGGAGAATGTCGGCACATGGTAGAGATCGTCCGCATCCCCGCGCTCAGCGACAATTACATCTGGCTGGTCCACGATCCCGATTCCGGCGAGACCGTCGTGATCGATCCCGCCGTGGCGGCGCCGGTCCTGGCCGAGGCCGAGGCGCGGGGCTGGCGGATCGGCCAGATCTGGAACACACACTGGCACCCCGACCACACCGGCGGCAATGAAGAGATCAAGGCCACGACCGGCTGCATCGTCACCGGCCCCGCCGCCGAGGTCGCGGGCATCCCGACCCTCGACCGCCAGGTGGCCGAGGGCGACACGGTCCATCTCGGCGCGCATGAAGCGCAGGTGATGGAGGTTCCGGCCCACACCGCCGGCCACATCGCTTATCATCTGGCGCAGGATTCGATCCTCTTCCCGGGCGACACCCTGTTCGCGATGGGCTGCGGCCGCCTGTTCGAGGGCGACGCCGCGCAGATGCATTCCAACCTCCAGCGCTTCGCGGCCCTTCCGCCCGAAACCCTGGTCTATTGCGCCCACGAATATACGCTCGCCAACGCCCGCTTCGCGCTCACGGTCGAACCCGACAACGCGGCGCTGCGCCAGCGCGCGGCGGCGGTCGAGGCCGCGCGCGCCGCCGGCGAGGCGACCGTTCCGACGACGATCGCGCTCGAGCGCGATACCAATCCGTTCATGCGCGCCGCCTCGGCGCAGGAGCTTGCCGAATTGCGCCTCGCGAAGGATAATTTCCGCAGCTAGCCGCCCGAATCCCTCGGCGGTGCGTTGCGTATCGTGGAGGTTGTCATGAAACCGATCATCATGCTTTCCGCAGTTGTCGCCCTGCTGGGCGGCTGCGCCTATGACCGCGGTCCCGAAGCCGCGGCCCGCGCCGAGGCCGAGATGGCCGAGGATGCGGCCAATCTGGAACAGGCGCTGGCCGGCCGCGTCGCGGAGGATCCGCAGAGCTGCGTGAACTCGCGCGATCTCGCCGGCAACAAGTCGTTCGGCGAGGGCGCGATCCTGTTCCGCGGTCGCACCAATTCCACGGTGTACGTCAATCGCCCGCCGACCGGCTGTCCCGACCTCAGTTACGGCCGCGCGCTCAAGGTGCGAACGATCTCGACGCGCCTCTGCCGCGGCGACATCATCAATGTGTTCGATCCGGTCAGCGGGGTCGAATATGGAAGCTGCAGCCTCGGCGACTTCACGCCTTACCGGCGCGGCCGCTAAATCGTCATTGCGAGGAGCATAGCGACGAAGCAATCCAGCGGGGCCCATTGGATTGCTTCGCTGCGCTCGCAATGACGCTGTCGCGTCAGCGCGCGTAGAGCGCGTCGAGCCGCTCGCCGTAGATCCGCTTCAGAATGTGGCGGCGGATCTTGATCGACGGGGTCAATTGCTCGTTCTCGACCGTGAACGGTTCGTCCGCGAGGATGAAGCGGCGGACCTTCTCGGTCACCGCCATATCGGCATTGACGCGCTCCACCGCCGCGCCGATCGCGCGGTGGTAAGCCGGGTCCTTGGCCAAGGCCGCGAAATCGACCTTCATGCCGTTGGCGGTCGCCCATTCGGCGGTCCATTCGGGATCGGGCACGATCAGCCCGACGATGTAAGGCCTTTTGTCGCCGACCACCATCGCCTGGACGATCTCGGGCTGCAGGGTGAGCATGCCCTCCACCTTCTGCGGCGCGACATTCTCGCCCTTGTCGTTGACGATCAGATCCTTCTTGCGGTCGGTGATGACGATCCGCCCCGCCTCGTCGATATGGCCGACGTCGCCGGTGTGGAGCCAGCCGTCGACCACGGTCTGCGCGGTCAGCGCCGGATTGCGCCAATAGCCCTTCATCACCAGCTCGCCGCGCACCAATATCTCGCCGTCGTCGGCGATGCGGACCTCGGTGTTCATCAGCGGCGGGCCGACCGTGTCCATCTTGATGCCCGCCTTGGGCCGGTTGCAGCTGATCACCGGTGCCGCCTCGGTCTGGCCGTAGCCCTGCAGCAGCGTCAGCCCCATTGCGTGGAAGAAGATTCCGACCTCGGGGTTGAGCGGCGCTCCGCCCGAAACCATCGCCTTGATCCGGCCGCCGAAGCGCGCGCTGATCTTGGGCCGCAGCGTCTTGCCGAGGATGAAGTTCATCGGCCGGTCGAGCAGCGGCACCCCGCCGGCATAATCCTTCGCGCCGATCGCGAGCGCGCGGTCGAGCAAATAGCTGGTGAGCCGGCCCTGCTTCTCGACCTGCTTCATGATGCGCTGGCGCAGCACCTCGAACAGGCGCGGCACCACGACCATGATCGTCGGCTTCACCTCCTCGATATTGGAGGCAAGCTTCTCCAGCCCTTCCGAATAATAGATCTGCCCGCCGAGCCCGATCGGGAAATGCTGGCCGCCGCTATGCTCATAAGCATGGCTGGCCGGGAGGAAGGAGAGGAAGACCTCGTCGTCCCAGCCGAAATCCTCGCCGATCACGTCGACGCAGCCTTCGACATTGTGGAGGATGGCGCCGTGATGCTGCATCACGCCGCGCGGCGCTCCGCCGGTCCCGGATGTGTAGATGATGCAGGCAAGGTCGTCGCGGGTGACGCTCGCCGCAGCGGCCGCGGCGGCATCGACGTCGGCGGTCTCCGCCGCGATCAGCGCGTCCCATTCGTGGAAGCGGACGTTGCTCGCCTGGCTGGCGCGGATCGGCTCGATGCCGATCACATGCTCGCAGCCCGATGTGCGCAGCGCCGCCGGCAGCAGCGTCTTGGCGAGCTTGGGCGTCGACACGATCACGGCACGAGCGCCGCTGTCGTCCAGGATATGCTGATGGTCGCGCTCGGTATTGGTGATGTAGGTCGGCACGGTGACGCAGCCGGCCGCCATGATGGCGAGGTCGGCGATCGCCCATTCCGGCCGGTTCTCCGAAACCAGCATCACCGTGTCGCCGGGGTTGAGCCCGATCCGCTTCAGCGCGGCGGCCAGCGCCGCGACCGTCTGCGCCGCCTCGCGCCAGCTCGTCGGGCGCCACTCGCCCTGCTTCTTCGCCCACAGGAATGGCGCATCGCCCTTCTCCGCGGCCCGCGTGAAGAACATCGTGACCAGATTCGGAAAATGTTCGAACGTGCGCATGTAGCCTCCCCGGGACGCACGGTTTGCCCGTGTCTGCGCCCGTCTTTAGCCGACCTATTCGGTAAGCGCGACACCCTCGCTGCGCGGGTCCGCGGCGCCGCGCCAGCCGGCCGTCCTGCGCTCGACCGCGTTGAGCTTCGATCCGAGGTTGGATGCGCTCACCAGCCCGTCGATCTTGCTCAGCTCCGGGATCATCTTCTCGAGGAAGGTGCCCCGCTCGACCAGCGTCGTGTCGCCGGTGAAGAAGATGTTGGGCAGCGCGATCGCCTCCTGCGCCGACAGGCCGAAATCGATATAGCCGACCAAAGATTTCAGCACGTGCATGATGATGCGCGGGCCGCCGGCCGATCCGACCGCGAACACCGGCTGGCCACTCTCGTCATAGACGATGGTCGGCGACATGGACGAGCGCGGGCGCTTGCCCGGCTCGACCCGGTTCGCGACCGGCGCGCCATCCTTCTCGGGCACCATGCTGAAGTCGGTGAGCTCGTTGTTGAGGAAGAAGCCGCCGGCGACGAGCTGGCTGCCGAACGCGTCCTCGATCGTCGAGGTCATGTTGGCGACATTGCCGTCCTTGTCCACCGCCGCGAAATGGGTGGTGCCGGGCACTTCGTCGGCCGGGCCGCGCGTGCGGGCGGCGGCGCCCGGCGGCGTGCCGGGCTCGTATTTGCCGAGCGAGCGAGCGAGCGAGATCAGTTTCGAGCGCGAGCGCATGTAAGCCGGGTCGATCATGCCGGCGACCGGAACCAACACGAAATCGGCGTCGCCGACATAGGCGTCGCGGTCGGCATAAGCGAGCTTCATCGCCTCGGCAATGGCGTGCCAGCTGCGCGGATCGTCCTTGCCCATCGCCTTCATGTCGAACCGCTCGATCATGCCGAGGATCTGCCCGACCGTGGTCGCGCCCGACGAGGGCGGGCCCATGCCGCACACCTTGTACTTGCGGTAATGGGTGCAGACCGCGGCCCGGTCCTTCGCCTGATAGGCGGCGAGGTCGGCGAGCGTGAGCTGGGTCGGGTTGGACGGCGCGTTGGCCACGGCCGCGCTGATCGCCTCGCCGATTTCGCCGCTATAGAAAGCGTCCGGCCCGCGCTCGGCGATCGCCCGCAAAGTCTTGGCCATTTCGGGGTTGCGGATCGTGTCGCCTTCCTTGGCGAGTTGGCCGTCCTTCACGAACAGGGCCCGCGCCTCGGGAAAGCGCTCGAACAATTTCTGCGAGGCCACGAGCCGCCGGGCCAGCGTCCCGTTGACGACGAAGCCCTCGTCGGCAAGTCGGATCGCCGGCGCGAACAATTGCGCCCAGGGCAGCTTGCCCCAGCGCTGATGGGTGCGCGCCATCAGCCGGATGTTGCCGGGGACGCCCACCGAAAAGCCGCCCGGCTGCGCCTTGCTGTACGGCATCACCTTGCCGTCGGCGCCGATGAAGCGGTTGGGGCCGGCCGCCGCCGGCGCCTTCTCGCGGCCGTCGATCGTCTGGATGATGCCGAGGCTCGCGTCGTGGTGGATCATAAAGCCGCCGCCGCCGATGCCCGAGCTTTGCGGCTCGACCACGGTCAGCGCCAGCATCATCGCCATCGCCGCATCGGCCGCGCTTCCACCCGCCTGCAAAATCTCGCGGCCGGCCGCGCTGGCGCGGGGATCGGCGGAGGAGACGACGCCCTGCGCCGTCGCGGCAACGGGCGCAACGATCAGTGCGACAAGCAGCAGGAAGCGTTTCAACATGCGTGTATCCTTACCGATGATCGGCGCCGACCGCCTCGCCGAGCGAGGTGAAGCCGTCACGCCTGAGGAGGCCGTTCAGTTCAGAGACGATGAGCCGGGCCAGGCCCGGGCCGCGATAGACGAGGGCCGAATAGAGCTGGACCAGGCTCGCGCCGGCGCGGATGCGGCGATAGGCGTCGACGCCGTTTTCGATCCCGCCGGCCGCGATCAGCGGCAGCGCGCCGCCGGTGGCGGACCGGAAATCGCGCAGGCGTTCCAGCGCCAGCGTCTTCAGCGGCGCTCCGGAAAGGCCCCCGGCCTCGCCGCAGTGGCGCGAGACGAGGGCGGGCCGCGATATCGTGGTGTTGGAGACGATCAGCGCGTCGATGCCGCGCTCGATCGCGACGGCGGCGATGTCGTCGATATCCGCGCGCTCCAGGTCCGGCGCCAGCTTCAGGAAGATCGGCGGTCCGCCGGCGCCGCGCGCCTCGGCGACGGCGGCGAGCAGGGCATCCAGCGCGCCCTTGTCCTGCAGCGCGCGCAGGCCCGGCGTGTTGGGCGAGGAGATGTTGACCGTGAGATAGTCGGCAACCGGCGCCATCGCCTGCACGCCCTTCACATAATCGAGGATGCGGTCGGCGCTGTCCTTGTTCGCGCCGATATTGGCGCCGACGATACCGGCACCATGGCGTCGTCGCTCCAGCCGCGACCGCGCCGCGTCGAGCCCGCCATTGTTGAAGCCCATCCGGTTGATCACCGCCCGGTCCTCGGCCAGCCGAAACAGGCGCGGCTTCGGATTGCCGTCCTGCGGCAGCGGCGTGACGGTGCCGACCTCGGCGAAGCCGAAGCCGAGGCGCAGGATCGGTCCGAACACCTCGGCATTCTTGTCGAAGCCGGCGGCGAGGCCCACCGGATTGGGGAAGTGCAGCCCCGCCACGCGGATCGGCAGCGTCGGCTTGGGCGCCTTGCCCGTCGGCAAGGCTTTCAGCGCGGCCAAGGTCCAATGATGCGCGCGTTCGGCGTCGATCGAGAAGATCAGCGGGCGCAGGAGGGGGTACAGCATTGCCACCGGCTATGGCATTGGCGCCGACACTGGTCAAAGCCCGCAAAGCGCGCCTACTCTATGCCTAAAGGTAATATGGGAAGGATGTTCATGATCCGCACTTTGCTGCTCGCCTCGACCGCTCTCCTCGCCGCCTGTGCGACCACGGCGCCGGAAGCGTCGGCGCCAGCCGCCGCTCCGGTCGCGGCGGCTGCTCCGGCGGCGGACAGCGCGGAACTGGCCGCATTCTTCGAGGCTTATGACCAGGCGCAGCTGGCGATGTCGCCGCTGGCCAAGGCGTCGCGCGGGATCCGCGACGCCGATTACGGCAAGTGGGACGAATATGGCGAGCGGGCCGAGATCAAGTCCCGCGAACTCGATACCCGCACGCTCGCGGCTTTGCGCGCGCAGTTCGATCGCGCCGCGCTCTCGCCGGCCGATCAATTGAGCTACGATCTGTTCGAATATAGCGTCGCGCGCAGCGAGGCGATCTTCCCATATCGCCGCCACGGCTACGTCTTCGACCAGATGAACGGCGTCCAGAGCGACGGGCCCGCCTTCCTGATCAACATCCACCGCGTCGATACGCTCGCCGACGCCGAGGCCTATCTTTCGCGGCTGCAGACGCTCGACACTCTGCTCGATCAGGCGATCGCCGAGGCGAAGGCTCGCGAGGCGCTCGGCGTGCTGCCGCCCAAATGGGTATTCCCTTATGTGATCCAGGACGCGCGCAACATCGTCAGCGGCGCGCCTTACGGCCCCGGCGCCGACAGCGCCCTGTTCGCCGACTTCAAGGCCAAGGTGAACAAGCTCGACATCGCGCCGGCGGAGAAGGCGCGGCTGATCGAGTCGGGCCGCAAGGCGCTCGTCGAGGAGGTGAAGCCGGCTTATCAGCGCGTGATCGCCCTGATGGAGCAGCAGCAGAAGTCGGCCGGCAGCGACGACGGCATCTGGCGCTTCCAGAACGGCGCCGACCAATATGCCGCTTTGCTTCGTTATTACACGACCACCGCCATGGGCCCCGAGCAGATCCACACGCTCGGCCTCGAGCAGGTCGCCCGCATTCACGACGAGATGCGCGGCATCATGAAGCAGGTCGGCTTCGCCGGCACGCTCCAGCAATTCTTCGAGAAGATGCGGACCGACAAGGCCTTCTACTTCCCCAATACCGACGCCGGCCGGCAGGCCTATCTCGACAAGACCGAGCAGTATAACAAGGAGATGACGGCCAAGCTGTCCGACTGGTTCGCGACCACGCCCAAGGCGCCTTTGGTGGTGAAGCGCGTCGAGGCGTTCCGCGAGAAATCGGCGGGCAAGGCATTCTACAACCGCCCCGCGCCGGACGGCTCGCGCCCCGGCACCTATTACGTCAACCTCTACGACATGAACGACATGCCGACGACCGAGATCGAGGCTCTGTTCTACCACGAGGGCGTTCCTGGCCACCATCTCCAGCGCGCGGTCCAGACCGAGCTCGGCGATTCCGTGCCGCCCTTCCGCCAGTTCGGCGGGTTCACCGCCTATAGCGAGGGCTGGGGCCTCTATTCCGAGAAGCTCGGCAAGGACATGGGCCAGTATCAGGACCCGTACAGCGATTTCGGCCGGCTCCAGCTCGAGCTGCATCGCGCCATCCGCCTCGTTGTCGACAGTGGCATCCACCACAAGAAATGGACCCGCGAGCAGGCCATCAAATATGTCGAGGACAACAGCGCCGACGCCAAGGGCGGAATCGTCAAGGCGATCGAGCGCTACGTCGTCTACCCGGGACAGGCGACCGCCTACATGGTCGGCAAGCTGAAGATAGAACAGTTGCGCGAGAAAGCCCGCACCGCGCTCGGCGACCGCTTCGACATCAAGGGCTTCCACGACGCCGTCCTGCTCTCGGGCCCGGTCCCGCTCGATTTCCTCGAAAGGAATGTCGACGCCTGGATCGCGCGGCGCAAGGCGGACTGAGCAAGGCGTCCGGCTTCGGCCGGACGCTCGCTACCGGAGGGGGCGTATCGGCCGCAGCTTGAAGCCGGTGATCTTGTTTCCGTAGGTGCATTCGAACGAGCGTTTTTCGACGTCATCGTCCACGGTGCCCCAGACGATGATCCTGCTCGCGCTGCGCTGCTCGGCATCGATGATGTGCACCGTGCCATATTGGGCTGCGCGGGCGGTGCAGTCGCTCACCGCTGAGGGTCGCAGATGCTCGTTGGCCTGCGGCGTGCCCTGCGCCGCGCGGGCCGCCATGCCCGCCGCGCTCATCGCCATCCCCGCCGCGCACCCGCCGAGCGACAGAAGGCTGGCTGCTAGGAAGAGGGGTATGGCAACGCGCATGGGTGACCGCCTGTCGGAATGAGTGCAGCGACAGTATCTTACTGCCATTCATGTGCCAGCGTGCAACCATCTAATCGTCCCGTCACGGAGCCCCCGGCGATGGCCGGTTGATTTCCATCCCCCAAGCGACCACATGGCAATCGGATCGAATCAATCCGATTGGAATCATGCGCCTTACCTCCCTTGCCGATTATGCCGTCGTGATGATGTCGGCGGCCGCCCGCCATACGGAGGCCGGGGGCGGCGACGCGCGGCTGTCGGCGGCGAGCCTGGCGGAGGAGACCGGCGTTCCGCTGCCGACCGCGCAGAAACTGATGGGGCGGCTCGCCTCGGCGGGCCTGCTGACTTCGGCGCGCGGCACCGGGGGCGGCTTTCGCCTCGCCCGCGCGGCTGGCGGAATCAGCCTTGCGGATATTATCGAAGCGGTCGAAGGGCCGATCGCCATGTCCAATTGCATCGAAGGCAAGCGCAGCGACTGCGCCCTCGAAGGCAATTGCCAGGTCAAACCCCATATGAGCGTCGTCAACGGCGCGGTGCGCGGGGCGCTGCAGGGCGTCACCCTCGCCACTCTTTCCGAGGTGAAGTAATGGACGCCAGTCAGCCCGAGGTACGCAATCAGGAAGCCCAGGACGCGATCGACCGCGCCTCTTCCTATGAATGGGGCTTCACCTCCGACATCGAGCAGGAATTCGCGCCCAAGGGCCTGTCGGAAGACACCGTCCGCTACATCTCGGCCAAGAAGGGCGAGCCGCAGTGGATGCTCGACTGGCGGCTGAAGGCCTATAAGGCGTGGCTGACGATGGAAGAGGTCACCTGGGCCAAGCTCGACATCCCGCCGATCGATTTCCAGGACGCTTATTATTATGCCGAGCCCAAGCAGAAGCCGGAGCTGAAAAGCCTCGACGAGCTCGATCCGGAGATCCGCCGCACCTACGAGAAGCTCGGCATCCCGATCGAGGAGCAGAAGGTGCTTGCCGGCGTCGAGGGCGCGCGCAAGGTCGCGGTCGACGCGGTGTTCGACAGCGTCTCGGTCGCCACCACCTTCCGCGAGGAGCTGAAGAAGGCCGGAGTCATCTTCCTGTCCATCTCGGAGGCGATCCGCGAATATCCGGACCTCGTCCGCAGATATCTGGGCTCCGTGGTGCCGCAGCGCGACAATTTCTTCGCCTGCCTCAACAGTGCGGTCTTCTCCGACGGCACCTTCGTCTACATCCCGGAGGGCGTGCGCTGCCCGATGGAGCTCTCCACCTATTTCCGCATCAACGCGGCCAATACCGGCCAGTTCGAGCGCACGCTGATCGTCGCCGACAAGGGCTCCTACGTCTCCTACCTGGAAGGCTGCACCGCGCCGATGCGCGACGAGAACCAGCTCCACGCCGCGGTGGTCGAGCTTGTCGCCTTGGACGATGCCGAGATCAAATATTCGACCGTCCAGAACTGGTATCCGGGCGATGCCGAGGGCAAGGGCGGGATCTACAATTTCGTCACCAAGCGCGGCGCCTGCCGCGGCGACCGCTCGAAGATCAGCTGGACCCAGGTCGAGACCGGCTCCGCCATCACCTGGAAATATCCGTCCTGCATCCTCCAGGGCGAGAGCAGCGTCGGCGAATTCTATTCGGTCGCGCTCACCAACAATATGCAGCAGGCCGATACCGGCACCAAGATGGTTCACCTCGGCAAGAACAGCCGCTCGACGATCGTCTCGAAGGGCATCAGCGCCGGCCGCTCGAGCAACACCTATCGCGGTCTGGTGCGGGTCAATGCCGGCGCCGACAATGTCCGCAACTTCACGCAGTGCGACAGCCTGCTGCTCGGCGACCGATGCGGCGCCCACACCGTGCCCTATATCGAGGTGAAGAATCCCTCGGCGCAGATCGAGCATGAGGCGACCACCTCGAAGATCAGCGACGACCAGATGTTCTACGCCCAGCAGCGCGGCCTCAACGCCGAGGACGCCGTCGCCCTGATCGTCAACGGCTTCGCCAAGGAGGTGCTGCAGCAGCTCCCGATGGAATTCGCCGTCGAAGCGCAGAAGCTGCTCGGCATCAGCCTCGAGGGGAGTGTCGGATAAACGTCGTTCCCCGGCACAGGCCGGGGTCCAGATCAGTGGCCGGGCATGGGTCCCGGCTTTCGCCGGGAAACAGATGAATGCTCAAGATTGAAAACCTCCGCGCCGAAGTCGACGGCAAGCAGATCCTGAACGGGATCGACCTCGTCGTGAATGCGGGCGAGATCCACGCCATCATGGGGCCGAACGGCGCCGGCAAGTCGACGCTCGGCTACGTGCTCGGCGGCCGCCCCGGCTACGAAGTGACCGAGGGCTCGGTCGTGTTCGACGGCAAGGATCTGCTCGACATGGAGACCGACGAGCGCGCCGCCGCCGGCCTGTTCCTCGGCTTCCAATATCCGGTCGAGATTCCCGGCGTGTCCAACGTCCAGTTCCTGCGCACCGCGTTGAACGCCCAGCGCCGCGCCCGCGGCGAGGCCGAGATGTCGGCCGGCGATTTCCTGCGGCTCGCGAAGGAGCAGGGCACCGCGCTCGACGTGTCGATGGACATGCTGAAGCGCAACGTGAACGTCGGCTTCTCCGGCGGCGAGAAGAAGCGTAACGAGATGGTGCAGATGGGCATCCTCGATCCGCGCTTCGCCGTGCTCGACGAAACCGATTCCGGCCTAGACATCGATGCCCTGCGCGTCGTCGGGGAGGGCATCAACCGGATCATGCGCAAGCCCGACAAGGCGGTGCTGCTAATCACCCACTACCAGCGCCTGCTCGACATCGTCGAACCGCACTTCGTCCACGTTCTCGCCGACGGCCGCATCGTCCGCTCCGGCGGCCCGGAGCTGGCGCACGAGCTGGAGCGCGAGGGCTACGGAGCCATGGCGGCATGAGCCTGCTCGAACTTCCCTCGACCCGCGAGGAGGCGTGGCGCTGGAGCGACCTGTCGGCGCTTCCCGCTCTGCGCGACCGCGCGCCGTCCGGAGCGCTGCCCGAAAAGCTGCCATGGATCGACTGCGGCAGCGACGGCCCGCGCCTGCTGTTCGTCGACGGCGTCCTTGTCCCCGGGCAGAGCCGGCTCGGCCCGCTCGAGATCGGCAGCGTCACCTCCGACCCGGCCGATCACGCCCTCGGCCGCCTTGCCGGCGGCAAGGGCTGGACGCTGAAGCTCGGCCGCGATCATGCGCCGGCGGGCCTCGTCCAGATCGTCCACGTCACCACCGGCGGCGCCGACCATCTCGCGGTCGAGGTCGAGCTCGACGTCGATGCCCAGGCCTCGATCGTCGAGACCTATGTCGGCGACGGCTGGGCCAACCGCCTCGGCCAGTTCCGCCTGTTCAAGGGCGCCCGGCTGATGCTCGCCCGCCGCCTGCTCGGCGCCAGCGGTTTCGCCAGTCTCACCGATCGCGCCACCGTCGGCGAGGGCGCCAGCTTCGTGCTCACCACGCTCGCCGCCGGCGGCAGCGACACCCGTCTCGACGGCGAGGTCGCGATTACCGGCGATTCCGGCTTTGCCGAGGTCGGCGGCGCCTTGCTCGCGCGCGGCAAGCAGCGTCATGACGTCAATCTCGTCCTCCATCACAACGCCGTCGGCGGCGTCAGCCGCCAGCTCTGGCGCTCGGTCGCCGACGATCGCTCCACCTGCTCGGTCGCGGCCCGCGTCGAGGTCGCGCGCGGCGCGCAGAAGACCGACGGCGAGCAGTCGCTCAAGGGTCTGCTGCTCGCCCGCACCGCCACGATCAACGCCAAGCCCGAGCTCGAGATCTTCGCAGACGACGTGAAATGCGCCCATGGCGCCACCGTCGGCGAGCTCGACAAGGCCGCGCTTTTCTACCTGCGCAGCCGCGGCGTCGCGCTCGAGGAGGCCAAGGCCCTGCTCACCCGCGCCTTCATCGCCGACGCGATCGACCGCATCGGCGAGGAGGCCGTGCGCGAGGCGTTCCACGCCGACGCCCAAAGCTGGTTCGGCTGATGGACGCGCTCGCCTCCACGCGGCCGCTCGACCGGCTCTCCGATTTCCCGGCGATCCCGGACGGCTGGGCCTATCTGGACACCGCCGCGACCGCGCAGAAGCCGCGCGCGGTGATCGACGCGATCGCGCGCGCTTATGGCGAGAGCTATGCGACCGTCCATCGCGGCGTCTACCAGCGCTCGGCCGAGATGACGGTGGCGTTCGAGGCTTCGCGTCGCCGCGTCGCGCGCTTCATCGGCGCCGCTTCGCCCGAGGAGGTCGTGTTCGTCCGCGGCGCGACGGAAGCCATCAATCTCGTCGCGCAGAGCTGGGGCGGCACTGTCCTCAAGCCCGGCGACCGCATCCTGCTCTCGCAGCTCGAGCATCATTCGAACATCGTGCCGTGGCAGATGATCGCCGAGCGCACCGGCGCCGAGATCGACGTCGTTCCGCTCGACGCGAACGGCCGCATCGATCTCGACGCGATGGAGGCGATGCTGACCGAGGGCCACAAGATGGTGGCGCTCGCCCATGTCTCGAACGTGCTCGGCTCGGTGCTCGACGTGCCCCGTGCCGTTGCGCTCGCCCGCAAGGTCGGCGCCAAGGTGCTGCTCGACGGCTGCCAGGCGGTGCCGAGGATGCCGGTCGACGTCGCCGCGCTCGGCTGCGACTTCTACGTCTTCTCAGGCCACAAGCTTTACGGCCCGACCGGGATCGGCGTGCTCTGGGGACGCGCCGACCTGCTCGATGCCATGCCGCCGATGCAGGGCGGCGGCGCGATGATCGACAAGGTGACATTCGCCCGGACGACCTACGCTCCCCCGCCGGCGCGGTTCGAGGCAGGAACGCCGCACGTCGTCGGCGTGATCGGCCTCCACGCAGCGATCGATTATGTCGAGGAGATCGGCCTCGAGGCGATCCATGCTCACGAGACGGCTCTGGTTGGCGCGGCGCGCGAGGGTCTTTCCACTATCAACAGCCTGCGCGTCTTCGGGCCCGAGGACAGCGCCGGCATCGTCAGCTTCGCGCTCGAAGGGGTTCATCCCCACGATATCGGCACCATATTGGACGAAGAGCATGTGGCGATCCGCGCGGGGCATCATTGCGCGCAGCCCTTGATGGAGCATCTCGGCGTCGACGCCACCGCGCGCGCCAGCTTCGGGGTCTATAATTGCAGGCAGGATGTCGAGGCGCTGGTGCACGGCATCGAGCGGGTGACGAGAATTTTTGGATGAACGAGGAACGCAAGATCGAGATCGAGGAAGTCAGCGAGGCGCCCAAGCCGCCCAAGGCCCGCGTCGAGCAGGATTATGAGCGCAAGCGCGACTATCTCGCCGGGTTCCTCGCGCAGCAGCCGGCCGAGGCGACCCCGGTCGAGCCGGGCGGCGATCTCTACGAGGCCGTGATCGACGCGCTGAAGGAGATTTACGACCCCGAGATCCCGGTCAACATCTACGATCTCGGCCTGATCTACGACGTCCAGATCAGCGCGGAGAACCACGCCAAGGTGTTGATGACGCTGACCACGCCCAACTGCCCGGTGGCGGAATCGATGCCCGGCGAGGTCGAGCTGCGCGTCGGCGCGGTGCCCGGCGTTGGTGATGCGGAGGTCGAGCTCGTCTGGGATCCGCCCTGGGACCCGCAGAAGATGAGCGACGAAGCCAAGCTCGAACTGGGAATGCTGTGATTGTCTCCCCTCCCGCTTGCGGGAGGGGATTAAGGGGTGGGGCGAGCGGAGCGAGCTATCTGTCTCCGCCAGGCCCACCCCCGCCCCTCCCGCAAGCGGGAGGGGAGAGAAGGAAGAAGGATGAACGAGACCACCACCAAGACCCGCGCCCGCCCGGCGGCCTTGATCCTGACGCCCACGGCCGAGGCGCGCATCGCCGAGCTGATGGGCAAGGCGCCCGAAGGCACGGTTGGCGTCAAGCTGTCGACGCCGCGCCGCGGCTGCTCGGGCCTCGCTTATTCGGTCGACTATGTGTCCGAGGAAAAGCCGTTCGACGAGAAGATCGAGACGCCCGGCGGCACCTTCTACGTCGACGGCGCCTCGATCCTCTATCTGATCGGCTCGACCATGGACTGGGTCGAGGACGATTTCACCGCCGGCTTCGTGTTCGCCAACCCCAACGCCAAGGGCGCCTGCGGCTGCGGCGAGAGCTTCACGGTCTGAATCTCCCCCGCCGCGGCGTGGGGCTTATTGCGCCGGGAAGAGCTGTCGCGTGCCGCCCATCTTGTGGACGGCGCCGCGGCGCATCACGAAGTCGACCTGCTGCAGCCGCGTCACGTCGTCGAGCGGGCTGCCGCTGACGGCGATGATGTCGGCGTCCTTGCCCGGTTCGATCGTACCGAGGCTTGCGGAGCGCCCGAGCAGGTCGGCGGCATTGACGGACGCGGCCTGGATCGCCGCCATCGGCGTCATGCCGGCGTCGACCATCAGCTTGAACTCCTGGGCGTTGATGCCGTGCGGCGGCACGCCGCTGTCGGTGCCGAACGCGACCTTCACCCCGGCTTTGTAGGCGCGGACGTGGCTGCTGCGCGCGACCGCGGCGGCTTCCTCGGCCTTCTTGAGCGAAGCCGGCGGCCGGTCGCCCTTGCGGGCCTGGGCGAGCGCCGCGATCGGCGCGATCATCGTCGGCACCAGATAGGCGCCCTTCTGCTTGAACAGGGCGGTGGTCTCGTCGTCGATGAAGGTACCGTGCTCGATTGAATCGACGCCGGCGCGCAAGGCGGTGTCGATCCCGTCCTTGCCGTGGGCGTGGGCGGTGACCTTGCGGCCGAACGATTTGGCGGTCTGGACGATCGCCTCCATCTCGTCGGCGAACATCTGGCGAGCCAGACCGCCGGCGACGTTGCTGTTGACCCCGCCGGTCGCGGCGAACTTGATCACTTCGGCGCCCTGGGCGATCTGGGCACGCACCGCCTCGCGGCACGCCGCGGGTCCGTTGCAGACATTGTCGGCCCGCGCGTGGGCGGCGTCGGTGAGGTCGCGGTTGAGGCCGTTGGCGTCGCCGTGGCCGGCCGAAACCGAGATCATGCGGCCGGCCGGGACGATGGTCGGCCCCTCGATCTCGCCGGCATTGATAAAGTCGCGCAGCGTAGCGATGCCGCGTGCCTCGCCGCCGAGGTCGCGGACGGTGGTGAAGCC
The DNA here is from genome assembly GCF_035594035.1 of Sphingomonas sp. LY54. Classification (NCBI taxonomy): domain Bacteria; kingdom Pseudomonadati; phylum Pseudomonadota; class Alphaproteobacteria; order Sphingomonadales; family Sphingomonadaceae; genus Sphingomonas; species Sphingosinicella wutangchuni. The sequence goes on from NZ_CP141588.1 coordinate 1,955,934, forward strand.
GGCATTGAGCGTGGTGCGCGCGTTGCGGGCGGCGATCAGCACGCCGTCCTCGTAGTCGCGCCCGGATCCCTCGAGCCTGGCCTTCAGCGGATCGCCCTCGCTGTAGAGGTGGACGTGCATGTCGATCAGGCCCGGCATCACGAACCGGTCGCGCAGGTCGACGACGCGCGCCCCGGCCGGGGCCTCGGCGAAGCCGTCCTGCACCGACGCGATCTTGCCGTTCTGGATGACGATCGTGGAGGCGCCGCGCGGCCGCTGGCCCGGTTTGTCGAGCAGCTGGCCGGCATGGATCACGGTGGTAGCGCCTGCCGGAGCCGCCGGCTGGGCCAGTGCCGGCGACGCCGCAAGCGAGAGAGCGAGCGCGATACCGAGTCTCTTCATAGCATTCCCCTGTATTTTCGGGGGATGCTAGTGGGCGATCGGCGCCATCGCCAGCGCCAATCCGGAGCGGCCGCTAGAACCCGAGCGTGAAGCGGATCGCGCCGCCGATATCGTCGCCCATCGCCTCGACATGGCCCGGCTCCTTGCGCAGGAACAGGTTGGCGCCGAGGTCGCCGCCGAGCAGGCCGACGCTGTAGGCCGCTTCGAAGTCGATTTCGCGGCCGGTCGGGGCGAGGTTGAAGAAGCGCTGTTCGTAGCCGACCGCTCCGGTGTCGTAATCGTAGCTGACCGGCATGGTGACGTCGAACCCGCCCGAACGGACGCGCAGCGGCTGCATCACGCGGAACGCGAGCTTGTCGCCGCGCACGAACGCATTGGTCTTGGCCACGTCGAATGCCCAGGCATCGGTCGAAAGCCGGCCGCGGTCGACCAAAGCGCCGGTTCCCGCCAGGCCGGTCCAGCCGCGCCGGTAGCTGGCGAAGGCGCCCCAGCCGCGGCCCAGGTCGAACGATGCCGAAGCGTCGGCGAAGGTCGTCGCCGCGCCGCCGCCGGCAAAGGCGCTGCTGAAGCGGCCGCCGAGCGTCGTGCTCTCCTCGTCGAGCCGCGACAGACCGACCGAGACCAAGGCAGGGCCGATGCGATGGTCGGCGGTGACGGTGCTGATGCTGTAGCCCGGCTGGCGGAGCGATTGCCGCACCCCCTGGTTCCAGATCTCGCCGCGCTCGGCGGTGACGGTCACGCCCAGCGGTCCCACCATCTGCCGTACGCCGACGGCGCTGCCGGCATCGGCCTGGAAGCCCGACCGCGCCATCGGGTCGCGCGCGACCAGGAACGCATTGTTGTGGTGGCCGGACAGGCGCTGCTGCAGCGTCCGCCCACTTTCGGAGAAGCCGAAGGCGACCGCGGTCTGCGGGGTGATGCGGCTCAGTGCTATGCCGGCGACCGCCTTGGCCTCGCGGCTGTCTTCGTAGCTGAGGCCAGTCTGGGCGAGCCCGACCATCGGCCGGCCGTCGAAGCGACGGTCGACCGTCAGCGTCACCGACAGCGCGCCGTTGCCGGCCGATGCGGTGCGCAGCCTTCCAGCGAGCGACTGGGCGAGCGGCCTTTCCTGCGGCGCCCGCGCCAGCGTGCGGGCGAGGTCGACCGCATAGGCGCGCGAATAGCCGTCGAGGATGATCGCGCCCGCCATCTTGCCGGTGGCATCGCCCATCGCGCCCGATCCCTGGCCGTTATCCGTGGTCGAGACCGGCATGCTGCTGCCGGCGAGGCTGGTCTGTCCCTGCGGCTGGAAGGCGCGGGCGATGTTGAGGATGCCGTTGCCGAAGACGCCGTCCACGCCGACCGCGCCGGCGTCGTCGGCGGTGGTCAGCAGCAATCGCACGATCTGCGCCCCGGTCAGGTTGGGAAAGGCGCTCGCCAGCAGCGCCACCGCGCCGCTGATGATCGGGGTCGAGAAGGAGGTGCCGCTGTAGAGCAGCGCCTGGCCGTTATGGTCGAACGTTCGGATTTGCGTGCCCAGCGCGGTCAAATAATGGGTTGCGCCGGTGCCGGCCCGGTTCGAAAAATCGGCCAATTGGCGCGCCGCGTCGTGTGCGCCGGCGATGATCACCAAGCCGTTGCCCGCGCGCTGCGCCGATTGCAGGGCGAAGCCGCCGGGATTGCCGCCGGTCGCTTCCTTGCCCTCGTTGCCCGCCGACATGACGATGACGATCCCGGCCGCGGTGGCGCGGCTGATGGCGCCGAGCACGGTGCTTCCGGCGCTTTCGCCGCCGAGCGAGATGTTGATCACGCGGGCGCCGTTGCCGCGCGCGATGTCGATCGCCCGGGCGATGTCGGCGTCGCTGTGCTGGCAGCCGTCGTCGGGGTCGCAGTCGGTTGCCTTGGCCGTGTTGAGCGACAGGATCCGCGATTCGAACGCGACGCCCATCATGCCCGATCCGTTGCGCGCGGCGGCGGCGGTCCCGGCGACGGCGGTGCCGTGACCCTCGGTATCGACGACGCCGCGGTTGGCGGCCACGTCCTGACTGGCCGGGTGGATCCGGCCGGCGAATTCGGGGAGCGCGGGATTGATGCCGCTGTCGACGATGCCGATCGTGATTCCCTGGCCGCGGCCGCCCGCATTGTACGCGCTGATCGCTCCGGCCGCGCTGGCGCCGTTGGAGCGGCCATATTCCGCGTCATTATAGTTCACGCTCGTCGGCGGCGGGGGTGGCGGCGGCGGAGGGGGAGGCGGCGGCGGTGGGGGCGGCGGAGCCGCGGGCGCCACCGGGGTCGGCGCCGGGCGGGCACCGCCTCCGCCGCCGCAACCGCCGAGGGCGAGCGCAACGACGCAGACCGACAGAATCAGCGTCTTCCTGGTCAGACCCGCGCCCATAAGCAGCCCCTATAAGTCTTTGCGATAACGTGAAAATCTTAATGCTCGTTAAACCCATCATGCTTTCATTTTGCTGAAGAACCCTTACCGGGTTAGGGGCAGCCATGCTCCCCGCCCTGCGCCACATCGACTGCTGGATCTTCGATCTCGACAACAGCCTCTATCCGGCCTCTGCCAATCTGTTCGAGCTGATCGACATCCGCATGGGCGCCTTCATCGAGCGCCTGCTCGGTGTCGATCCGGTCGAGGCGCGCCGCGTCCAGAAACATTATTTCCACGAACATGGCACGACCCTGGCCGGGCTGATGGCGGCCAACGGCGTCGATCCGCACGATTTCCTGGCTTATGTACACGATATCGATCTCGCGCGCATCTCCGCCGATCCGGATGTCGCCGCGGCGATCGCCCGACTGCCGGGCCGGCGCATGATCTTCACCAATGGCGACGTGGACTATGCCGGCCGGGTGCTGGGCAAGCTCGGCCTCGGCGACCTGTTCGACGAGGTCCACGACATCCACGCGATGAACTACGTGCCCAAGCCCAATCCCGCTCCCTACGAAGCGATGTGCGCGCTCTACGGCATCGATCCTACGCGCGCTCTGTTCGTCGAGGACATGGCCCGCAACCTCGAGCCCGCCAAGGCGCTCGGCATGACCACGGTATGGATCGACAACGGGTCCGAACGCGGCGATTACGGCGCCGACCCGGCCTTTATCGATTATCACATCGCCGATATCGGCGCCTGGCTGAACGAGATTCTAGGGGAAGAGCAATGACCGACGACCTTCGCGCCACCATCGAGCAGGCCTGGGACGACCGGGATTCGATCGGCCCCGACACCAAGGGCCCCGTGCGCCAGGCCGTGGACGCTGCCCTCGCCGCGCTCGATTCCGGCGCGGCGCGTGTCGCCGAAAAGGGCGCCGACGGCTGGACGGTCAATCAGTGGCTGAAGAAGGCCGTCCTCCTCTCCTTCCGCCTCAACCCGATGGAGACGATCTCCGGCGCGCCGGGCGCGGCCCATTGGTGGGACAAGGTGCCGTCCAAGTTCAGCGGCTGGGACGCGAGCCATTTCCAGGCCGCCGGCTTCCGCGCGGTGCCGGGCGCGATCGTCCGCCGCGGCGCCTTCGTGGGCAAGGGCGCGGTGCTGATGCCGAGCTTCGTCAATATCGGCGCCCATGTCGGCGAGGGCACGATGGTCGATACCTGGGCGACGGTCGGCAGTTGCGCCCAGATCGGCGCCAACGTCCATATTTCGGGCGGCGCCGGCATCGGCGGCGTGCTGGAGCCGCTGCAGGCCGGTCCCGTCATCATCGAGGATAATTGCTTCATCGGCGCGCGTTCCGAAGTCGCCGAAGGCGTGGTCGTGGAGGAGGGCGCCGTGCTCTCGATGGGCGTGTTCCTCGGCGCCTCGACCAAGATCGTCGACCGTGCGAGCGGCGAGATCTTCATCGGCCGCGTGCCGGCTTATTCGGTCGTCGTGCCGGGCGCGCTGCCTTCGAAGGACGGCACGGGCCCGAGCCTCGCCTGCGCGGTCATCGTCAAGCGCGTCGATGCCCAGACCCGGTCCAAGACCAGTATCAACGAGTTGCTGCGCGACTGACGATAAGGCCCGCTTATCATTTTGACCGCACGTTTCGTGAGGCGGCGGCGGTGAAAGCCGTTAAGGGCGGGCATGGCCATGACGGGACAGATGAGCGGGCGCGACAGGTCGATCCTGCTCGCTTTGTCGGTGCTGTGGGGCGGATCCTTCTTCTTCATCGGCATCGCCGTCCATTCGGTCGAGCCGCTCACCCTGGTGCTGCTCCGCGTCTCCATGGCGGCGGGCGCCCTATGGCTGTTCATGTGGGCGCGAGGGCAGGAGCTGCCGATGCCGCCGGGCGCGTTGCCCGCGTTCGCGATCCTCGCCTTGCTCAACAATGTCCTGCCGTTCGTGCTGTTCGCCTGGGCGCAGCGCCATATCCCGAGCGGCCTCGCCTCGATCCTCAATGCGACCACGCCGATCTGGGGCGTGATCGTCGCCCACCTCTTCACGCGCGACGAGCGGATGACGCCGGGCAAGATCGCCGGCGTGCTGCTCGGCTTCGGCGGTGTCGCGGTGATGATCGGCCCCGATTTCCTGCGCCAGGTCGGCACCGCGGTGCTGCCGCAACTCGCCTGCCTCGGCGCGACCCTCTGCTACGGCCTCGCCGGCGTCTATGGCCGGCGCTTTCGCAATATGGGCATCCCGCCGGTCGCGGTGTCGACCGGCCAGCTGACCGCTTCGGCGCTCATGGTGCTGCCGCTCGTTTTGCTGTTCGAACCGCCCTGGCTTGCCTCCGCGCCCGCGCCGGAGGCCTGGGCGGCGCTCGTCGCGCTGGCGCTGGCCTGCACCGCATTGGCCTACATCCTCTATTTTCAGCTGCTCGCTTCGGCCGGCGCGACCAATTCCTTGCTGGTCACCTTCCTCATCCCCGTCACCGCGATATTGCTCGGGTCGCTGGTGCTGGGCGAAGTGCTGGAGCCGCGCCATTTCGGCGGCATGGCGCTGATCGGCTGCGGCCTCGCCGCGATCGACGGACGCCTGCTGCGTCGGCTGGTACCGGCCCGGGCGTAATTGCTCCCCGGCGAAAGCCGGGGTCCAGAGATCCCTAAGCTGGACCCCGGCTTCCGCCGGGGAACAGAGGCGCTTAGGCTCCCGAAGCTTCCTCGATCAGCTTGGCGGTGCGCGCGTCGTCCCACTCGGCCATGCCGGTCATCCGCCACACTTCCTTGCCGGTCGCGTCGTAGAGGATCGTCGTCGGCAGCGTGTCGGCCTTGAGCGCGGTCATCAGTCCCATCTGCCCGTCGAGATAGGCCTCGAGATTGGCATAGCCGCCCTTGGCGAAGAAGGCGTCGACCTTCTCGCGCCCCTCCATGTCCTGGCTGACTGTCAGCACCTGCAGGCCCTTGTCGCGCCCGGCGAGCGCGTCGAGGGTCGGCATCTCGGCGATGCACGGGGCGCACCAGGTCGCCCACAGATTGACCAGCAACGGCTTGCCGCGGAAATCGGCGAGCGTCGCCGGATTGCCGTCGGGATCGGCGAAGGTGACGGCGGGCGCGAGCGTGCCGGCCTTGGAGCGGTCGAGCGTGCCGGTCGGCGCCGCTTCCGCGGTCTCGGGCGCCGGCGCCGCACTGCCTTGCGGCTCTTCGGGCTTTTGCTTATCGCACGCGGCCATCAGGCCGAAGGCAAGGAGAAGGGCAATTACCCGCAAAGGAAACTCCAACAGCATGTGGGGCGGCCGGTTCGCCGAAGGCCCCTCCGCGCTGATGCGGGAGATAAATGCCTCGATCGGCTTCGACAAGCGCCTGTGGCGCCAGGACATAGCCGCGTCCAAGGCCCATGTCGCCATGCTCGGCGCCCAGGGCGTAGTTTCCGCAGAGGATGCGGCAGCGATCTCCGGCGGCCTCGACGCGATCGCCGCCGAATATGAAGCGGACGGCGTTCCCGAGGACCAGGCGCTCGAAGACATCCACATGCATGTCGAGCACCGGCTGGCCGAGCTGATCGGCCCGACCGCCGGGCGGCTCCACACCGGCCGCTCGCGCAACGACCAGGTCGCGACCGACTTCCGCTTGTGGGTGCGCGATTCGCTTGACGAGGTGCTCGACGCGCTGGCGGCGCTGCAGCGCGCGCTCGTTGCCCGCGCGGGAGAACATGCCGAGACGATCATGCCCGGCTTCACGCATCTCCAGGTCGCGCAGCCGGTGACGCTCGGCCACCATCTGATGGCTTATTACGAGATGGTTCGCCGCGACGTGTCGCGCTTTGCCGACGCCCGCGCGCGCCTCGATCAGTCGCCGCTCGGCGCCGCGGCGCTGGCCGGCACCAGCTTCCCGCTCGATCGCCACGCCACCGCTTCCGCGCTTGGCTTCTCCGGCCCCACCGCCAATTCGCTCGATTCGGTGTCGGACCGAGATTTCGCGCTCGATTATCTGATGGCGGCGACCCAGTGCAGCCTGCACCTGTCGCGCCTCGCCGAGGAGTTCATCATCTGGGCGAGCCAGCCCTACGGCTTCGTCTCGCTGCCCGACGCTTATTCGACCGGTTCGTCGATCATGCCGCAGAAGCGCAACCCCGACGCCGCCGAGCTGGTGCGCGGCCATTCGGGCCGCATCGCCGGGGCGATGACCGCGCTGGTGATGACGATGAAGGGCCTTCCGCTCGCTTATTCGAAGGACATGCAGGACGATAAGCCGCCGGTGTTCGAGGCGCACGATTTGCTCGGCCTCTCGATCGCCGCGATGACCGGCATGGTCGAGACCACGGCGTTCAATGCGGAGCGCATGCGTGCCGCGGCCGCCGCCGGCCATTCGACCGCGACCGACCTCGCCGACTGGCTGGTCCGCGTCGCCGGCGTGCCATTTCGCGAGGCGCACCATATCACCGGCCGTGCCGTCCGCCTCGCCGACGAACAAGGCGTCGCACTCTGGGACCTCGCTCTGGGCGACCTGCGCGGGATCGACGCGCGCATCGACGAGTCGGTTTTCGATGTTCTCTCGGTCGAAGCCTCGGTAAGAAGCCGTGTGAGCCATGGCGGCACCGCGCCCGAAGCGGTGCGCGCCCGCATCGCCGAGGCGAAGACGGCGTTGGGGATCGGATGATGAGACTGCTGGGCCTCGCTGCGTTGCTGCTGCTGACCGCCTGTGGGGGACGCGAGGCGCTCCGGCCCGCGCCGGGCGAGACGATGCCGGTCGCCCCCGCGATGGCGAGCCGCGCGCCGACCACCGAGGAACTTATGACGGCGCCGCCCATTGCACGCCCCGAGCGGGTGGACGAGCCTCTCCGTCGATCGGAGCCGCGCGAGGACGACCGCTTCGACCTTCCCCCGCAGTGACGGGTTCGCCGGCGCTGCGTTCACGTCAGGACCAAGAATGAAACCTGTTCGCAAGGCTGTGTTCCCGGTCGCCGGTCTCGGCACCCGCTTCCTGCCCGCCACCAAGGCGATCCCCAAGGAGATGCTGACAATCGTCGATCGCCCGTTGATCCAATATGCGGTCGACGAGGCGCGCGAGGCCGGGATCGAGCAGATGATCTTCGTCACCGGGCGCGGCAAGGCCGAGCTCGACGACTATTTCGACATGGCGTTCGAGCTTGAAACGACGATGACGAGCCGCGGCAAGTCGCTGGAGCCCCTTGATGGGAGCCGACTTCCGGCCGGGGCGTTGGCCTCCGTCCGTCAGCAGGAGCCGCTCGGCCTCGGCCATGCCGTCTGGTGTGCGCGCCATCTCGTCGGCGACGAACCGTTCGCGGTGCTGCTTCCGGACGATCTGATGTGGGGCAAGCCCGGCTGCCTCCGCCAGATGATCGACGCTTACGACCAGGTCGGCGGCAACATCATCTGCGCCCAGGAGGTTTCCCGCGAAAAGACCGCGAGCTACGGCATCATCACTCCGGGCGAGAGCAAGGGCGCGCTTACCGAAGTGAAGGGCCTGGTCGAGAAACCGAAGCCCGAGGACGCGCCGTCCACGCTCGGCGTCGTCGGCCGCTACATCCTCCAGCCCGAGGTGATGCGCGTGCTCGAGCGCCAGGAGAAAGGCGCCGGCGGCGAGATCCAGCTCACCGACGCGATGGCGGCGATGATCGGCGACCAGCCGTTCCACGGCGTCACCTTCGCCGGCACTCGCTATGATTGCGGCGACAAGGCCGGTTTCATCACCGCCAATATCGCGCTGGCGCTCGAACGCGAGGATCTCGCCCCCACCGTGCGCGCATTCATGAAAGACCTTAGCTGACATGGGCTGCAACGCGCTCCTGTTCGAAGGCGGCGCGGTGCGGGGGCTCACCGTCGCGGAGGCGACCGCCTATCGCGGCGACGGCTTCCTCTGGCTCCATTTCGACACGCTGGAGGAGGCCGACCTCGCCGCGCTGAAGGCACAGGGCATTCCCGACATCGCGGTCAATGCGCTGGTGGCGACCGAAACGCGGCCGCGCTGCGACCGGATGGACGGGGGCGCCCTGCTCAACATGCGCGGCCTCGCGGAGATTGAGATCGACGACAGCGACCGGCTGGTGTCGATCCGCATGTGGGTCCAGCAGGGCAAGGTCAACTCGGTCAGCCGCCGCCCGCTCGCCGCCACGCGCATTGTCCGTGACAGGATGGAGGCCGGCGAGATCACCGACCCCGGTGACCTCGTCGCCGCTTATGCGCGCGCCATCTCGAAGCAGCTCGATCCGGAAGTCGCGCAGCTCGGCGACGAGCTCGACGATTGCGAAACCGACCTCGAGCCGCGCCGCGTCTACAAGCTGCGCACTGCGATCGCCGGCATCCGCTCCGAAGCGATCGCCTATCGCCGCTTCGTCGCGCCCGACCGCGACGCGCTCGAGACCCTGTCGCAGATGGACTTCGCCTGGCTCGCCGAGGAGGACCGGCTCCACATCCGCGAGGCGGCCGACCGCTTCGCCCGCATGACCGAGGAACTGGAGGCGATCCGCGAACGCGCCGCCTTGCTCCACGAGCAGCTCACCGACCTGCGCGGCGAATTGATGGAGCAGCGCGCGCTTCTGCTCTCGATCGTCGCTCTGATCTTCCTGCCCTTGACCTTCATCACCGGCCTGCTCGGCATGAACGTGCGCGGCATTCCCTATTCCGACGACCCCTGGGCCTTCTGGGGCGTGGTCGGCTTCTGCTTCGTGATCGGCCTCGCGGTCAGCGCCTATTTTGCCGGAAAGCACTGGCTGAGGCGGTAATCGCCGCCTGACGGCTTCGGTGTCAGGCCTCCAGCTCGATGTCCCAGTAGAGATAGTCGCGCCAGCTATCGTGGAGGTAATTGGGCGGGAAGCGGCGGCCGTGGTCCTGGAGCTGCCACGTGGTCGGCCGGATCGGGCGCCGGTAGAGCGACATGTGCGCCTGCGCCGGCGTGCGGCCGCCCTTGCGCAGGTTGCACGGCGCGCAGGCGGTGGCGACATTCTCCCAGGTCGTGCGCCCGCCCTGGGCGCGGGGGATGACATGGTCGAAGGTGAGCTCGCGCGGATCACCGCAATATTGGCAAACGAAGCGGTCGCGCAGGAACAGGTTGAACCGGGTGAATGCCGGATATTCGGACGGCCTTACATATTGCCGGAGCGCGATCACGCTCGGTATCTGCATCGTGCGGGTAGGGCTGTGGACCTCGCGCGCATAGTTGGCGACGATGTCGACCCGCTCCAGGAACACGGCCTTGACCGCGGTCTGCCAGGACCACAGGCTGAGCGGGTAGTAGCTGAGCGGGGTGTAGTCCGCGTTCAGCACCAGAGCGGGACAAGAGTCGGGATGCCGAATGAGATCGGGGTGGTACATGAACCGACAAAGGCCTCCGTTTCGTGGAGAGGAACCTCCCGAAACGCGCCGCCCCGAACCCTGTCGCACTCAGAACCTGGGGAGAAAGCGGGCTCCGCTCGCTTCATCTCCTTGTCTGGCCACGCTTCTGGCTGCCTTGCGTGACGCGGTCATGACACCACAGGTGGCGACTTCCGGTCAAGGCCCCGGTGCATGATTTATGTGACCCGTTTCGCGCCCAGCCCGACCGGGCGGCTGCATCTCGGCCATGCTTATTCGGCCCTGCTGGCGCATGATTCCGCGCGCGCCCGGAACGGCAATTTCCTGCTTCGCATCGAGGATATCGATCCGACCCGCAGCCGGCCCGAGCATATCGACGGGATCATCGAGGATCTGATGTGGCTCGGCCTCGAATGGGACGACGAGATCCTCTATCAGTCCGATCGGCTCCCGCTCTACCGCCAGGCGCTCGACCGGCTGATCGCGGAAGGCCTCGCTTACCCCTGCTTCTGCACGCGGTCTGAGATCGCGGCCGAAGTCGCGGCCAGCGCCGCCGCGCCGCACGGACCGGACGGGCCGCTCTATCCGGGAACGTGCCGCGTGCTCGCGCCCGACGTCCGCGCTCTCCGCGCGGCAAGCGAACCCCATGCCTTGCGGCTCGACGTCGCCCGGGCGGCGGCGCTCACCGGCCCACTCTACTGGGAAGATGGCGACACCGAGGTCGAGGCCGATCCCGCCGCATTCGGCGACGTCGTCCTCGCCCGCAAGGACGCGCCGACCAGCTATCATCTCGCCGTCACCGTCGACGACGCCGCGCAGAAGGTGACCGACATCGTCCGCGGCCGCGATCTCTTCGCCGCGACCGACGTCCACCGCCTGCTCCAAGCCCTGCTTGGCCTGCCGACGCCGCATTATCATCACCATCCCCTGCTCACCGACGGCGAGGGGCGGCGGCTCGCCAAGCGCAACCGCGCGCCGACGCTGGCCGATCTGCGCGCGGCCGGGGCGGATCCGGCCGCCCTTGTCGCCCAGCTGCGCGCCGGAAAATTCCCGTCTGGATATTCGGCGGTCGCGGAGTAGAGAGGGCGGATGACCACGATCCTGATCATCCTCATCGTCCTGGCTGCGGCCGCGACCCTCTTCGTGCTCGTCAAGGGTGTCATCGGCATGGCCCAGGGCAGGGACCTCAGCGGCCAGCGCTCGCAGGACCTGATGCGCAAGCGCGTCATGTTCCAGGCGGTGGCGATCATCCTGGTCGTCCTGCTGCTGCTGCTCGCCGGCGGCGGGAGCTAAGGCCCTGGTCCGGCTCAACCGGATCTACACCCGCACCGGCGACGCCGGCACGACCGGTCTTGCCGACGGCTCGCGCCTGTCGAAGGCCGAGCCGCTTATGGCCGCCATCGGCGATGTCGACGAGGCCAACAGCGCGATCGGCGTCGCTCTGCTCCACGTCGCGGCCGATCATCAGGCGATGCTCGCCATGATCCAGAACGAAATGTTCGATCTCGGCGCCGACCTCGCCACGCCCGGCGAGGATTTCACGCCGAGCGACATGGTCCTGCGCATCACCGCCGGCCAGGTCGAGCGGCTCGAGCGCGAGATCGACGCCATGAACGCGGAGTTGGAGCCGCTGCGCAGCTTCATCCTGCCCGGCGGCGAAGGCGGCGCGGCCTATCTTCACCTCGCCCGCGCCGCGGTGCGCCGCGCCGAGCGCGCCGCCGTCGCCGCGTCCGCCTCGGTGCCGCTGAACCCGCAGGCCTTGGCCTATATCAACCGCCTTTCCGATCACCTGTTCGTGCTCGCCCGGCTCGTAGCCAAGGGCGCGGGCGGCGACATATTGTGGCAGCCGGGAGCGACACGGAACGGCTAAGCTGCACCGGCCGTTTCCCAACCTGCGATTTGGGAGGGAGCGATGGCGACACAGGCAAGTCCAGCGCCGGCGGCCGGGCCGGCGGACCGCTACCGGGCCGTGCGCGCGCTGAGCGAGGCGATCGCGGCGCCGCTCTCCGACGCCGACGCCACCATCCAGCCGATGCCGGACGCGTCGCCGGCGAAATGGCATCTGGCGCACACGACCTGGTTCTTCGAGACCTTCGTTTTGCGCGATCATGTCGCGGGCTACCGCCTGCACGACGAACGCTGGCCGTTCCTTTTCAATTCCTATTACGAAGGCGAAGGCGCGCGCCACCAGCGGCCGCGGCGCGGCATGCTGAGCCGCCCCTCGCTTGACGAAATCCTCGGCTACCGCCGCGCGGTGGACGCGGCGCTGCTCGAAGCCTTGCCGTCATTGCCGCACTCGGCGGCGACATTGGTCGAGCTCGGCCTCCACCACGAGCAGCAGCATCAGGAGCTGATGCTGATGGACCTTACCGCCACCTTTGCCGAAAATCCGCTCCTGCCCGCGGTCTGGGAGCGGGCATCGCCATCGCCTTCGCCCGTTCCCCCGGGTCTCCGCTGGCTGGAAGGGACGAGCGGGATCGTCGAGATCGGCCATGACGGCAGCGGCTTCGCCTTCGACTGCGAAGGGCCGCGCCATCCTGTCCTGCTGCGCCCGCACGCGCTCGCCGACCGGCTGGTCACCAACGGCGAGTGGCTGCGCTTCATCGACGATGGCGCCTACACGAACCCGCAACTCTGGCTGTCCGATGGCTGGGCCTGGGTGTGCGAGCATGGGATCGAAGCACCGCTCTACTGGCGCCGCGAGGCCGGCAGCTGGCAAAGGTTCGGCCTCGATGGCCTCCATGACGTCAACCCCGCCGAGCCCGTCTGCCACGTCTCTTATTACGAGGCCGACGCTTTCGCGCGCTGGGCCGGGGCGCGGCTGCCGACCGAAGCCGAATGGGAGGCCGCCGCCGCGCCCTGCTATCCGGGCGAGGGCAACCAGCTCGACGAGGCCGGACCGGTGCGGCCGCGGCCCGGCGGCGAGGGCCTGTTCGGCGACGTCTGGCAATGGACGATGAGCGCGTACCTTCCCTATCCCGGGTTCGTGCCGGCCGAGGGCACGGTCGGCGAGTATAATGGCAAGTTCATGTCCGGGCAGATGGTGCTGAAGGGCGCGAGCTGTGCCACGCCGCGCGGCCATAGCCGGGCGAGCTATCGCAATTTCTATTATCCGCACCAGCGCTGGATGTTCTCCGGGCTGCGCCTGGCGAGGGATATTTGAGAATGGAATCGACCGCCGATCCCGCCTTCCGCGCGGACGTGCTGGCCGGCCTCGCCGCGGCCCATCGCGCGGTGCCGGCGCGCTGGCTCTACGACCGCCGAGGATCGGAGCTGTTCGAGCAGATCACCGACCTCCCCGAATATTATCCGACGCGCACCGAGCGCGCCTTGCTCGAGCGCTACAGCGGTGAAGTCGCGGAGATTGCCGGCAAGGGCGACGCCGTCGTCGAGTTCGGCTCCGGCTCGTCCGCCAAGACACCGGTCCTGCTGCGCGCGGTCGCCCCCGCCGCTTATGTGCCGATCGACATATCGGGCGATTTCCTGCGCGAGTCCGCCGAGGCGCTGAGCGACCGCTTCCCGGACCTGCCTATCTATCCGGTCGAGGGTGACTTCATGAAGCCGATCGCCCTCCCGGCCGAAGTCGCGGGGATGACCAAGCTCGGTTTCTTCCCGGGCTCGACGATCGGCAATCTCGTCGCGCGCACCGCGGTCGATCTGCTGCGGGCGATGAAGGACACGCTCGGCGTCGGCGCCTATCTGCTGATCGGGATGGACCGGCTGAAGGACGAGGATGTGCTGGTGCGCGCTTATGACGATGCCGCCGGCGTGACGGCCGCGTTCAACCTCAACCTGCTCCACCGCATCAATGCCGAGCTCGAAGGCACCATCCCGATAGAGGCCTTCCGTCACCGCGCCATCTGGAACGACCGGATGAGCCGGATCGAGATGCATCTGGAGGCCTTGCGCGACGTCGCCTTCGCGGTTGCCGGCCAGCCGTTCTCGATGGCGGCGGGCGAGAGCATCCATACCGAGAACAGCCACAAATACGGCCTGCGCGATTCCCGCCTGCTGCTCCGCGCCGCCGGCTGGGGCGTGTGCAAGGAATGGACCGACGCGCACGACCAGTTCGCCCTGATCCTCGCCGAAGCGGAGGCGCCGAGGGCCGCGCCGTAAAAGCCCCTCCCCTTCAAGGGAGGGGTTGGGGTGGGGCCGGGGGGTGGCACGATGGCTCGCGCTCCGCGCTCGCACCCACCCCTCGATCCCCTCCCTTGAAAGGGCGGGGAAGTCAGTCCTTCAACACCGTCCCGCCCTTGATCACGACGTCGACAGTCTCGAGCTGGCGGATGTCGGCGAGCGGGTCGCCGTCGACTGCGACGATATCGCCGTAGCGGCCGACCGCGATCGCGCCGACATCGCGCTCGCGGCCCAGCGCCTGGGCGGCGTTGCGCGTCGCCGCCTGGATCGCCTCCATCGGCGTCATTCCATATTCGGTCATCACCCGGAACTGCTTGCCGACCTCGCCGTGCGGCATGACGCCGGCGTCGGACGCGAACACCATCTTGGCTCCCGCCTTGTGCGCGGCGCGGAATCCGTCGCGCTGGATCTGCGCGATCTCGCGGTCCTTGCGGAGATTGTCCTCCAGCACGCCGTTCTTCTTGCCCTCGGCCTGGGTATATTCGGTGTTGTAGATGTCCATCGCCAGCCAGGTGCCGCGCTCCTTGGCGAGGCGGATGCCCTCGGCGTCGATCAGGCTGGCATGCTCGATCGTGTCGATGCCGGCGCGGATCGCGGCCTTGATGCCGGCCGCGCCATGGGCGTGGGCCGCGGTCTTGAGGCCCCATTGGTGGGCCTCGTCGGCGATCGCGCGCAATTCGTCCTCGGACAATTGCTGCTGGCCCGGTTCGGTGTTGCGCGAGAACACGCCGCCGGTGGCGCAGACCTTGATCACTTCGGCGCCATATTTGCGTTGCTCGCGCACCCGCGTGCGCAATTCCTGCGCGCCGTCGCCGACCGCCTTGCCCTTGGCCTGGAAGGAGGGCGGCAAATAGGTCTGGTCGCAATGGCCGCCGGTGGCGGACAAGGCATGCGCGCCGGGGACGATGCGCGGGCCCTGCATCAGCCCCTCGTCGATCGCCTGCTTGAAGGCGACGTCGGCATAATTGTCGGATCCGACGTTGCGCACGGTCGTGAAGCCGGCCTCGAGCATCGCCTTGGCGTTGCCGACGCCCTGCACGGTCCAGAACTGATCGGTGAACTGGAGGCCGCTATAGCCGCCGTAGCGCGGGTTGCTGTCGAGGTGGACGTGCATGTCGATCAGGCCGGGTAGGATCGTCTTGCCGGGCAGGTCGATGCGCTTGGCGCCTTCCGGGATCATCGGCCGGCCGCCGCCGCGCCCCACCACCGAGGCGATGCGCCCGTCGGTGATGACGATCACCGGCTCGTCGACGACCCGGCCGCCGATCACGTCGACCATCCGGTCGGCGGTGACGACCACGGTTTCGGCGGTCGCGGGCGCCGCGGCCGAAGCCAGCAGCATCGTGAGCAGCATCATCCTTCGCATGGAACCCCCTCGCTTTTGCGCGAGCCTAGCCGTCCTGCGGCCGTGAAGTCGAGCGGCTTGAATCGCGCCGAAAGCCTGGAATCGGGCACGGTCTTACAATTGTCGGCCAAATGCGCCATAAGGAGCGCGCTACAGTCGCAAACTGATGGTCTCTGGCGCTTTGCGGCTCCTCTTTCCTTCGATTCGCCTCTTCTAGCAGGGAAGGGCCGACGGTCGGTCCTCCACCACCAGAAGGACAGACATCCATGCCGATCGGCACCGTCAAATTTTTCAACGCGGACAAGGGTTACGGCTTCATTCAGCCGGAAGACGGCGGCAACGACGCCTTCGTGCACATCAGCGCCGTCGAGCGCGCCGGCATGGCGACCCTCGATCGCGACCAGCGCGTCTCCTACGAGCTCGAAGAGGATCGCCGCGGCAAGACCAGCGCGGTCAACCTGCAGAGCGTCTGATCCCGTTCGGGCCCTGCTTCGGCAGGGCGCAAGGAAGGGCGGGTGCCTGAGCGTGCCCGCCTTCTCCCCCCAAACAGGAGATCAGGCCATGTCGGTACAGCACGAATTCTATCTCGCCCGCGCCGCGGAGGCCCGCGCCGCCGCCGAAGCCGCGACGCTCGACAATGTCCGCGATCGCTGCCTGCGCTCGGAAGCCGCCTGGTCCGGCATGGCCGCCCGCGCCGCCCGCACCGAAGGCATGCGCGTCAAGGCACAGGCCGCCAAGGACGCTGCCGCCAGCGTCTAGCCGCTATTCCTCGCCGGTCCGGTCGGTGAGGTCCATGAAATTGCGGGCCGCATCCCGGTCCGCCGCATCCTCGAACGCCGCGTCCAGATCCGGCGCCGCGCCCAGCATATGCAGCAGCGCCCACATGGCGAAGCGACGGCCGCGATCCTGCTCGAGCCCTAAATCGACCTGCATCCGCTCGATGCCCGCGGCCAGCGCCTCGGACGGCAGCGCCGCGAGGTCGGTCGTGCCGAAATAGCGGCGCAGCTGATCGTCGAAATCCATAAGCGCCGCCTTCCGTGGGCCGTCAGTAATGCAGCGCGCGTCCGTAGGCGTCGAGGACGCTCTCGTGCATCATTTCCGAGAGGGTCGGATGCGCGAACACGGTGTGCATAAGATCCTCTTCGGTGGTCTCGAGCTGGCGGGCGATGACATAGCCCTGGATCAGCTCGGTCACTTCGGCGCCGACCATGTGCGCACCCAGCAATTCGCCGGTCGCCTCGTCGAAAACCGTCTTCACGAAGCCCTCGGCCTCGCCCAGCGCGATCGCCTTGCCGTTGCCGATGAAGGGGAATTTGCCGACCTTGACCTTGCGGCCGGCTTCCTTGGCCTTGGCCTCGGTAAGGCCGACGCTCGCCACCTGCGGGCGCGAATAGGTGCAGCCCGGAATGTTGGACTTGTCCATCGGGTGGACGCCCTTCACGCCGGCGATCTTCTCGACGCAGACGACGCCTTCGTGGCTCGCCTTGTGCGCAAGCCAGGGCGCGCCGGTGACGTCGCCGATCGCGTAGATGCCCGGCACGTTGGTCGCGCCATAGCCGTCGGTGACTATATGGCCGCGGTCGGTCTTCACGCCCAACGCCTCGAGGCCGATCGTCTCGGTGTTGGGGACGATGCCGATGGCGACAATGGCGTGGGAGAAGTCGTCTTGCACGACTTTGCCGTCCTTGCCCTTGATCGAGGCTTTGACGCCCGTTTTGGAGACTTCCAGCTTCTCGACGCCGGCGCCGACATGGATTTTCATGCCCTGCTTGGTGAGCGCCTTGTGCATGAAGGCGGAGACCTCCTCGTCCTCGACCGGCAGGATGCGGTCGAGCATCTCGACGATGGTGACGTCGGCGCCCATGTCCGAATAGAAGCTGGCGAATTCGACGCCGATCGCGCCCGATCCGATCACGAGCAGCTTCTTCGGCATCTCCTTGGGCACCATCGCGTGGCGATAGGTCCAGACACGCTCGCCGTCGGCCTTGGCGAAGGGCAAATCGCGGGCGCGGGCGCCGGTCGCGACGATGATGTTCTTCGCGGCAAGTTCGGTCGCCTTGCCGTCCTTGGTGACCTTGAGCTTGCCCGGCGCGGTGATCGTGCCGTCGCCCTCGACGACCGTCACCTTGTTCTTCTTCATGAGGCCCTTGACGCCCATGTTGAGCTGCCCGGCGACCTTGCGGCTGCGGTCGACGATCGCGGCGAGGTCGAAGCTCACTTTCTCCGCGCCGAGGCCGTAGCTGCCGGCATGGGTCATATAATGGTGGATCTCGGACGTGCGCAGCAGCGCCTTGGTCGGGATGCAGCCCCAGTTGAGACAGATGCCGCCCAGTTTCTCGCGCTCGACGATCGCGACCTTCAGGCCGAGCTGGCTGGCGCGAATCGCCGCGACATAGCCGCCGGGGCCCGAGCCGAGGACGATGAGATCGTAAGTGTCAGCCATGATGTTCCTCAAGGGCAGGGATTTGCTCCGCCAGCGGCGGGACGCCGCGGGGCTGGCGGTCGTCGCCGACCGCGACGAAGATGAAGCGGGCTTGGGTGACCTTGTAGCTGTCGCCGCTGTGGCGGGCGCGGCGCCAGGCGGCGACGTCGATCGTCATCGAGGTCGTGCCGACCTTGCCGAGGCGCGCATAGACCGAGACCTCGTCGCCGACGAAGACGGGGCGGTGGAAAGTCATGCCGTCGACCGCGATCGTGACCGCGCGCCCGCTCGAATGGCGCGACGCGACCGAGCTGGCGGCAAGGTCCATCTGCGACATGATCCAGCCGCCGAAGATATCGCCATAGGGATTGGCGTCGCCCGGCATCGCGGTGACCCGCACCGCGGGCGCCTCGGACGGCGGCTGTTCGGCGCTCAGCGCCATATCAGGCCAGCATCGTCAACGGATTCTCGACCAGGCGCTTGAACGCCTGCATCAGGCGGGCGCCGTCGGCGCCGTCGATGGCGCGGTGGTCGAAGCTGCCGGTGGCGCTCATCACGGTCGCGATCTGGAGCGTGTCGCCGACCACATAGGGCCGCTTCTCGCCGGCGCCGATCGCCATGATCATCGCCTGCGGCGGGTTGATGACCGCGTCGAACGCCTTGATGCCGAACATGCCCATGTTGGAGATCGAGGCGGTGCCGCCCTGATATTCGTGGGGCTGCAGCTTGCCTTCCTTGGCGCGGCCGGCGAGGTCCTTCATCTCGGTGGCGATGGCCGACATCGACTTGGTGTCGGCACTCGCGATGATCGGCGTGATCAGCCCGTTGGGGATCGACACGGCGACCGAGATGTCGGCACGCTTATACTGGATGAGCTGGTCGCCGCCGAACGAGACGTTGCATTCGGGCACCTCGATCAGGGCGACGGCGAGCGCCTTGATCAGCATGTCGTTGACGCTGAGCTTCACGCCGCGCTTCTCGAGGCCCTTGTTGAGCTCGCCGCGGAGCTTGAGCAGGGCGTCGAGCTGGATGTCGACGGTCAGGTAGATGTGCGGGATCTGCTGCTTCGACTCGGTGAGGCGGCGCGCGATCGTCTTGCGCATGTTGGAGAGCTTGACCGCCTCGTGCGGGATTTCGGTCTCGAACGGCGCGGTGGGGGCGGCGGCAGCGGCGGCCGGGGCGGCGGCGCGCGGCGCGGCGCCGGACGCGGCGTCGATGTCGGCCTTGACGATGCGGCCGCCCGGGCCCGAGCCCTTCAGCGTGGCGAGATCCACGCCCTTCTGCTCGGCGAGCCGGCGGGCGAGCGGGCTCGCCTTGGCGCGGTCGCCGGCATCGGCGCGCGGCTGCGGCGCGGCGGCGGCCGGAGCGGCGGGCGCGGCCGTGGCGGGCTGTCCGGCGCCGGTCTCGCCGGCATCCTTCGCGACCGGTTCCTTGGCTGCAGGGGCGGCCTTGGGTGCAGCCGCGGCGGCCGCGCCGGCATCCTCGCCTTCGCCCGCGATCAAAGCGATCACGGTGCCGACCTTCACCTCGTCGGTGCCCTCGGCGATCAGGATCTTGGCGATCGTGCCCTCGTCGACCGCTTCGAACTCCATCGTCGCCTTGTCGGTCTCGATCTCGGCGAGCAGGTCGCCCGCGGCGACGGTGTCGCCTTCCTTGACCAGCCACTTGGCGAGCGTGCCTTCCTCCATCGTCGGGGAGAGAGCGGGCATCTTGAGTTCGATCGGCATGAATGCTTTCCTGTCCGGATTGGCTGACCGTCCCTTCGGCAAATGAGGGGCGGGGGTCAAGGGTTCCGCTTGCGCGCGCCGCCGATCTGGCGCAGCGTTCCACACCGTCAGGAGGGGGCAATGCGGTCATATCTGGTCGTCATGGACGAAACCGCGGAGGCGCGCGCCGCTCTGCGCTTTGCTGCGCGCCGCGCCGCCCGCACCGGCGGCACGATCGAATTGCTCGCGCTGATCCCGCCGCAGGAGTTCGTCCAGTGGGGCGGCGTCCAGGCGGCGATGGAGGAGGAAGCGCGGCTCCGCGCCGAAGCGATGGTGCTGCAGGCCTCGTCCGCGATCGTCGAGGAAGCCGGCCTCACCCCGTCCGTGCTGGTCCGCCAGGGCGATCCGGTGAAAGCGGTGACCGAATTGCTCAAGGAGCGCGACGACATCGCCGCGCTCGTGCTCGGCGCCGCGGCGGAAGGCCCGCCGGGGCCTTTGGTCAGCCATTTCGCCGGCAACGTCGCCGGATCGCTGCCCTGCCCGCTGATGATCGTGCCGGGCGGGATCAGCGATGAGCAGCTCGACCGCTTAAGCTGAGCTCAGCCCTTCTCGCCGCCCGTATAAGGCGGCGGCGAGCGATAGCGCTTCACCTTGGCCTTGTAATAGCGCTTGGCCTTGGGCCGGTGCTTCACGGTCACGTCCTTGTAGACCGTGTGGACAGTGACCTTGGGCGCCGTCGTCACCGTCGTCTCGGTGATCACCAACGGGTAGCCGTAGCCGCAGCTGTAATAGCCCGGCGGGGGAGGCTGGCAGCCGCCCGGATAGGCGACATGCTGCTCGTAGCTGCGGCCGTGATGCTTCTCGGCCCGCTGCTCATAGACCTCGCCATAATCCTCTTCATAATCCTCGGCTTCGGCGTAGCGCTCGTCTGAGCCCTCGACCCAGGCATAGTCGCGGCCGTCGGGCTGGAAGTCGCCGTCGCCGACATATTCGGGGATGCCCCGGTCATAGTCCCAGCGCTCGCCATAGCGGTCCCAGTCGAGCCCGTAGCGGCCGTCGCGGACGCGGCCTTCCCGGTCGATCAGGTACGCGTCGTCATAATAACGGATCCAGCGCGAATCCTCGTAGGGCTGCGGGAAGCCGTAGAGACCCCAATTCTGGACGTGGAATTGCGGGCCCCACCAGAATTGCGGGACGACGTGGCCGCGATTGATCCGGCGGATGTGCGCGAAGCGGCGGTGCATGCCCGGATTGGGGTGGCCGACGACCGGGGGGCGCATGCCGGGATGGTGCGGCGGCCGCATGGCGTGGTGCGGTGGCCGCATCCCTGGATGCGGCGACGGGCGCATGCCCGGCCGGTGGGTCATGGCGGGCGGCGCCGGCCGCGCGTGCATCGGCGGCGCCATCCGGGGCGCCATCGGCGCAGCGCGCTGCCAGGTGACGCCGGGCGCCGCCTGGGCGGCCGCGGCGGCAGCCGGCACATTCATGCCGTAAGCGGGCACGTCGGCCCAGCGTGAGGGCGGTTCGACGGTCTGGGCGGCGAGGCTGGCCGGTACAATAGCCGTCCAAGAAACGAGCGCGAGCTTCTTCATTGAGCGTCCCCTGTGCACGAAGCCGGTCGGGCCTCGGCAAGAGTCGCGACGGCCAGTTAGGACTTTATTAACTCTTTGAAGGCGCTTTTTCTACCGCGGTGACTCTGGGCGCGATGATCCGTGCCAGCTTGATACACCCTTCTACATCCTCGGCATTGAAACGGCCGCGGCGGGGACTGTCGAGATCGAGGACTCCGACCAGTTCGCCGTCGTGAACGATCGGAACGACAAGCTCGGAAGCGGACGCGCTGTCGCAGGCGATATGGCCGGGGAAAGCGTTCACGTCCTCCACGCATTGCGGCTCTCGGGTCGCCGCCGCGGTGCCGCACACGCCCTTGCCGAACGGGATGCGGATGCAGGCGGCGCGGCCTTGAAACGGCCCGAGCACCAGCTCGCCGCCGACATTGCGGTAGAAGCCCGCCCAGTTGAGATCGGGCAGCGACTCCCAGAGCAAGGCGGAGATGTTGGCCATATTGGCGATCGCGTCGGGCTCGCCATCGGTGAGTGCGTCGGCCGCGTCGCACAATTGGCGGTACATCTCGGCCTTGTCGGCCGCCTCAATCCGGAAATCGAACATTCAATCCATCCTCGGCTTCGACCGTGCCGCCTTGACGGCACCGCGCTGCACCTTCTTGTCGACCCGCTTCGCCTTGGCCGCGCGGCTGGCCTTGGTCTTGATCCTTTTCGCCTGCCTTACATGGGCCTTGGCGATCAGATCCGCCAGCCGGGCGCGCGCATCCTCGCGATTGGCCTCCTGGGTGCGGTAGGAACGGGCCGTGATGACGATCTCGCCGCCAGAAGTCATGCGGCTGCCGGCCAGCTCCTTCAGCCGCTGATAGGCGTAGGGCGGGAGCCCGAGCTTGAAGACGTCGCAGCGAAGCTGGCAGGCGGTCGCCACCTTGTTGACGTTCTGCCCGCCCGGGCCGGTCGCGGTGATGAATGAGAAGGTCGTTGCGTGTCCCATACGCAACTGCAAGCTGCGGGGCAGCTTGCCCCTTCCCATCTCCTCGAGCGCGTCCTCGGGAAGGGCGAAGGGCTCAGAGCTCGACATCGCCGAAGCCGGCCTGGATGAAGGTCGGCGGCAGCGGCGCGGTGGCCTCGACCGGATTCTTGCCGTCGCGTTCGACTCGCAGCGACAGCGCATGGAGCAGCATCGGCCCCCGACCGGCGCCATAGACCGGATCGCCCGAGATCGGGATGCCGAGACCCTCGATGGCGTGGATTCGGATCTGGTGGGTGCGCCCGGTCTCGGGCGTGAACACGATCACGGCGCGCCCGTCCTTTACGGCGGCGAGACGCCAGTGGGTAACCGAGGGCCGGCCCTTGGGATCATGAACCATCCGCCAGCCCTCCTCGGCGGTCGAAACCTTGGCGAGCGGCAGGTCGATCGTGCCGGTTTCGCCTTCGGGCACGCCATCGAGCACCGCGACATAGGTCTTGCTGACCTTCTTGTCCTCGAACGCGCGCTGGAAGCGCTTGTGCGCCTTGGGGTTGCGCGCGAGCAGCAGGCAGCCGCTGGTGTCGCGGTCGAGCCGGTGAACCGGCAGCGGCAGCCTTTGGAATCCGAAACGGAAGTGGTGAAGATAGTCTTCAAGGCTTTCGCGAGTGCGCGATCCGGGATGAACCGCAAGGCCCGCCGGCTTGTCGATGACGATTGCCTCGCCATCGATGAAAAGAACGTATTTCTCCCACATTCCGTCGCCCTGCCATGGCTGGAGCGCGCGCGCAATGTTAGCCGGCAATGCTGCGGTTAACCCGCGTTTACGACGAATTAACCTTTTAACTTCATTTATGGCGTGGTTAATGATGCGTACCGGGTTCCGACTGTCGTTTCGGAAGCCGCCATCGAGGGGCGAAACCATGCGTGTGCTGCTGATTGAGGACGAGCCGACCACGGCCAAAAGCATCGAACTGATGCTGAATGCCGAAGGCTTCAACGTCTACACCACCGATCTGGGCGAAGAGGGCTTGGACCTCGGAAAGCTCTACGATTACGACATCATCTGCCTCGACCTGAACCTGCCGGACATGCACGGCTACGACGTGCTGAAGAAGCTGCGCACGGCCAAGGTCGGCACGCCGGTCCTGATTCTCTCGGGAATCAGCGAAATGGATTCGAAGGTGCGGGCCCTGGGCTTCGGCGCCGACGACTATGTCACCAAGCCGTTCCACCGCGACGAGCTGGTCGCCCGCATCCATGCGGTCGTGCGCCGCTCGAAGGGGCATTCGCAGTCGGTCATCAAGACCGGAAAGCTCGCCGTGAACCTCGACGCCAAGACGGTCGAGGTCGACGGCGCCCGCGTGCACCTGACCGGCAAGGAATATGCGATGCTGGAGCTGCTCTCGCTCCGCAAGGGCACGACGCTCACCAAGGAAATGTTCCTCAACCATCTCTACGGCGGGATGGACGAGCCGGAGCTGAAGATCATCGACGTCTTCATCTGCAAGCTCCGCAAGAAGCTTTCGCTCGCCTGCGGCGGCGACAATTATATCGAGACCGTCTGGGGTCGCGGCTACGTGCTGCGCGACCCGGAAGAGATCGAGCAAACCCAGGTCGCCTAACCAACGGGGACTTCTTTCTGGAACGGGAAAGCCGGCCGCAGCGATGTGCGCCGGCTTTTTCGTGTCCATCCTCGGCCGATGCGACCAAATCCCGCCTCGCGCATTATGCGGATAGGCAAATTCTTGCCGCTCCGTAACGATAGCGTGAAAACAGGGATTTATGGCGGCCAAGGCGGCATTTGACGAGCTATGGGGCGCAAGCCGGGGAAAAGCGGCCCGGCCCGGCCTCGAAGCTCTCGCGACGTGGCTCGGCGATACCCCGCCTGGCGAGTTCGACCGCCGCCAGCAGGCTGCCGAGACCGCCTTCCGCACGCTCGGCATCACCTTCAACGTCTATGGCGACGACGAGGCGGCGGAACGGATTATCCCGTTCGACATCGTGCCGCGCATCTTCACCGATCGGGAATGGGCGCGGCTCTCGGCCGGGCTGGAGCAGCGCGTGCGCGCGATCAACGCCTTCATCGAGGATGTCTACGGTCCACGCCGGATTCTGGCTGACGGCGTCGTTCCCGCCGACATCGTGCTCGGCAACCCGCAATTCTGCGTCGCGGTCGCCGGCGCGCGGCCGCCGCACGGCGTCTATGCCCATATTTGCGGGATCGATCTGGTGCGGACCGGACCCGAAGACTTCCACGTACTCGAGGACAATGCCCGCACCCCGTCGGGCGTCAGCTACATGCTCGAGAATCGCGAGGCGATGCTGCGCCTCTGCCCCGAATTGTTCGATATTCTGCCCGTGCGCCCGGTCGATTCCTATCCAGAGCTGCTCCGCGACACGCTCCATTCGGTCGCCCCGCCGGGCGCTCGCGATCCGCGCGGCGTGCTGCTGACCCCCGGCCATTACAATTCGGCTTTCTACGAACACAGCTTCCTCGCCGACAATATGGGCATCGAGCTGGTCGAAGGCTCCGATCTGGAGGTGGACGACGATATCGTCTGGATGCGCACGATCGAGGGGCGGGTGCGCGTCGACGTCATCTATCGCCGCATCGACGATGACTTTCTCGATCCGCTCGTCTTTCGCCGCGATTCGATGCTCGGCGTTCCGGGCCTGATGGCGGCCTATCTCGCCGGCAACGTCACGCTGGCCAACGCCCCCGGCACCGGTATTGCCGACGACAAGGCGATCTACTCCTACATGCCCGAGATCGTCCGTTATTATACGGGCGAGGAGGTGAAGCTCCCCAATGTCGAGACCTGGCGTTGCCGCGAGCCGGAGGCGCTGCGCTACACGCTCGACAATCTCGACAAATTGGTGGTGAAGCTGGTCGATGGCTCGGGCGGCTACGGCATGCTGGTCGGCCCCACCGCGAGCAAGAACGAGATCGAGCGCTTCCGCGCGGCTTTGGAGGCCGAGCCCCACCGCTACATCGCCCAGCCGACGCTGGCCCTGTCGACCGTACCGACGTTGACCGACAGCGGCCTCGCGCCGCGCCACGTCGATTTCCGCCCCTTCGTGCTGACCGGGGCCGACGGCGTCACGATCGTCCCCGGCGGCCTCACCCGCGTGGCGCTGCGCGAAGGCTCGCTGGTCGTGAACTCCAGCCAGGGCGGAGGCACCAAGGACAGCTTCGTCCTTGCGCCGGGCAAGGAGCCGGCGTGATGCTGTCGCGCACCGCCTCCAATCTCTACTGGATCGGCCGCTACATGGAGCGGGCCGAGTTCGTGACGCGGCTCGTGGAGGCGACGATCCGGCTGAGCTCGCTGACGCGCGGCGAGCCGAGCGACATGGCGTGGCGCAGCGCGCTGACCGTCACCGGGGGCGCCCCGATCTTCGAGGCCACCGGCGGCAGCCTCGGCGCGTTCAACGCACGCCGCTTCCTGACGATGAGCGAGGACAATCCCGGCTCGATCCGCTCGTGCCTCGCCGCCGCCCGCGACAATGCCCGGGCTTCCCGCAACACGATCCCGCGCGAGGCGTGGGAGGCGATCAACCGCGCCTGGTTCAACATCCGCGATCGCGCCAGTCCGGGCGGCACCCAGGCGACCCTCAATCTCGTCGACAGGCTGCAGGCCGAGATACGCGGTTTCGAGGGCGCGCTCGCGCGGATGCTGCGCAACGAAGCCTATTGGTTCATGCGGCTGGGCTCGGTGATCGAGCGCGGCGACAACACCGCGCGACTGCTTGACGTCAAATATTATTTGCTCCTGCCCGCGGGCGAGGAGGTCGGCGGGACGCTGGACCGCGACCAATGGACGACCATCTTGCAGACCGTCTCTGCCCGCACCGCCTATCGCTTGATCTACCGGCGCGCGCTGCAGCCGTGGCTGATCGCCGATTTGCTCATCTACCGTCATGAGCTGCCGCGTTCGCTGGTCGCCTCGGCCGAGGAGACGGTCGAATTGCTCGCCGAACTTGGCCGCCGGACCGGCCGGCAGGGGGAGGCCGACCGGCTCGCCCGGCGCCGGCTGGCGGGGCTCGAGCAGGGCACGATCGATTCGCTGTTTCATGAGGGGCTGCACGAATCCTTGCGGCGCCTGATCCGCGAAAATGCCGCGATCGACCAGGCGATCGCCCAACAATTCAGGTTCGGCTGATGCGTCTCAACGTCCGTTATTCGACCCAGTATCTCTACAGCACGCCGGCGCGGCGTATCATCCAGCTGCTGCGCGTGACTCCGCAGAGCTTCGCCGGCCAGACCGTCCTCGATTGGCGGATTGACGTCGATTGCGACGCGCGCCTGCGCGAAGGCTGCGACGGCTACGGCAACGTCACCCATATGCTCTATGTCGACGCGCCGGTGCCGAGCCTCCGTGTGACCGTCACCGGCTGCGTCATGCCCGAGGACGCGGCCGGGCTGGTCCAGGGCCTGCCGAGCGACCTGCCGCCAGGCGTCTTCGTCCGTGTCACCTCGCTCACCCGCGCCGGGCTGCCGCTGCGCGAGCTTGCCCAGGCGCTGGAGCAGCAGGGCGGGACGAGGCTCGAGAAGTTGCATCGCCTTACCGGCCTCATCCACATGAGGATGAATTTCGATACCGGCACGACCGATGTCGACACCCCGGCCGAGGAGGCGTTCGCGGCCGGCCACGGCGTCTGCCAGGATTTCGCCCATATCTTCATCGCCGTGGCGCGCTGCCTTGGAATTCCCGCCCGCTACGTTTCCGGCCATCTCTATCGGCGCGACGGCGCGGTGGTGCAGGAGGCGGCGCATGCCTGGGCCGAGGCGTGGGTCGAGGATCTGGGCTGGGTCGCCTTTGATCCGACCAACGGCATCTGCGCGGACGATACGTACATTCGCGTCGCCTGCGGGCTCGATTATCGCGACGCGGCGCCGTTTGCGGGCGCCCGGTCGGGTGGCGGCAGCGAGACGCTCGCGGTAGAGGTCCAGGTGCGGCAGGCGCAGTCGCAGACACAAAGCTGAGGAACGACAAGGTTGAAGATTGAATGACCTATTGTCTAGGCATGCTGCTCGCCGACGGCCTCGTGATGATCGCCGACACCCGCACCAATGCCGGGGTCGACAATTTCTCGTCGTTCAAGAAGCTCCACACCCTCGCCGATGGCCCGGACCGCCAAATCTTCGCGTGCAGCTCGGGTAGCCTGTCGATCAGCCAGTCGGTGATCGGCCTCATCCAGGAAGGTCTGCCTGCGGCCGACGGCGGCGAGATGAACCGCAATCTCTCCGGGGTCACTTCGATGTTCCGCGCGGCCCAGTTGGTCGGCGAGGCGGTGCAGGCCGCCAACCGCACCGTCGGCGCCGCGCTCGCCGCGATCAACCTCAGCAGCTCGGCCTCTCTGCTGCTTGGCGGCCGCATCGGCAACGCGCCGCCGGCACTGTTCCAGATCTATTCGGCCGGCAATTTCATCGAATGCAGCCGCGAGACGCCGTTCCTCCAGATCGGCGAGACCAAATATGGCAAGCCGATCCTCGATCGCGGCATAAGCTACGAGACGCCACTGCCGTTCGCGGTGAAGGTCGGCTTCCTCTCGTTCGATTCGGCGATGCGCTCCAATCTCGGCGTGGCGCGGCCGCTCGACATGATGGTGATGCGGCGCGATCCTGCGGCACCTTTGCTGACGCGCCGGATCGAACCGGACGACGAATATTTCAACGATCTGTCGCTGCGCTGGGCGGTGATGCTGCGCGAAGCGACCGACCAGATCCCTGACCCGCCTTATGTCTCCGGCGAAACGGCGAGCCCAGACACCTGAGTGCCGGGAAATGCTGCACTGCAGCAACAAACCAGCTATGATGTTCGTTATCAACGATCTCATGGCCCGCATCGGGTCGATGCACAGGGATTCCCAATGCTGACATTTCCGAAGACTGCTGCGTTGGACACCGCCAATGGCAGCTCCCTGACGGATCTGGTCGGATTCGGCTCGAATCCCGGCGATTTGCGGGCAAAAGCCTTCGTGCCCCAGAAGCTCGCCGAGCCCGCGGCTTTGGTGGTGGTGCTGCATGGCTGCACTCAGACGGCGGCGGCCTATGATCATGGCGCGGGCTGGTCGGCGCTCGCCGCCCGCCATGGCTTCGCCTTGCTCTTCCCCGAGCAGCAGCGCGCCAACAATCCCAATCTCTGTTTCAACTGGTTCCGCCCCTCCGATACCGCCCGCGACAACGGAGAAGCCGCTTCGATCCGCCAAATGATCGCCCGGATGTGCGAGGATCATCCGATCGATCCAAGCCGGATCTTCATCACGGGCCTCTCTGCGGGTGGCGCCATGACGTCGGCCATGCTCGCCACCTATCCCGAGCTGTTCGCGGGAGGCGCGATCATCGCCGGCATCGCTTATGGCTGCGCCGGCACGGTCGGCGAGGCGTTTGAATGCATGGGCGGCCGCACGAGCAGTCCCGCGACGGTGCTCGGCGACAATGTGCGCCGCGCCTCGCCGCATCCGGGGCCATGGCCCCGGGTCGCCGTGTGGCACGGCAGCAACGACGCGACCGTCACCGCCAGCAATGGCGACGACATCGTCAAGCAATGGCTGAACGTACACGGGCTGCGGGCGAAGCCGCACGTGGTGGAGACGGTCGACGGCTATCCGCACCGCGCGTGGCAGGGCAAGGACGGCACGCCGCTGGTCGAACAATATGTGATCACGGGCATGGGACACGGTACGCCGCTCGCTCCGGGCGACAGCGCCGGTCAAAGCGGCGCGGCCGGACCGCATATGCTCGACGTCGCGATCTCCTCGACCGATCGGATAGCGGCCGGCTGGGGCCTCACCGATACAGTGGTCGCGCAAAAGGCGCCCAAGTCCGAGCAGAAGTCGCCCAAGGCGGCGGCGTCCGCGACGTCGGCCCCGCAGGCCAAGGAGCACGCATCGCCAGCGTCCGCGCTGCAATCGGTCATCGAGGATGCTTTGAGGGCGGGCGGGCTGATCCGCTAGAGGGTCGGTTGGCCGGCGCCGCGCAGGTCGCGGATGCGCAGCGCGATCCCCGCGATCGCGGCAAGCGTGGCGAGTGAAAGCAAAGCTCCCACGACGGGGCTATCGGTTGCCACCGACAGGATCCAGCCCAGCACGAACAGGCTGATCGCAGCGACGGAATAGACGAACGATACAAGGATGTCGGGCTGCACGACGCCACCAAATGCTGTTGAACCGAAATGTTCAACGCACGGGGGACGATTGGGATGCACCGCTCACTGGCCGAGCGGAAGCTCCTTCTGGTCCGGCTCGAACCGACGCCACCCGTCGGGGCCGAGCCGTTCAAGGGGACGGAAGCGCGCCTTGTACGCCATGCGCTTCGATTCCTCGACCCAATAGCCGAGATAGACGTAGGGCAGGCCGGCGCGGCCGGCGCGAACGATATGGTCGAGGATGATGTAGGTGCCGAGCCCCGGCCGCGTCTCGTCGTCGGGCTCGAAGAAGCTGTAGATCATCGACAGGCCGTCCGCCTGCTGGTCGGTCAGGCAGGCGCCGACCAGGCGGCCCGGCCGGCCGTCGACGCTTGGCTCGCGATATTCGACCACATAGGTTTTCACGGGGCTCTGCTCGACCATGTCGGCAAAGTCGCTCTCGTCCATTTCGACCATGCCGCCGCCCGGATGGCGGGCGCGGAGATAGCGGCGCAGCAGTTCATATTGCTCTTCGGTGGTCCACGGCTTGCACGCGGTGACCTCGAGATCGGCGTGGCGGCGAATCATCTTGCGCTGGGTGGCGCTCGGCTGGAACTCGCTCGCGACCACGCGCACCGAGATGCAGGCCTGGCAGTCGATGCAGCTCGGCCGGTAGGCAACGCCCTGGCTGCGGCGGAATCCGATCCGTCCGAGCGCGTCGTTAAGCTCGACCGCGTGCAATCCCGAAAGCTCCGTAAAGACCTTCCGCTCGGTCTTGCCCGGCAAATAGGGGCAAGGCGACGGAGTCGTCACAAAGAAACGAGGAAAGCGGAATGGGGCGCTCACCGGGACTCCCCTGGGGTCGACGAAATGGTTGCTGGAATCTTTATGTGCCTTCGCCGGCGGGAAGAAAAGAGCGGGACTCGGCGAAAACAGCGTTAATGCCCGCGCCGTCCCAACCGAAGACGGAGATTCAGTGAATCTCTACCGGGTGGACGTTGAATCCATGGGCGACCAGATCATCGACCAGACGCTTCAGATGATCGGCGTCGCGCGCTTCGCATTCGATGTCGGTATAGAGGCCCTTCACCGGCAAAGCCGTGAAAATGCGCTGGTGATAGACTTCGACGATATTGATCTGGTGCTTGTCGAACAATTGCACGACCGAGGCCAAAGCGCCCGGCCGGTCCTGGAGCTGAATGCGCAGCCGTGCCATCCGGCCCGATCGCGCGAGGTCGCGCAGCAGCACGGTGGCGAGCAGCCGCGTGTCGATATTACCGCCCGTCAGCACCAGCCCCACCGATTTGCCCTTCAGGCGCTCGGGATGGGTCAGCAACGCCGCCAGTCCGGTCGCGCCGGCCCCTTCGACGACCGTCTTCTCGATCTGCAGCATCAGGCTCACCGCGGTTTCGATGTCGCGTTCCGGCACGAGCAGGATCTCGTCGACGAGTTGCTCCACGAACCGCGTCGTCAGCGTCCCCGGCGTTTTGACGGCGATGCCCTCGGCGATCGTGTCGCCGGAGCCGGGCATGTCTCGCCCATTGATCTCGGCATACATGGACGGGAAGAGCTCGGCCTGGGCGCCGATCAGCTCGATCGCGGGCCGCAACGCCTTTGCCACGACGCCCATTCCGGAAATCAGCCCGCCGCCGCCGATCGGGATCAGCAATGCGTCGAGCTCGGGCACGTCCTCGAGCAGTTCGAGCGCGACCGTGCCCTGGCCGGCGATGATCTCGGCATCGTCGAACGGATGGACGAAGGTCAGGCTCCGCTCCTCTGCCAGCTGCAGCGCATGGGCATAGGCCTCGTCGAACAGTTCCCCGTGCAGCACCACGGTCGCGGCATGGCTCTCGGTCTGCATCACCTTGATGGTCGGGGTCGGCTTGGGCATGACGATCGTGACCGGGATACCGAGCCTGGCGCCGTGATAGGCGACGCCCTGGGCATGATTGCCGGCCGAGGCGGCGATCACGCCGCGGCTGCGCGTCGCCTCATCCATCAACAGCAATTTGTTGAGCGCGCCGCGCTCCTTATAGGCCGCGGTGAACTGAAGGTTCTCGAACTTCACATAGACGGTCGAGCCGGTGAGCTTGGACAGCGTCCGGCTGAGGTGGGTCGGAGTGCGCAGAACGGCGCCCTCGATCCGCCGTGCGGCGGCGCGGACATCGTCGAGAGTGACGGGGAGGGTGAATTTTTCTGCGCGGGAAGCCATGGCCCCCGAATAGGCCATCTGGCGTGGCAGGCAAACTCGCCTTATGCCCAGGGACCATGGCACGGATCGCATTTATCGGGCTGGGCGTGATGGGCGCCCCGATGGCCCGCCACCTCGTGGCGGCGGGGCATAGCATCAGCGTCTATAATCGCAGCCCCGAAAAGGCGCGCGCCTGGACGGCGCAGCATGGCGGCGAGTTCGCAGCCACCCCGGCGGCCGCGGCGGGCAACGCCTTCGCCGTCATTTCGTGCGTCGGCAATGACGACGACGTCGCCGAGATCACGATGGGGCCCAATGGCGCCTTCCGCAACATGGCCGAAGGCGCGCTGTTCATCGATCACACCACGGTTTCGGCGCGGATCGCGCGCCGTGTCGCCGAGGAAGGGCGCAAGCACGGGCTGCACTGCGTCGATGCCCCGGTCTCGGGCGGACAGGCCGGCGCCGAGAACGGCCAACTCGCCATCATGTGCGGCGGCACCGAGGAAGCGGTGAACCTCGCGCGGCCGCTGATGGATGCCTATGCCGCGCGCATCGTCCACGTCGGCCCTGACGGCGCCGGCCAGCTCACGAAGATGGTCAACCAGATCGCGATCGCCGGCATCGTCCAGGGCGTGGCCGAGGCCGTGCATTTCGCGCAGCAGGCCGGGCTCGACCGCGACAAGGTGCTCGAGGCCGTTTCCGGCGGCGCGGCGCAGAGCTGGCAGATGGTCAACCGCTGGAAGACGATGGATGCCGGCGAATTCGATTTCGGCTTCGCGGTCGATTGGATGCGCAAGGATCTCGGGCTGACGCTCGAGGAGGCGCGCGCCAATGGCGCCACGCTGCCGCTGACCGCGCTCGTCGATCAATTCTATGCCGACGTCCAGGCAATGGGCGGCAATCGCCAGGACACGTCCTCCCTGATCAGAAGGCTTACCCGATGAAGAAATTACTGGCCGCCGCGGCGGCCCTGTTCTGCGTTCAGACGGCGTCGGCCGACACTCTGATCGACAACGTCAACGGCTACACCATCTCCGGCAAGGACGAGGTTACCCGCTTCAACGGCCTCGTCATCGGCACGGACGGCCGCGTCAAGCAGCTGCTCGCCCGCAAGGACAAGCGCCCCGAGCGGCCCGACTACAAGCTCGACGGCAAGGGCCGGACCATGATCCCGGGGCTGATCGACGCCCACGGCCACGTCATGGGCCTCGGCATGGGCGCGCTCCAGCTCGACCTGTCGGACACCAATTCCCTGCAGGAGGCGCAGGCCAAGATCGCCGCCTTCGCGCGCGCCAACCCGAGCCCGCGCTGGATCATCGGCCGCGGCTGGAACCAGGAGAAATGGGGCCTCGGCCGCTTCCCGACCGCCGCCGACATCGACGCGGTGGTGGCGGACCGGCCGGTCTGGCTCGATCGTGTCGACGGTCATGCCGGATGGGCCAACAGCCTCGCCATGCGCGAAGCGGGCGTGACCGCCGCCTCCAAGTCGCCGCCGGGCGGCAAGATCGAGATGACGGGCAGCCAGCCCTCCGGCATCTTCATCGACGCCGCCGCCGAACTCGTCCAGAAATCGGTGCCCGCGCCGCTGCCGCGCATCCGCGAACGCGCGCTCGACAGGGCGCAGGAAATCCTGCTCTCGCACGGGATCACGACGGCCGCCGACATGGGCACGAGCGGCGAGGATTGGGAAGTGATGCGCCGCTCGGGCGACAAGGGCCGGCTGCAGCTGCGCGTGCTCTCTTACGCGGCGGGCGTCGAGAATCTGCTCGCCGTTGCCGGCACGGAGCCGACGCCGTGGCTCTATGACGGCCGGCTGCGCATGGTCGGGGTCAAGCTCTACAGCGACGGCGCATTGGGATCGCGCGGCGCCTGGCTGAAGCAGCCCTACAAGGATTCCCCCAAGGAGCGCGGCCTCGCCTTCCTCAACGACGCTGCGCTCAAGAATCTGATGAGCCGTGCCGCGATGGACGGCTTCCAGGTTGCCGTCCACGCGATCGGCGACGCCGCCAATGCCCAGCTGTTGGAGGCCGTAGAGGAACTCTCCGACACCTATAAGGGCGACCGTCGCTGGCGCGTCGAGCACGCCCAGATCGTCGACCCCGCGGACCTGCCGCGCTTCGCCAGGAACGGCATCATCGCCTCGATGCAGCCGGTCCACGAATCATCGGACTGGCGCATGGCCGAGGCGCGGATGGGTCGCGAGCGGCTCGGCGGCGCTTATGCCTGGCAGAGCATGATCCGAAACGGCGTTCCGCTCGCCTTCGGCTCCGATTTCCCGGTGGAATCGCCCAATCCGTTCCACGGCCTCGCCGTCGCGGTCAGCCGCGAGGACGCCCAGGGCCAGCCGCCGGGCGGCTGGATGCCGGAGCAGAAGGTGTCGATGGCGCAGGCCTTCGCCGGCTTCACCCGCGGCGGGGCCTATGCCGCCTTCGCCGAGGACCGGCTGGGCACGCTGGAGCGCGGCAAATATGCCGACTTCCTGTTCATCGACCGCGATATCTTCGCGGCCACCCCGGCGGAGGTGCGCGCGACCCAGGTGCTCGAGACCTGGATCGGCGGCCGCCAGGCGTGGAAGCGGAAGTAATCAGCTCTCCGGATATTTGACCGTGCAGCCATAGGGCCGGCTGGTCGCGACCGAGACCGGCTTGCCCGCCTGGACTTCGGCCAGCGCGGCGAGCACATGGTTGCGTGCGCCGGCGATGTCGGCCTTGTCCGACGTCGGCTTGTCGTCGATGCCGCCGGCATAGACGAGCGTGCCGGCCTTATCGACGATGTACATGTGCGGGGTGGTCTTGGCCTGGTAGCCCTTGCCGACCACGCCCTTGGGGTCGAGCAGATAGGCGGTCGAGCGGGCCTTTTCCTTGGCAACGAGCGCCTTGGCCTCGGCGCCGCTCATATGGCCCTGCTTGCCGGGCGCGCCCGAATTGATCGTCAGCCACACGGCGCCGTCGTTGCGCGCCGCGGCCTGGGTCTTCTGCATGTTGCCGCTGTCATAATGCTTGCGGACATAGGGACATCCGGGATTGTGCCACTCGAGCACGACCGTCTTGCCCTTGTAGTCGGCGAGGCTGACGGTGCGGCCGTCGGCGTCGTTCAGCTTGAAGTTGGGTGCCGGCTGGCCGACCTGTGTGGCGGCTGCGGGAACGGCCAGGGCGACGGCGGCAATGGCAAAGACGATGGGCTTCATCTTAGTCTCCTTCAGCTGGGCAGGGCGGTCAACATTCCGGTGGTGAGCACTTGCGGCAGCACCCGGGCCGGCCGGCCCGGCGCGTAATAGAGGTAGAGCGGCACGCCCGAGCGGCCGTGCGCCTCCAGGAAGCGGCCGATCGCGGCATCGCCGCGCGTCCAATCGCCGACCAGCACGGCCACTTTCCGCGCGGCGAAGGCGTCGGCGACGTCGCTCCGTTCCAGCGCGGTCTTCTCGTTGACCTTGCAGGTGACGCACCAGTCGGCGGTGAAATAGACGAAGACGGGGCGGCCTTCGGATTGCAAGGTGGCAAGCCGCGCTTCGCTGAACGGTTCGGCGCCGAGCATGTCCTTGGCCTTGGCTTCGGCCGGGGCGGAGGCGGTCGGGACGAGGAGGATCGCGGCCATGGCTGCCAGCGCCGCCGGTGCGAGCGGGAGCCATCCCAGCCCGTTTTCCTGGCGCCGCCCGACCCACCACAGGCCGAGCGCCAGCGCCAAAGCGCCGGCCAGGCCGATCGCCATCCCGTCTACCCCCGACTGGCGGCCGAGGATCCAGGCGAGGCCGAGCGCCGTCAGGAACATCGGTACGGAGAGGATGCGGCGCAGGCGCGCCATCCACGCACCGGGCTTCGGCAGCATGCGGCGAAGGGCCGGGACGAAGCCGAGCAAGAGGAAGGGCAAGGCGAGGCCGAGGCCCAATCCGGCGAATACGGCGAGCGCCGCCGCGGTCGGAAGCACCAGGGCCGCAGCCAGTGCCGCGCCCATGAACGGACCGGTGCAGGGGGTGGCGACGAACGCAGCCAGCGCGCCGGTCCAGAAGGCGCCGCTCGCGCCGCCGCTGCGTGCGAGCCGCTCGCCGCCCGCTATCTGCGGAAGCTCGAACAAGCCGGCGAGGTTGAGCGAGATGGCGGTGACGAGAAGCAGCAGGAGCAGGATCACGCGCGGATCCTGGAGCTGGAACGCCCAGCCGGCGGTTGCGCCGCCCGCGCGGAGCGCGAGGAGCAGTCCGCCCAGCGCCAGGCATACCAGCACCACGCCGGCGGTGTAGGCGAGCGCTTCGCGTCGCGCCGCACGCTCGTCGCCGCCGGCTTTGGCCAGGCTCAGCGCCTTGAGGCTGAGGATCGGAAACACGCAGGGCATGATGTTGAGCAGGAGCCCGCCGATCAGCGCGCCGCCCAGCGCCGCCAGGATCGTCGTGCTGCCGCCCGACGCGGCTTCGCCCGTCGCCAGCGCCGCCCCGGCGGCCGGGACGGCACCCGATCTTGCGGTCAGCGTCAGGCCCTGGTTCGGCCCGATTTTCAGCACGCCTTCGACCAGCGGCACAGTCTGTCCGGCGGCGTCGGTCTCGACGATCAGCATGTCGCCGTTGCGGCTCACCGCCTGCGGCGCGGCATAAGCGAGCGCGCCGTCGGTGATCGGGAAGAAATAGGGGTCGGCGACCGCCATGTCGGCAGGCAGCGGCACGGCAAGGCGGAAGCGGCCGTTGGCGGTCTCGAACTTCGCCTCGCTGCCGAGCGGTTTCGGGAGGGCCTGGCGGTAGCGATCGAAATCGGCCTGCCGGGCACGCGGGGCGCCGGGCGCGCCGACGGTGAGGTCCAATGCCAGCTCGGCCGACTGGGGCACGCAGATCTCGTCGGTGCAGGCGAGGAAGTCATATTTGCCGCGCAGCGGCAGCTTCGTGCCGGTCGCGAGGCCCGCCGGCAGCTTCAGTTCGACGAGCTGCACGTAGGGGCCTTCGTAGACGTAGTTCATCAGGCCCGCGATGATCAGAGTCTGCGGCACAGGATATTGGATCGGCCCGGGCGCGACGCCGGCGGGCAGCGTCCAGTCGATTCGGCTTTCGACGCCAGCGTCGCCCGGATTCTTCCAGTAACCGTGCCAGCCCGGCTGCGGAGTCATCCGCAGCGCCAGCGTCAGCGTCTCGCCCGCGGCCGGCGCGTTCGTCTCGGCGAGGAGCTCGACCGCGACCGCCTTCTGCCCCGGCAACTGCGCCACGGCGGGGGCGGTGAGGCCGATCCAGAACAGGGACAAAGCGAACAGGAAGGCGCGCATCAAGGCTCCGGAACGATTCATATCCGGGCAACTATAGCATTGGTTTGCGGACTTATCAGCGTTTCTCGAAGCGGGTGATCCCCGTACCCAGTCGGTTGTTCTCGATCCGGATCGCGGCGCCGCTCTCGTCGGCGACGAAAGCGGTCGAGCGGCTCACGCCGGGGGCGAGCGACGCTTCGTTGTCCACCAATGCAAGCCCAGTGGAATCGTTCTCGGCGCCCTCGGGGGCGACCATGACGAAGGCGCTGTAATTCTCCTTCTCGCGACCCTGGACGAAGACGTTGCGTGCGATCAGCCCGGTGGCGCCGTTGGAAAGGTCAATCATGTAGTTGGTGGCGCGGCCGCCGGTGTCGTCGAAGCTCGAATCGGTAATCTCGATCCGCGGCGCCCGGCTCTTCACATAATGGCCGCCGGTGCCGCGCTCGAAGCGGGAGCGGCGGACCGACAGGCTGCCATAGCCGCCGACATAGATGCCGTGCGAGCAGCCATAATCCTCGACGCAGCCGCCCAGCCCCGAGAAGGTCGAGCGCTCGATGCGAATCGCACCGGCCGGATCGTCGGCCGAAAGGATGCCGTTCTCGCTGTCGCGGAACAGGCTCTCGGAGACAGTGAGGTCGCCTTTTTCCAGGCGGATGCCGGCGCCGTTGCGGTCGGACACGCGAATATTGGCGAAGACCAGTCCCTCGACGCGGGCCGCGGTTCCGCCGAGGACAAGAGCCGCCTTGCCATCGCAGGCGCGGCCTTCCAGCGTTGCGGTGCCCGGTTGCGCGGCGACGTAGGCGATGCGGCCCGCCTCCTGAACCGCGCATTGGCGATAGCTGCCCGGCGCGACGACGATCGTGCCCGTGCCGTCGCCGATCGCGTCGACGGCCTGCTGGAGGCTCTGATAGCCAAGCGCCTTCTCCTTCCAGACGAAGGGCGCGTCGGCGGTTTGTGCGGAGGCCGGCGCGGCTAGCAACGCCATCCAGGGCAGGACCAGTCTCTTCACAGGCACCTCTCGTTCGGAGTTCGGAACGAGTGGCTTACGCGGCAGGGCTAAAGCTTCGCTTAATCGAGGTTCGGCCTCAGCCAGCGCGTCGCTTCCTCCATCGAAACGCCGCGCCGGCCCGCATAGTCCTCGAGCTGGTCCTGGCCGATCCGGGCGACCCCGAAATACTGGCTGTCGCGATGGCCGAAATAGAGGCCGGAGACGGCCGAGGTCGGCCACATCGCGAAGCTCTCGGTCAGTGTCACGCCGGCCGGCTCGCCGCCGAGCATGTCGAACAGGAGCGGCTTCAGGCTGTGGTCCGGGCAGGCGGGATAGCCGGGCGCGGGGCGGATACCGGTATAGCTTTCGCGGATCAGCTCCTGATTGGTCAGATGCTCTTCGGCATAACCCCAGACGCTGTTGCGGACGTGGGCATGGAGGACCTCGGCGAACGCCTCGGCGAGGCGATCGGCGAGCGCCTTCAGCAGGATGTCCGAATAATCGTCATTCTCGGCCTTGAAGCGCTCGAGATGCGGCTCCAGCCCGTGGATGGCGACCGCGAAGCCACCGATCCAGTCCTCGCCCGCCGGATCAATGAAGTCGGCCAGCGACATATTCGCGCGGCCTTCGCGCTTCTTCACCTGCTGGCGGAGCATGGGGAGGCGGGTCCAGTCGTTGCCGGCAAGGACCAGGATATCGTCGTCCTCGCGCTTGCAGCGCCACAGGCCAACCGTGCCGCGCGGCGTCAGCCAATGCTCGGCGATGATGCGGTCGAGCATCGCCTGCGCATCCTTGAACAGAGCGGTCGCGCTCTCGCCGACGATCGGGTCCTCGAGGATCGCCGGGTAGTTTCCGGCGAGCTCCCAGGCGCGGAAGAACGGCGTCCAGTCGATCGACGCGCGCAGGTCCCGGATCGGCCATTCGCCGAAATGCTGGATGCCCGGCCGCAGCGGCGGCGGCGCCTTGCCCTCCGGATCGTAAGCGAAGCCGTTGGCGCGCGCTTCTTCGAGGCTCGAAAGCTCGTTCTGACCGCGGCCGGCGCGGGTCTTGCGGACCTGCTCGTAATCGTCGCGCGTGCGCTCGACGAACGGGTCGCGCTGGGTGTCCGATACGAGCGAGGAGGCGACGCCGACCGCGCGGCTGGCGTCGAGCACGTGGATCACCGGGCCTTCATAGGCTGGGTCGATCCTGAGCGCGGTGTGGACCTTCGACGTCGTCGCGCCGCCGATCAGCAGCGGCAAGGCGAGATTCTGGCGCTGCATCTCCGAGGCGACGGTGACCATCTCGTCGAGCGACGGCGTGATCAGGCCGGAGAGGCCGATCATATCCGCCTTATTGTCTTCGGCGGCCTTCAGGATGTCCTGCCACGGCACCATCACGCCGAGATCGATCACCTCGAAGCCGTTGCACTGCAGGACGACGCCGACGATGTTCTTGCCGATGTCGTGAACGTCGCCCTTCACGGTCGCCATCACGATCCTGCCCTTGCCCTGGGTGGCGCCGCTCTTCTCTTTCTCCGCCTCGATGAACGGAATGAGGTGGGCGACGGCCTTCTTCATCACGCGCGCGGATTTCACCACCTGCGGCAGGAACATCTTGCCGGCGCCGAAGAGATCGCCGACGACGTTCATGCCGTCCATCAGCGGGCCTTCGATGACGTGGATCGGGCGGTCGGCGACCAGCCTCGCTTCCTCGGTATCCTCGACGACGAACGTGTCGATGCCCTTGACGAGGGCGTGCTCGAGCCGCTTGCCGACCTCCCAGCCGCGCCATTCGGCCTCGGCCTTCTCGCGCACCGGATCGGATCCGAGATACTTCTCGGCGAGGGTGACGAGACGCTCGGTGGCATCCTCGCGACGGTCGAGGATCACGTCCTCGCAGGCTTCGCGCAGCTCCGGATCGATCGTGTCGTAGACGTCGAGCTGGCCGGCGTTGACGATCGCCATGTCGAGGCCGGCGGGGATGGCGTGGTAGAGGAAGATCGAGTGCATCGCCCGGCGCACCGGCTCGTTGCCACGGAACGAGAAGCTGAGGTTCGAGAGTCCGCCCGAAATGTGGACGTGCGGGCAGCGCGCCTTGATCTCTTGACAGGCCTCTATGAAGTCGAGCGCGTAGCGGCGATGCTCGTCGATGCCGGTGGCGATGGCGAACACGTTCGGGTCGAAAATGATGTCTTCTGGCGGGAAGCCGTCTGCGACCAGCAATTTGTAGGCGCGCTCGCAAATCTCGACCTTGCGCGCCTTGGTGTCGGCCTGGCCGACTTCGTCGAACGCCATGATCACCACGGCGGCGCCGTAATGGCGCAGCTTGCGGGCGTAGCGGAGGAACTCCTCCTCGCCTTCCTTCATGCTGATCGAATTGACGATCGGCTTGCCCGAAACGCATTTCAGGCCGGCCTCGATCACCGTCCACTTCGAGCTGTCGATCATCACCGGCACGCGCGCAATGTCGGGCTCGGCGGCGATCAGCTTCAGGAAGGTGGTCATCGCCAGCTCGGAATCGAGCAGGCCTTCGTCCATATTGACGTCGATGATCTGGGCGCCATTCTCGACCTGCTGGCGCGCCACCTCGACCGCGGCGGCATAGTCGCCGGCCATGACCAGCTTTTTGAAGCGAGCCGAGCCGGTGACGTTGGTGCGTTCGCCGATATTGACGAAATTCGAGCGGAGGGTGGCGTCGGCGGCCGGAGCGGTCGCCAGTGCGGTGGCATTCATATCAAATGACTCATGGCTTAAGCGGCAATCGTCATGGGCTCGAGGCCGGCCAGACGGGTGACCCGGGGCGGGGCAGGAACGCTGCGTGGTGAGAGGTCGCCGACCGCGCCGGCGATGGCGGCGATGTGGGCCGGTGTCGATCCGCAGCAGCCGCCGAGAATGTTGACCAGTCCCTCGTCGGCCCATTCGCGCACGAAGGCCGCGGTCTGGTCGGGCCGTTCGTCATAGGCGCCGAGCTCGTTGGGCAGGCCGGCATTGGGATAGATCATGATCAGGGTGTCGGCCGCCGCGGCGAGTGCCTGCACGTGCGGCCGCAGCTGTTGCGCGCCGAACGAGCAATTGAGGCCGATGGTCAGCGGCCGCGCGTGGCGCACGGCGTACCAGAAGGCCTCCACCGTGTGGCCGGAGAGGTTGCGGCCAGAAAGGTCGGTGATCGTCATCGAGATCATCAGCGGCACGTCGCGGCCGGTGCGTTCGGCCGCTTCGGCCGCCGCCATGATCCCGGCCTTGGCGTTCAGCGTGTCGAAGATCGTCTCGATCAGGATGAAGTCGACCCCGCCTTCGATCAGGGCGTCGCATTGCTCGCGATAGACCTCTTTCAGGCCGTCGAAATCGATCTCGCGATAGCCCGGGTCGTTGACGTTGGGCGAGAGCGAAAGCGTCTTGTTGGTCGGCCCGATCGCGCCCGCCACGAAGCGCGGGCGCCCGTCCGCGGCCTCCGCGTCGTCGGCGGCCTTGCG
Organism: Sphingomonas sp. LY54; assembly: GCF_035594035.1. Lineage (NCBI taxonomy): Bacteria > Pseudomonadati > Pseudomonadota > Alphaproteobacteria > Sphingomonadales > Sphingomonadaceae > Sphingomonas > Sphingosinicella wutangchuni. The sequence continues at coordinate 1,997,082 of NZ_CP141588.1, forward strand.
AGCAATGCGGGCGGACGCGCGGTTGATATCGCCGACGAGGTGCTCGGCGCCGTAATCGGCCTGGCTGATCGCGTTCGCGCTGAACGTGTTGGTCGACACGATGTCCGAGCCGGCGGCGAGATAGGCGCGCGTGATCGAATCCACGATGTCCGGCCGCGTCAGCGCGAGAATGTCGTTATTGCCCTTCTGGTCGCGGCCGAGATCGAGCGTGCCGCGATAATCGGCCTCGCTGAGCTTGTGGTTCTGGATCTCGGTGCCGAAGGCGCCGTCGGTGATGAGGATGCGCTCGGCGGCGGCGCGGGTCAGTTTCTGGCGGGCGTTCATGCCGCTTGTTCCTGTGCTTGGAGGCTGGGCCGGAGGCCGAGCAGGTGGCAGATCGCGTAAGCAAGCTCGGCGCGGTTGAGCGTGTAGAAGTGGAAGTGGCGGACGCCGCCCGCATAAAGCTGGCCGCACAATTCGGCGGCGACGGTCGCCGCCACCAACTGGCGCGCGGCGGGCAGGTCGTCGAGCCCCTCGAACAGGCGTTCCATCCAGCACGGGATCGTCGCGCCGCACAAAGCCGCGAACTTGCGGGTCTGGGCGACGTTGGAGACGGGCAGGATGCCGGGCACGATCTCGGCGTCGATGCCCATCGCCGCGGCCTGATCGCGGAAGCGGAGGAAGCATTCGGGCGAGAAGAAGAATTGCGTGATCGCGCGGTCGGCGCCGGCGTCGAACTTGCGCCAGAGATTGTCGAGATCGGCCGCCCGGTTGCGCGAATCGGGATGGCATTCCGGGTAGGCTGCGACCGAGATCTCGAACGGGGCCACGTCCTTGAGGCCCTTCACCAGCTCTGCCGCGTTGGCATAGCCGCCGGGATGCGCCGCGAATGCCTTGCCTTGCTCGGGCGGATCGCCGCGCAGCGCCACGATGTGACGGACGCCCGCTTCCCAGTAAGCGCGGGCGACGGCGTCGATCTCCTCACGGCTCGCCTCGACGCAGGTCAGGTGAGCGGCGGCATCGAGGCTGGTCTCGCGGGTGATGCGCTCGACGGTGGCATGGGTCCGCTCGCGGGTCGATCCGCCGGCGCCATAGGTCACCGACACGAAGCGTGGCGCGAGCGGCTCCAGCGTCTTGATCGATTCCCAGAGGGTCTGCTCCATCTTCTCGGTCTTGGGTGGGAAGAATTCGAAGCTGACGTCGATGTCTCCGGCGACGTCCGCGAAGAGCGGCGTACCGGTGCGGTCGATTGCGGGGGCGATGGGGCTCATGCGACAACTTTCAGTCTGGATTCGGTACGGACGCCTTCCCAGAGGGTGACGGTGAGCTCGCCGCCCTCGAGATGATCGACGACGCGGCCCTTCAGTCCCGCCTGGTCCATCCACTTGATGATAACCTCGTCGGCAAAACCAAGCCGGGCATGGGCGTCGCGGACGCGCAGTTCCTCGACGTCGTGCGGCGCGAAGTCGACGATCAGCAGCCGACCGCCGGGAACGAGGAGGCGCGCCGCCTCGGCGATCACCGCCGCCGGCTGCTGCGCATAATGCAGCACCTGATGGATGATGACGGTGTCGGCGGAGGCGGAAGGAAGCTGCAGCGCGTACATGTCGCCCTGGCGAAGCTCGGCGGGGCCAAGGCCGGCTTCGGCGAGCTTGACCCGGGCCAGGCGCAGCATCTCCGGCGACCGATCGATGCCGAGGACGCTGACGGCTTCGCGGCCGAACAACGCCATCATGCGGCCGGTGCCGGTGCCGATATCGACGAGCCGGCCGACCGGCGTGCCGCTCAACGCGCGGGCGACGGCGGCTTCGACCTCGCTCTCGGCGACATGGAGCGAGCGCAGCTCATCCCACTCCGAGGCGTGCTGCGCGAAGAATTGCTCGGCCGCGGCGGCGCGGTCGGCGCGGACTGCATTGAGTCGGGCCAGATCCGCGATGAGCCACGGATCCTCGCCGTCGGAACGGGACCAGGAATCGAGCAGATCGAACAGGGGATCGACCCGCTCGGGCGCGCCGACGCTGAGGAACACCCAGCTTCCTTCCTTGCGCCGCTCGGCAAGGCCCGCGTCGATCAGGATTTTCACATGGCGCGAGACTCGCGGCTGGCTCTGCCCGAGCACCTGCGCCAGCTCGCCCACGGATAGCTCCATCGCGCGCAACAGATTTACGATCCGGAGCCGCGTGGGATCGGCGAGGGAACGGAAGATGTCTACGGTGGCTGCCATGATTTAAGGATATAAAGATATCTTTATATGAGGGTCAAGGCAGTTGTGCCTTGTCGGCCCTGACCGCCTGTGGCACGCCATTCCGCGTGGGGGGCAAGAAACGAAGGTGCCTTTATGCGACTGATATTGGCTCTGATCCTTGCCCTGCCCCTCGCTGCCTGCGCCACCACTGGGGATCGTGCCTCACTCGATCCGCGCGATCCCTATGAAGGGTTCAACCGCGGCGTCTGGAGCTTCAACCAGGCGGTCGACAAGGTTGCGGTGAAGCCGGCGGCGACGATCTACCGCACGGTGACGCCGGTCCCGGCGCGGCGCGGCATCAGCCGGGTCCTCTCGAACCTCGGCGAGCCCTTCTCGTTCATCAACAACCTGCTGCAGGGGAAGCCGAAGCGCGCGTTCAATTCGCTCGGCCGCTTCCTCGTCAATTCGACGATCGGCGTCGGCGGCCTCGCCGACCATGCCACCGATCTCGGCCTGCCGCAGACGCGCGAAGATTTCGGCCAGACCCTGGCCGTTGGCGGCGCCCGCAAGAGCCCGTACCTCGTTCTCCCCATCTTCGGGCCTTCCACGGTGCGCGACGCCGTCGGCACGGCCGTGGAGTGGGTCGGCGATCCGGCCCGGATCGTGATGGGCAGCGAGCTCAGCACCACCCAGGGCTACGTCGTCACAGGAACGCGGGTCGTGGATGCGCGCTCGCGGGCGATGGAGGACGGCACCGATTCGCTGCTGGAGACGAGCGCCGATTCTTATGCCGTAGCGCGCTCGGCCTACTTCCAGCGCCGCGAGGCGCAGATCAACGACGAGGATCCGTCCAAGGCGCAGGCGACCGAGAGCGAGGAGGAAATGCTAGAGAAGGCGCTCGGGGACGACGCGGTCAAACCGCAGCCGGACGAACCGGAGATAGACCCCGATTCGGCACCGCTGGAAGAAGAGCAGCCGCAGGCTCCGGAAATCGCTGCGCCGAGCGGAGACCTTTGACTACTGAAAGAGTAGACATACCCCCCAACCTTCTCTAAATCGATGCGCTGCTGGACAGCAGGGGGGGCAGCCTCCCAGTACCTCGCCCAGCGTATATTAGTTACCCCAATTGGGAGGAAAAGCCCGTGAAGAAAATTGCTCTGACCCTCGCTGCTGTTGCGACCCTCGGCCTCACCGCTTGCGGCGGTGCTGACACCGAAGCCGCCAACGAGACCAACACCGCCGTGACCGAGCTCGACGCGACCGCCAACGAAGCCGTCGTCGACGTCAACGCTGCCGCTGCTGACTCGATCAACGCCGCCGACGCCGCTCTCGACAACGCCGGTGCGGCCGTCGAGAACGCGACCGACGCCGTTGCCAACGCTGGCGAGGCCGTCGAAGCCAACGCTCAGTAAGCGTTCCTTCGCGGAAAAGTTTGGGGCCTGGCGCGCAAGCGCCGGGCCCCTTTCTTTTGTCCGCCGTCCGTTTAGTCTCGCGCGCTTCACTGTAGCCGGGAGGGATGAATGAGAGCTTTGGCAGGAATGGCGGCGCTGGCGCTGCTGGCCGCATGCGGCGGCGGCGACGACAATGCGCTGAGCGCCGACGAGAATGCAGCGTTGAACGAGGCGGCGGAGATGCTGGACGCCTCGCCCGACAGCCTGATCGCGGCCGATGACGGCCTGGGCAACGGCGAGATGCCGGCGGAGGAAGTCCCCGCGACCGGGGAGGTTCCGGCCACCGAGGAAGAAGCGATCGACGCGCAGCAATAAGATTCGGCCGACGGCATCGCCGCGGCAGCCAAAAGAAGAAGGGCCGGGGAGTCGCCTCCCCGGCCCTTTCTCTTTGGCGATGGCTGCCGGACTTAGAAGTCCATGCCGCCCATGCCACCCATGCCGCCGGGCATGCCGCCGCCGGCCGGCTTGTCCTCGGGGAGCTCCGACACCGCCGCTTCGGTGGTGATCAGGAGGCCCGCGACCGAAGCCGCATCCTGCAGCGCGGTGCGAACGACCTTGGTCGGATCGATCACGCCGGACTGGACCAGGTTCTCGTAGACCTCGGTCTGGGCGTTGAAGCCCATGGTCTCGTCGTCGCCTTCGATCAGCTTGCCCGAGATGACGGCGCCGTCATGGCCGGCATTCTCGGCAATCTGGCGCACCGGAGCCTGCAGCGCCCGACGGACGATGTCGATGCCGCGGGTCTGGTCGTCGTTCACGCCGGTGAGGCCGTGAAGCGCCTTGGTGGCATAGAGGAGAGCGGTGCCGCCGCCGGGAACGATGCCTTCCTCGACCGCCGCGCGGGTGGCGTGGAGAGCGTCGTCGACGCGATCCTTGCGCTCCTTGACCTCGACCTCGGACGAACCGCCGACCTTGATCACGGCGACGCCGCCGGCGAGCTTGGCGAGGCGCTCCTGGAGCTTCTCGCGGTCATAGTCGCTGGTCGTGTTCTCGATCTGCTGGCGGATGGCTTCCACGCGACCCTTGATCTGGTCGGCCTGGCCGGCACCGTCGACGATCGTCGTGTTGTCCTTGTCGATGCTGACGCGCTTGGCCTGGCCGAGCATGCCGATCGTCACGGTCTCGAGCTTGATGCCAAGATCCTCGGAGATCATCTCACCGCCGGTCAGGATGGCGATGTCCTCGAGCATCGCCTTGCGGCGATCGCCGAAGCCCGGCGCCTTCACGGCTGCGACCTTGAGGCCGCCGCGGAGTTTGTTGACGACGAGGGTGGCGAGAGCCTCGCCCTCGATGTCCTCGGCGATGATCAGCAACGGACGGCCCGACTGGACGACCGCTTCCAGGATCGGAAGCATCGCCTGCAGGTTCGAAAGCTTCTTCTCGTGGATCAGGATGTACGGATCGGCGAGCTCGACCGTCATCTTCTCCGGGTTGGTGATGAAGTAGGGCGAAAGGTAGCCGCGGTCGAACTGCATGCCCTCGACGACGTCGAGCTCAAACTCGAGACCCTTGGCCTCCTCGACGGTGATCACGCCTTCCTTGCCGACCTTGTCCATCGCCTCGGCGATCTTCTCGCCGACGACGGTGTCGCCGTTGGCCGAGATGATGCCGACCTGGGCGATCTCGTTCGAGCCGGAAACCGGCTTGGAGCGGGCCTTGAGGTCCTCGACGACCTTGGTGACGGCGATGTCGATGCCGCGCTTCAGGTCCATCGGGTTCATGCCGGCCGAAACCGACTTCATGCCCTCGCGGACGATCGCCTGGGCGAGCACGGTGGCGGTGGTGGTGCCGTCGCCGGCCAGGTCGTTGGTCTTCGACGCTACCTCGCGCAGCATCTGCGCGCCCATATTCTCGAACTTGTCCTTGAGCTCGATCTCCTTGGCGACGGTGACGCCGTCCTTGGTGATGCGGGGAGCGCCGAACGACTTGTCGATGACCACGTTGCGGCCCTTGGGGCCGAGGGTCACCTTGACTGCGTCGGCGAGGATGTCGACGCCGCGCAGGATGCGCTCGCGGGCCTCACGGCCGAAGCGTACGTCTTTCGCTGCCATGTTTGTCTTTCCTTTCAAATGTTCCCCGGCAGAAGCCGGGGTCCAGTGTGTCTATGAAGCTGGGTCCCGGCTTGCGCCGGGACGCAAAGGTCAGCCGACGATCCCGAGGATGTCGGATTCCTTCATGATGAGCAGGTCTTCGCCGTTGACGCGGACCTCGGTGCCCGACCACTTGCCGAACAGGATGCGGTCGCCGGCCTTGACGTCGAGCGGGGTCACCTTTCCGTCTTCCGACTTGGCGCCGGCGCCGGCGGCGACGACTTCGCCTTCCTGCGGCTTTTCCTTCGCGGTGTCGGGGATGATGATGCCGCCGGCCGTCTTCTCTTCGGCCTCTACACGGCGCACGAGCACCCGATCATGAAGCGGACGAAAATTCATGCGCGTTCCCTTTCTGTCATTCTTGCGTCAGCCCCCCGATTCAAGGAACTGCCCGCCTGGTGGAAGCTTGTTAGCACTCTAGCTTGGTGAGTGCCAATGGCGTCGATTTAGGCTTTGTGAGTGAGGCGTCAAGGGGCGCGAGCGGGCAAATATGCCAAGCGGGCCGAAGCGCAGGGCCAAGCCCGCATTTACAGGGGCTTGCCGCTCCGATAGCGCATCGGAGGACTGGAAGGGAAAGACTGGCAATGCGGTTTATCGGCAAGGTGTGGCGATTGCTGGTCGGAGTGAAGGACGCGCTCGTCCTGCTCTTCATGCTGCTCTTCTTCGGGGCCCTCTACGCGGCCCTGTCCGCCAATCCCTATGCCGGCAGCGCCAGCGAGGGCGCCTTGCTGCTCGCCCTTTCTGGAAGCATCGTCGAGCAGCCCGCTGAGTCGGAACCGTTCGAGCTGCTCGCGGGCGGCGGGCCGCTGGTGCGCGAATATCGGCTCCGGGACGTCGTCCACGCGCTCGAAACGGCCGCGACGGACGACCGCGTGAAGGCGGTGGCGCTCGATCTCGACATCTTCACGGGCGGCGGCCAGTCGGCCTTGTCGGACGTCGGCGCGGCGATGGACGTGGTACGCAAGGCTGGCAAGCCGGTCGTCGCCTACGCCACCGGCTATAGCGACGATTCCTACCTGCTGGCCGCGCACGCCAGCGAGGTGTGGCTCGATCCGCTCGGCGGAGTGCTGATCGCCGGGCCGGGCGGCGCGAACCTCTATTACAAGGGCCTGCTCGACAAGATCGGCGTCACCGCCAACGTCTACCGCGTCGGCACCTACAAGGCCGCGGTCGAGCCCTTCACCCGCAGCGACATGTCGCCCGAATCGCGCGAGGCGAGCCAGGCGCTGGCCGGCGCCCTGTGGGAGACGTGGCAGGACGAGGTGCAGCGCTCACGGCCCAAGGCGCAGCTCGCCGCTTACGTCGCCGCACCGGCGCAGCTTATGGCCGCCGCCGGCGGCGACATGGCCAAGGCGGCGCTCGCCGCCGGGCTGGTCGACCGGATCGGCGACCGCACCGCCTTCGGCAAGCGGATGGCCGAACTGGCCGGCGTCGATGAGGAGAAGGTGCCGGGCAGCTTCAAGACGATCGCCTATGACGCCTGGATCAACGCCAACCCGGCGGTCGACAATGCGGGCCAGATCGGAATCGTCACCGTGGCCGGCGAGATCGTCGACGGCGAGGCGGGCCTCGGCACCGCCGGCGGCGAGACGGTCGCCAAGGCGATCTACAAGGGCCTCGAGAAGCGCGACCTGCGCGCGCTCGTCGTACGGGTCGATTCGCCGGGCGGGTCGGTGCTCGCCTCCGAGCGCATCCGCCAGGCGGTGCTCGACGCCAAGTCGAAGGGGCTGCCGGTGGTGGTCTCGATGGGATCGGTCGCCGCCTCGGGCGGATACTGGATCGCCACGGCCGGCGACCGCATCTTCGCAGAGCCGGAGACGATCACCGGCTCGATCGGCGTGTTCGGCATCCTGCCGAGCTTCGAAGGCACGCTCGACAAGCTCGGGGTCGGCGCCGACGGCGTCAAGACGACGCCCTTGTCGGGCGAGCCCGACATGCTGCGCGGGCCGTCCCCGGAGGCCGACCAGCTCATCCAGCTCGGCGTCGAGGGCACCTACCGCCGCTTCGTCGGCCTCGTCGCGGCGGCGCGAAAAATGCCGCCGCAACGAGTCGATCGGATCGCCCAAGGCCGCGTCTGGGACGGCGGCACCGCGCGCCAGCTCGGTCTCGTCGACCAGTTCGGTTCGCTCGACGCCGCCATCGCCGAGGCGGCGCGCCGCGCCAAGCTCGACCCCGAGACGGCCAAGGCGGTGTGGCTCGAGAAGGAGCCGAGCTGGTTCGACGCGCTGTTCGCCAGCGCGGCAGGCAGCGGCACCGAGGAGCAGGCGCGCGACGTGTTCAGCCGCGTCGCTGCCAAGCCCGAGCGGATGCTGCTGCGCGGGCTGCACGACGCGCGGCGCATCCTGTCGGGTCCGGCCATCCAGGCGCGCTGCCTCGACTGCCCGTCCGGAACGACGCCGTTGCGCCGGCGCGATCGTCAGTCGCTCGGCGCCTGGCTCACCCAGTTGCTGCCGGGCTGAATCGCCTCAGCGCGGATAAGTGGGTAGGTGCCAGCCGTAGCGGATCGCGCCCGCGCGCAAGGTGAAGCCGGCCAGTGCTGCGATCGCACCGGCGATGGTCCCGGGCAGGCCGAGCAGGAGCAGCCCGACCATCATTGCGGCGGAGAGAGCAGCAGCAGTGACGTAGAGTTCGGGGCGCATCAGGATCGACGGCTCGCCGGTCAGGACGTCGCGCAGGATCCCACCAACGCAGCCGGTCATCACGCCCATCGCGATCGCCGGCAGGGGGGCGATGCCGAACGCCAGGCCCTTGGCCGCGCCGAACGTGCCGTAGGCGGCGAGCCCGAAAGCGTCGAGCCAGAGGAGGGCATTGCGCTCCCACCAGCGGCGCGGGGTCGACCAGACGATCAAGGCCGCGGCGATGCAGATGAGAAGAATGCTGTCGCGGCCGACCCAGAAAACCGGCGCCCCGATCAGCAGGTCGCGGATCGTGCCGCCGCCGACGCCCGTGATCACTGCGAAGAAGACGAAGGTCACCAGCGTCTGGCTCTTCTGGGCCGCGACCAGCGCGCCCGACAAAGCGAACACGGCGATGCCTGCCAGATCGAGATAGGCGAGCAGAGGAGCGACGGCAGGGTGGAGCGGATCCGGCGTCATCGATTCACTATCTTTTCCCTGGAGGGCGGCGCCGGATGGTCATCGGCAGCATGACGAGGGCCATCAGCACGGCCGCGAAGGAGAGGGCGCTGAAGGCGACCAGCAACGGCGTGTTGAAATCGTCGCGCGTCTTGAGGTTCAGGATGTGGAGGCCCCAGAGAAAATCGTAGACCCGCCATAAATCGGTCCGCCGGGCGATGATGTCGCCGGTCGCCGCATCGACGTAGAAACGGGTGCCGTCGTCGAAGCTGACCCGCCACGCCTCGACCGGCCGGCGCAGCTCGACCGGCGGCGCCTCGGCCGATGTCCGGTCGACGGCGGTGATGCGCGCGTCGCCGGTATAGCGTGCCTCCACCGCCTGCATCGCCTCGCGCGCGTTGAGCCCCGGCAGGAGGCGTCCGGTGGCGGGATCGGCGAGCCTCGTGCCCCCGTCGGCGTAGCGGATCACCCATTTGGGGCCGCTCCAGCGCGGCTCGAGCGCAAGCGAGGCGACGGGGCGGGGGCCGATTGCCGGCGCGACCGGCGGCGCCGACAGGGCCAGCGGCCGAGCTTTTGCGACCAGATCCTCGCCGCGCACTCTTTCGATCGGCTGCGCCGCCATGAACAGGCCGCTGCCTGTCCAGATCAGCAGCGGGATGATGAGAATCCACCCCAGCCAGATGTGGACACGCCTCAGCGATGCTCGGACCTTCACGACAACTGCCCCCTACCCGGCAAGTGGAACGCGCAGTTTGTCAGCCCTTCGGCCCGAAAAGGAAAGCCCTCAGTCGAAGCGTTCGAGGCAACGCTGCATCACCGCCATGGGCGGGCCGCCCTTCGCCGCGACGGCCAGGGCTTCGCGACGCGCCCGCTGCTGCGCCGCCAGGTCCGGTCCGGCGCGGGCGCGCAGGCCCGGCCCAAGCCGCTGGTTCAGGCTCCGCGCGAGGCGATGATAATCGCCGAGCTGGCTGCCATAGTCGCCATCCTGGCGGGCGAGGGCGGTGGTGAGGAAGTCGCCGAGTTCGTCGCAGGCGAGCTGGGCGGCAAAGGCGTCGGGGGGCAAGGCGACCATCGCGATCTGCGTCGCCGGAAACGCTTCGCGGCATTCGGGGACCAAGTCCTGCCATTGGCCCGAGGTGATCTCGCCCTCCAGTTCGGGCATGCGCTTCAGCACGGCGTTGGCCGCCTCCGCGTCGAACTCCTCGTCTGCGGCACCGGCGAGCAAGGCAAAATGGAGGATCTGGCCCTGCGCGGAGAAAGGCAGTGCGGCCTTGATGTCGCCGGTCGCGGCGCGCGCTTCGGCCGCTGAGACCACGCCGCAGGTGGCGGCGCGATCGACCGGCGCTTCGGGCAGCGTCAGCGCCTTGGGCCCGCAGGAAGCCAGCACCAGAAGGGCGCCGGCAAAAAGGGAAAGCCGCATCCTCGCCTCGTTGAGAAACCGTAACGGTCTCCCAACGGGCGATCGGTGCGGCTGTTCCGCCTAGATGTGGATCGGCTTGCCGGTGACCGCCATCGCCGCTTCCTTGAACGCCTCGGAGTGCGTCGGATGGGCGTGGCAGGTGTAGGCGATGTCTTCGGACGTCGCGCCGAATTCCATCGCCTGCGCGGCCTGGGCGATCATCGTGCCGGCGACCGAGGCGACCATCCACACGCCGAGCACGCGGTCGGTCTTGGCGTCGGCGATGACCTTCACGAAGCCGTCGGGCTCGCGGTTGGTCTTGGCGCGGCTGTTGGCCATCATCGGGAACTTGCCGACCTTCACGTCGGCGCGCGACTTGGCTTCTTCCTCGGTGAGGCCGACGCCGGCGATCTCGGGCATGGTGTAGACCACGCTCGGGATGACGTCGTGGTTCACGATTCCGGTCAGGCCGGCAATGTTCTCGGCCACGGCGATGCCTTCGTCCTCGGCCTTGTGGGCGAGCATCGGACCCGGGGCCACGTCGCCGATCGCCCAGATGCCCGGCACCTTGGTGCTGAAATCATGGTCGATTTCGACTTGGCCGCGCTGGTTGGTGGTAAGACCGGCCTTGTCGAGCGCGAGGCCTTCGGTGTTCGGGCGGCGGCCGATCGAGACGAGGACGGTGTCGGCCTCGATCGTCGTCGCCTCGCCGCCGGCCGCCGGCTCGACCGTCAGCACCACGCCTTCGCCCTTGCGCTCGGCCTTGGTGACCTTGGTGCCGGTCTTGATGTCGAAGCCCTGCTTCTTGAAGATCTTGGCGGCTTCCTTGCGGACCTCGCCGTCCATGCCGGGCAGGATCTGGTCGAGAAACTCGACGACGGTAACCTTGGCGCCCAGGCGCCGCCACACCGAACCCAATTCGAGGCCGATCACGCCGCCGCCGATCACGACCATGTGGCCGGGGACTTTCTTCAGCTCGAGCGCGCTGGTCGAATCGACGATTGCCTCATGATCGATCTCGACGCCGGGTAGCGGAGTGACGCTGGAGCCGGTGGCGATGACGATGTTCTTGGCGCGGACCTCGCGGTCGCCGACCTTGACGCTATTGGTGCCGGTAAAGGCGGCGCGGCCTTTCAGCCACTCGACCTTGTTCTTCTTGAACAGGAACTCGATGCCGCCGGTTAGGCCCTTGATCGCCTCGAGGCGGGTGCCGTGCATGGCGTCGAGGTCGAGCTCGACCGGGCCGGTCTTGACGCCCCATTTGGCGAGTGTGCCGTGGCTCGCTTCCTCGAACAGCTCGGACGCGTGGAGCAAGGCCTTGGACGGAATGCAACCGACGTTGAGACAGGTGCCGCCGAGCGTCTCGCGGCTCTCCGCGCACGCCGTCTTGAGGCCGAGCTGGGCGGCGCGGATCGCCGCGACATAGCCGCCGGGGCCGGCGCCGATCACCAGAACGTCAAAGTCGAATTCAGCCATTTTCACCTCGTTCCCCGGCGAAGGCCGGGGTCCAGCAAGACAGGAAGCCTGCGCCCCGGCTTTCGCCGGGGAACAGCCGTTTACAGATCGATCAGCAGGCGCGTCGGATCCTCGATCGCTTCCTTCATGCGGACGAGGAAGGTCACCGCCTCGCGGCCGTCGACCAGGCGGTGGTCGTAGGACAAAGCAAGATACATCATCGGGCGGGCGACGATCTGGCCGTCGAGGACGACCGGACGCTGCTCGATGCGGTGCATGCCGAGCACGGCCGACTGCGGCGGGTTGATGATCGGGGTGGACAGCAGGGAGCCGAACACCCCGCCGTTGGAGATGGTGAAGGTGCCACCCTGCATCTCGGCCATGGTCAGCGTGCCTTCCTTGGCGCGCTTGCCGAAATCGGCGATGGTCTTCTCGATCTCGGCGAAGCTCATGGCGTGGGCGTCGCGGATCACCGGAACGACCAGGCCGTTGGGCGCCGACACTGCGACCGAGACGTCGAGATAATCGCGATAGACGATCTCCTCGCCCTCGATCGACGCGTTGACCGCCGGAACGTCGCGGGCGGCGAGCGCGGCCGCCTTCACGAAGAAGCCCATGAAGCCGAGGCGGATCTGGTGCTTCTTCTCGAACAGGTCCTTATACTTGGCCCGCGCCTCCATCACCGCCGTCATGTCGACGTCGTTGAAGGTGGTCAGCATCGCCGCCGTGTTCTGCGCTTCCTTGAGGCGCCGTGCGACCGTCTGGCGGAGGCGGGTCATGCGGACGCGCTCCTCGCGGCGTTCGCCGGCGGCGGCCGGCGTCTTCGCCTGCGGAGCGGCAGGCGCTGCCGGTGCTGCCGCAGCGGGCGCCGACTGCGTCTTGGCGGCGGCGAGCACGTCGTCCTTGGTCAGGCGCCCATCCTTGCCGGTGCCCTTGATCTTCGACGGGTCGAGATGATGTTCGAGCACGACGCGGCGCACCGCCGGCGACAAGGTGAGGTCGCCGCCGTCGGCGTGGGGCGCGTTCGGATCGCTCTTCAGCGCCGGAGTCTCGCCTGGGCCGGCGGGGTTGACCGCGGTCTCGGCCGGCTCGGCGGCGGGCGCGGCGGCGCCTGCGCCGGCGTCGATGCGCGCGATCACCGCGCCCACATTGACGGTGTCGCCTTCGGCCACGACATGCTCGCCCATCGTGCCGGCGACCGGCGAGGGCACCTCCACGGCGACCTTGTCGGTCTCCAGGCTGGCGATCGGCTCGTCGAGCGCGACGGGATCGCCCGGCTGCTTCAGCCATTGGCCAAGAGTTGCCTCGGTGATCGATTCACCCAGCGTCGGTACGGTAACGTCGGTTGCCATTCTTTTCCCTCTTAACCCGCTTTGCGCTGTGCCAGCGCATCATCCGTGTGGCCGAGCGCGTCGGCGATCAGCGCCGTCTGCTCGGCGGCATGCCGCTTGGCCAGGCCGGTGGCCGGCGAAGCCGCCGCGGCGCGGCCGGCATAGCGTGCGCGCTGCGGCTTGATGCCGGCCTCGGCCAGGCATTGTTCGATGAACGGCTCGACGAAGAACCAGTAACCGTTGTTACGCGGCTCCTCCTGCGCCCAGACCACCTCTTCGAGGTTGGTCATGCGCTTCAGGCGCTCCACCAGCGGCTCCGACGGGAACGGATAGATCTGCTCCACGCGGACGATCGCGGTATTCTTGTCGCCGGCCTTGTCGCGCGCGTCGATCAGGTCGTAGGCGACCTTGCCGGTGCAGAGGACAAGGCGCTTCACCTCCGTGTCGGCCGGGGCCGACGGGTCGGAGAGGATGCGGCGGAAGTGGCTGTCGCCGCTGAAGTCGGCGAGGCTGGAGACCGCCATCTTGTGGCGCAGCAGCGACTTCGGCGTCATGATCACCAGCGGCTTGCGGAAATCGCGGTGCATCTGGCGGCGGAGAACGTGGAAATAGTTCGCCGGCGTCGTGATGTTGGCGACCTGCATATTGTCCTCGGCGCAAAGCTGGAGGAAGCGCTCTGGGCGCGCCGAGCTGTGCTCGGGCCCCTGGCCCTCATAGCCGTGCGGCAGCAGCATCACGAGGCCCGAGGCGCGCAGCCACTTGGCCTCGCCGGCGGCGATGAACTGGTCGATCATCGTCTGGGCGCCGTTGACGAAGTCGCCGAACTGGGCCTCCCACAGCACGAGCGTCTTCGGGTCGGCGATCGAATAGCCATATTCGAAGCCAAGCACGCCATATTCGCTGAGCGGGGAATCGCGCACCTCGAACCGGGCCGGGCCGATCTTGGTCAGCGGGATACATTTGTGGCCGTCCTTCTGGTCGACCCAGACGGCGTGGCGGTGGCTGAACGTGCCGCGGCCGCTGTCCTGGCCGGACAGGCGAACGTCGTAATCGTCGCGCAGAAGCGTGCCGAAGGCGAGGGCTTCGCCGGTCGCCCAGTCGAAATTCTCGCCGGTGGCGAACATCTCGCGCTTGGCGTCGAGAATGCGCAGCAGCGTCTTGTGCGGCTCGAGGTCGCCGGGGACTGTGGTCAGCGTCTCGCCGATTTCGCGGAGCACCTCTTCCGGCACGCTGGTCGCGACGTTGCGGCGGCCGGTCTCGGGCGTATCGGGCTTGCCGAGGCCGGTCCAGCGGCCTTCGAACCAGTCGGCCTTGTTGGGCAGATAGGTCTTTGCGGCGTCGAACTCGCCTTCGAGCATCTCGGTGAATTCGTTGACCCGCTGGTCGATCCAGGCCTGGTCCACGACGCCTTCCTCGATCAGGCGCTTGCCGTAGATCTCGGAGACGGGCGGATGCTTGCGGATCGCGGCATACATGAGCGGCTGCGTGAAGCTCGGCTCGTCGCCCTCATTGTGGCCGAAGCGGCGATAGCACCACATGTCGATCACGATGTCGCGGTTGAACTGCTGGCGATATTCGATCGCGAGCTTGCAGGCGAAGGTCACCGCCTCGGGATCGTCGCCGTTGACGTGCAGGATCGGCGCCTGGACCGACTTGGCAATGTCGGATGGGTAGGGCGACGAGCGCGCGAATTGCGGCGATGTGGTGAAGCCCACCTGGTTGTTGATCACGAAGTGCAGGGTGCCGCCGGTGCCGTAACCCGGCAGGCCGGAGAAGCCGAAGCATTCCGCGACGATGCCCTGGCCCGCAAAGGCGGCGTCGCCGTGCAGGAGTACCGGCAGGACCTGGTCGCCCTCGATGTCGCCCTTGTGGGTCTGGGTCGCCCGCACCTTGCCGAGCACGACCGGATTGACCGCCTCGAGGTGGCTGGGGTTGGGAACCAGCGACATGTGCACCTTGATGCCGTCGAACTCGCGGTCCGACGAGGTGCCGAGATGGTATTTGACGTCGCCCGAACCGCCGACATCCTCAGGGTTGGCCGAACCGCCGGCGAACTCGCTGAAAATCGCGCGATAGGGCTTGGCCATCACGTTGGCGAGGACGTTCAGGCGGCCGCGATGGGCCATGCCGAACACGATCTCGTTGACGCCCATCTGGCCGCCATATTTGATCACGCTCTCGAGCGCCGGGATCATCGACTCACCGCCGTCCAGGCCGAAGCGCTTGGTGCCGACATATTTCTTGGCGAGGAAGCGCTCCCACTGCTCGCCCTGGATCACCTTGGCGAGGATCGACTGCTTGCCCTCGGGGGTGAAGCTGATCGTGGCGTCCTTGCCCTCCATCCGCTCCTGCAGGAAGCGGCGTTCCTCCAGGTCGTTGATGTGCATGTAATCGAGGCCGACATTGCCGCAATAATTGGCGCGCAGCACGGCGACGATCTGGCGGACGGTCGCGAATTCGAAGCCGAGCGTGCCGCCGAGATAGACCGGGCGGTCGAGCGCATCGCTTGCGAAGCCGTGGAATTCGGGGGTGAGGTCGGCGGGCAGGTCGCGCTGGGCGAGGCCGAGCGGATCGAGATTGGCGGCGAGGTGGCCGCGCACCCGGTAGGTGCGGATCAGCATCATCGCGCGGATCGAATCGTCCGCCGCCTGCTTGATGTCGGCGTCGGACTTGCCGGCCGAAACCGCCGCGGTCTTGGCCTTGTCGCGCACCGCCTCGATGGCCATGCGAGTGGGATCGAGGCCGGCATTGAGCTCGTCGAGCTCGCTGATCGGCCAATTGTTGCGGGCCCAGCTAGGGCCCTGTTCCTGTTCGCTCTCGCCGAACATATCCACGGTCATACGCCTTCTTGTCGTCGCGCGATCCCACAAACGCGCCGTCCTAACTGTTCCCTCAGCCCTTCAAAACTTCGGCGAGGGTGGTCCCGAGCTCAGATGGGCTCGGCGACACGCGAATTCCAGCCGCTTCCATCGCAGCGATCTTATCCTCCGCGCCGCCCTTGCCGCCGGCGACGATCGCCCCGGCATGGCCCATGCGACGGCCCGGAGGCGCAGTGCGGCCGGCGATGAAGCCCACCATCGGCTTCTTGCGGCCGCGGCGGGCCTCGTCTTGGAGGAACTGGGCCGCTTCCTCCTCGGCCGATCCGCCGATCTCGCCGATCATGATGATCGATTGGGTCGCCTCGTCGGCGAGGAACAGCTCGAGCACGTCGATGAAGTTGGTGCCGTTGACCGGGTCGCCGCCGATGCCGACCGCAGTGGTCTGGCCGAGGCCCTGCTGGGTGGTCTGGAACACCGCCTCATAGGTGAGCGTGCCGGAACGGCTGACGACGCCGACCGAGCCCTTGGAGAAGATCGAGCCCGGCATGATGCCGATCTTGCACTCGTTGGGGGTCAACACGCCCGGGCAGTTCGGGCCGATCAGCCGCGACTTGGAGCCGGACAAAGCGCGCTTGACGCGGACCATGTCGAGCACCGGAATGCCTTCCGTGATCGCGACGATCAGCGGGACCTCGGCGTCGATCGCCTCGAGGATCGAATCGGCCGCGAAGGGCGGCGGAACGTAGATCACGCTCGCATCCGCGCCGGTCACGTCGACCGCCTCCTGGACGGTGTTGAAGACGGGCAGGCCGATATGGGTCTGGCCGCCCTTGCCCGGGGTCACGCCGCCGACCATCTTGGTGCCGTACGTAAGCGCCTGCTCGGTGTGGAAGGTGCCGGTTTCACCGGTCATCCCCTGGGTGATGACCTTGGTATTGGCGTTGACGAGAATGCTCATTCGTTTTCCTTTAGCACCCTGGCGAATGCCGGGCCCAGTTTCCGGAATGGTGTGAGGTCAGTGCTCAGGCGAGGCTGCCGTCGATCGCCTTGCAGGCGACCAGCAGCTCCTTCACCGCTTCGACCGACACCTGGAAGTTGGCCTTGGCCTCTTCGTTGAGCTCGATCTCGACGATGCGCTCGACGCCGCCGGCGCCGATCACGATCGGCACGCCGACATAGAGATCGTTGACGCCATACTGTCCGGTGAGGTTCGCGGCGGCCGGAAGGACGCGCTTCTTGTCCTTCAGGTAGCTCTCGGCCATCGCGATCGCGCTCGTCGCCGGCGCGTAATAAGCCGAGCCGGTCTTCAGCAGCTGGACGATCTCGCCGCCGCCGGAGCGGGTACGCTGGACGATCGCGTCGATCTTCTCCTGCGTCGACCAGCCCATCTTGATGAGGTCGGGGACGGGGATGCCCGCGACGGTCGAATATTCGATCACCGGGACCATCGTGTCGCCGTGGCCGCCGAGCACGAAGGCGGTGACGTCCTCGACCGAGACCTTGAACTCCTCGGCGAGGAAGTGGCGGAAGCGCGCGCTGTCGAGCACGCCGGCCATGCCGACGACTTTCTCGGCCGGGAGGCCGGAGAATTCGCGCAGCGCCCACACCATCGCGTCGAGCGGGTTGGTGATGCAGATCACGAACGCGTCGGGGGCATGCGCCTTGATGCCTTCGCCGACGGCCTTCATGACCTTGAGGTTGATGCCGAGCAGGTCGTCGCGGCTCATGCCCGGCTTGCGCGGCACGCCGGCGGTGACGATGCAGACGTCGGCGCCGGCAATGTCGGCATAATCGTTGGTGCCCTTGAGCTCGACGTCGAAGCCGTCGACCGGGCCGGCCTGGGCGAGATCGAGCGCCTTGCCCTGCGGAAAGCCCTCGGCGATGTCGAACAGGACGATGTCGCCCATTTCACGAACCGCCGCGAGGTGGGCGAGCGTTCCGCCGATCATGCCGGCACCGATAAGCGCGATTTTCTTGCGAGCCATGCGACTCCCCAGCCTTTCTTATTCAAGCGAGACCGGCTGCGGGCGCAGCCGAGGGATTTTGGGGCTCGCTTAGACCCTCGGGACGTAGGGGGCAACCGCCTCGCGGGACAATTTGTATCCCGTATTTTCCCTTGCAGCCATGCGCTGTGTCTATTCCGCGCCGTGGCCCGCGGCGAGATAGTCCTCGGACTGCATCTCGAGCAGGCGCGAGACGGTGCGCTCGAATTCGAACGTGCCCGTGCCCTGGGTGTAGAGTTCGGCCGGCTCGGCGTCAGCGGCGGCGAGCAGCTTCACCTTGTTCTCGTAGAGCGCGTCGATCAGGGTCACGAAGCGCGCCGCCTCGTTGCGCTTCTCCGGCCCCAGTTTCGGGATGCCGACGATCACCACGCTGTGATAGCGCCGGGCGATGGCGAGATAATCGGGCGCGCCGCGCGGCTCGCCGCACAGGCGCTTGAACGAGAAGACGGCAACGCCCTTCAACGCCTTGGGCACGTGCATGGTGCGCCCGCCCGGCACTGCGATGTCCTCGGACGGGACGTGGGCGCGGTCCTCGGGCGGGTAATCGGTGAGGCGGAAGAAGGCGTCGCGCAGCGCCACCGTGGCGACCGGGCCGTTGGGCACGTACCAGGTCGGCATCCCGCCCAGGCGGTCGAGCCGATAGTCGGTCGGGCCATTCAACGGCACCACGTCCAGCTCCCGCTCGATCAGGTCGATGAAGGGCAGGAACAGCTCGCGGTTGAGCCCGTCCTTGTAGAGGTCGCGCGGCGGGCGGTTCGATGTGGTGACGACGGTCACCCCCTGCTCGAGCAGCCGCGAAAAGAGCCGCGACAGGATCATCGCGTCGGCGCTGTTGTTGATCACCATCTCGTCGAAGGCGAGCAGGCGCGCCTCCGCGGCGATCGCCTCGGCCACCGGCGCGATCGGGTCGCCATTCTCGCGCTGGCGCTCGACCCGCAGCCGGTCATGCACTTCGAGCATGAATTCGTGGAAATGGACGCGGCGCTTGGGCTCGACCGCGATCGTCTCGAAAGCGAGGTCCATCAGCATCGATTTGCCGCGGCCGACACCGCCCCACATATAGACCCCGCGCGCCTTAGGCGGCGCCTTTCCGGTGAGCCGCGCCCACAGGCCCGGGCTGGCCGTTGCGGTAAGGTCATTCGCCAGCCGGTCGAGCACGGCAACCGCGCGCTGCTGGTCGGGATCGGGGCGCAATTCGCCCGCGGCCAGCAGTTCCCCATAGCGCTGCGAAACAGCGGTCACGCCTGGCCGACCTTGCGCAAAGTGCCCGAGAACGCGGCGACGGTGCGCCCCTCCTGCTCGATCATACCGCGGTAGAAGACCAAGCGGCCGCTTTCGCGCAGCAGCTCCACGCTCGCGTCGAGCGGCCGCCCGATCTCGCCGGCGGAGATGAACTGCACGGCGCAGTCGAGCGTCACGGCCCCGGTGTCGCTCATGCCCGCCATATGGCCGCCGGCGAACAGGGCCATGTCGATGAAGGTCAGGATGGCGCCGCCATGGACGGCGTCGCCGATATTGCCGTGGCGCTCTTCCGGAAACATGCGGCAGCGCGCCTTGCCCGGTCCTTCGGCGCGCACCAGCAACTTGCCGATCGTAGCGTTGAAGCGCGATTCGTCGGGCAGGGCCCACGTCCACCAGCCCGGATAATCCGGATCGGGCTGGTGGCGGATGAGCGGGTGCATGCCGGCCTTAGACGGCCCGTTCGACGAGCAGCTTCTTGGTCTCGGCGATGGCCTTGGCCGGGTTGAGGCCCTTCGGGCACACGTTCGCGCAGTTCATGATCGTGTGGCAGCGGTAGAGGCGGAACGGATCCTCGAGCTCGTCGAGGCGCTCGCCGGTCATTTCGTCGCGGCTGTCGGCGAGCCAGCGATAGGCCTGGAGCAGGATGGCCGGGCCGAGGAAGCGGTCAGAGTTCCACCAATAGCTCGGGCAGGAGGTCGAGCAGCAGGCGCACAGGATGCACTCGTAGAGGCCGTCCAATTTGGCGCGATCCTCGGGCGACTGCAGCCGCTCCTTGCCCGAAGGCTCCGGCGTCTTGGTCTTCAGCCACGGCTCGATCGAGGCATATTGCGCGTAGAAATGGGTGAAATCGGGGACCAGGTCCTTCACCACATCCATGTGCGGCAGCGGCGTGATCCGCACGTCGCCCTTGATGTCCTCGATCGCGGTGGTGCAGGCGAGACCGTTGCGACCGTCCATGTTCATCGAGCACGAGCCGCAAATGCCCTCGCGGCACGAACGGCGGAAGGTCAGAGACGAATCCTGCTCGCTCTTCATCTTGATGAGCGCGTCGAGCACCATCGGCCCGCACGTGTCGAGATCCACCTCGAACGTGTCGTAGCGCGGATTTTCGCCCGTATCGGGGTCGTAGCGATAGACCTTGAACTTCTTGATCCGGGTTGCGCCGGGAGCGGCCTTATGCTCCCGGCCCTTGCCCTTGATCTTGCTGTTCTTCGGCAGGCTGAACTCGGCCATGATCTTTGGATCCTTAGTAAACCCGCGCCTTGGGCTTGATGTAGTCGATCTCGTCGGTGAGCGTATATTCGTGCACCGGACGGTAATCGATGGAGACGGTGCCGCGGTCGAACCAGGCGACCGTGTGCTTCATCCAGTTGGGGTCGTCACGCTGCGGGTAATCCTCGTGCATGTGCGCGCCGCGGCTTTCCTTGCGGTTGGCGGCGGAGTGCATGGTGACGACGGCCTGCGGCAGCATGTTGTCGAGCTCGAGCGTCTCGACCAGGTCAGTGTTCCAGATCAGCGAGCGGTCGGTGACGCTGACGTCGGCCAGGCGCTGGTAGATGGCGTCGATCTTGGCCTTGCCTTCCTCCAGCGTCGCTTCGGTGCGGAAGACGGCGCAGTCGGCCTGCATGGTCTTCTGCATCGCGGCGCGGATCTCGGCGGTCGTGCTGCCGCCCTTGGCGTGGCGGAAACGGTCGAGCCGGCCGATCGCGAGCTCTTCCGAGCCCTTGGGCAGCGGGCGCTGCGCGGCGCCCGGCTTGATGATGTCGCCGAGACGGTGACCGGCGGCGCGGCCGAACACGACCAGATCGATCAGGCTGTTGGAGCCGAGCCGGTTGGCGCCGTGGACCGAGACGCAGGCGGCCTCGCCGACCGCAAACAGGCCGGGAACGACGCTGTCGGGGTTGCCGTCCTTCAGCGTCACGACCTCGCCGTGGAAGTTGGTCGGAATGCCGCCCATATTGTAATGGACGGTCGGCACCACCGGTAGCGGCTGGCGGGTCAGGTCGACGCCGGCGAAGACCTTGCCGGTCTCGGTAATGCCTGGCAGCCGCTCGGCCAGCACCTCGGGCGCGATATGGTCGAGGTGCAGGTAGATATGGTCCTTGTCCTTGCCGACGCCGCGGCCCTCGCGGATCTCCATCGCCATCGAACGCGAGACGACGTCGCGGCTGGCCAGGTCCTTCGCCGACGGGGCATAGCGCTCCATGAAGCGCTCGCCCTCGGAGTTGGTGAGGTAGCCGCCCTCGCCGCGCGCGCCCTCGGTGATGAGCACGCCGGCGCCGTAGATGCCGGTCGGATGGAACTGGACGAATTCCATGTCCTGGAGCGGCAGGCCCGCGCGCAGCACCATGGCGTTGCCGTCGCCGGTGCAGGTGTGCGCCGACGTCGCCGAGAAATAGGTGCGGCCATAGCCGCCGGTGGCGAGGACGACGGCCTGGCTGCGGAAGCGGTGGAGGGTGCCGTCTTCCATGCACAGCGCGATCACGCCGCGGCACTCGCCGCCTTCCATGATCAGGTCGAGCGCGAAATATTCGATGAAGAAGTCGGATTCGTACTTCAGGCTCTGCTGGTAGAGCGCGTGCAGCATGGCGTGGCCGGTGCGGTCGGCGGCGGCGCAGGTGCGCTGCGCCGGCGGGCCCTCGCCCATATTCTGCATCATTCCGCCGAACGGGCGCTGGTAGATCTTGCCCTCGGTGGTGCGGCTGAAGGGGACGCCGGCATGTTCGAGCTCGTAGACGGCGGCCGGAGCCTCGCGGCACAGATATTCGATCGCGTCCTGGTCGCCGAGCCAGTCGGAGCCCTTGACCGTGTCGTACATGTGCCAGGTCCAGTGATCCGGGCCCATGTTGCCGAGGCTGGCGGCGATGCCGCCCTGCGCCGCGACGGTGTGGCTGCGGGTCGGGAAAACCTTGGTGATGCAGGCCGTCTTCAGGCCCTTTTCGGCCGCGCCCATCGTGGCGCGCAGGCCGGCGCCGCCGGCGCCGACGACGACGACGTCATAGACATGGTCGATGATCTTGTAGGCGGCGTTGGTCGAACTGCTTGGCATCAGGCTGCCCCTCCGCCGAAGGCGATCTTGAGAACGGAATAAAAAGCGAGCGCGCCGAGCGCGATCACGAAGAAATTGAGCAGGGTGATCGTGAAGAGCTTGAGGCCGCCCTCGTGGACATAATCCTCGATGAACACCTGCAGGCCGAGCTTCAAATGCCAGAAGGTCGACACGATCAGCAGCAGCATCGGCACGGCGACGATCGGCGATTCCAGCCACTCGACGACGGCCTTATGGTCCAGCGTCGGCAGGCGGAAGATCGAGACGAGGAACCAGACGAACAGGACCAGGGTGGAAATCGAGGTCAGCCGCTCGAGCCACCAATGATGCGCGCCCGATTTCGCGGAGCCGAGCCCGCGGACGCGCCCGATCGGCGTTTCCATCCTCATCACTTCACTCCCAGAATGGCGAACCAGGTGAGCGCCGTCAGCAGCACGGAGGCGACGAGCGTCATGTTGGCCCAGAATTTGTTGGTCGAAAGCTCGTAGCCGGCGCCAAGGTCGAGCACGAAATGGCGCAGGCCCGAGGCGGTATGCTGCCAGAAGGCCCAGGTGAGGCCGATGCCGACGATCACGCCGTACCAATTGTCGGCATGGTCGACGAAGGTCGCATAGGCTTCCGGTCCGCTCGCCGCGGCCGCAAGCCACCAGACGAAGGCGATCGCGCCGACGGTGGCGAGGCCGGTGCCGGTGACGCGGTGCAGGATCGACACGAGCATGTGAGGGCCCCAGCGCCAGATCGTGAGATGCGGCGAGAGCGGGCGCGAGGCGTTACGGTGCATGGAGCGACTTTCTCTGTCTTTTCGGGCCCTGTGGATGCGCAGCCGCTTTTAGAACGCGCGCCGGACTTTGCAACGCCAAGCGACGCTGCGGGAATCCGCAATGGCTGCAGCGATAACTAACGCGATTTTAACGCGCGCTGCCTAGCAACCGACAGGAAGAGCACGATTCCGATGGAAGGTATATTGCGTGACGACGGACAAGAGCGAACGGGTGGCGATCGAAGACCGTATCGGGCTGTTCGATCCGGATGGTGTCCTCGCGGACTGCGGGCGCGAGATCTGGACCGTGATCGAGGCGGAATGCGAGGGGATCGCCCGCGCCTTCGCCCGCCAGTATGTCCAGTCGGCCAGCCCCGGCCAGGCGATTGATCCGGCGCGCGAGCGGGAATTGGTGGCGACGGCCGTGCCTTATATGGCGCTGAAATTCCCCGATCTGCACAGCCAGAAGTGGGTCGATTATGCCGGCAACCTCGCCACGGCCGCGTCCGCCTTCGGTCCGCTCACCGCGGTCATCGCCGGCATTTCGGCGGCGGCGACCTCGATCCAGGACGCGCTGACCCGGCATTTTGCGGACGACCATGAGAATCTGGCGCGCCTCAGTCGCGCGCTGACCCAGGCGACCCTGCTCGAGGCCGATATCTTCTCGGCCCATTATGACCGTATCCGCGCCAAGGCAGAGCGCGAGCGTCGCAGCGCACGCGGCGCCGAGTTCAACGACGAGATGCTCGGCGTGGTCGAGCGCACCGCCAGCGACAGCC
The DNA here is from genome assembly GCF_035594035.1 of Sphingomonas sp. LY54. Classification (NCBI taxonomy): domain Bacteria; kingdom Pseudomonadati; phylum Pseudomonadota; class Alphaproteobacteria; order Sphingomonadales; family Sphingomonadaceae; genus Sphingomonas; species Sphingosinicella wutangchuni. The sequence goes on from NZ_CP141588.1 coordinate 2,020,698, forward strand.
GCAAGCTCCGCTCCCAGGCGTCCGACGCGTCGAGCGCCGCTCGCGGCATGCTCGGCAAGACTTCGGAAGTGGCCGCCGCCGCCGAACAGTCCGCCATCGCGATGCGCGAGGCCGCGCAGACCGCCGCCGGCCTGATTCGCGCGATCGAAGACGCCCGCACCGAAGTCGAGGTCGCCGCCGGGGTGGCGACTCGTGCCGGCAGCCAGGCCTCCGATGCGGTCCATGTCAGCCAGGCTTTGTCGGGCCATGTCGAGGCGATCGAATCGATCCTCGGCCTCATTCGCGACATTGCCGGCCAGACCAACCTGCTCGCATTGAACGCCACGATCGAGGCGGCTCGTGCGGGCGATGCCGGCCGCGGTTTCGCGGTCGTCGCCCAGGAAGTGAAATCGCTCGCCTCGCAGACCGCGCGCGCGACCGACGACATCACCGCCAAGATCACCGCCATCCAGCAGGCGACCCGCCAGACCGTCGAGGCCAACGGCTCGATCCGCGAGACGGTCGAGGAGGTCCAGACCTCCGCCGACCGCATCCGCCGCGCGATGGAGACCCAGGCGCAGACGGTGACGATGATCACCGCCGCAGTCGACGAGACCGCGCTGGCCGCCGATTCCATGTCCTCCACGATCGCCGCGATCCGCGCCGATACCGAGACCGTGGTGAGCGAGATCGACGCGGTCGAGCGCAATTTCGGCCAGGTCGACGAGCAGATGGCGCAGTTCAAGTCGACCACCGACCGCTTCGTGAAGAGCTACGCGGCCTAATCATTCGTTTACGCGCCCATGCTAGCGCCATTCCGAGTCGTTGAACTTGGGGTGGCGCGCATGGCCGACTTCCACGTGCATGAGGACGGGTCCCGGTTGCAGAAACTGACCGAACAGCAGGTCGCGAACCGGCTTGCCATCTACAATGCCGACGGCGCCTTCGAGCGCGATCTGCGCGCGTTGTGGGAGGAAGCGGGGGACATTCTCGACGCCGCGATCCGCGCCGTGCAGGACGAGGCCGCTGCCGACCATTTCCGCGAGCGCTGCACGAGCCCGGTCGATGCTGAGTGGATCCACGCGGTCGCAGCTTATGGGCTCGAGCTCTACATCCGCAATTTCTCCGTCCCGCTCGCGATCGCGAAGCGCGCGGAGCTGACCACCGCCATGGCCGAGGCGCTCGATGCCCATTACGCGGAGGACCGCGCCCGGCTCTGGAAGCATGTCGGTACGCTCGAGCGCCTGGTCTCTTTCGGCAACGACATCATCCTCGCCCAGGTCGGGCTGCTCGAGGCCAACGAAGCCGCCGAAGCGCGCGGCCGGCAGAGCGAGCATTTCCAACAGACCGTATCCGACCTCGTCTCCGCGACCGCGCGCGAATCCGATGCGCTGCGCGACCGCACCGTCTCCACCTCGACCGCCGCCCGCGGCATGCTCGGCAAGACCTCCGAAGTGGCCTCCTCGGCGGAGCAGTCTGCCGTCGCGATGCGCGAGGCGGCCCACACCGCCGCCGGCCTGATCCGCGCGATCGAGGACGCCCGCACCGAGGTCGAGGCCGCCGCCGCCGTCGCCACCCGCGCCGGCAGCCAAGCATCCGAGGCTGTCCATGTCAGCCAGGCCTTGTCGACCCATGTCGAGGCGATCGAATCGATCCTCGGCCTCATTCGCGACATTGCCGGCCAGACGAACCTGCTCGCATTGAACGCGACGATCGAGGCGGCCCGCGCCGGCGATGCCGGCCGCGGCTTCGCGGTCGTCGCGCAGGAAGTGAAATCGCTCGCATCGCAGACATCGCGCGCCACCGACGACATCACCGCCAAGATCATGGCGATCCAACAGGCCACTCGGCAGACGGTCGACGCCAACGGCTCGATCCGCGAGACGGTCGAGGAGGTGCAGGCCTCCGCCGACCGCATCAGCAAGGCGATGGAAACGCAAGCGCAGACGGTGACGATGATCACGGCCGCGGTCGACGAGACCGCGCTTGCCGCCGACTCGATGTCCTCGGTGATTGCGGCGATCCGCGCCGACACCGATCAAGTGGTGAGCGAGATCGGCGAAGTCGAAAATGGCTTCGTCCGGGTCAGCGAGCATCTCACCCGCTTCCGCACCACCACCGCCGAGTTCGTCACCACCATCGCCGTCTGAGGCCTTCCCACGCGGGCCGCGCTTCCCTAATCGGGCGGCCATGGCACTCAACATTCTCGTCACCGGCTCGAGCCGGGGCATCGGCAAGGCGATCGTCGACGCGCTGGGCGCGCACCGGGTGATCGGCCATTCCAGCAGCAATGGCGACGCCGCGCGCATCGCCTCCGACCTGTCGCAGCCCGGCGCCGCGGCGGCCCTGTGGACGGAGGCCCTCGATCGCTTCGGCGGGCGGATCGACGTGCTCGTCAACAATGCCGGCGTCTTCGAAGCGTCGCCGATCGATCAGGCGCACGACGACTGGCTCGGCGGCTGGGAGCGGACGATGCGGATCAACCTCACCGCCTCGGCCGAGCTCTGCCGCCTCGCCGTGCTCCATTTCCGCGAGCGCGGCGAGGGCGGCCGCATCGTCAACGTCGCCAGCCGCGCCGCTTACCGCGGCGATAGCCCGAACCACTGGCATTATGCCGCGTCCAAAGCGGGCATGATCGGCATGACCAAGACGATCGCCCGCGGCTATGCCGGCGAAGGGATCCTCGCTTTCGCCGTCTGCCCCGGCTTCACCATGACCGGCATGGCCGACGATTATCTCGCCAGCCGCGGTGGCGACAAATTGCTCGCCGATATCCCGCTCGGCCGCGTCGCCGCGCCGGAAGAAGTGGCCGAGACGGTGCGCTGGCTGGCGGCCGACGCCCCGCCGTCGGCGACCGGGGCGGTGATCGACGTCAACGGCGCCTCCTATGTCCGATAGCTGGAAGGTCACTCTGCCCTGCACCAAGGCGGAGGCCGAGGCGGTCGCGGAGGACGTCCCGCAGCTCGCTTTGCTGGACGAGCCGCCGGTGCTGATGACCAGCGAGCCCGATCCGGCGCGCCCGGAGCAATGGCGGCTCGACGCCTATTTCGAGCACGAGCCCGACGCCGCGATGCTGGCCATGCTGCGCGAGTTCGCGCCGAGCGCCGCCGGGGTCGAGCCGATGGTGACGAGGGTCGCCGAGGAGGATTGGGTCACGCTCAGCCAGCAGGGGCTGGAGCCGATCCGCGCCGGCCGCTTCTACGTTCACACCCCGGCCTATCGCGACAGCGTGCCGGCGGGGGCGGTGGCGCTGGAGATCGACGCCGGCCGCGCCTTCGGCACCGGCCAGCACGAGACCACCACCGGCTGCCTGATGGCGCTAGACCGGCTGAAGGAGACCGGCGCTTCCTTCTCCAACCTGCTCGATCTTGGTACCGGCACCGGCCTGCTCGCCTTCGCGGCGATGCGGCTCTGGCCGTTGGCCAAGGCGGCGGCGTCGGACATCGATCCGATCTCGATCGAGGTCACCGAGGAGAATGCGGTGATCAACGCGATGAAGCTCGGCCGCGCCCGCGGCCAGCTCGAACTGATGGTGGCGACGGGCATGGAGCATCCCCGGCTGCAGGCGCGCGCGCCCTACGACCTGATCATCGCCAACATTCTCGCCGGCCCGCTAATCGATCTCGCGCCGTCGGTATCCAAGGCGCTCGCGCCGGGCGGGCGGCTGATCCTCGCCGGCCTACTCGACCACCAGGCCGACAAGGTCGCCGCTGCCTACCGCCGCCAGGGCCTGATGCTCGGCTCGCGCATCGTCCGCGGCGACTGGCCCACCCTGGTGATGCGCAAGCGCCGGGCCTTAGGCTGGCAGTAGAACCGTCATCCCGGCGCAGGCCGGGATCTCAGGAAGAAAAGGTGCGAACCGACCCGGAGGCCCCGGCCTCCGCCGGGGCGACGATCAGGCCGAAGCCCCGCCGAAGATCGCGTTCCACGCCGCCTCGTCGATCACTTCGATCCCCAGTTCGGCTGCCTTCTTGAGCTTGGAGCCCGCGCCCGGGCCGGCGATGACGAGGTCGGTCTTGGCCGACACCGACCCGGCCACCTTCGCGCCCAGCGCCTCAGCCTGCGCCTTGGCCTCGTCGCGCGACAGCGTCTCGAGGCTGCCGGTGAAGACCAGGGTCTTGCCGCTGACCGAGGATTCGCGCGTCTCGTGGATCACGTCCTGCGGCGCGACTCCCGCGGCGAGGATGGCGTCCACCACTTCCCGGTTGTGCGGCTCCTCGAAGAAATCGAGCAGGGCGTTGGCGACCTCCGGCCCGACGCCCGGCGTCTCGATCGCCGCGACCACCGCCTTGTTGCGCCTCAGCAGGTACTTGCGCTCAGGCTCGGCCGGCGTCGGCTGGATCGCGGCGCGTGCGGCCACTGCCGCCTCGATCACGGCGCGGAAATTGTCCCACGAGCGATAGCGACGGGCGAGGTCGCGCGCGGTCACCTCGCCGATGTGGCGGATGCCGAGCGCGAACAGGAACCGGTCGAGCGGCGGGTTTCGCCGCGCGTCGATGGCCTTGATGAGATTGTTGGCGGAGGTTTCCGCCCAGCGTTCGCGGCCGAGCAGGGTCTCGCGGGTCAGCAGGAAGATGTCGGCCGGCGACTGGATGATGCCGTCGGCAAAGAAGCTCTCGATATGGGTGAGGCCCAGCCCCTCGATGTCGAGCGCGTGGCGGCTGGCGAAATGCCTGAGCCGCTCGACCCGCTGGGCCGGGCAGATCAGGCCGCCGGTGCAGCGTATGTCGACCTCGCCTTCCTCGCGCACCGCTTCCGATCCGCATTCGGGGCAATGGTCCGGGAAGACGTAAGGCGGGCGGTCGTCGCTGCGCGTCAGGCTTTCGAGCACCTGCGGGATCACGTCGCCGGCGCGCTGGATCACGACGCGATCGCCGATCCGCACCCCAAGACGCGCGATCTCGTCGGCATTGTGCAAAGTCGCGTTGGTGACGGTGACGCCGCCGACATTGACCGGCTCCAGCCGCGCAACCGGGGTCAGCTTGCCGGTGCGGCCGACCTGGATGTCGATCGCCTTCAAGGTCGTCTCGGCCCGCTCGGCCGGGAATTTGTGCGCGATCGCCCAGCGCGGGGCCTTGGCGACGTGGCCGAGCCGGCGCTGCCAGTCCAGGCGATCGACCTTGTAGACGACGCCGTCGATGTCGAACGGCAGGTCGGCGCGCCTGGCCTCGATGCTCCGGTAATGGGCGAGCGAGGTCTCGAGATCGGTGAAACGCTGGAAATCGTCGGAGACCGGCAGGCCCCAGGCCGCGATGGCCTGCATCACCGCGCACTGGGTCTCGCCCGGCAGCGCCGAGGCTTCGCCCCAGCCATGAGCGAGGAAGCGCAGCGGCCGCGCCGCCGTCACCTTCCAATCCTTCTGGCGCAGCGAGCCGGCGGCGGCGTTGCGCGGATTGGCGAACTGACGCGCTTTCTCGGGGTCGTCTGCCTCGGCGAGGAGCCGCGTGTTGAGCGCAGCGAAATCGGCCTTGGCCATATAGACCTCGCCGCGCACCTCGAACACGTCGGGCGCGTCGCCGTGCAGGCGCTGCGGGATGTCCTTGATCGTCGCCGCATTGGCGGTCACGTCCTCGCCGGTCGCGCCGTCGCCGCGCGTCGCCGCCTGGACGAGCACGCCCTTCTCGTAGCGCAGCGAGCAGGACAGGCCGTCGATCTTGGGCTCGGCGGTCAGCGCCACCTCCGCGTCGGCGGGCAGGGCAAGGAAGCGCCGCACCCGGCCGATGAAGTCCGTCACCTCCGCGTCGGCAAAGGCGTTGTCGAGGCTGAGCATCGGCAGTGCGTGGGCCACTTTCGCAAGGTGCCCGGCGGGCGCCGCGCCGACCTGGCGCGACGGGCTGTCGGTGCGCACTAGATGCGGGAAGGCTGCCTCCAGCGCGGCGTTGCGCCGCACCAGCGCATCATAGTCCGCGTCGGAAATCTCCGGCGCGTCGTCGGTATGGTAGAGCCGGTTGTGGCGGGCGATTTCTTTGGCGAGCCGGCCGAGTTCGGCGGCCGCTTCGATGTCGGTAAGATGTTCGGGCGCGGTCATCGTCGCGAGCGATAACCCGCTAGGCCGCCTCCAGCAATCGGGTCGCCTGGGCGCGGGCCTCGTCGGTGACTTGGGCGCCCGAGAGCATGCGCGCGATTTCCTCGCGGCGGCGCGCTTCGTCGAGCGCCTGTACGCTGGTGCGCGTGACCAGCCCCTGGTGGCTCTTCTCGATCAGCAAATGCTGGTTGCCGCGCGCCGCCACCTGCGGGCTGTGGGTCACGACCAGCAATTGCGCGCGCCCGGCGAGCCGGTGCAGCCGCTCGCCGATCGCGCTCGCCACCGCGCCGCCGACGCCGCGGTCGATCTCGTCGAACACCATCGTCGTCGCGCCGCCGCGCTCGGCCAGCGCGACCTTCAACGCCAGGATGAAGCGCGACAATTCGCCGCCGCTGGCGATCTTGATCAAAGGCGCGAACGGCGATCCGGGATTGGTCGAGATTTCGAACTCGACCCGGTCGCGGCCGCGCGCGCCCCATTGCGCCTCGTCGAGCGGCTCGATCACCGTCTTGAACTTCGCGGCGTCCAGCTTGAGCGGCGCCAGCTCCTGCGCCACCGCCGTGTCGAGCCGGGCGGCGGCCTCTTCGCGCGCCGCGGTCAGCGTTTCGGCCGCCGCCAGATAGGCGGCGCGGCTATCCTGCACCGCGCGCTCCAGCGCGGCGAGGCTTTCGTCGCCGGTCTCGATCGCCTCCAGCTTCGCGGCCAACTCCCCGGCCAGCGCCGCCAAAGCGTCCGGCTCCACGCGGTGCTTGCGGGCGACCGCTCGGATCTCGAATAGCCGTGTCTCAGCCTCCTCGAGCCGGGCCGGATCATAGGCCATAGCCTCGGCCGCTTCGGCGAGCCGGTCCTCGGCCTCGGACGCCTCGACCACTGCGCGGTCGATGGCGGCCAGCGCTTCGCCCAGCTTGTCGTCCTCGTCGGCGAACCGGTCGAGGCGGCGGGCGGCCTGGCGGAGGAGGGCGAGCGCCCCCTCCGATCCCTCGACCAACTGGGCCACCGCTCCGATATCCTCGGCCAGCCGCGCGCCTTTCTGCATGTTGGCGCGCAGCCCGGCCAGTTCCTCGTCCTCGCCCGGCTGCGGCGCCAGCGCGGTCAGCTCGGCGACGGCATGTTCCAGATATTCGCGGTCGCGCGCGGCGACGTCGATCATGTCGCGGGTCGCGGCGAGCTTCGCCTCGGCGCCGCGCCAGACCTGGAACGTGGTCTCGCAGGTGCGCGTGTCGATGCGACCGTAAGCGTCGAGCAGGGCGCGGTGGCCGCGCGCGTTCAGCAGCCCGCGGTCGTCATGCTGGCCGTGTATCTCGACCAGCAGGGCGCCGAGATCGCGGAGCAAAGCGACCGAGGCCGACTGGTCGTTGACGAAGGCGCGGCTGCCGCCGTCCGACTTTACGATGCGGCGAATGACGATCGGCTCGCCGGCCTCGCCATCCAGCCCGTTCTCGGCGAGCAGCGCACGCGCGGCGTGGCTTTCCGGCACCTCGAAGCTGACGCTGACCACGGCCTGGGCCTGCCCGCTACGTACGAGGCCGCTATCGGCGCGGGCGCCGAGCGCGAGGCCGAGGGAATCGAGCAGAATCGACTTGCCGGCGCCGGTCTCGCCGGTGAGCACGCCGAGACCCGGACCGAATTCGAGGTCCAGCGTCTCGATCAGCACGACGTCGCGGATCGAAAGGGCGGTCAGCATGACGGCCCCGCCACGTCAGGCGGCAGGGGCGTGCTTCTGGACCAGCTCGTAGGCGCGCTCATACCATTTGGTGCCCGGATAATTGGCTCCGAGCACGGCGGCGGCCTTCTTCGCTTCCGCCGGAATGCCGAGCGCCAGATAGGATTCGGTGAGGCGCATCAGCGCCTCGGGCGTGTGCGTCGTCGTCTGATATTCGTCGATGACGGTGCGGAAGCGGACCACCGAGGCGAGCCATTGCTGGCGGCGCTGGTAGAAGCGGCCGATCTCCATCTCCTTGCCGGCGAGATGGTCGCGGACAAGGTCGATCTTCAGGCGTGCGTCGGCGGCGAAGCGAGTCTCGGGATAACGGCGGACGAGTTCGCCGAGCGCGTCGAGCGCCTGCTTGGAGATGCTCTGGTCGCGGTTCACGTCCTCGATCTGCTCGTAATGATTGAGCGCGATCAGATAGAGGGCGTAGGGCGCGTCCTTGTTGCCGGGATGGATCGCCAGGAAGCGGCGGGCCGATTCGATCGACTTGGTGTGGTCCTTGGCGAGATAATAGCTGAACGCGCTCATCAGCTGCGCGCGGCGTGCCCAGATCGAATAGGGATGTTGGCGCTCGACCTCGTCGAACAGTGCCGCCGCGATGACGTACTGGCCGCGGTCGAGCCGGTATTTGGCCGCATTGTAGAGCGTGTTGACGTCGCGCGCGACGTAGGAAGTGTCGGCGCGCGTGCGCTTGTTGCCGCTGGCGCATCCCGCCAAAGGAGTGATCGCGGCAAGAATGGCGAGACCGATAAGCGGACGGGGGATGTTGCGCAGCATGTTCGGCTTCTTAGCGAAGGCTTGGGCGGAGGCCAAGCAGGATAGGAGGCAAAGAGCCCAGCGGCGATGAATGACGGTTTAATGCCCTGAAAAGGGCCGCGCTGCTAAGGATAAGACGATGCTGCGCGTGCTAACCCTTGCTACTCTGTTCCCGAACGCGGCCCAGCCGACGCTCGGCGTGTTCGTCGAGCGCCAGACGCTGGGCCTCGCCGCTTTGCCCGATGTCGAGGTGCGGGTGGTCTCGCCGGTCGGGCTGCCCCCCTGGCCGCTGTCGCGTCACCCGCATTACGCTCCGCGCTCCACGCTTGCGGGGCGCGAGGATTGGAAAGGTCTGCCGGTCTGGCGTCCCGCCTATCGCGTCTGGGGCCCGCTCGGCCAGGCGGGCAATGCACGGCGCATGGCGGCGGCTTTGCTTCCAAGCCTGCGGCGGATGCGCGTGGAATTTCCGTTCGACATCATCGACGCCGAATTCTTCTGGCCCGACGGCCCTGCGGCCATGCATCTGGCGCGCGCGCTTGGGCTCCCCTTCTCGATCAAGGCGCGCGGGGCCGATATTCACCATTGGGGCCGCCGTCCCCGCATAAGCGGCCAGATCGTGGAGGCCGCAGCCGCCGCCAGCGGCCTGCTGGCAGTGAGCGACGCGCTGGCCAACGACATGGCCGCGTTGGGCATGCGGCGCGACAGGATCCGGACCCACCGCACCGGCGTCGATCTCGATCGCTTCGTGCCGGTCGACCGGCAGGCGGCAAAGGCGAAGCTCGGCGTGAGCGGTCCCCTGTTGGCGACGGCCGGGGCTTTGATCCCGCGCAAGGGCCAGGCGATGGTGCTGGAGGCGCTGAGCGCCATCCCCGGTGCCACCCTGTTCCTGATCGGGGACGGGCCCGACCGTCGTGCGCTCGAGCGCCAGGTCCGCGCCGCCGGGATCGGCGCCCGGGCGCGGTTCCTCGGCAATCGGCCGCATGCCGACCTGCCGGGTCTGCTCGCGGCCGCCGATGCGCTCGTGCTGCCCTCGTCGTCGGAGGGTCTGGCCAATGTGTGGGTGGAGGCGCTTGCCTGCGGCACGCCGATCGTGATCAGCGATGTCGGCGGCGCCCGCGAGGTGGTGGATCGGCCCGAAGCCGGGCGGCTCGTCCCGCGCGATCCGGCCGCGATCGCCGCCGCCGTCCGTGCCCTGATCGCCGCGCCGCCGTCGCAATCGGCCGCGCGTGCGGCGGCCGAACGCTTCAGCTGGGACAGGAATGCGCGCGAACTGCGCGATCACCTGGCGGATATGGTCGAAAGGAACGGCGCCGTCAGAGCGGCATGAGCGCGGCGGCGATCCAGCGTTCCTCGCTGCGCAGCATGCCCCAGGCGCGGGCGGCGGCGCGGCTGTCCATCGCCTCGACGCCGATGTCGCGTTCCTCGAGCGCCCGGATCAGCGCGCGCGGCGGGAAGGCCATTTTCGGGCCGGTGCCGATGATCACGAATTCCGGCTGAGGATCGAGGCCCAGCAGAGGCGCGAGATGGTCGAGGCTGAGCTCGGCCAGCGGCGGTGCGTCCCAACCATCGGCGCGCAGCGGGGTGAGCAGCAGCGCCATGTAGATGCCGCCGTCGACTTTGAAGCCGCCGCCGCTGAAGCCCTGGACAACCGGGCCGTTCGCCGATGCGTCCCGGTCCCAGCGCGACGCCATGTCAGTAGCCTTCGCTCGGCACCTGCTCCGCGCCGCCGGGTGCCGCCTTGGGCACGAAGCTGCTCGATTCCACCTTCAGCCAGATCAGGAAGGGAGTGGCGATATAGATGGTCGAATAGGTGCCGACGACGACGCTGAACAAAAGGGCGATCGTGAAGCTCTGGATCACGTCGGGGCCGAGCAAAGTCAGCGAGCCGAGCGCGAGCAGCATGGCGAGGTTGGTAGCGATGGTGCGCGCGAGCGTCTCGTTCATCGACATGTTGAGCAGCGACGTGATGTCCATTTTGCGGAACTTGCGCAGATTCTCGCGAATCCGGTCATAAATCACGATCGTGTCGTTGAGCGAATAGCCGATCAGCGTCAGCAGGGCGGCGATCACGTTGAGATCGAACTCCATCTGCGTCAGCGCGAACAGACCCAGCGTCAGCGTGACGTCGTGGAACAGCGAGAACAGGCCGCCGACGCCGAACTGCCATTCGAACCGGATCCAGATGTAGATCGCGATCCCGATCATCGACAGCAGCAAGGCGAGACCGCCCGAGCGGACAAGCTCGCCCGAAACCTTGCCCGACACCGTTTCGACGGCGTCGATGCGCGCCCCAGGATATTGCTTGACCAGCGCGTCGCGGACGCGCGAGGCGGCGGCGTTGGCGCCTTCCTCGCCGCCCTCGGGCAGCGGCAGCCGGATCGAGACTTCGCGCGGCGAGCCGAATTCCTGGATGCTCGGATCGCCGACGCCGATCGCGGCGACGTCGTTGCGCAGGTCGTCGATCGATACCGGTTGGGCAAAGGTGACGCGGATCATTTGGCCGCCGGCGAAGTCGACGCCGAAATTGAGGCCCTTGACCGCGACCAAAGTGATTGAGGCGACCATCATCAGGATCGAGAAGGCGATGGCCCACCCGCGCCAGCGCAGGAAGTCGATATTGGTGTTGTCCGGGACGAACTTGAGCAGCATGGGCTTTTCCTAGATCCGCAGCTCGGTCGGACGCTTACGCAGCCACAGCGACACGAACATGCGCGTCACGGTGACCGCGGTGAAGACCGAGGTGGCGATACCGATCATCATCACGACCGCGAAGCCGCGGACCGGGCCGGTGCCGAAGTAGAAGAGCAGCATGCCGGCGATGACGTTGGTGATGTTGGCGTCGAAAATGGCGGTGCGGGCCTCATTATAGCCGTGCTCGATCGCCTGGATGATCGTCCGTCCGCGCCGATATTCCTCGCGGATGCGCTCGTTGATGATCACGTTGGCGTCGACCGCAGCGCCGATCGTCAGCACGAAGCCGGCGATGCCGGGCAGCGTCAGCGTCGCGTTGAAGATCGCCATGATGCCGAGGATGATCACGACGTTCAGGACCAGCGCGATGTTGGCGTAGAAGCCGAAGCGGCCATAGGTCACGAACATGAAGATCAGGACCAGCACGGTGCCGACGATGCCCGCGATGATGCCCTCGCGGATCGAATCGTAGCCGAGGTCGGGGCCGACGGTACGCTCCTCGACCACCTTGAGCTCGACCGGCAGTTTGCCCGAGCGGAGCTGGACGGCAAGGTCGTTGGCGCTCTGAACGGTGAAGTTGCCCGAAATTTGCGCCTGGCCGCCGAGGATCGGCTCGTTGATGTTGGGCGCCGAGACGACAACGTCGTCGAGGATGATGGCGAACGGCTTGCCGACATTCTCCTGCGTCACCTTCGCGAAGCGGCGGCCGCCGGCGCCGTCGAAGCGGATGCTGACGACGGGCTCGTTGGTGGTCGGATCGAATTGCTGGGTGGCGTCGATCAACTGGTCGCCGGTCACCATCGCGCGGCGCTGCACGGCAATGCGGCCGGTGGGGCTGTCCGGATAGGGAAGGACCTGGCTGCCGACGGGCGCGCGGCCCTGCGCGACCAGCGCCGGATCTGCGTTGAGGTCGACCAATTTGAAATCGAGCCGCGCGGTCTTGCCGAGCAGTTGCTTCAGCCCTTCCGGGTCCTGCAGGCCCGGCACCTGGACGAGGATGCGCTCGCGGCCCTGGCGGACCACGGTCACTTCGCGCGTGCCATCCGGATCGACGCGGTTGTAGACGACTTCACGGGCGACATTCATCGCATTGTCGAGCGCCGCGGAAAGCCCCGACTCGGTCGGCTGCATGACGATGCGGTTGGTATCGAGGACGTTGACGTTCCAGTCGCGCTGGCCGCCGAGGCCGACCGGCTGGGTCAGGTTGCGGACGATCTCCATCGCCGCGTCGACCTTCGACGGGTCGCGCACCATGAAGCTCACGCGGCCGCCGCTGCTCGACACTTCGCCGATCTCGATGCGCGGGCTCGCCCGGCGCATCTCGGTGCGGATCGTCTCTTCCATCACCTCGAGCCGCTGCTTGGCGACGTCGCTGGTGTCGGCTTCGAGCAGCAGATGGCTGCCGCCGGCCAGATCGAGGCCGAGATTGACCTGCTCGCGCGGGAGGAACCCGGGGAATTTGGCGACGACCGACGGCGGCAACATGCTCGGGATCGCGAAAGCGATGCCGATCAGGAGCAGGAGGGTGGTCCCCCAGACTTTCCAACGCGGGAAATCCAGCATCAGTCGTTCGCGGGCTTGGTGCCGTGCGGGCGGACGTCGCTCAAGGTCGACTTCAGCGCGCGCACGCGGACGTTCGGGGCGATCTCCACTTCCACTTCGGTCTCGTCGACCTTGGTCACCTTGCCGACGAGGCCGCCGCCGGTGACCACGATGTCGTTCTTCTTGACCGCGGTGATCAGCGCCTGGTGCTGCTTCATGCGGCGCTGCTGCGGGCGGATCAGCAGGAAGTAGAAGATCACGAAGATCAGGATCAGCGGGGCGACCGACACGAAGAAGCCGGCGGCTCCTGCAGGTGCAGCGCCGGCTGCGGCATGGGCGGGAGATGCGAACATGGAAATCTTACCTGATAATGGGTGGCCGGGCGGCCATACCGGAAGCCGGCGCGACTATCATGGGGACCCCCCGTTACGCAAGCAAGGGTCCGGCCGGAGGTCCGGACGCTGATGGCCGGGCGGCGTCAGCGTGGCTGCAGGATCATCACGGTCGACGTGCCGTGGGCGAGCAGCTTGCGGTCCGCGGAATAGACATAGGCCTCGGCGGTGGCGATCTGCCGACCCATCGAGACGACCCGCCCTTCGGTGCGGACCGTGCCGGCATCGGCGAGGATCGGGCGGGTCATGTTCACCTTGGTCTCGACGGTCGTGTAGCCGAGCCCGGCCGGGAGCCGGCTATGGACCGAGCAGCCGGTCGCGCTGTCGATCAGCGCCAGCGCCCAGCCGCCGTGGACGCTGCCGAGCGGATTGAGCAGATGCGGTCCGGGCTCGCCCTCGAACACGACCGTGCCGTCGCCGACCTCGGTCAGGCGGAAGCCCAGGGTCTGCGACATGGGCGGGCCCGGCAGTCTGCCGGCCAGCATGGCGCGCAGCATCTCGATGCCGGACAGGCCGGCAACCTCTTCGCGGCTCGCCACGCCATAATGCGGCTCTGTCATATCCGACGCCCCTTTGGTTTCTTTTTGAAACTAGGTGGCGATTCCGTTCGGATCAAGCCGGCTGCCGCTTGCCATTCGGGCGGCTCGCGCCTAAGTGGCCGGCTTCGGCATCGCTGCGGCGGTGCCTCGGTCGGGGCGTAGCGCAGCCTGGTAGCGCATCACACTGGGGGTGTGGGGGTCGGAGGTTCGAATCCTCTCGCCCCGACCATTTTCTCACTTCATTCCTGCCCGCGGGGCGGCCCATGACGATCGGCTAGGCGGTCCGCGCCTCGGCCGCGAGCACGCTCGTATAGAGCTTGCCGACGCCGATCAGGGCGATGCCGAGGCCGAGGAAGGAGAGGATGCGCAGCACGCCCTCGAGCGCCGCCGCGTCGACCAGGAACACCTTGAGCACCGTCGCGGTCAGCAGCAGCAGGCCGGCGAGGCGCAGCGGCTTGTCGGCCATGCGCACGCCCGCGCCGAGCAGCCCGACCGAGAGCAGAAGCCCGGCCAGCGAATAACCATAGCGCTCGCCGACCGGCATATCGATCGCGGTCAGCGTCGCGCCGTGGAAGGCCTGGCGCACCAGCAGCATCACCCCCGCGATCAGCGCGCCCAGGAACAGGATGAGCCACAAAACCTGCCAGCGGCCGCCGCGCCGCCGCGCAAGATGCAGCCAAAAGGCGCTGCCGATGAAGGCGGGAAGGATCAGGTTGAGGAGCGGCAGCGGCCCGATCCATTGCGGCGTCAGCACCGGATTGTGGAGGATGAGGTCGAACCAGATGAGGCGCGCCGCGGCGACGAGGGTCAGCGCCATGCCCCAGGCCGGCAGCCGCTCCGCCAGCCGGGCGTCGCGCAGCGTGCCGCTGGCGAGCAGCCAGCCGGCGAGGAACAGCGTCTGGGTCAGCACCATCCTCTCGGCGAAGCCGCGCGCGTCGAAATCGGCCCGGTCCTCGATCGCGAAGACCTGCTTGAACAGGATGTAGCCCGCGGCGGCGAGCAGGGCCGCGCCGGTTGTGGGCAGCGCGCGGGCATGAAGCGGCGCCAGAGGCGGCAGGACGCGCCATACGGCCAGCAGCAGCGCGCCCGTCAGCGCGAGCGATTGCAGCGCCGCGGCCGGCGTCGGCAGCGCCGTCACGAAAGCGGGTTCGGCGATCAGCGAGCCGCCGATCGTGGCCCAGAGCTCGGGCACCAGTAGCACGGAAGCCGTGGCCGCAGCCGCGGACACGGCGAGCGCGACCATCGCCAGGCCGACGTCGCGCAAACGCCGCGCCGCGCCGGCGGCCGCGAGCGCGACCAGCGCCCAACCCGCCGGCATCAGGTCATTGGGGAGGAGATCATAAGCCGCGGCCATCAGCAGCAAGGCCGACGTCGCTCCGGCGATCAGCAGCGGCAGGTCCGGCTGGCCTTCGGCGCGGGCTTCGCCGCGGTGGCGCCAGGCAAGCACGGCCGGGCCGACGGCCAGCAGGAGCATCAGCGCGCCCCAGACGGGCCCGGCGAGGAGTCGCCCCTCGCCGGCACGCAGGATCAGCGCGGGGGCGGCGAGCGCGGCGCAGGCCACGGCGGTCCAGGGCAGGCGGGATCCGTCGCGCGCCGCCAGCGGCCAGGCGAAGCCGGTGAAGAGCAGAGCGGTCGCCGCCGCGGCCCAGGGAAGGATCGGGTTGCTGTCGAACAGGCTTTTGGCGGCGAGCAGCACCAAAGCCAGCAACAAGGCGAGCGGCGGCAGCAGCCGATATTCCTCGCGCCGCGTGGCGAGGACCAGGCTCGCCAGCGCGAGCGTGCCGAACAGAGCCCAGGCGGCGACGCCGAGATCGGTCCGCGCCACCAGCACCGCGAGCTGGAGCAGGCCGATCGCCGCCGGCTGCAGGAGATGGAGATGGCGCCCTTCACCGGGCCGCGCGAGCGAGGCGGCGATGCCCATGGCGACGATGAACACGCCCGCGGCCAGCGCATCGGGCGCGCGCGACATCAGCAAGGCCGCCGACCAGAGGAAGCTCAGCACGACCGCGCCGGCAGCGAGCCAGGTCCAGCCGCGGCGCTGCGCCAGCGCGAACAGGGCCGCGTTGAGCAGCGCCAGGTAAGCGAGCAGGGGCACCGCGCTGGCGTTCGGATCGCCGACCAGCAGCGGAGTCAGGAAGCCGCCGGTGAGGCCCATCACCGCCGTCGGCGCGCCGTGGCGCAGCGCCAGCACCAGCGCCGCCGCCGTGATCAGTGCCATCAGCGCGGAAGCGACGCCGACCGGCATCAGCCCGTATAATGTCAGCGATCCGTAAGTCGCGGCATAGAGGACGAAGATGCCGGCGCCGACTAGGGTCTGGGCGACGCGGGGATCGGCGGTGAAGCCAGGCCGGCTGCGCGCGATTTCGCCGCCGGCGATGAGCAGCAGGCCGAATGCCCCCGCCATCGCCATCCGCACCGGCGGGGTCACCAGGCCGATCTCGATCGAATAGCGCACCAGGAACACACCCGCGACCGCTAGCGCGATGCCGCCGACCCAGATCAGCAGCCGCCCGCCGACGAAGCGCTCGAACAATATCGCAAAGGTCTCGCGGACCGGCAAAGCCGGTTCCTCGGCGGGCGGCTCGGTCCACTCCTCGGCTCGGGCAGGCGGCTCGGTGGCCGGTTCGGGAGCTGCCCTTTGGACGGTGTAGGCGCGGACTGCCTGGGTCGGCTCGGCGGGCGGATGCAGGGCATGGCCGAGCGCGTCAAGCTGCTCTTCGAGACGCGCCAGCCGGAGGCTCGTCTTCCGGTGGGCGGCGAACAGGGCGACCAGCCCGACCAGAAGGAGCAGCTCGATCATCGCCGAGGGACTAGCCGCTCGTGCCGGCCCTGTCACGGTTGCGCGATTGTTGCAGAGCGTCGCGCGCCATCCCACATAGCCCCCACAAAGAGAGCGGGAGCGGACATGGAAAGCTGGCACGGGACAACGATCCTGGGTGTGCGTAAGAACGGGAATGTGGTCGTCGCCGGCGACGGCCAAGTGTCGCTGGGCCAGACGGTGATCAAGCCCAATGCCCGCAAGGTCCGCCGCCTCCACGACGGTTCGGTGATCGGCGGATTCGCCGGCGCCACCGCCGACGCCTTCACTCTGTTCGAGCGGCTGGAGCGCAAGCTCGAGCAGCATCATGGGGCATTGATGCGCGCCGCGGTCGAGCTCGCCAAGGACTGGCGGACCGACAAATATCTGCGCAACCTCGAGGCGATGATGATCGTCGCCGACAAGGACGTGACCCTGATCCTCACCGGCAATGGCGACGTGCTCGAGCCCGCCGACGGCATCGCCGCGATCGGATCGGGCGGCAATTTCGCGCTGTCGGCCGCGACCGCCATCTTCGAATATGAGGAGGACGCGGAGACGATCGCGCGCAAAGCGATGAAGATCGCCGCCGATGTCTGCGTCTACACCAACGGGAATCTCACCATCGAAAAGATCGAGGGCGCGGCCTGACAGACCAGTTCCCCGGCGGAAGCCGGGGCCCAGTAATTGAGGCCGGATTGGGTTCCGGCTTTCGCCGGAACGCAAGGTAGACATGAACGACAATCTCACCCCGAAGGCGGTCGTCGCCGCTTTGGACTCCCACATCGTCGGCCAGGACGAGGCCAAGAAGGCGGTCGCGGTCGCCCTGCGCAACCGGTGGCGCCGCCAGCGCCTGTCCGAGGATCTGCGCGAGGAGGTCACGCCCAAGAACATCCTGATGATCGGGCCGACCGGCTGCGGCAAGACCGAGATTTCGCGCCGGCTGGCCAAGCTCGCCAACGCGCCTTTCGTGAAGGTCGAGGCGACCAAGTTTACCGAGGTCGGCTATGTCGGCCGCGACGTCGAGCAGATCGCCCGCGACCTCGTCGAGGAAGCCGTTCGGCTCGAGAAGGAGCGCCGCCGAGGCGCGGTGCGCGAAGCCGCCAGCGAAGCGGCGATGGAGCGGCTGCTCGATGCTTTGGTCGGCAAGGAAGCGAGCCAGGCGACCCGCGAGAGCTTCCGCCAGCGCCTCGCCGACAACCATCTCAACGACAAGGAGGTGGAGATCGAGCTGGTCGAGACGGCGAGCCCGACGATGGAGATACCCGGCCTCGGCGGCCAGGTCGGCATGATCAACCTCAGCGATATGATGAGCAAGGCGTTCGGCCAGCAGCCCAAGAAGAAGCGCCGGCTGCGCGTCGCCGACGCGTGGGATAAATTGGTCGAGGAGGAATCGGATAAGAGGCTCGATGCCGACGACGTCAACCGCACCGCTTTGCGCGACGCGGAGGCGAACGGCATCGTCTTCCTCGACGAGATCGACAAAATCGCGGTCAGCGACGTGCGCGGCGGCTCGGTCAGCCGCGAGGGCGTGCAGCGCGATTTGCTGCCGCTGATCGAGGGAACCACCGTCGCCACCAAATATGGTCCGCTCAAGACCGACCATATATTGTTCATCGCTTCGGGCGCGTTCCACATCGCCAAGCCGAGCGATCTCCTCCCCGAGCTCCAGGGCCGCCTGCCGATCCGCGTCGAACTGAAGGCGCTGACCGAGGAGGATTTCGTCCGCATCCTGCAGGACACGCGCGCCAGCCTCACCGAGCAATATCGCGCGCTGATCGCCACCGAAGGGGTCGAGGTCAACTTCACCGACGACGGCATCCGCGCGATCGCCCGCATCGCCGCCGAGGTGAACGGCCAGATCGAGAATATCGGCGCGCGGCGGCTGCAGACGGTCATGGAGAAGCTGCTCGAAGACGTCAGCTTCGAGGCCGAGGATCGCAAGGGCGAGACTGTCACGGTGGATGCGGCCTATGTCGAGAAGCAGCTGGCCGCCGTCGCCCGCAACACCGACCTCAGCAAATATGTTCTCTAAACCAAGGATCTAATTGGCCGAGGGAGTCGCACGTTTCGTCGACTCGCTTGCACCCGATTCTCCTTCCGCGGGTTGTCGCTATCCCAACGAAGGAGATCGAGAATGTTGCTGAAGACCGCCCTCTTGGCCGCCGCGGCCGCGTTGCCGCTAGCCGGCGCGGGGGCTCAGGTCGCCGTCGACGTCAATGCCGGCGTCAACGCCAACCTCCCGGTCCAGTCGACCGTCGACGCCGCCACCGATGCGGTCCGCGACGCTGCGAACACAGCGGCGGATGCGGCCAACCAGTCAGTCGGTGCGACTGCCAAGGCCGAGGCCGGGGACGCGAAGCTCGTCGCGGTGACCCAGGCCGACATCAAGGCGGGCGATACCGTGCGCGACACGGCCGGCGGGGTCGTCGGCAAGATCGAATCGGTCGATGCGAGCGGCGCCGTGATCGCCACTGGCAAGAGCCGCGTGCAAATCCCGGTCACCAGCTTCGGCAAGAACCAGCAGGGCCTGGTCATCGCCATGACCCGCGCCGAGCTCGACGCGGCGGCATCGGCCAAGACGCCGTCCTGACCGCAGCCGAGACGGGCCGCGCCGGTTTTCCCCTGCCGGCGCGGCCCTTTCGATTCCTGCGCTGACGGATCCGCGCGAAATGGTGTAAGGGGACGGCGAACTGACCGGGGTCGCCGATGACGATGACCAGTCCAGCCGCTGCCAACCCGTCGGGGCTGCCGGCCCGGCCATGGCCCTATCGCTTCATCAAGAAAATGCGCGGCCGGCTCGACCGGGTCATCGCCCGCTCCTCCCTGGTTCCCAACGATCCCGTCCTCGACAGCACCGATTTCCCCTGGACGGCGACGCTAGAGGCGAATTGGGAGGCGATCCGCGACGAGGCGGCGACCTTGCTGCCGCGGATCGAGGAGGTGCCGCCGCTGCGTTCGGTCTCCCCAGATCATCGCCGCATCGCCACCACCGACCTGTGGAAATCCTTCTTTCTCTACGGCTACGGCTATCGCCTCGACGACAATTGCGCGCGCTGCCCCCGCACGGCCGATCTGGCCTCGCGCATTCCCGGCCTCAACAGCGCCTTCTTCTCGATCCTGCTGCCCGGCATGCACATCAAGGCGCATCGCGGCCCGACTAAGGGACTGCTCACCTGTCATCTCGGGCTGATGATCCCGGACGGCTGCCGGATGCACCTCGCCGATTCGACGATCCACTGGCGCGAAGGCGAATGCATCGTCTGGGACGACACCTACCGCCACGAGGTCTGGCATGAGGGCGCCACGCCGCGCGTCATCCTGCTTGTGCAGGTCGAACGCCCGCTGCGCGCACCGGGAAAGCAGGTCGCCGACCTGTTTCTCGCCGGCATCCGCCGCTCGCCGTTCGTGCAGGAAGGCAAGCGCAACATGGCTGCCTGGGAGCGGGCGATGAAGGTCGGCGAGCGCGAAGCCTGAGCGCCGGGGTCTCGACGGCGCCGGGAACGCTCCGGCGGAGCCGGGGTTGACCCAGCCATGACCGAGACGAAACCGCCCTCCCGCCTGCGCCGCTTCCTCCACTCCGCTGCCGTGGAACTCGAGCGCGACGTTGACCGGTTCGAGCGCGTGCTCGCGCGCGGCGAAGGCCACGATCGCAAGGTGCGGATGCTCGCTTATGCCGGCTACCGCAACGACCGCATGGTGCGGCTGAAGGGCCGGATCGTGCGCTACGAGAAGCCGCTCGACGCGGGCGAGGGGACGCTCACCCGGCTGCGGGCGATGATGGAGATCTACAACAGCAACGAGCTGCCGGGCGTCGCGGTGCGCTGCGAAGGCTATGGCCACATGATCGAGACCGTCACCGACGAGGAAGGCTATTTCACGTTCGAGCTGCCGATCGAGCTGCCGCTTCCGGAGGCGACCGGCTGGGAGCGGGTGACGCTCTCCACCCCCGGCCGCGAGGCGCAGCGCGACCGCATTCCGGTGCCGGTGATGGCGCCCGGCACCGGCAATCACTGGGGCATCATCTCCGACATCGACGACACGGTCGTCGAGACCGGCGCCACCAATTTCCTCAAGAACTGGCGGCGCGTTCTGGTCGAGCAGCCGCAGGACCGGCTCGCGGTGCCCGGCGCCTCGACCCTCTACAAGATGATCGCGCGCGATCATGTCGCGCCGGTGCGGCCCTTCTTCTACGTCTCGTCGAGCCCGTGGAACCTCTATGGCTTCATCACCGAGTTCATGGAGCTGAACGGAATCCCGCACGGGCCGATGTTCCTCAAGGATTACGGCATCGACGAGAGCAAATTGTTCAAGACCGGGCACGACACGCACAAGCTGCAGGCGATCGAGACCGTGCTCGCTTTCTATCCCGGGCTTCGTTTCCTGCTTATCGGCGACAACGGCCAGCAGGACGTCGAGATCTACGCGAAGGCGGTCGAGGACTACCCCGAGCGGATCGCCGCGGTCTTCATCCGCGATGTCTCCGGCACGTGCCGCAGCGGCGCCAAGGGCGCGCTCCTCGCCGGCATAGAGGCCAGGGGCATCCCCACTTTCTGCGGCGCCGGCTTCGACGATGCGGTGAAGGTCGTCGAGACGCTCGACCTCGACCGGCCGCTCGAGGCGGCGAAGGCGATCGTGCAGAAGGCTTGATCTCGTGTCCGCCGGGGCTAGGCTCCGTCGCCCCTGCACCGGAGATCGCGATGAAGCTCTTCCTCTTTGCCCTGCTCGCCGCCGCCGCTCTTCCTGCCGCCGCCGATGCGCGGCTCAGCGCGGCCGAGAAGAAGATGGTGGAGGTCGTCGAGCAGGAGCGCGCGCGCACCCTGGGTCTGCTCGAGACACTGGTGAACCAGAATAGCGGGTCGATGAACCTGCCGGGGGTCGAGGCGGTCGGCAGGATGGTGCGCGCCGAACTCGAGCCGCTCGGCTTCGAGGTGCGCTGGGTGCCGATGGAACATACCGGCCGCGCCGGCCACATCGTCGCCACCCACAAGGGCAATGGCCGCGGCAAGAAGATGCTGCTGATCGGCCATCTCGACACCGTGTTCGAACCCGATTCGCCGTTCCAGCGCTTCGAGCTGAAGGGCGACCGCGCCGAAGGTCCGGGCATCGGCGACGACAAGGGCGGTATGGTCGTTATGATCGCGGCGTTGCGCGCGATGAAGGCGGCCGGCACGTTGAAGGATGCCGATATCGAGATCGTGCTCACCGGCGACGAGGAACGTCCGGGTGCGCCGATCGAGGCGGCGCGGGCCGATCTGATCGCGGCCGGCAAGCGCGCCGATGTCGCGCTCGACTTCGAGGGGCTGAGCCAGGAGGGCGGCGTCGATATCGGCTCGATCGCACGGCGCAGCTCGACTTCGTGGGAGCTCAAGACGACCGCGAAGAGCGGCCATTCGAGCGGCATCTTCGCCAAGGGCGTGGGCGACGGCGCGATCTACGAGCTCGCGCGCATCATCGCAGCCTTCCGCCAGGAGCTGCCCGAGCCCAACCTCACGTTCAACGTCGGCCTGATCGCCGGCGGCGCCACTGCCGCGACCGATGAGCAGGGCGTGCGCGCCACCGCGACCGGCAAGACCAACATCATCCCCGCCATCGCCATCGCCCGCGGCGACCTGCGCACCCTGTCTGACGCGCAGACCGAGCGCGTCCGCGCCAGGATGCAGGCCATCGTCGCGCGCAGTCCGCTCGCAGGCACGCAGGCCGAACTCACCTTCAAGAAGGACGGTTACCCGCCGATGGCGCCGACCGAGGGCAATCGCGCGCTGCTCGTCCGGCTCAACCTCGTCAATCGCGACATGGGCCTCCCGCAAATGGGCGAGCTCGATCCGGCCAAGCGCGGCGCCGGCGACATCAGCTTCGTCGCCAACGACGTCGATGGCCTGATCGGCCTCGGCACCGCAGGCACCCGCTCGCACGCGCCGGGCGAGGACATTGAGATCGCCAGCCTCGACCGCCAGGCCAAAAGAGCGGCCATCCTGATGTCGCGGCTGGCGCGGGAGAAGGCGCCGCCGAACCGCAACTGAACCCCTTGTCAGTAGCCCGAAAGCGCGGCATCCCAGCGACATAAGGAGCGGCGAGCAACGCCGCTCCGCTTTTAGGGGGGATCCATGTCGCGTCTAACCGCCAAGCTCCTGTGCGCCACCGCCGCGCTCACCGTCCACGCCGCGCCGGCTTCGGCGCAGAGCATCGACCGTATCGTCGCGTTCGGCGACAGCTATGCCGACACCGGCAATCTCTGGGAGTTCGGCGTGCCGCGCCCCGCCCCCTACCCCAATGGGCGCTTCAGCAACGGTACCAACTTCATCGACACGATGGCGCAGGCGTTGAACGTTCCAGTCGATAATTTCGCGATCGGCGGCGCCTATACCGGCACCGGCAATATCAATCCGGTCGGCCCGCTCGGCTTCCAGCTCCAATATCAGTCGTTCCTCTCCGGGGGCGGCCCCGCCGCCTTCCCGCGCGTCGACGGCAGGTTCGACGCCGGCGACCTGCTCGCCATCTCGATCGGCGGCAACGATGCCCGCGCCTACCGGCTGGGCGGTGGCACGGTGGCCGGAGCGCCTGCCGCGGCCGCGATCCGCGTCGGCGAGGCGACGGCGGGCCTCAATGCGCTGGTCGATGCCGGCGCCCGCAACATCACCTTCCTGGCGGGCGACGTCGGCCGTCTGCCCGAGGCGGTGGGCCAGCCAAGCGCGGCCGCCGGCTCGGCCTTCTCGACCGCTTTCAACAACGGGATGCAGACCACGCTCGCCGGCTTCGCCAACCAGGGCGTGATCGTGAACTATCTCAATCTCAACACGGTCGGCGATGTCGTCCAGGCCAATCCCGCGGCGTTCGGGCTGCAGAGCGCCGGCGCCTGCCCGCTCGCCTGCGTCACCACCAATCCCGAATTGCTCGATCGCTATTTCTTCTATGTCGATCAGCTGCACCTCACGTCCAAGGGCTTCGAAATCGTCGGCCGCTATGCGGTTAGGCAGCTCGAAGCGCCGCTCCATTTCCAGGCGCAGACCGACGTCGGCCTGGAAACCGCGCGCGCCTTCGGCTCGACGCTGCTCGGCCGTCTCGATCTTTCCGATGCGCGCCACGGCGGCAATGGCGAGGGCGGCCTCAATTTCTACGTCACCGGCAATTTCGCCGGGCGTGATTACGGCCGCAGCGCGACCAACCTGTCCTACGATCTCGATGTCGTCGGAATCACCGCCGGCGCCGAATATGATGCGGCGCCGGGCGCCGTGATCGGCGCAGCCGTCAATTATTCGCGCGCCAAGGCGGATTTCGTGACGACCGATGGCCAAGCCGAGGCGCGGGCGTGGCAGGCGGGCGTCTACGCCGGCTGGGCCGCCGCGGCCGGCGCCTTCATGGAAGGTTATGCCGGCTATGGCTGGCTTGATTTCGAGAATGAGCGCGCCGCCGTGATCGACCGGCTCGAGGGAGAGAGCGACGGTCACGCGATCACTGCCGGGGCCAAGGCGGGCTATCTGTTCGGGGTCGGCAACTGGCGCGTCGGCCCGGTCCTCGGCGTCCAGTACGCCGAGGCGGAACGCGACGGCTATACCGAGACCGGCGACCCGGTGCTGACGCTCGCCGTGTCCGACCAGGACGTGAAGGCGCTGGCCGGCAGCGCCGGCGTGGAGGCGCGCGGCGAAGTGGATATGGGCGGTCTCGCCGTCCGCCCCTATGTTGCCTTGACCGCCGAGAAGGACTTCGAAGGCGATAGCCGCACCATCCGTTATGCCGGCACCGCGGCGCCGACGATCGTCAACGGCTTCGTGCTGCCCAGCCGGTCCAAGGACACCTATGCCCGCCTGACCGGCGGCGCGAGCTTCTCGCTGGGCGAGCGGATCGCGCTGCAAGTCAACGCCAGCTCCTCGTTCGAGCAGGAAGGCGGCAATGATTTCTCCGGCTTCGTCGGGGTGAAGCTCGGCTTCTGATCGTGCGGGCGGCGAGAGGCTCACGATTTCTCGCCGCCCCGCCGACCGCGGTGCCGCTGCCAACCCCTTGGCAATCGTCCCGGCCGAGAGATAATGTGGCCGCATGACATACAGACCGATGGGAATCGCCGCACTTTTCGTCCTTGCGCTGGCCGGCTGCGGCGACAAGCCCGCCGACGCGCCGGCCGAGACGCGGAAGATGACGGCGAGTTCGCCGTTCGTGGATCAATTGAAGGGGCTCAGCGAACTCAACCGCGGGCTGGCACTGCGCCGAGCGATCCAGGATTCGGGCTCGGCCTGCAAGAAGGTCGAGCAATCGGGCTATCAGGAGGATTACAAGAATCTCTCCATGTGGACCGCGCGCTGCTCGGACACGAAGGACTGGGCGATATTCATCGCGCCCAATGGCGACGTGCAGGTTCGCAAGTGCGCAGACACGGCGCAGCTCCAATTGCCGGCCTGCCGGATCGAAGAGCAGGCGAGCTAGGCCGACTCCAGCTCCGTGTACCGGTAGGCGTCGCGGATATGGGCGTTGAAATGGCGTCCCTTGCTGAACGCGGAGCGGAAGCGCTCATATTCCTGCGGCGGCACGTCGTGATAGAGATAGCGGCGACCGGTGGTGAACTCGATCGCGAGCTTGCGCTCCCCGGCATCGTAGAGATGCGTGCGGATGACCGTCGACGGCATAGGACCAAAACGAACAGGGCGCCGATTGGAGCCGCAGGGGAGACGCGGCCGGTGGCCGGGCGCTCCCCCGCAGCCTCGTCCTACCAGCGATAGCCGCCGCGCCAGTTGCGGTAGCGGTGGTCCCGCTTCCAGCCGCGCCAGTCGCGCCGATAGTCGCGTCGATCCTCTCGCCAATCGCGGCGATAGTCACGGCGGGCCTCGCGCACGTCGCGGCGGTAGTCGCGCCTGGCTTCGCGGATGTCACGACGGCTGTCGGCACGGCGCAGATCGCGCCGATAGTCGCGCCGCGCTTCGCGGACGTCCTGGCGATATTCGCGCCAGTTCTGCCGCGGACCGTCGGCCAGCGCTGGTGCCGCCGGCAACGCGATCGCGGCAAGTGTGGCCGCGAGAACGAAGATACGCATGATTCTCTCCTACTGCGCCCGTCTGATGCGGGCCTTCGGAAAACGGGCGGCGGAAGAGGCCGGTTGCATGAACCGAAAACTACCGCTCGTTCATCTGCGGTCTAGGTGCGTTCCCTCCGGGGCCACCTTGCGCTAGACTGGCGGCAAGCGTGGCAGACCGGAGGCGGTCATGATGCTGGTCGGAATCGGTGCGTTACTGGTCATCGTCGGGGTCGTGATGACGGCCATTTCGACGCTTCGCCGCGGCCGGCTGAGCGAGCCTCGCGCCATCGCCCCCGATTCCCCACGCGACACGCTGGAGCCGAGCGGCCGCGGCCGCCGCCTCAGCGTGAAGGGCGATCTGCCCTGGCTTGCCCTGATGGGCCTCGGCGCCGTCCTGCTGCTCGTCGGCGCAGCGGCCTGATCTACGCCTAACGAAGCAGGTCCGCGGGCAGGCTCGGCTCGGAGATCAGCCGTTCCATGGCCGCCCAGCGCGCCGCCGGATCCGCGCCGGCGCGTTCGACAAAGGCCTGCACCATATCCTGGCCGAGCCCGTAATTGATCACGTAGGACCGGTATTGCGTGGTGAAGTCGATCGACTGCTCGGCGCGCGCCTTGGACACGAGCTGATATTTCTGGGTGAGCGCGACCGCTTGCGCCCGGTCGATCCGCCCTTCCAGGAAGTCGCGCGCGATCGTGAAGCGGGCGCCGGCAAGATCGCGCATGGCGTGCAGCAGAGCGAGATAGTCGCCCGCTTTCGCGGTTGGGATTCCGGCGAGCGGATAGAGCGCCGCAGTCTCGAAAGCGAGACGCTCCGGCCCTGGAAAGGCGAGATCGATGCCGTAATTGGCCGAGCCCTCGGCGATTAAGGATTGCGGCGAATAGAGCGGATAGACGCTGAACTCGATCCAGCCGCGGCCCTTGGTCAGCCGCTCCTCGAGCAGCATGTTGAGCGCATGGTGGCCCGGATAGCCTTCGTGGCAGCCGAGATCGACCGCGCGGCTGATCCGGATCGGCAGGTCGGTGTTGACCTGGATCAGGCTGTGATAGCCGCCCTTGTAATAATTGTAGCCGGACCAGCTCTTGCCGGTGACGAATTCGAGGTCGAAGCTTTCGCCGGCCGGCATCGCGATATGCTGCGTCGTGCGCCGCTTGCACTCGGCGATTGCCGCGTCGAACACCGGCTTCAGCCGCTCCTTGGGGATCGTGAAGGCGTCCTGGAAGGCATCGACGCGGTCAGCGAGCGGCCTCGATCCCGGGACCAGCGTTTCGATCCGCTTCAGCACCGGGTCGTAATCGGAAAGCGGCTTCAGCTCCGGCCGGACGCCGAACAGCCCTTCCGCTTCCTCGGCGAAGCTCAGCTTCTCGCC